>NZ_LFKZ01000106.1:0-36562 GCF_028128975.1 Bradyrhizobium sp. CCBAU 45321
CTAGCCACGAACTTCTTGGCTGCCGTCCATCTCGCCGCCATCGTTGCCTATTGGATCAATTGAGTCCGAGCCCTAGGTTAGTCGACAGCAGCGCGCGTCGTTGATGCATACTGCGCAATGTAAAAGTTAGCAAAACAAACTGGCGGCCGCACCGAGCTCCAGGTTGAGGGGGTCACGCTCGACTCGCAAGTTGAGATGCAGCAGGTTGAGAGCTACCTACCGCCGATTCCGATGGGTGCGCGTTCGACTTGGAAGCGAGAGTAAATCTCTCCAAGCAACCACAGCTCTTCAGGTGAAAATACATCAGGTCCGAGCATCTCAATTCATATGATTAGACTGATGCTGATGCGAATTGAAGAGGTTCACCCCCCGATCGCGATCGGCGGGTCGGCTTCTGCGGCCTGCCGGTCGAACTTCGATGGCTTGAGGTGCATGCGGCCCACCACTTCCAGTGGGGCTGAGTTCTTACGTGCCAATGTCCATTAGGAGAAGGTCTTTGCGGTCCGGATCCTCGCAGTTGAGGCGCTCAATGGAATACTCCATCGCGGCAGCGAGTTCGCCATTGGCGCCGCCGAACTGTTCGGGAAGCATGTTGCGGAAGCGGGGGTCCGGCTCATCGACGCGGACGGTGAATTTCAGCTTCTTGACGTGGTGGTACATGGACGGCCTCATGCTTGATGAATAGCGATGTGGCCCGGAACCACGTCGAACGCGCCGTTTGTTCCTGTCGCGGTATGGATGCCGAGGGTGCATACAGTCGCCGCAGCCGCGCGCGTTTAGGAACGTAGCTCCGCACCCGATGTTCTTGCCTTCAGCAACCAGCGGAGGAACAGATGACAAACGGCTCGCGACATATTCGTGGTCGGCTTGAGGAACGCGCACGCGATGGAGATCCAGGCGCGCGAACTGATGGAACGGCAATCCGAGCGCCTGGACGAGTACCCGGAGGTGAAGCAAAAGGTCGCCGCCCACCTTCAAGAGACAAACGAGCAGTTGAAGAGGCTGGAGCAATGTCTGGAAGCATGCGGTGAGAGCACCTCCACCCTCAAGGATACGGCGCAGTCGCTCGCGGCGAACACCATGGCGATGGCTCATTCGATGGCAGGTGATGAGATCCTGAAGAATACCTTCGCCAACAACGCTTTCGAGCATTTCGAGATCGCCGCCTACAAGTCGCTGCTGACCCTTTGCCCGGCGGCCGGCATGGACTCCGCCCGCGCTCCGCTCGAGGCCTCCTTGAACGAGGAGGAGCGTATGGCCGCCTGGATCGACGCCAATGTGGCGAAGGTCACGATGGATTACGTCGCGCACGAACAGGCGGCGTAAGTAGCGTCGGGAACGACCTTGGTGACGGGCGACGCGTTGCGAGGTACTTACCTTCCGATGGTGGAAGCGTTGGATTAGCGGCGCGTCGCGTCAACGCGAGGCGGAGGTTTCTGGTCAAAGATCCGGCCGACTAAACCGGATGGCGTGATGGCACCCATTGCCCGCAACACTGCACCGGGGACGGAGGTGGTCGCCGCGCCCTGACTTGGGGGCCAACGAGAAGGTCCTTGTGCCGCCGGCAGCCGTCGCTTGGCTTGCGGCGCCTGGACGCAAAGAGACCCTACCAGCGCGCCGGCAATCATGCTCTGCTCGTCACGGTCGCTGCCTCGTTGCTGCCCATGCCCAGAAACGGCTGTTCGAGCAAACCCGGCCCGACCGCAGGACGGTGATTGGCCACCTCCATGGCGTTCCATTCTCCGGAAAACGGGAGGGCGCGTTCCCTTCGGGCCGCGCGGCGCACATGGGAGCCGGCGGCCTTCGCCCCTGAAGGTCAGCGGTTTTGGCAATGTGACGGTGATGCCTGCCTCCTCGCAGCACGATCTGTTCGCCATCGTGGTAGCTGCCTGCACGCGCGCTTCAGATGCATGTGAAGGCGGCAAACGGACCCCATGACTTGACAAATGTTCTCTCCATCCATAAACCATCTATACGGATGGTGGTTGGATGGAGTTGCCCATGACAGACAACGTTCGCGAACTCCGGCCGAAGCCTTCGGACAGCGAAAAAATCACCATCAATCTTGGCTATGTCGATCTTGGTCAGGTCGACCTGATGGTGCAGGAGGGTTTCTATTCGAACCGCACCGATTTCATCCGCACGGCAATCCGCAACCAGTTGGAGCGGCATGCCGACATCCTGAAGAAGTCCGCCACCCGAAAAAGTTTGGATCTGGGTTTGAGGCACTTCAGCCGCGAAGTGCGGATTCCGATCGATGTCGCCCAGGATTCCGAGATGATCTCGCCCACCATTCCGATTTGAAGTCGCCCACCCGTTCCGAGATGATGTCGCCCACCATTCCGGGATGATGTCGCCCGGGTGACGAGACCTCTTCTGGCTCCCATAGGGTCAACCTTTCGGTTTTGCGAAGGGGGACCCTGGATGCCGACGGAGAGGCTTGCGATGCGCCGTGTGCGCGATGTGATCAGGATGAAGGCGGCTGGGCTGCCGAGCCGCGAGATTGCTCGGCGGATGGGCGCGGCGCCCTCGACAGTGCGGCTGACCATCCGGCGATTCGAGGCCGCAGGCCTGAGCTGGCCGTTGCCCGACGAACTCACGGACGCGGCCCTGGAGGCCCGCCTGTTCGCCAAGACCGGCAACGGTAACCGGCAGGGTCATCGCCGCATCGCCGAGCCCGACTGGGCGGCGGTGCACCGCGAGCTCAAGCGCAAGCATGTGACGCTGTCGATCCTGTGGGAGGAGTACATCGGCGCCGAGCCCGGCGGATACCGGTACTCGCGCTTCTGCGAGCTTTACCGCGCCTGGGAGGGACGCCTGTCGGTGACGATGCGCCAGGCGCACGCGGCCGGCGACAAGCTGTTCGTCGACTACGCGGGCGACGGCGTGCCGGTGGTGGTCGACCGCCTCACCGGCGAGCGGAGGACGGCGCAGATCTTCGTCGCCGTGCTCGGCGCCTCAAGCTTCACCTACGCGCAGGCGACGTGGACGCAGGGGCTCGCCGACTGGATCAGCGCCCATGTTGGCGCCTTCGCGGCGATCGGCGGCGTCCCGGCGCTCTTGGTGCCTGACAACACCAAAGTCGCAGTCATCAAGGCGAGCCTCTACGACCCGCAGATCAATCGCACCTATGCGGAGATGGCCGCGCATTACGGCACGGCCGTCTTGCCGGCGCGACCTCGCAAGCCGCGCGACAAGGCCAAGGTCGAGCAGGCCGTCCTCATCATCGAGCGCTGGCTGCTCGGCCGCCTGCGCCACCGCGTCTTCTACAGCCTCGCCGAGGTCAACGCAGCGATCGGCGAGTTGCTCACCAGGCTCAACGAGGAGCGGCCGATCCGGCGGCTCGGCGTGACGCGCCGCCGGCTGCTCGAGGAGATCGACCGGCCGGCGCTCAAGCCGTTGCCGGCGAGCCCCTACGTGCTCGCCGAGTGGCGGATCCGCCGCGTCAGCCTCGACTACCACGTCGAGGTGGAGAAGCATTATTACAGCGTTCCGCATCGCTTCGCGCGTGCCGAGGTCGAGGTGCGGTTCACCGCCCGCACCGTCGAGATCTTCCACAAGGGCGAGCGGATTGCCGCGCATCAGCGCATGAGTGGCAATCACAAGCACACCACCGTGCCGGAGCACATGGCCTCCAGCCATCGGCGCTACGCCGGCTGGACTATCGGGCGTATCCGTCAGGACGCCGCCGCGATCGGGCCGGCAACCAGCGCATTGTGCGACCTCATTCTCGACGAGCGCTCGCACCCCGAACAAGGCTTCCGCGCCTGCCTCGGCATCCTCAGGCTCGCCGCCTCCTATGGGCGCGAACGGCTGGACGCGGCGGCTGCGCGGGCGATCGACATCGGCGCGCGCACCTATGGCTCGGTCAAGTCGATCCTCGCCAACAATCTCGATCGGCGTCCCGCTCACCAGCGCTCCGCGGACGATGCGCCGATCCTGCATGCCAACATCCGCGGACCGCGCTACTACAATTAGGAGACCGTCCCTTGCTCACCCATCCGACCCTCGACCGCCTCAACGCCCTCGGCCTCCACGGCATGGCCAAGGCCTTCGCCGACATTGAAGCCGCCGGTGAGGCTGGCAGCCTCAGTCACGCCGAATGGCTTGCTCTGCTGCTCGAACGTGAAGCCTCGCTGCGGCACGACAAACGGCTCGCCACTCGCCTGCGCTACGCCAAGCTGCGCCAGCAGGCATGCGTCGAGGACATCGACTATCGCACCCCGCGCGGTCTCGACCGCCCGCTGTTCGCCAAGCTTGTCGAGGGCCGTTGGATCGACGACCACGTCAATCTCCTGATCTGCGGCCCGGCAGGCGTCGGCAAGAGTTGGCTCGCCTCGGCGCTCGGCCACAAGGCCTGTCGCGACAATCGCTCCGTGCTCTATCAGCGCGTCCCGCGCCTGTTCGACGATCTGGCGCTCGCCCGCGGCGACGGTCGTCACCCACGCCTGTTGCGCAGCCTTGGCCGTGTCGATCTGCTGATCCTCGATGATTGGGGGCTCGAGCCGCTCGATGCCGGCGCCCGTCACGACCTCCTGGAAATCCTCGAAGATCGCTACGGTCATCGCTCCACCATCGTCACCAGCCAGCTCCCCGTGGACCAGTGGCATCTGCTCATTGGAGATCCCACCTATGCCGACGCCGTGCTCGATCGCCTCGTCCACAATGCCCATCGGCTCGACCTCACCGGTGAGAGCCTGCGCCGAACCCGGCAATCCGCCCGAAAGACCTGAGCGCTGTGGACATGCCGCTGCGCTTGGACAACGCAATCGCGTTGCCCACATGCCCACAGCAACCGCAGAAGAAAAAAGGTTGAAGTCGCGATTCCAGATTGACCGCGCGGCTTGACCGATGCCAGAGAACCAGCCGGCCAGAACGCCTCGCCGCTGGGCGAGATCAAAGCGGAAAGGTGGGCGACATCGTCTCGGAATCCACGGGCGACTTCATATCGGTACGCCTGGGCGACTTCGTCGGAATCCGCAGCGAAGATCTCGAAGCGGCGCGGCAAGCCCGCGAAATGCTCCACATCAACGTCTTGGGCCTTGCTAGCATCGCTCAAGATGTCACGCCCGAGCTTGCTCGCGCCGCGATTGCGTCGGTCTACGTCCTGGGCGCTTTGCAGGCCAGTCCGGCGGTCAAGGCCGCCCTCGCCGATAGAACGCGGTGAACACGATGCTGAGACAGGACATGATTGGAGAAGCCACGCGCCTGACGCGCGCTGGTCGGCTCGTCGAGGCTACCGCACTGCTGCAACGCATGCTGCGCGGCGGAGGTGCGCCAGGCCCGAATTCGCGCAATGCCCAGCCCACCCTTGAAGAGCCGACAATCATCGACGGGCAGGCCAATGTTATCGAGGAGAACAACGGGCCGGACGTGACGCCGGCGCAAGCCCACATGCTCGGCGAGTTGCTTGACCGCGCAACGCAGCGCGGTGGGTTTGCATTGCGGGGTGTAACTGCGCGCAAGCCGCCCTCGCCGGCAGATGTCGTGCCTGACGGCACACGATTCATCGAAGGTAGCTACAGCAATCCAGCGGGAAGTCGTGCCTACAAGCTCTTCATCCCGAGCCGCCATAAGGACCAACCCCTTCCCTTGATCGTGATGCTGCACGGCTGCACCCAATCCCCGGACGATTTCGCCGCTGGTACGAGGATGAACTTCATCGCTGAGCAAAAATCCTGCTTTGTGGTCTATCCGGCGCAGCGCAGCGAGGCAAACCGCGCGAAATGCTGGAATTGGTTTCGCGCAGCCGACCAGCAGCGGGGCAGGGGTGAACCCTCGATCATTGCGGGGATCACTCGTCAGGTCATGCGCGATTTTCCGGTTGATAAGGATCGTGTCTATGTCAGTGGACTATCGGCTGGAGCTGCCGCTGCTGCTGTCATGGGTAACACCTATAAAGATCTGTACGCAGCGATTGGCGTACATTCTGGACTTGCTTGCGGCGCCGCCACTGACCTTCCTTCTGCGTTGGTCGCCATGCGACAAGGCGGGGGATCCAATCGCTGGGCTGTTGTTGGTGACGGGCCGCCTGTCCCAACCATTGTTTTTCACGGCGATCACGACACAATCGTTCATCCCAACAACGGTGATCAAATTCTTGAGCAGTCTGTACGAGCCATGCGGCTGCAAAAGAAAATTGACCGCGGCCAGGTACCTGGAGGCCATGCCTACACCTGCACAATCCTCAGCGACGCGAGCGGGCGCGGAATATTGGAGCACTGGAATATCCACGGCGCAGGACACTCATGGTCCGGAGGCAGCCCTGCTGGCTCCTACACTGATCCGAAAGGACCGGACGCAACGAGGGAAATGATGCGTTTTTTCCTCGGGCATTCGCTCGCGCAGCGATCAGGGTAGCGGCCGTCCGCTCATGGGCCCGATGGCGAAGTTCGGTTTGGCTCAGATATGGTCTTTTGATCGGGGCACACCGGAACTGACACGGCGCCGTTCAAACCGGCGCTTTTGACCCGTTGCGGAAGTCACGCCTAGATAGCCTTCTTCCGCTGGGTGACCAGGTATCGCGGCAGCTGCTGCATGCCGAGACCGGCAAGAACGGGGAGCGCCACGAACTCCGGCAGCAGACAAAGTGCGCAGAGCCACGGGTTCACTTGCTTGCGCGGTCGGACCGTCAGGCCATTGACGATGAGCGGTGCTGAAGCAATTTGATCGTCGGTGAGCGACTTCGGTACGTCTCGCACCGGTGGTTCAGGGCTGAGCATAACTTCAACTTACCACGGGCCTTTCAGCGGTTCACGACTTCACGATCCAATGCTCGGATGGCCTTCAGGGACGATTAACCAAAATGCTGACGGTGACTGCTGTTGGCCCGAATGCGAAGTCTAAGCGGGCAGCCAAATAGTTTGCTTATCGGGTGTGACCGGAAACGGCGATACGCCCGCGAGCAATAGCGTCTGAGCTCACGGCCGGTTGCTTAAGGGCGTCCGACGAGCAATGGCAGCACGTCTGCACCGCCATAAGCCGATTCGACGGCTCGAAATGTTCCCGCATTTCTCGCTTCCGGACGAGTGAACGCGCATCGAGAAATGCGGTCCGCAAGTTCGACGCCGCAGACCGGGAAAGGGGTCACGGCGCGCCTCGCACGTAGCGAAAGCCCCGAAGCCCACCAGCGAACTCCCCGATTCGGAAGAATTTCTTGGATGAACCAAGCGTTTGCCGATCGACAGCAGCAGAGCCTCGGTCCCAGCTCGTTTTTCGATCCTGAAAAACCTCCAGGCTGGGACCGATGTGGTCTACAGCGGCGAAAGCCGTTCCATCAATACCAGCCCATCTTGAAACAGAGGCCACACCAACCAGCGAGCGCGATTATAGCGGCGATGTTGATGTACTTCTGCACGGTCTGCATCACTTGTCGTAGTCAAAGGCTCGGCCACACGAGCTTTCTAAGCCGACCAACGATCTTGCTCTTCCTGATAGGCTTGCTCGTTGAGCCGCTCAGCGATCTCCCCCGCAAGCTGTTCCGTCTCGGCAGAGGCGACCGGCTCGCCTTTTTGGTTCTTGAGCTTTTCCCTGTGCACTTCGATTGGGAAATCGTCCGGTGTCAGTGGGGGATCTTTGTTCATGGCGACCTCAGGGGGTTGTTTGGTGCTGTAACCCAGCCGATCGTTGATAGTTGCTCGCGAGCGGCGCCTGGAAGATCGGCGGCGAAATCCTCCATGAGCCGCCGCGCCTCTTCGAGCCGGGACGGTCTTGGCTCTCTTACCTCGCTCTGCTTCACGGCCTCGACAATGGTCCGACTGAGCACCCCTTTGATTCAATCAAGGACAGTCCCTAGCAGTTCGCCTGCGTCGTCCGAATCCGTGAGCGCCCAACAGCCCTTGCGCGCGAGCTACGGCTGGCTCCAACACCGATGTCGCGAAGCGAGGCAGGCCGTCACCCTAGAGCCCGACGCGCGGAGGGCAGGCTTTCGCCGCGACCAAGGTGAGCAATCTTCACGCCCCCGCCTTTCGGATAGACTTGTGGTCACGTCACCGGTCGTGCTGTTTCCTTCACCGCCTGGGCTGTTGTCGCCATGCCGGCGGCATAGGCGGCTCCTGCGCCGAGGAGAAGCGAACAGAAACTTGCAAACATCACATACGCGAAGTGTTTGCGAGCTGCATCGATCTGGGCCGCCGTCGCAGGTCGGCCCGTTGCACCGACAGTGTCCCGTCCCGTGTTGTTGGACCAATAGGCGACGCGCGCGCTGGCTGTATATGACGGACCGACCAGGTTGCTAGCGATGCTGGTCGCGGACGCCGGCATCATCGCTGCCGCACCAACCACGACGACGGTCGCGACCGCCCAAGCGGCAAGTGCGTGGCCGACGCGGCCGAGCCCGGTCTGGTCCGGCGAATTGGCTGCGGCAACCGCACCGCCAAGAAACGCGGCGATGATTCCCGACACTGCCCACCACACGAAAGCGGCCCAGCTGGCGCCAGCAGGCGCCGACGAGGCCGTGGGAATGTCGATGGCGAGCAGACCGACGCCCAGACCGAGCATCGTCAGCAAGATCTGGACGACCAATGACGTAAATACTCCGGCCAGTACGGCCGACCAGGTCCAACCAAAAAAGGGGTTGGCTATTGTACGTGCGGCCATAGCGAGTTCCTCCACGAACTTTGTTTCGTGTTCCAACGCTCCCTCGGATTTTCCGTTCCTGGGACAGGAACTCCGGAGGCATTCGCGTTTTGGTTCGCACAAGGTAGAAGAAGGCCGGATACCATGACACTTGGTAGAGGTGCCCTATTGTGGCTGTTCGGTATTCCCCTCCCTGTCATCCTGCTGCTTGCGCTGTTCTGGCGTTAGCTTGCGGATCGGAGAGAAGGGCGCAGCCTTAGCTGAGCCAGCGAACGTGCATACAGTGCGTCCGCTCCTTGGCCGTCGCGTCCTCATTCGACGCCGGCTTGCGCAGTCCCGTCACAGTCAAGACGCCGGCCACCTCCGGCCTTTCCCAGCTCATTATTGCCTGCGCTGATATCTTTGCAGGGTCTTTGATCCCGCTTTTGAGCGATTTTGATGATTGTCTTCGCCACCAATTCCGTGAGCGGATCGTCGCGATCCTTCACACAAAGGGTGCGCGACGTTTACTTGTATCTTTGTAATACAGGCAATCTGCTTGGCGCCATACTGTCGGTTTGCAAATGCAAGCAGATGGTCATGTCTCGCCGTCCAGCACGCCTATGAGGTCGCGCAATACCATGGAACCGGAGCTTAGCGGGAACTGGCCGTCATTCGTTCTCCTAACACCGTGACCCCCGCGCGGCAGGTCAAGGTATTTGGTCCCATGAGAACAGAACAAGTCCGAAAAAGCCTAATCCACTTTTAGAAATCAGTGGGAGCTTCCAACCATGCAGGACCATCAACTGGCGTGCTGGCACATTGCCCCGGGCTGCCGAAATGAGCCAAGGACTTATCTGCGCGACTGAGCCAAGCTGTCTTGCAACGCCTTCTTGTCAAGCGGCACGCGATACAGCGTGACGCTGACGACACCTCCCGCCTCCTCAACAATTGCGTATTCCGCATGAGCGAGGATAGTTGGACGTGCCGCTGCAACATACTCCTTGAAGGGCATGCCAACGCTGCCCACGTTCAGTACAAGGCTACCTCGGTGCTGTCGCAGCATCTGTAGATGGGTGTGGCCGCCAGCCATTACTGGCGCCTGTCGCTCTTCAAAAAGCGTGTCCAATTGCTCGGAAGGGGTAGTCGCAAGAATGTCCTCAACGTTAGAGCGGGGTGAGCCATGGTAGAGCAGCATCGAACCCAAACCGAGCGGAAGCTCGGCAGTGGGCTTGAACGATGCGAAATAATCAAAACTGTCCCTCGTCAGCTGTTCCCTGCACCAGTTGATGGCATCGATGACGGGCACAGCTTGGGTATATGCCCTCATTAGCTTGGGCTCCAACAGGAGGGCGTCATGATTGCCCATGATGCATAGGCAATTCGACTCGACGCGGAGCTCAACAGCTCTTTGGGGGGATGGTCCAAACGTGGCTACGTCGCCCAGGCAAACAATATGATCGACGCCGTGCCTCCTTATATCGGCAAGCACCGCGCGAAGAGCCACGTCGTTACCGTGAATATCCGAGAGTAGAGCGACCGGCATTATGTCCTTGGCAGCCAAGGGGACGGTTTGGAGAGGCTTGGTAAGTATATCAACCAGTGCGGGAGGCTCAAACTCGCCACAGCTTCCAGACGGGCAATAGGAACCAAGACGACCGGTACGCAATTGGGATGCAATTCTCCATGCAGGCGCTTCCCGATGCTGTAAGCGTCGATTCCTGGAGCGCGTTCATGAACCTATCAAAGAACTCCAAGGGAGGCGCCAATGTCTGACGTCGTAGCAACGTCGCCCATGCAGTATCTTGACAGAGCGACCCGAGCTTTGCAGGGAATCGGTATTGCCCCGCCCCAGGCCATGGAGGCTCCAATTGCCGGGTTGCTGGAGAAAATCACCGCTCTCGATGAAGATCGAATCGTCATCATCGCTCGCACTCTCGGCCAGACCAGCGTCTTCAACGAGGTCGTCCGCGAGCAAGTTCAGGCGATGGAGATCGGCGAACGTTACCGTCAGATCACCGAATCCTTCAACTCCATTCGCGACGACACCAAGAAAATGGTCGACCAGCTGGAAGACCAGAAGATCGATCTTTTCGAGCGCATCAACAACGTTTGGATGAAGCTGTCTCGCGGTGATGTCGCCGACCGCTTTGATGAGATCAGGCAGGTTTATCTTGACGTCACACGCTCAACGAAGGACCAGATCCAGCGTGAGCAGGTCATCCTCGACGCTTATCGCGACTTCCGCGGCGCCCTCAAGCACGCTGAGGTCATGGCGCTTGAGGTGCTCAGGATCGCCGAGCAAAGGCTGGAAGGCGCCCAGGCCCAGTTGCAGAAGGCGTCTGATGCAGTGGCCAACTTTACAGGACAGGAGGTATCCGAACGTGCACGGCTCGAGCTCGCCCGAGACGAGCAACTCCGGCGCACCCAGGACGAGGAGAAACGTTACCAGATCGCCAAGGACCTCTCGGACAACCTGACGATTGGCTACAACACGTCTGAGGTCGTCATGGCGCGGCTCATGCAGATGACCAACGCCAAGGAGCGCGTCTACGCCCAAGCGGTGACCTTCTTCTCGACCAACGATTCCGTCTTCACGGCTCTGAAAGCCTCTTTCACGGGCATGTTCGGCCTCAATGAGTCGACACAGACCCTGAATGAAATGAAAGAGGGCGTGTCCCGCAGCCTCGAAGTGCTCGCCGAAATTGGCGATCAGGTCGGAGAAGCCGCCGTGAGAGCAGGCTACGGACCGACGATCCGTGCCGATGCGGTCAAGAAGCTCGTAGACTCCGTGATCACGTTCCAGGAGCGCTCCCAGGAGATCATTGGAGAAATGCGACAACTTGCGACACGGAACTCGGCCGAAATCCGTGACGCCGTCGAAGAAGGCAAGCGCCGCATCGCACGTCTCGTAGCGGAAGGACAGGCATTGCCGGCCAATGGCTGATCAAGCTGCATCGATCGGGCAGGAGGCCTTGAAGGCTCCGTCGAGTCTCAATGACGTCATGTTCGCGATGGACGTCGTCGATACGCTGCGCCACCAGGAGAATCTCGTCAGTCGAGAGCTGGGCGAAGAGCAGCGGGACGCCCATCTCATGAAGCGATTGCGCGAGATCTATCATGGGCAGGGCATCGAAGTGCCTGACCGGATCCTGGTCGAGGGGGTGCAGGCCCTCAAGGAACAGCGCTTCGTCTACACTCCGCCTCCTGCCAGCTTCGCCCGCACGATCGCGCACGCCTGGGTCAATCGTGGTCGCATCGGGCGCCGTATACTGTCTTTGGTGGCGCTGCTGGCGGTCGGTTGGGGCGCCTACCATTTCGGCGTAGTCGAGCCGGCACAACGACGGGCAGCGCAGGAGCAGGCCGAGGCGGAGCGTACCAGGATCGATCTGGTCGAGAGGCTCCCGGCCGCCCTGGAGCAGAAGCATGAGGATGTGCTGCGGGAAGCGAAGGTGGCAGCGGCGCGGGAGAGGGCCGACGGGCTTCTTGCGGATGGAAAAGCCGCCATCGCCCGCGGCTATGCCGACGGAGCACGGAAGGCTGTGAACGATCTCGACATACTACGCACGGAGCTGCGCCGGGAATATGTCCTGCGTATCGTCTCGCGACCAGGCGATGCGACGGGCGTCTGGCGCGTACCGCAACGCAATCCGGCCAGCCGCAACTATTATTTGATCGTTGAACCGGTCACGCCTGACGGGCGCGTTCTAAAGCTACCGGTGACGAGCGAAGAGGACGGCCGCACCGTCGAGGTCTCAAAGTGGGGCGTGCGTGTGAGCGAGGCAACGGCCATGCAGGTGCAGCGAGACAAGAACGACGACGGAATCGTGCAGCAGAATAATCTCGGCGAGAAGCGGCGCGGCCAGCTAGACGTGGAATACAAGTTGCCGGTTCTCGGCGGGGCAATCACGCAATGGTAAGGCCATGATATCCGGAAGGCAGGCGCTTGCCGAGATCGAACAGTTCATCCAGAAGGCTCGCCAGCAGGAGGCGCAAGTCGAGCGGGCCTATGCGAGGGCGACTGAGGAGGTGGGTCGCCTCCGCCTCCAGCTCACGGAAGCGTTCCGCGAACTCGCACGTCTAAAGCTCGACGCAATCAGGCAGAACCAAGTCGTCGGCGAGCTGGATGTAGCGGAGCGTCAGGCCATCAGCCTGCTCGAGAGCCGTCAGCAAGCCTTGCAGCGATTGACCGAGCGACGGCACGAAGCCGAGCAACGGGTGCGGCAAGCGGAGGCCGAGCGGCAGGCTGCCTTGGATGATCTGCAGCGGGCCTTGGCCAACGCGGAAACGATTCGTAAGAGCGTCGAAGCCAAGATCAGCCTCAACCCCGAATGGATTTCTGTGCGGGCGCGAGTTGACGAGATCACCGGACAAGCCCAGCAAGCCGAGAAGAAGGCCATACAGGCGGAAGCCGACCGGGAGGAAAAGCGCCGTCCTTACGAAGCCGATCGGCTGTTCATGTACCTGTGGAGCCGGAAGTTCGGAACCGCCGCCTACCGGGCAAACCCGTTCACCCGCTACATGGATCGCCTGGTGGCCAGCGTAGTCCGGTATGACAAGGCGCGGGTCAACTACTCTCTTCTTAACGAAATCCCCGAGCGCCTACGCGACCACTCCAGGAGGATTATCGAGAAGCTGCAAGAGGAACGATCCAACCTGAAGGCCTTGGAGCGCAAGGCGCTCGTGGACGCTGGCTCCGAGGCTGCTGAAGCTGAAGTCGCCAAGGCGCGGGATGCGGTAACACACCGCGAGCGCCAGCTTGAACAGGCGCGCGAGGCCCTGGCTGCTCAAGACCGCACCTATGACGCATCGATCCTCGAGGGGGACGCTCCCTACCGTGATGCGGTCGAGCTGCTGGCAGTCGCCGACCAGCGCGAAGATCTGCACGAACTCTACGAGGAGGCCACTCGCACGCCGACGCCCAAGGACGAGGAGATTGTCAGGCGGATTCAGTCTACGGACGCAGCAATGAACCTGGCGCTACGACAGGCAGTAGAGACCCATAAGAGGCTCAAGGAGCTTGCTCAGCGCCGCGCGACCGTCGAACACGAATGGGCGCAACTCCGGCATCAAGGCTACGACACGCCTTACGGCACTTTCGGCAACGAGGCATCACTCGGAAACGTCCTTGGAGGTATTTTGACCGGCGCTGTTGGAGGTGCGATACTGGGGCAGGTTCTACGTGATGGCTTCCACCATGGGCCCAGCCCATGGGACTCGGGCTTTGGCGGAGGGCTGCCGATCCCGCCGCCGGATGGTTTCGGGACCGGAGGATCCTTTGGGGGCGGAGACTTCAGGACGGGTGGATCATTCTGATTTCACCATGCAGGCTAGTATCCCGTATCGCTGGCATGGAGCCGCTACGTGGAACCGATGTGAGCGTTGCAGTAGGTCGCCGCCGAGACGCCAGTAGACTGCAGAATGCGCATCTTGTCTCTCTAAGCGGAGCCCGACCGGGCATGGCCGGCGAGAAACCAGTCCGCATGGACCCTTTCCCGGGCACTTCAATGCTGGCGAGCGAAGCGCGCTTAAACACCTCTAGGAGGATGGCCGACAGACTCCCCGGATTGCCCCCCATTTGATTTCCGCTTCTGGGCCCTTTGCGGCCGTGCTCGCGCGTTTCGTCGGCGTCCCCTCCTTGCGGCTAAGCGGACCTAGCCTTTCCCTACGCGGCGAACAGGTCTGAGCCCGGAGCCAGCCTTGGTCATCTGGGTGAACGTCCCGCTCTCGTGCAGCTCCAACTCACGAGCACTCTTTCGCAAATGCGATGCCGGAGCGAAACTCCTCGCCCGTGCCGCCCATCTTCCCATCTTGATGAAGGTCGTGTTGATCAGCTCGATGAAGATACAGCCGTCCTGCACGGGCTCGATGCCGGCGGCGATCTCCACCACCTTTCGAACCGCGGCCTCGGAGGTGCCGACGGAGAGGGTCATGTAGCAATGACGGGCACCTAGGCTGCGAGATCGAACGTCGCAATCAGAGCACGGACCTCACCCGCCAATTGGCGATAGTGCTCGCTCGCTCGCAAATAAAAACCCCGATTGCTCTCATTTGCCCTCTTGGCAATCAATTCGCATTCAGCAGCAAGGCTCTCATAACGCTCTAACTTGGCTTGAAAATCCCTCATCCGAGCCACCCAACTCTTTACAAAGGGAGCCGACGTTATTCGCCAATTTTTGGTGCGGCAAGAGGGTTGGACCATGTTGCATTGCGAATTCGAATGCTCTGCCCGCCGCTCGGAACGATCGCCGCGCCGGTTACGCGGGCCAGCATCATTCTGCCGCGTGCATGCCTTGCTCTGTGCCTCATAACAAAACCCGCGCTTCACGAGCCAGCCGCCCTCGACCATTCTCTGTGCCAACGGCACGGAGCACACGGGCTGATTGCCGCCGTGATGATAAAGGACCGTCATTGCGCTCGACAAGAAAGCCGTAAACGCGCGCGAGCCGCAAGGGCTTGAGCATTCCGGGGAATAGAACGACTGGCTCCTCCTTCATGCCTCAGGCAAGTGGCTGGACGGGCAGTCGTTCCCGAACTCCTCGTATAACGGCTCTGCCTATCTCGACCCCCGCCGCTAAAGGCGCACGGGAGCATCTCCGCAAACCGGCGAACGTTAGTGCAACACACGAGCGGCTTCTGCTAGCCGGACCTTCTCTCGTAAATCCTCCAGTTCCTGAAGCATTTTCAGCAGATCCGGCAGGACGGTTGCCCGCTTCAAAATTCGGGTCGTTTGTCCCATCGCTACACGCCTCCATGGCTCGCCAACGGCGAGCCACATCAAGACGCACGCACGCAAATTTTTCCCTGCAGGCGGAATTGCATTTTTAACAAATTAGCTAAGCGGCGTGGTGCCTTGCCGGTTATCTCATACGAGTTTACGATGCAACCTATTTTAGCAATTTGTATTTGGAGCTACCGATTGGGAACAAGCATAGAATCGATCGTTTCGGCTTATGTGCGTCTGAAGAACCGGGTGGCCTTGGAGAATATGCGAGACCTTCGGCGCCAATTGCTCGAACAGCTACAGTCCACATCAGGTATTAACCCGACCGGCTCTCGAGACGCTCTACTTGAGGATCTCCGAGTGATCGAGGATGGACTCGAGCAGCTCCAGCCGAGGCAGTGACAAGCAGCCGGCCATGCTAAGGGCCTGAAAGCGAGGAGGCCGGTCACACACGCACCATTGCGACGACGATGGCGGAGTGGTTCTCTCTTAGCCGGTCACAATCATCCGCTAACCATTGCGCCAGCTTAAGTCGCTTCTTTTGATACCCCTGCGATTGCTGCCTCCGCTCTTGGCCTAGCGGCCGGTTGGCCACCGGTCTGCCTCTAGCTGAGATGACCGGCCCCGCGCGCAATTCTCCCCTCCGACGGACGACTACCGGGTCGGTACCATCGGATTGGCCCGGGGAAGGGATTGGCGATGCTCAAGGCGCGTTCCTCGTCGGTCTCAAGAGCGATCTTTTGTGCGAGCATGACATCGCCCTCGACCAAGCCGCCCACCGGGACGAAGCACAATCCGATGCCGAGCCGCCCGTATTCGTCGAGCTCGTTGACGTTGCCGGACGTGCCCCGCCGGATGCGGTACCGCTTCCCGGTATCGCACCCCACGACGTCGAAGTACCCCTTCCTCTCGAACTCGAGCCTTTGCTGGAGGGAAAGCCAGGAACGCAGCAGTCGCAGCGCTCGACCGTGAACCGTTTTCTCCTCCTTTGCTACTTGATAAAGCCTACCAATAGCCAGACTCCGTAGCGTCCAAGTGCCGATGCGACCGAACCTCCTCTTCACTGGTGCTCACCCGCCCACGAGCCTCGGGAAAAACAATGTCTCCTCCGCGGTCGGATCGAACGCGGTGATCCTTGTTACCTCACCGGGCCCCTTCCGCACCGCGGCGGTATATCCCTTGTCGGTAAATTGCAGAAAAAGCTTCTCCGCCTCTACCAATGCTTCTGCATTGGAGTTGTCGAAAAAGTGCCGGCTATCGCCGCTGTGATCCATCACGATTTGCACTGCCATGCTGAGACTCCCGATTGCACTTCACAAGCAATGTGGAATCCGAGCCGTCGTTCCTAACTGACGCAATCGCCAGTGAGACACCTTCTATCGCTCTGCACCATGATTGGCTGAACGGTGTAATGGCCTGTCCGACGCCCTAACGATCGCCTCAGCTTCGTCTAGGCTCGATCTATTATCTACATGCGATCTCAGGACACGCGGCGGAGTAGTGCTGAACGATCGACCGAAGGGGTGCGTGCTGCCGCGCAGCGCGTCGCTAGGCAACTTGTAGCAAGGCCCCGTAATCTACGCGTAGTGTCAGACACCAAGCCAAAAGCTGTTCAGTTCAAACTACTTGTGTGAAGACTGTAGAGGAGTGGATATCCTCAGCGCGGCGAGAACCAAGAACCCAGTAGCTCGCCCCTCTTCCGCGAGAGCGCGCGGCGTTTTTTCCGCGCGAAGCTTGCCACTCTACGGCTTCGAGCCACGTTGAGAGATTAGATTGCGGAGCCGCTAGGCTCAGTCGCGCTTGACCGAAGTGAGGTTTGGGGCTCTCGGCTGCGGCTCGCCTCACAAGCCACCTGCGAATCCTCCGCGAAAAGTGTGGAGAGTTAATCTGGAGCGGCCGGATTATGGGCGCGATGATCCACGCGCAACGAGCCCGCGAGCGCGCCCAAGAGGCCGCTCGAGGCCGGCCCGGCGGAGGCGGAAGCCTGGTCCGTCCGCATGGAATGCTACGGGAGCCCTGCGCAGCCCTCCCCAACGATCGATAAATGCTTAAATGGCGGACTCGCGTGGCTGGTGGTTGAGTGCGCCCGCTGCAAAGACACGCGAGCCTGCCACTCGGCGTCCTACGTCGGCATAAACACACGCCGCTCTGGAGTTCAGGCGCTTTTTCCTGCCTCGCGTCGCGGGGGATATCGCGTTCTCTTCGGCGACCGAGCTTGCAACGACTCTGCGTCGGGCTGCGGCGGCCCACGGCGAGCACGAGGAGAAGGTTGGTCAGCGGGACGAGAACTGGCCCGACTGGTACGCCGAGTACATCGCTGCCGAGCAATCCGGCAGCACCTTCCCGAAATAGCAACGAGACGGTTCGCCCACAGTCGAGCGAACCGACTCCAACCTGACTGGGAGAGCTGACGAGGCGAACAGAATTCTGGTATTTTACGGCTCCTGTCGCTCCGTATTCGGGATCGCGGTCTTGCTCGGCCGTTTCCTGACCGGCGTCATCCTTGATCATATGGACGCAAGGAAGCTGATGAGCGCTGTCTGTGTGGGAGGTGCGATTGCTTGCGGACTTTACGCGGCCGGGATGACGGGAACGACAGCGTTTCTCTGTGCAATCTTGATTGGGGCGATTTACGGCGCCGAGTTCGACGTTCTGAGCTATGTGGTGAAGCGTTTGTTCGGGGTTGCTATCTTTGGTCGTGTTTATGGCCTCGTATTCGCCGTGTTTCAGTTGGGGGCGGCTCTAGGCGCAACGCTGTTGCCGCTCAGCCGCGCTTATTGGGGCGGATACGGTCCTGGTCTGACGGTCTATGCCGCCAGCCTTCTCGTCAGCGCGGCGCTGATATTGCAACTTGGTTCATCATTTGGGACAGACAAGCAGCAAGGCGGGCGTACCTGATGCGGATCTCGTGTCGATGCAGTCAGGCAAGAGGCCATGGCAGGCCTCTCGCGGGCTGACCTCGCAGCCGTTGGCCTCTTAAGGGAACGCAAGGTCTTGTAGGAGCCGAGAAAGCTTGGCGAATGCGCTTACCTCGTCGCGTCGGGCGACCGTCAAACCGGGATTTTGGTGGTGATCGCGTCGAGAGGTAAGGCCATGGGCGTCACTACAACGAACGCGATGATGGATTATTGCCCTGATTTGCCCGACGTGCCTCGCGAGCGGAGGCTGGTTGGAAGCGTGAACAGCTTCGGGCCTTGCGGCTGAGAAGCGCGGCTTGCCTGGCCGTAGCTCGCGATTCGCGCTCGCCTTCGCCAAGTGGGCTTCTTGCTCCAGCCGTCTTCGCATTCGCTGTGCTCAAGCTACGCCGGACACCACGCTTCGTCCTCGGGCCCGCGCGGCTGCGCCACCACGCGTAGCCCGAAGAAGACGCTTGCGGCTGCCTCCTTCCCCCGGCTACAGCCTGCACGTATCGATCGATCCGGCCGCGAGGCACCAAACCGGAGTATGTAGAGAGACCGGTGCATCCTGGCACTGGCATCCCACCTCACAGAAGGATTGTCGCTGCGAGTGGCACCAGTCATGCCGTCAATGCCGCTCGCGCAACGATTCCTGTCCTCTCGTCAGGCTCGGCGCCGTCGAGAAAGACTTTCACCGCGGTGCGAGCGCGCAAATCGATTTCGGAAAGCGTTGGTATGTCGCCGAGCTGAAGCACGGCCTCCAGATGGACGTTTCCATGGAGCATCGCAAGAAACCGGCGGGCGCCGGCTTCGCAATGCGCTAGATCGATTTCTCCGGCCTGCTTCGCTTTTGCCAGAATTCTCGTAAGGACCGCGATGACCGGCGTAGGTCCATGTTGCGCGTAGGCCCGTGTCGCATTGGGGTAGCGGTCCGCTTCAAGTATGGCTGTATAACAGACCTCCAGCAACGACGGCGTCATCATCGTTTCGAGGAGATTGCGCCCAATGATGATGAGCAGTTCCCTGAGTGGCAAGGAAAGCTGGTCGGCACTGACACTCAGTGCGTTGGACGAGTAATGGCTGACGACATTGGTGAACTGATCGACGAGAAGTTGCTGCACGTTCTCGCGCCGCGTTGACCTTTCGCGCAGTAGCTGCCGGTAGAGACCGTGCGGCGTCCATGTCCAGCTCGGTCGGCCGAGCAAGAACGCCGAGAGAACCGCGCAGTTCGACCAACCGCGAAGCTGGCTCGCTTTGCCCGGGACCGCTTCGCGGACCCGCAGGATATCGCCCGTCGCACCCCACCGAAGAAATCTGACGGCATCGGCCGGTGGCAGGATCGTCACCATCATGCGCGTCCACCACGGCTCAACGAGCAGCCAACTCCCCGTGCTCGTGGGCCGCATGGCAAAGACATGCTTATGCCTGTGATGGACGAAGCGATGCCACCATTGCCGTCGAAGGCCGGGCACGAAACAGACGATCCAGTCGGCGGGGTCGACTGTCACCAGGGACCCATTATCGTCGATGCTGTTCGCCAGGTCCGCCGGGACGTTGCCGATGACCTTCAGTCTTGAAGGGTTCTCGCTCGGGCCAGACCATCTTGACCGGCCAATATCATTGGCTGCGCTCATCGCTTCATGCTCCTCGTGCTCCCGCATCCATGAATGAAGCTTTCGATACTGGCTCTGACGCGGTCGGCGGCTGGGGCTTCCAGGCTCATTGCCGGAGTCAGCATCAGCGCCTGGTAGAGCGGTTCTCTCAGTAGTCCCAGCAATTGCTCGGCGTATAGCTGAGCGTCCGATATCGACAGGATCCCCCGCTCATTTGCTGCGGACAGAAACTCCCGTAGCTTGAGTGTGACAATCGCTTGTCCCGCCTCGTGCACCCGCTTCTTCAGCGCAGGATTGCGTGCACCCTCGGTCATCATCATCCGAACGAACCGAACCAGGGTGGTCGAGTATTCCTCCCAGGCAACGCGGCCGAACGCGATGAGTGTCTCGCGTGCATCATCTACGGTGCCGGGGCGCGCTCTCCTCACCAATGGCTGCGATATGAGGGAGGCTTTGTGTTCGGCGATCGCGACGATGAGCTCGTCGACGCTCTTGAATGCCGATAGAATGTCTTCCTTCGAGTATCCGCTTCGATCCAGAATACTATCGAGGTCCGCGGGCGCGCCGCTGGGATGGGCGAGAGCCTCGCTGACCGCCAGCACGATCTCGGCGCGAGGATCTGGCTTCGATACGGCGTTGTCTTGTCGGGAAGGTTTCGACGCGGGATGTGTCATGTATGGCTCCTCGGTCCGAGCTAACTGCGCCACGCGCTTCTTCGCGTGCAGGGCAAAAGCGATCTTGATGGTGACCAGAACGGGCGCAGCGATGACGAAAAGAAGGGCGATTGCAGCGAACGCGGTGTCGAAAGCGATCACCGTGGATTGGCCGGTGAGGGCTCGACCCAACAGACCCATCGCAGTCCGGCCGGCGGCCACGCTGTCCATTCCTCGTGCTGCGAGCATGGCACTCATCGCCGTCAGCCGCTCGCTGACCGCAGGAAGGCCTGCGGTGACACTCGCGCCAAGCACCGTGGCATTGGCAGTGACATGGTGATCGATCATTGTCTGTAGCCCGGCTACCCCCATGAGGCCACCGAGCTGGCGCCCCGCGTTGAACAGTCCGATGCCGGACGCTCGATTGCGCTTATTGAGGTCGCTGAAAGCGATAAGAGTGATCGACAGGAAGAGGAAGCCAAGTCCAAAGCCGCGTAGCTGGATGGCGGCCATCATGTCGTCGGCGCCACTTTCGCTGGTCGAGCCAGACAGCATCCACATCGCCGCCATGATCATCAGTATGCCGAACGGCACGGTGAAGATCGGCGGGGCGCCGCGGGCCTGCATGAGGAAGGCGGCCACGAGGAGGGCGCCGACGAAAAACGCGCCGCTCGGCAGCAGGAGCTGGCCGGCATCGGTAGGCGTGAACGCGAGAACGGACACGGCAAACGACGGGATCAGATACGCGCTGCCGAACAAGGCGGCACCGGCGACGAAACTGACGATGAAGGCGAAGGAGAAATCGCTCGACCGGAACAGGGTGAAATCGAACAGGCCTTGGCTTTTGGCCATCGCTTGTTGGCCGAGAAACGCCAGCAAGGCGGCTGCGCCGATCCCGGTCAGCCACGCGATGCGAGGCTCCTCTAACCAGCGCCATCGGCTGCCTTGGTTGAGAACATAGGTGAAGCAGAAGAATGTGACTGAGATCAGCAAGAAGCCGACCCAGTCGAACGGAAGGCGCGCAGCCGCAACGGGCCTGGGACCGTCTGCGATCAGCAGAAGTCCGATAGCGGCGAGGGCTACCGGAACAACGCCGAAGAAAATCCATGCCCACGACTGGCTGTCGATCAACCATCCCTGGAGCGCCGGAGCGATGGTCGCAGGAGCCACCACAGACCCCATCGCAAACAGAGCCTGAAGGATCGGCTGGCAGGATCGCGGATAGGCGAGAAAAATGATCGACTGTCCCGCGACAAGCAAGGTGCCGCCGGAGAAGCCCTGTATGATGCGGAGTGCGGCCAGCAGATCTAACCGATACGTGATGGCGGCGATGCCGCAGGCCGTGCCCATGACCAGCGTCGAACCGATGATCAGGCGGCGCGGACTGGTGCGTGTCATGAGCCAGGAGGCGGCCATGAACCCGATTAGCTTTGTTGCGGTGTATCCGATGTCCAGCCAGGCGAACTCGTCGGGAGTCGCATGGGTGTCGCCAATGATGTCGTTGCGTCCGAGCGAGAGGACGGTGCTTGCGATCGCCTCCGTCAGAGTGGCGAGCACGATGCCTGCGACAAGAATGCTTCCTGCCGCGCGCCTGTCGTAGCCTGGCGTGGCGTCGGCGATCGCGGTCATGTGCCGCTTCCTCGATCTATTTCGACACGCGCCGACAGGCCAGGCACGACGCGGCCGGGCAATGGATTTCTGTCGAAGCGGATTTTCACAGGCACCCGTTGAACGACACGAATGAAGTTCCCCGTCGCATTGTCAGTGGGGAGCAGGGTGAACGCAGAACCGCTGCCGGGCGCAAAGCTGTCCACCACACCTTCAATCGTCTGGTTCGGATAGCCGTCCACCTTGATGCGGGCGCGCTGACCGGGCCGGATATGTTCGATCTGGCTTTCCTTGAAGTTCGCCACCACCCACACGTCCTTGACCGGAACGATGTCGAGCAAGGAGGTGCCCGGCGCGACAAGCCGGCCGACGCGAACCTGGCGGTTGCCGACGACGCCGTCGACCGGCGCATGCACCACGGTGTGGTCGAGATCGATCTGGGCGAGATCGCGTGCGGCGTGCGCTTGCGCCACTGCAGCAAGTGCAGCTTCGCGCTGGCTGGCAAGGACGGCGATGCGTGCCCGCTGGGCCTCCACCGTTGCCGCCGCCGCCGACACGCCCGCCTCGGTTCTCGATAACGCCGCATCGCTTTCATCGACCTGCGCCTGGCTGATCGCGTTGGTGCGGATCAGTTCGCGGCGGCGATCGGAGGCCTTGCGCGCCAGATTCATCTCGGCCACGCTCGCAAGTCTTTGAGCTTCGGCCTGCCGTATCAGGGCATGCTGGAGTTGGATCTCCGCATCGACATTGGTGAGGCGGGCTTGGGCGGCTTCGACATTGGCCTCGGCTTGCGCCAGGCGTGCGCGGTAGTCGCGATCGTCGATCCGGAACAGGACGTCGCCTGCACGAACGGTCTGGTTATCCTGAACCTCCACGGCCGTGACGTAGCCTGCAGCCTTCGGCGCGAGCGAGGTCATTTCGCCGCGAATATAGGCGTTATCGGTGAATGTCTCGTTCGAATGGGCATACGCCCAGCCACCAGCCACAAGCACGACAGCGCCGAGGCACAGCACCAAGCCGACCGCCTTCTGGCTAACATGCACCACAATACCCTCCTGCAACGGTTATTGTCGCTGACAGCTCTGCCCATTCACTCGCGTTCCGGCCGCCATCGGCGGAGATCGCGGTTTCCCCGCAATTCGTCGCCAAACCTAGTTGCGCACCGTTATGGCCTTCTTGTATGTCGCGGGGTCATCGAGGATCTTGACCAGATACTCGGCCACGTCCGCGCGGGTGGCTGTTGAGGTGATATTCCAGCGCAGATCGGTCCCGGCCTTCAGGTTTCCGCGAGCACGCTTGAATGTCAGCGTCGCCGGTCGAACGATCGTCCAATCGCAGTCACTCTCCCGGACAGCTGCCTCCTGCGCCTCCTTGTCTGCCATCACCTCCTTGAGTGCGAGCTTGACCAGGAAGCCTGCGCCAAAACTCCCGGTGTGGTAGCTCTCACCGACACTCACCGAGCTCTCAACGATGAGTCGGCCCTGGCCTGGAGGCATGGCGGCCAGAATGTTCTTGGTTCCCACCGAGCAAACCGGGACGCCGGGCTGGCGTCGACCCAGATCCTCCTTCGCCTGAGGTACCGTCCCCAACGTGCAGATCACCGCATCCGCACCTTGGACCGCAGATGCCACCGAGGCTGCATCCATTGCATCGCCCTTGACGATCCTGAGATTCGGATGCGTCAAGGGCATGCGCTTCGGGTCACGGACAAAGGCAGTGACGACGTGACCCGCGGACAAGGCGGACTCAACGACGAGCCGTCCTGTCGACCCGGTTGAACCAAAGACAACGACGTTCATCACACTCTCCCATCGCGCGGCTTCGAGGCGGGATCGCCGTGCGGAGGGTCCGTGAAGCCAGCAGCATCTTTGCGCGGACACTCAGGTTGCGCCCGGGTCGTCATCGGGAGCGGGCACTCACTGTGGTGTGGGACTTCCTCGACATGCATGTTCATGCAGAAGGCGCAGCCGTTGAGCTGCGAAGCACGCACGGTCTCGCGTTTCATCGAGGTCGAGCTCCAAAAGGATTTTGGGTGAGCGGGCCGCGCTCCGGCGCCGGTAACGCGGCCCTTATCGAATGAGGTGCTTACGAGGCGCCTCTCGATCGAACTGTGCGATCAGTAGTCCCAGAAGACCGGCACCCAGCGAAAGGCGTCGCCGTCGACTGCCACATGTCCGACGGACGGGAACGGCAGGTGAGTGGCCACCAGCAGTCCACCGGTCTCAGCCAGTTCCCGCAACAGACTGATACGAACGCGGGCCGACTCCTCGGGATCGTGTTCGAAGCCGTTGTACCAGTCGGGGTGCTCGAACCCGACCGCGAACACGAGGTCGCCGGCGAACGTCAGCCGGTCGCCGCCGGACGCCACGCGGACCACGCTGTGCCCGGGGGTGTGGCCGCCGGTGCGAGTGACGATCACTCCCGGTGCCACCTCGTACTCCTCCTCGAAGGTGCGCAGCTGGCTGCGGTACTCTTTCACGAACCGCTTGGCGGTCGATCGAAGCGCGTCCGGGAACCCCGGCGGCATGGCGACGTGGGAGAAATCGGGCGCCTCCCAGAACTTGACCTCGGCGGCCGCCACGTGGATTCGCAGGTCCGGACGTAGCTGTTCCTTGACCCGTTCGACGAGCAGCCCACCAATGTGGTCCATGTGCATGTGGGTCAGCACCACGTCGGTCACGGACGCAAGATCGATGCCGGCGGCCTCCAGTCGCTTGATCAACTGCCCGGCGCGCGGCAAGTGCAAGTCCGGGTCGAGCCCAAGCCCAGCATCGACGAGTATGGTCCGGTCGCCGCTACGCACCACGACCACATTCAGCGCCCAATCGTAAGCGTCGGGCGGCAGGAACATGTCTTTCAGCCAGGTCGCCCGGACGGCCGGGTCGATGTTGTGTGCCAGCATCGCGGATGGGAGCGGTAGCACGCCGTCGCTGACGACCAGCACGTCAATGTCGCCGACCTGCACCGCGTAGCGCGACGGAACCAGTTCGTTGGGCCCCGGTCCGCCGGGGTGTGAGGTGTTGGCTAAGCTCGTGTCGACGTCCATGCTCGATCTCCTGTTTCATGTTCAAGGCTACTGGCTGGTCTCGGTTGAGCTGGCCGCGCAGCCAGCGAGAAGCGCGGCCCATTTCGCGTGAAGCATCTAGAAGAAGCCACTCACGTCAGTCACACGCTCCGGATCGGCAGCGGCCAGCGCGGCGGCACGCTCGGGCTGCGGCGGATAGATCCAGACGGTGTTGATCTCCTGCTTGGTCTTCTTGGCGACCTCGCCGACCATCGCCACTTTGCGTTCCCAGCCAACGGTGAACAGCGCACCGGCTTCGCCGAGGTCGAGGCAGGTGACATAGCCCTTCTGGTGATAGGGCTTGGTCGGAACGCCCAGCAGTTCGGCGGCGGCGTTGTTGCCGGCAAAAGCGCCCATTCGCGTGGCGTGCTGACACGACATCAGCGCGTAATTGCCGATATCGTCGCTTGCGGCCCTGGCGGCATCGCCGGTAGCGAAGACACCCGGCACTGATGGCACGCGCAACGCCCGGTCGACCAGTAGGCGGCCGAAATTGTCGCGCTCGGCCGGGATCTGCTGGGTCAACGGCGCCGCGCGAATGCCTGCCGCCCAGATCACGGTCTCGGCCTCGATGTGGTCGCCGTCGGAAAGCATGACGCCGGATTCGTCGAGCGATGTAATGCCGGCGCCAAGCCGGGTCTCCACGCCGAGCTTGCGCAGGGCCTCTTCGATGACAGGACGCGGGCCTTCGCCCATATCAGGTGCGATCGCCTTGTTGCGGTCGACGATGATGACGCGCGTCTTGGCGTCCTTGCCGAGGATTCCGCGCAGTCGCGAGGTCATCTCGGTGGCCGCCTCGATGCCGGTGAAACCGCCGCCGGCGACGACAACCGTGTCACGCCCGTTCACCGCCGGCCGCTTCGCCAGGCCGTGCAAATGCTTGTCGAGGGCGATTGCATCATCGAGCGAGTCGACGCTAAATCCGTGCTCGCTAAGGCCCGGAATGTTCGGACGGAATAGCCGGCTGCCGGTCGCCACCACCAGCCGGTCGTAGGAAAGGGTCTTCTTCGCACCCTTGGCGGCGACGATGCCCACCGTGCGGGATTTGGCGTCGATGGTTTCGGCGCTGCCTTGCACGTAAGTAACGTCGACGGCCTTGAGCACCTCCAGCAGCGGCGCCGTCAGGGTCTCGGGCTTCGGTTCGTACAGCCGCGGCCGCACCACCAGCGTTGGCTCTGGCGCGACCAGCGCGATCTCGAGCTCCTCGGGCGAAACGCCCTGGATATCGCGCAGGCGGGCTGCGGAAAGTGCGGCGTACATGCCAGCGAAGCCGGCTCCTATGATAACAAGTCGCATGTGATCTACTCCTTGGTTTGATTTTCTCGGTAGTGCCCGCCGCTTCTCTTTGGCGGCAAGCATCCTCCGATCGACGTCGACGCGAACAGGCGGACCGAAGACCGGCGGGCCCTATGGTAGGCAGTTCGGTGCCGAAGACATCGGCGTGGGATTTTCACAAGCCGCGCGGCAGCCTCCGAAAGGGGATGCCCAGCCACGGTTAAGGGTCACGGGCAAAGCTGGGCTCGGGCCCCAGTTCTGGTAGGGGAGCTGGGCGCCTACTTTGGACATGATGGAAATCACGGGACTGGTCCGTTGCACGGCCTGCGCTGGAATTTCCACCTCCTCCCCCGCTGCTGAAGTGAAGCGAACTCCCAATGAAAGTCCGTACACGAGTGCGGTCACGAAGCCTTTTCGGCGTGAAGTGATTGCAAGCCGGTCGACCAAGTTCTTCCTGAGCATGTTGTCTCCGTCTGCTGGGGCGTGGGGCACCCTCATGATCTAGCGGACCGAAGATGCGACTGCGCCAGAGCGATTGCTGTACCTGCAGAGCGATTGCTGCTAACGCACGCGGCGTTACGCTAGGGCTTTCGCCCAGGCGATCGCTGAACGCCACGGCGGGGCGTACGAGGACCGCGTAGCCGAGCTCCGCCAAGCGACAAAAAAATCCATGCATCGGCGACTTGCAGCGTGTTCATGGTGATCGAGCGGTACTGTGGCGCAGCCGAACGGGCGGCGAGATCCCGGTGCTTTCCTTGAAGGCTCGGCAGAAGTGGAAGCTCGACAGGCCCGCCTCGCGAGTGAGACATCGGTATCGATGTCCGCGCAAGTGTTCGCCGGTGCGGCGGCATTGCCATCGGCGACAACGCGTCAATGACCGGCTGGATCGCGGTCCAAGAGATCGCAGGGGATGCCGTGCCGGACAACGCGCTCGACTGTTGTCTGCGGATTACAGCATCATGTTTCAAGAATCCGGGAATACCCATCGCGAGGTTGAGCCCGGTCGATGAGTGTCATCGTGCGAGAACGCGCCGCTCCAAACACCGCCGATATCCCACTCACCGCTAGAACCGCAGTGATGCCGTGGGGGAGAGCCATGGACGTGGTCGGCCATAAGTGCGACTGCGTCGTGGACATTTCCCGCTGTGGGGAAAAGCTTGTTACGGTAGAACGAATGCCGTCAACGCTTGTGACGTCTCCAGTCGCTTGGGGTTTCGCCGGTCAGTTTCTTGAATGCCGCGGCGAAGGCGGTCTGGGAGGAGTAGCCGAGGGCCGCCGCGATCGAGACGACGGATTCATCGGTATCGCGCATGCTCATGGCTTGCTCGAGCCGGTGCTGACGCAGCCAGGCATGAGGCGAAAGCCCGGTACTTTCCTTGAAGGCACGGCAGAAATGAAAGCGCGATAGACCGGCATCCGAAGCCAGCGCCGCGAGCGAGACATCCGAATCGCTGTCCGAGCGCAAACGGTCGGTGGCACGGAGCAGGACCTTCGGCGAAAGCCCGCCCGTGATCGGCCGGATCGTGGTTAGCGCGCCGCTGTGCGCAGCCAGCACGCGCGTGGCCAGAAGGTCTGTCAGCTGGTGCCGGAACAGCGTATCCAGGGCCCCATTGCCCTCCAGGGAATCGGCCGCGCTCAACAGCAATCGGGATGTAATGGGGTCAGGATACCCCGTTCGTTCCAGGAGATCGATCGGTGTAGCGGTATCGGCTTCGTCGGCAATGCGCTTGAGCGTTACGTGAGGAAGGTAGAGCTGAACGACATCAACGGGTTTCGGAATATCCCATCGTGAGCTTGATCCTTCCGGAATGATTATCACGACCCCGGGACGAAACGTTCCAATAGCAACCGATCTTCCTGACCGCCGCTCCACGCGCTGCATCGAGCCGTTGTAAGCCATGATGACGTGATCGGTCATGGGCTCGACGACGTCGTGCAATGGTTCATGTTTCCAGTGAGCGATCGTGCCGCTGGATGGGTCTGAAGCCATGCGGAGTGGTTTAGTGTGAAGCACGCGCGCCATCTCCGCATCGGCAGGACGGCGCTGGGCGTCCGGCAAATCGCGCTGGTGCGCCTCGGAAGAGCCTGGCTGATTCAGGTGCGAAGAATCGTGCAAGATTGGCTGGCTCATGAACCTGTCCTCGCTGTCGAGAAGCATCGTTGAGCGTTCGCGCGCGTTCTAGACGTGCTACAGGTCCAGCGTCTTTCCCAAAGCCGCCATGCTTTGTCCGATCCTGCTGTAAGCCGCCATCAAGCGCCCCCGCATGCGACCAAAGTCGAAAATCAGGCGCCGCGAACGGCGTTGCTCCCTGCTGTCGAACTGGCCAATCCGCTGGAAGCGCTCTCATCTTGAGCTCTGTTGCGAATGGTGAACAGCGCCTGCCGCCGCATCAGCGGCTGCTTCACCAACGGGTGAATACAGCCAAGCAACTGATGACGATCCGCGACCTGTCGCTGTCGGATACTGCAATATCGGCCGGGTTCTCGGCCATCAAAGCCACTTCACGCGGGTGTTTTCCGCTGTTGTCGGCATCAGCCCGGGAACGTGGCGTCGCGAGGGTGCAGTGTGCGCCCGAAGCGAAACGTGATCGGAGTCACGGCAGAAGCCTCGTCCGCTCAACGACGCCTTGTCTGCGAAATCGCGTAGGCGGCGAGGCGGGCCGCAAACATCTCGTCCGGCGGGTGACCGATGCCGTCCGCCAGAGTTGCCGGGTTGAAGACGGGCTCGTCGCACGCATCATTTGCTTCAACGCCAGTGATTACGATCGTTCCCAGCCGCACCGCTTCGCGTCTGTCCTCATCGGACCATCGGATGGTCACGTCCATGACAGGGTCGCCGGTACGGTCCAGCAGCGCCATCACGCTGACTCTCATATCGCGAGCTGCGATCCGGGACTTGAGGTCGTGCAGCAACTCGGTGGGCTTTGCCTTGGCCGCGGCCCTGGGCTGTGTCGCCTGTTCGCCGACTGGCGCGATCTTGAACTTGATGAATCGTGTCTCGCCTTTTGAATTTGCCGCGGGAAACGCATGCACGCCCCAATAGGTTGTGCAGGCAAAGCTTGCGGCGGGCGGATGCGCCGCGATGTACCTTGCCTGATTTAGCGTCTCTGGATTGGCAGCTGAGAATGTCACGACCTTTTCCGCGTCCGGCTTGCCATCCGGTCCGGGAATGCGCACTCGGAGGAAAGCCAACATCTGGTCAAGCGTCCTCGCGAAATGAACCGGGGCACTCTGGGTCAAGATTTCCGAGCGCTCGCCATCGCTGCCGAGCCGGAAGCTGAAGCCGCGCAGCAACAGGTAGTTAGTGTCTGGGCCTTCCGCCACCGAGAAGCGCGCCAGGACGCGAGATGGCTTGGTGAAGCTACAGGATCTCGTGATCTCCTTGGCCTGATCCGACGGGGCATACGTGCCGCGAACGCATTGACCACTGGCAAAGCTTGCACGTGACTTTGGCGGAAGACCGGCTACCCTCTTCATGGCGGCGACGACGGATGCGGGGCTGGCAAGGCGGCTCGGGAATTTGGGCAGGACGGGACCTCGAAATCTAGAGTTGGTGCACTTTCATGAGTAGGACAACTTGAGCGCCTTTCCCGGATCCACCCTGCCTTCCTTTTCTGCGACAGCAGCTTCCCCGATGCGTTACCGTTCGTAGGAGTTCAGGCCGCTTCTGGTCCGAAGCTGACGCGAACGCTGCAGCTGGGAAAGCCCGCATTGAGGCGAGCGGACGGGCAGACGCTTAGTAATTGCGGAGCTCTCTGGCGGCAGAACCTTCGAAAGACTCGCCGCTACTCTTGGCCAGGTCGTCAGCTCGACCACTGCGTTGCGACTGCCCAGTTGGGTGCTGCACCACCGCCAATACACCTTCAGAAGCGAATTTTAGCCAAGGCTGGTGCTTGGCCCGCCATTTCGGGCCAGGGCCACGCATGTAGTGCAGCTCGGGCCGGTAGCTATCGCGTACGTCCAAGAATAAGTTCTGAAGAATGCTGGCGATGTCGGACACGGTCACAGCGGTCTTCGAGCAAAAAACAGACTTTGCGGACCAGCGCGCAGAAGCCGGTGCGATCGCACGAGGACTGACAGTGCTTTTCCAGATCATCTTTTTTCTCCATCCGCTTAGATGTCGGCCGATGATTTAGCGAATCGGATCTGCTGCTGCGCCAGAGCGATTGCCGTACCTACAGAGCGATTGCTGCTAATGCATGCGCCCCGGCCAATCGGTCCGGCCTCCGCGGGGTTCCGCGAGAGCTCAGCCAAGTGTCTTCTCCCGCCGATGGCACGAAGCCGACATCCCACCCAGATCCGCCAGGCCGACGAGCGCTTCGGACGTAAGCCGCAGTGGCTTGTTGGAGATACCGCTTACGGGGCGGCTCCGATGCTGAACTGGTCGGTCGCGGAAAGAGGCATAGCGCCCCATATTCCCGTGTTCGACAAGTCGAAGCGGGATGACGGTACCTTCTCGCGTGGTAAGTTTCGATATGACCCGGCGAGCGACGTTTATCACCACCCTGCGGGTAAGACCCTGATTACAACCGGACCGGTTGCCCTTGGCCGAATGCTGACTGGCATCAATCGGCAGCAGCCGACTTTCGCAACAGAGTCGGCCAATAGCGGCTATCCCTCCGATACGGGACGAACCCACGAACAACGGTTGATCGATTGGGGATCAGGGCAGGGCGGATGTAGTGGGTACACACGGGCACGCTAATTGTTTTCTGCTCCACCACTCACCAATTGGCCAAAGAGATGCCGACTATCCCCCTGGAAGCGCATGAGCTGCATTTGCTCGATAGGGGAATAGTCAGTCGGCGATGTCTTGAACCTGATTCCAGGCAGCGCAACACCAGAAACCATGTCTAGGTTTGCTGCCTGTCGCATGACGTTTTTGCGCGTGAGGTCGTCGCCGCATTGCTTTAGGACTTGAAGCAAGGTCTCGGCGATACTGTATCCAAAGACGGTCGACGCATCGGCAGCATCTCCTTCCGGAAAGAAGTTCGACATGAAAGCGCGAAACTCGTTCATGCCTGCATCGTCTTTCCACTGAGGATCGTTCGGATCTTTCAGATAGGCAGCGCTCACTATCCCCTGAGAATTTTCTAATCCAGCTGGCTTCAGCACCGCACTGACCGAGACTGAAACGTTCGTGATGAAATGCACGGGCTTCCAACCCAGATCGCCGATCTTCTTGATTGCCTGAGCTGCAAACTTGGGTGTAGCAATGTTCACGAAAACATCGGGGTTAGACGCCTTGATCTGGGTGATCTGAGGATCGATAGAAGGCTGTGAAACATCGTAGGGGACTTCAGCAGTGACCATTTGAGACTTCGCGCTGCCAAAGACCTCGTTGAAGCCGATGAGATAGTCCTTTCCGAAATCATCATTCTGAAACAGAATACCTACTTTCTTGGGATGATTCTTTAGAATATAGCGCGCATAGATCCGCGCCTCGTCGCGGTAGCTGGGAAGCCAAGCCATGCTCCAGGGAAAGTTTTTTGGATCTGCCCACTTGCCTGCGCCACTGCCAAAAAACAGATGCGGCACTCCGCGTTGATGCATATAGCGCTGAATTGCCGAGTTGCCCGGGGTTCCTACGACGCCGGCGATTGCCAAAACCTCATCGCTTTCGACTAGCTTACGCGCTTGTTCGACGGTTTTCGGGGGGCTGTACGCATCATCGTAGGACAAGATCGTTACCTTCCGGCCACTTACTCCCCCCTTCTCATTCAACATCTTGAAGTACGCAACGAACGTCTTTGAGATCGCCGCATACGCAGACGCCGGCCCACTGTAAGGACCGATGTTGCCGATCTTGATCTCAGTATCACTTGCGCCAGCATCATAGGTCTTCTGAGCAAAGGCTGTAGCTGGGCTTCCTGCAAGAATCCCTGTGAGTGAAAGAGCCGCCCAAAAGGCTTTCGTGCGCAGCATGGCTTCTCCCGCCCTGAGTTTAGCACTTTGACATCTAACTCCTCATGCGGGCCAGAACAGCGGAGTCAGGGATGCCAGTCTTTACGAGTGCGACAGCGATCTTCCTCGCTTACGTTTCACTTTCCGGCACGCCCTGTGTTTCGCGACGCTACGCGCCCGGGCTGACGCCGACCAAGGTCGAAAATACTCGCGTAAAGTGGCTTTGATTGGCAAACCCGGCCGAGATCGCGATTTCAGCAAGTGACAGGCCACGGACGGCCATCAACTGCTTGGCCGCACTGACGCGTTGGCGAAGGAGCCATTGATGTGGTGGCAGTCCGACGGACGTCCGAAACGCGCGAGAAAAATGGCTAACCGAAAGGCCCAACTCAGCCGCGATTTCTTGCAACGTAAGTTTCCCGCTGAGATCCGACTCGAGCCTTTCGCAGGCCCGCTTCGCCTGCCACGGCGCAAGGCCGCCGGATAGGGTTTCGGCGTTTCGCAGTCCGCCATAGGTCTGAGCGACGTGCGCTGTGAGAGCAAGCATCATGTGATCGACGAAAAGCTGGTTCGCTTCGGATCGGCGGCGCAATACCTGCAAGAGCGATGCGCCGATGTGATGCACAACCTCATCGTGAAAGCCGGTGCCGAACTGGTAGTCGAGTTGGCCGACACGCCGCACGCCGAACTGCTCTGCGACGCCGTTGAGCGCCAAAGCCGGAATATAGAAATTAAGGGAGTGAAACGGCTTATCGATCACGTAGCGCGGGTCGCACTTCATGTCGTATATGTATGTCTGGCCGGCCCGGATATCGGGCTTGGTCACGCACTTGCCGCGCTCCCAGTACTCGCAGTTGGGGTAATCGCGAAATTTCAAGCTAAAGATGTAGGCATCCTCAGGTAAAATTGCGCCGCAAAGGCCCGGAACGGGATTGTCATTCCGCGTTTCGGTGGCTGCGATCTCGACGCCACGTACTGACCGCGTGATCAGCGATGAGGGCGTATTCTCAAGATGCAGAAGCTCCCTCCACTTATGACCGTGAAAACCGCTCTGTGCCATATGGATCAACTCGTCGGGAACGCGGGCCGGCGGATTAGCATTTTGCTGCGCTGCCACGCCATTATCGTGGATTAGCGAGGAGCCGTCCAGCTGGGCTCGTGACTGGATGTTTTACCTGCGATTTCAATGTGTCGTGAGCGTTCCCGTCTGCCAAGAGGGCATTGGGGTCGGTTTGGCCGGAGCGCGGCATCATACGAACGATGGGAAGCGTTATTAAACCTGTTCAGCTCCCCTCGGACCATCGAGATCCGACGTTCCGAGTTAGGCTGCTCTCCGGTAAGAAAACAAGGCTTGCGAAATAGTGGGTCTAGCGATGTAGCGGACCAGTGACTCGAACCCCCGATCAGCGAAGTCCCTAAGCGTTCACTCCCGCAAAGTCCTCAGCTGCAAGTTCAATCCCATAAGCGCTCGCATTTTGTTCTCGGCGGCGCGGCCTTGCCGCCATTTTCCGCGCTGCTCTATGGCATCGCAGGATGTCACGCTCGTTAGGCGGCGATGTTCCGCTCGATGAATAATCGCTCACTACAGGCTTGCACCAGCGGATCACTGTGACTCGGCGGACCCCCAATTCGCGCAAATGCGCGCTTACCGGACGCCATCTCTCTAGCGATGTAGTTCGAGAGTATCCGCGGGGTGCCGGCATCAGCCGTGCGGCAGACTGAAACGTCAGCGAGCCAATCGCCATAAACGAGCCATGCATGCCCACCCCAATCGAGGTTCGATGCCGAGAACACCTCTTTGCCGTCGAACGCCTCGTCTTCGCCGAAGACGCGTTTGTCGCCGATGTAGAGCGAGCCGGCCACGACAAAGCCGCGCTCCGAACCGAGCTTCTCCAGCGCAAATGAATACAACGCGCTCATCAGAGCGCACTGGCCTGGCATCCGAGCAGGAAAGACATTGAGCACCTTCAGCGCGGCCTCGTGGAGAACGTGCCTATCGGCGTCACCCACCGCGAACTTGCTCCACGCATCGACTGCAGCAGCATCGAACGACGCCGTTATCAGCCGTCGTAGATCACTAAGCTGATCCATAGCTCTCCAACCTGTCCAAAGAGCTTCGCCGGTAGTGCCCCCGCTGTGCCCCGATTTATCTGGGCCGCACCTTAAGGGAGACAAGTCGTTAAGTTATTGATAGTTTAGGTTTAATGGTGGGCGCACAAGGGATCGAACCTTGGACCTCTCCCGTGTGAAGGCCGATCCTGCCCTTGAAGCTGCTTGGTGAATTTATCGGCGAGGGGCATCCCCCGGCTTTTCCCCAAAGCGAGCTGCGGAGTCTTAGCGTCGTTGACTCAGCATTCTTTGCAGGACGCGGAGCCGCTTACCAACCGGGGACATCGCCCTATGGCTTCTGGTGGAGCGGCCTTGGACAACAACGACCAGCAGCTCTTGCGGATCATGTCCAAGCGTCGGAGTTGCGCTCGGCCCGAAAGCAAACGGCCTTGTCCGGTGCAAACCGGGGCCGGGGCAGTACATGCTTGGGACATCGCCCGAGGTTACTTCTTCAACTGTTTGAACCCGGAACAACATAGGGTGACTCACGTTGAGCCAACCCTTACCTTGCACTTGCTTAAATGTTGCATATATGCCACACGCACCGACAATTGTTCGTTTACAGATTGGATGCACTATATGGCTCGTCAACCCAAGATGGTACCGATTCGGGACCTGGGGGGAATTCGGCAATGCTTGAATTTTTAGTGGTCGCTGGAATTGCTGGCGGCGTCGCTGGTGCTGTGGCCGGCGGGATCTCCCTTGGCTCGCGGTACGTAGAAGCCAAGCTCCATTATGAAGAACAAGATATTAAACTCGATCGGCCAATTCTCGCTCCTAGGGCGCGGCGAAACTCCGGCTTTGGAGAAAAGCACGCCGCCTAAAGGCGGCATATTGTGTGGCTGATTGAAAATTTAAAAAGCAAAGCGAAGAAGCAGGCAACCGAGTCCGGCTCCGCTGTTGTGAACTGGCTGTGGGGTTTAGCTGCAGCCGGCCTTGGCGCGTATACGCTTTCAATTTTCCAGTCCTTTTACAATCTTGATCACACCCCGACCTGGCCAGAGGCGGGGAGCCTGCTCCTGATCTCTGCTAAGGAACTCCCTGCGTTCCTTTGGGATTGGCTGGTTTCTCGGCCTTACGACGCCATAATTAGGGACCACCCGGCGATCTCGATTGCGGTCATTGCGCTGACCGTAACTGGCTTGATCTTGGCCGGGCTTCTTATACGTGCAAATCGCATCCTGAACCGCCAAAGCGAGATTCTATCGAATGCCGCGGCCAACGAGGCTCTTGTCACGCAAGCTGGCATCAAGGGAAGATTCCCCCACGCAAAACAGGCTGATGATGGCGCGCCGTGGAAATCACTTTGCGAAGACATCCTTAGCGCTGAAAATAGGTTCGTCTATATTCTAGGTGCTAACGGAATTGATACCTTCGGAAAGCCGGGCTCGCCTCTCTACGATGCGCTTCAAAACTTTAGAGGGCATATTCGCGTCATTTTATGCAAGCCCGGAAGCAAGCAGATGAAGGGTCGCGCCGCCGCCGTTGGCTGGAGCCCTACCGAATACGAGAAGGCGATCAAGGAGTCTGTTCGACGCCTAAAATTTCTGAAAAAGCAGGCCCATTCCATTGAAGGCCGCTACTACGAAGGACAGCCCAATTGGAAGATAATAGCGACGAATTCCACACTGTGGGTTCAGTACTATCTGCCAGGCGGCCCCCACGTGGATCAGAGCCCCGTCTGGCTAGTTAGTGCCACCGACAACGCGGACGGTTTCTATCATTTGTTCCACTTGGAGTTTAATCGTATTTGGGAGAGATGCGTTCTTTCGCCCATCAACCTGAACTCATGAACGGCGTTTCCAATATCCCCTCCCATCGCTGTGAAATAGCGTGCTGCAAGGCGCCATACGCAGCCATCAGCACTGCTCACCGGTGCTAAGGCGGTGGTTGTTTCATGCCAAGCCATTTCACGCGCATAGGCCGACAGCGATGTGGTGATGAATGCCGATCTCAGCACTGGGCCGATCTTGCGAGAGGAGTGCGTGATCGTCGGGCAACTCGATGATTCTAAGCTTCAAGAAAAGTTCATTAGCGCGCTCGCCTATTCCCCAGTCTGAAATCCCTCACCCCGCATCTCGCGCTTGACCTTCTCCCATTCGCCTTTGAGAACGTTGCGGCCCGCCTCTACGAGAGCCTCGTCCAAGGCTTGCCGCTCT
>NZ_LFKZ01000107.1:0-37113 GCF_028128975.1 Bradyrhizobium sp. CCBAU 45321
CTAGCCACGAACTTCTTGGCTGCCGTCCATCTCGCCGCCATCGTTGCCTATTGGATCAATTGAGTCCGAGCCCTAGGAGTGCGACCGCGCGATAGTTCCGGTAGAATTTGGGTAGCTTGGATAGTCGCGATAGCGGAGGGTCAACAGGCCATCCTTCCGGTCGACAACAATCGCCTCGGCCCAACCGTATTCGGGAGATTCCTGGGCGATGACGAGATGCCCGGTCTCGATGAGTTCCCAGCTTTCGGGAGATCCCTTCTGAGGAGGCAGAGGGCCGCCGAGCTTGTCTCGCGGTACTGCGGCCGCGTCGTCCGAAATGCCCACGACGACTTCACTGTACAGGGCTTGGCGGATCTCAGGGACAGAGGCGGCACCGGTGGTTGGGAGTTTTCCAGCCGGGAGAGCGCCCGCCAAGCTGATTGAGTCGGCGGATTTCAGCTCGTATAGATTGAGCGCCGTCTCCTTCGATAGTTTGATGAGTTCCTCCTCGTTGGATGTGCGGTATCGCGCGCCGCGTGGCTTTTGGTTTTCATCGAAGCCGAGAACGATAAAGACCTTGGACCGGGACTTTGCTGCCTCCATTGCCTTCGCTGGAGGGGCCTTTGTTGCAGCGGCGGCACTTGATCTCGCCGGAAGAACGGCGGCCGCGAGCTCGTCGTACAAGCTGCGTTTGATGTAGGGCAGAAGCGCTCTGCCTTGGTCGTGAACGCGTCCGACCGGAATTTTCGCGCCGATTTCGACAAGGGCTGGTCGATCGACGTTGCAAACAGCCAGCTTGAGTGAGCGCGCGGCCTTTTTGGCTGCCGCTGCCTGGCGCTCCGGGAACCGGCCGGCCTTCGGCTTGCCGGTCGCGCCGATCCCGTAGACGATGATTGCCGAGGCGGAGAGTGTCTTCCGGGTCGTAATATTGGGCTTGGCGATTTCGCCCTCCTGAAAAGCCGAAGGGGCCCGATTTGGGCCCCTTTCTAAAACGGCGTTGTCGCTGGTCTTCCGGGATGGTCCCGGCAATGGCGGTCTTGTCATTGGACGTCTCCTTGGCTGAAGACGAGAAGAGTGTTCAAACCATCTCGTCGTAAGTATAATAAAGCAGAGTCGTCAAATCGCAATGATGTCAATACTTTAATTGCCGCAAAACTGCGCAGAAATAGAACGTCATTGCTGTAATTTTAGCGCTGTTTTGGCGCAATTACTGTAAACAATACACGACGAAAGATCGCATGACTTGCGATCATCAATATTGTTGCCGTTGCAGACGTTCAAACCGTCAGCAGCGCAGTAATGCCAAAGAGCGTGCTGAACAAAGCGCGGAAAATCCGCCGGAAAATCACCGTCAAACTGGCGCGCGTCGATCTGCGCCGAGACGCGCCGCAAGACCTCGGCGCAGCCGCCGTCTGCATAGCAACGGGGACCGTAAGGGTGAACCATGCCAAGTTGCTGCAAAATACCGGTTCGGACCAGAAAGTTGTGAACCAGCCGATCCACGACGATCATGGCACTGCCAACTGCATACCAATCAGGACGGCCCTCGCGATCCGCCATCAAGACGGATGAAAGCGTCATCGTCAGAACCTTGTCCGAAACCCCAAAAACATGACGGGTCGGACCGACTAACGCCTCTTGAGCGGACCCATCGCCAAGTTCGCCCGCCGCCGAGAGCTGGCCATCGATCCACCCAAAAAGATCGGAATCCGCGACATCTCTGACAAACAGAAAGAAGCTGAACGCAGTCTGGTTGAGATGGCCATTTCTCAGTGGAGCCTTGGGAACGGGGCACCGGCGGATATAACGGGGGTGGCTGCACGTGCGCCGAGTCTTGTCGTAGCGGCAGCTTTCGTAGGTCCAATAACTGTCTAACAGGGCGCAAGCGGGATCACGCACTATTTGGCTGATCTCATCCCAGGTGATGCCGCCATGGGCGTGAAGATAAGACGCGGCCACCCTGTCCGAGATCCCCTGGAAGCTGAAGGTCTCGACCATCCAGTCAAATAGCGGCGGTGTGTTTCGAGCGCGCACGATCTGATGGAGGTCCGGATCTGGTGAGCCGACGCCGATCTGAGGCGCCAACGAGGGCAGGCCAGCGCCATTTCGGCAGATGGCGATGATCAAGCTGGCCGCGGATCTGACCGCCGCTCCGGTGGGGTGCCGGGGTTGCGCCGGCACTGCCAATGATCGGGACTTCCCTAAATCAAAGATACCAGCCTCCTTTGGGCGTCGCTGTCACCATCAATATACCGCTCGGTCGTTTGGATCGAACGGTGGCCGGCCAGGAGCTGGACATCCCTTAGGGAGCCGCCGGCCTTGTGAACGAGGCGTGCGGCGCGCGTAATAAAGGTTCGTCGTCCGGAATGAGAGGAGCAGCCGCTGAGGCCAATCGCTTGAAACGCGCGATTGAACCAGACCACGATGCTGAGTGGCGTCATCGGTCCGCCGCGTTCCGATCGCGCGATTGGTCCGTTTCCCGGAGATAGCTTTCGTAAGGCGATGAGTGCCTGTCGCAGATCCTGTTGGACCGGGATTCGGCGGCCGTGTCGCCGTTTTGCGACGCTGTCCCGTACCTCGATTGTCGAGCCAATCTCGCCTTCGGCGCCTTCAACCATATCCCAGGTCAGCTTGGCAATCTCGGCGGCGCGCAGGCCTGCCTTCAGCGACAAGAGGACGATAGCGCGATTTCTATCCGGATGCCGGGTCGTGCCGGCGAAGAAGAGCAAATCTCGCGCCGCTTGATCAGAAAGTATCTTGGCTTGTTTGCCTGCCATGTCGATCAAACCGAATGCCAGATTCTAGCCGTTCGGCCGATCGCTGCAACACAATAAATGCTTATCAGTTCGTCGAGCGAAGAGCTTTCGGAAGAGATCAGCGCATCCGGATGAGAGGTGCTCGGCGACTGATGAGGCTTTGAGAGTTTGCTTAAGAGTGCGATCTGGATAGCTCGGGAGGCGAGATTACTCGATGTTGTAAATCATTATTGTAAACAAGAGAGGAGGGAGCCTTCCAAGGCAAGATCAGCTATCGCCCGTGAGGGGCTACGCACTCGGCATCCAGATGCGCACGGCCAGTACTTTGTCGCGGCCACTACGTCACCTGGCGAGTGAGGAGGTTGGATCTGAAACCAATCTCATCGAAGATGAGGTTAAGGAGCAGCGAGCATGGCTGCGCAAAATGGAACGACGTACGTGGAATTCGATAGTCGAACTGTATTTCCCTCTAAGCAACGTACAACAGGATCTTCTTCGAATCGGCTAGTAGACACGGACGTCAAGCTACGCTTCAAGAAATGAGAGGCCCGCTAGGTAGGGCGCGGACTCATTTATGCGCCGCCACAACCGGATTGACGCGAGTTGGAGAACGCAAGGTAGTGGGCGGCGAGCCTGCCGTAGCCACGCCGACGGCGTTGCTTGATCCCATTGAAGAACCGCTCAACCTTGGCTCGAATGGTTCACGTCATCAACGGAAACGTGAGCGTCGTTGTTGTGCCCGTGTCGGCACTTTGCTGCTGAACGTCGCCACCGATTTGTTTGGCAAGCGATGCGATCAGCTTAAGACCCGATCCATGCTCGTTCGATTTCTGGATGCCACACCCATTGTCGGATACTGTTAGACGGGCCTCGCCGTAGCCGACGCCGCCTACCAAGTGCACCTTGATCCTGCCGCCGTTCCGGTCGAATGCATGTTTAATGCTGTTCATTGCAGTCTCATTTAGGATGAGACCGACCGGCAATGCTCGGTCGATGCTCAGTTCGAGCTCGTCGCACTCGACATCGATTTCGACTCCTTCAACCTGCTGACGGATCGCGCTGCAAAGTGCGCGTATGTAAGATGATAGGTTTACATTATGGCCTTCGTGTCGAGGGGCGAGTTGATCATGCGCCAGCGAGATGGCGTTGATACGGCTAGCGACATGATCCAGCTCGCGATGAACCTCTGTGCTCTGATGCCGGCGCTTTTGGAGGGAGATAGAAGATAAAACGAGCTGAAAGTTATTCTTGACGCGATGTTGCATTTCCCGAAGTAGCACTTCTCGCCTTTGAGCTTCGGCGGCAGCAGCCATCAAACGCGCTTCTTCATCCGGCCGCGCATAGTGGCGAAGTACGGCTCCTATCAGCGCGGCAGCGGCGGTCAGAAAATCGCTCGTGTCCTCGGTGAACTCTCTCGCCTTGGTGCTGTCCACTTCGAGCACACCCCAGGCTGCACCATCTATAAGCACAGGAACGTTGGTCAACGAGATGATGCCATGCTCCTTCAGAAGATCCGAATGAATGTATTCTTGTTGTTCACCGAGATTCTGGACGGTGACGGGTTCTGCCGTCTGAAACGAGCGCCCGGGTGGAGAGCGTAGGTCGGCCGATAATGTCGCGGTCCCTACGACCCCATCCTTCCATCCCACACCTGCGACTAGGAGGAGATCTGAGGAGTGCGGACGATATTGGAGAATCTTTACGTGGTGTATCTCTACTGCGCGCGCGACTTGAACGACCGCTTGATTTAGAAAGCGATGCAGATCGACCTTTTCACCCCCGAGTCGCCCGATATCGACCAGAATGCGGATGTGGCGCCGGAGCCTATCCAGCGAGCCACCTTCGTTCATTCCGGGCGCCAGTTCTTTCATTTACTTCCAATGCCACGCACTCCGAAAAGTGCCAGGGACAGTTGCTGAAGCCAATCTCTTATCGGTCCAGTTCGCTTATTGCGCTGCCGCACGAATTTGGCCGCTATAGCGGACAAGGCCTACGTAGCAGCTACGGCCCATTGACGGTAAACAGCCTAGCACTCCCCAAGTCGAAGCCGAGTTCGCTTAGCTGGCTCGCAGCCGCACTTGAGCGCCCTTGCCGTCATTACTGCTCTAGTTCTCTGAGGATGCGGTCTCGATGCTACAGGTGCTGCATTTGAGAGGCCTTGAAATTATCGAGCAGCTTCCGCGCCTCGCCGGTGTCATAGCCCTGACGAACCATGAACCCTATCCGTCCCTCCTGCTCAAAGATGTGGCGCTTGCCTTGAGCTATGTGCCGCTCGGCTTCTTTCAAATGTCGGAGCTGCATCGCGCGGTCCATGCCACAGCTTATCACAAGGAAGATGATCTTGGCGCCCGGAAAATCCTGCTATTCTCAATCTTCCTCGGCATTATGTCGCGGCGCGTTGCTCCCAGGAAGGTACTCGGCGGGGGGTTTTTCAGGATTTCCGAACACTGCTCGACCCTCTCATGGGAGCGTTTAATCAGCTGCTCGTCGATCGTACGATCAATTCGATAGACAGGTTTTCGCTGTTTTTGCGGCATATAGCCTTCAACGGCCGCTCTGTCGGTCATGCAGATGACGAGGTCATTGTTCCGATCGCGACCGGCCGGCGCAGGAAAGCGGGCGACGAAGACCAATTTCTCAAACTGCTCCGGGGCCGCGATGAATCAAACTCGACAAAACTCAATGTGAGCATAATAGGTCTACTGCCAGGCGGATAGCTCCAAATCCCTAGGCGGGAATGCGGACATTCGCTAGCAAGATGTCGCGCACGCGCCGATCAGGGGCACGTCGCTCGGCCGGGATCCCCGCTGGCGTAACGAACCCCACGCGGCGAATCGTCGAACCGAGCTCGGAACAGGCGATTGAAATGCGAAAAATCCGAGAAGCCTACCTCGAGCGCGATATCGGAAATTAGCTGCGCGCTGACGCGCGCCTCGGTTAACAGTTTGAACGCAAGTTGGAGACGTAGCTCATTCACATGCCCGGTGAACGATGATCCTGATGACGCCATCAGGCGCTGCAGATAGCGAGGTGAAATGCCTTGGCGATGAGCGACCTCCTCGACGCTAAGCCCGGGCTTCTGAAAGTGTGCCGCGATGTAGTCGAGTACGGCGCTGTGGCGCGCGGCCACGATCGCACTCGCATCGCTCTCGCCCAAGGGAGCGCACTCGCTGACCGCGAGCGCAACAAGATCACAGGTGTGGGCTACGATCGCATCACGCAGCTTGGGGGCGGCCAGAGCCCCCTCCTTAAATGCTGACTTCAGATAGGCCATGAGGAGGCGGAGTGGTTCATTTCTCTGCGGAATCGGCCGCATGGCGAGGCTCTCGATATCTGCCACGCGCTGCGCAAGGGCCTCGCGGGGTACCGCGAGACCTAATAGCATTCCGTCGATATAGGTGACGGTAGCGGGTTCCGAATGCAGAATCGAGGTTGCGTCGCCGGCGCAAAGCTCGATGTCCCGCCCGCGCTGCGACAAGCGAGTTTTGCCGGGTAAGCAGACAATGAGGCCGATTGAGTCGTCGCCGTCAGCAACGCTCGCCCGCAAGCGCTTGAAGCACATGGGAGAGCCTCTCAGTGCGAGCGTGCGTAGACCCCGGAGTGCTTGCAATGTTGCGTCGGCTTGAAACGGAACGTTCGTTAGAGGTTCGATATCGACGTGAACTATTCCCCGCACAAACCTCTCGCGCCATAGTGGAAGTCGCATCCGCTCCGGATGCTCGCGCGTCGAGAATCGATGCGATACGAAAGTGGCAGCGTCCATAGACATGAGGATCTCCAGCCTTGATAAGCCACAATGTCAAATTGCGGCAGGCCAGCCGCCGGTATCCGTATTTTGCAATTCGCGCACCGACCATCTCCTCAGGTACGCAAGATTCCAAGAAGCTACTTCATTTGTCGGCTAGTCTCATTCACCTATGATTGATGCTGATGTGAACTGGCTCACGTGGCGGCCAGAAAATTACGGCAATTTCTGATTGCAAATGTAGCGTGCAAATATCTCCTTTTAGAGGAGATGATTGTAACTACTCTATTTCAAATTGCTGCCGTCGGATCCAGTTTGAACATCCCTGGCTGCAAGACTTTATCGCACTGCTCATCGCAGGCGGAAGTTCTGCAGAACAACACTGTCCTCTAATCCGGTCTCCTATCGTGCCTTGATCGCCGCATCACCTTAAGGTTCGTCGGACCCAATGACTTCCCGGCACTGTTCTTTTTTAGCTGCCGGATGAAATGGTCGAAATCTGTCACATGGGACGTCAACATGGTGATCAGGAAGAGGTTCGATCATGTCCATTATACTCGACATGCTTTACCGCGAGTACTGCCGGGCCCGCCTCACCGAGATGCGAAAGCAACTTTTGATACGGGGCGTTGGCGAAAAAATACCGGAAGCCCCTTGGGAAGACGATGACCCTCCCGACCCTGGCGCTCGGGACGGCTGGGCGACGAACGAGCCCTCATCATCCATCGGATAGCTGGAGCGCGTTATCATCGACCCTATGAGGCGCGGACGCGGGCCAACAGATGGACGATCGAACTCAAACCTCGAGGCGATTGTTCGGCGAGACTCCGCCGGAGTTCAGAGCGGCCGGCGGCGATCTGCGTATCGATGTCTATCGCGGGATCGCGTTATGGCGGATCTTTCTCGATCATGTCCCCAATAACATCGGGAGCTGGCTGACACCGCGCAACTACGGTTTCTGCGATGCCGCCGAGATCTTCATGTTCCTCTCGGGCGTTACCTGTGCGTTGGCCTACGGCAGGGTGCGTGAGCGCGAAGGCTGGAGCGGCATGATCGGCCGTTCGCTACGCCGGGGATGGGACATCTACGCGGCGTTTCTACTGCTTACACTTGCTTGCGCTATCCTGGTCTATCTTACGGGCAGCGATGATCTCGCCGACGGGAGCAATACGCGAATTCTGCTCGAACGTCCGGGTGCGACCCTCGCGCACGCCGCAATCCTGCAATACCGGCCTGTCAACACTGACGTCCTGCCGGTTTTTGTGATTTTTCACGTGCTGTTCGCGCCGCTGCTGTGGCTGCTGCTGCGAGCGCAGAACGTCACGCTTGGGGTGTCCTTGTCGCTCTACGCGCTAGTGCACGTCTTTGATTGGAGCGTTCCGGCCTGGCCCAACGGCGTCTGGTTCTTCAATCCGCTGGCTTGGCAGTTTCTGATCGTGCTGGGCGCATGGTGCGTCATTGAGGGAGAGAAATTCCGGCCGTGGGTGATGGCGCGCTTGACGCTTATTCTGGCCGTTTCTCTATCTAGTTTTCGGCCTGGTTCTTGCTCAGAGTTGGAGGATCGAGCCGCTGGTCTCGCAAACTTTGAGGGACCTGCTATTTCCACCGGACAAATCGAATCTCAGTCCGATACGGCTGCTGCATTTTGTCGCTCTTGCAATTGTGGCGCTACGATTCATTCCGCGGAATTGGGAGGGGCTATCGACGCCGGTGCTGAGCTGCGCGAAGTGCTGTGGCGAGAATTCGCTGCCGATCTATTGTTTCGGCGTCCTTCTGGCGCTCGCCAGCCATCTTGCGCTGCTCGACCTCTCGAAGGGCCTTGCGATGCAGATCGTAGTCAGTGTTGCCGGAGTGCTGATGATGATCGGCATCGCGCGGTTACTGAACGCGATGGGCATCCGGCGCGAGCGGAAGTCAGCGGGGACGCAATCGATCGGGCAAGTTCCGCCGGTTCGCTAAACTGGTAAATTGCGGGTGGAGCACGGAGAGCAGCTCTTGCCCTTTCGATGCCGTCCACGATCTGTCAAACATCCGCTCCATGTCGAGAGCGGACAAGCTCCACATCATTGGATTAACCTAACGCTCAACCATCCTTTCTTTTCAGGGCAGTGCGAACTGAGAAACTCGATAAACTGGTGCATATTGCCGTTCCAGCCGCGTTCCGCAGCAAAGGCCCGACCTTCCTTCGAGAAGGCGAGGCCTGCAGGCGTGGTCACCTCGCTGGAAGCGTAAACCACGGGCCATTCGACGTCCTCGACAGCTGGCAGTATCGGGGTCGAATACAAGACGGGCGAGGAAACCCGTTCGCTGGTGGGTTTGCCAGAATTATCACCGGGCCGGCGTGGCAGGACACGCCCGCGCAGCGGTTTGTCCGCTCGTGGTATAACGACCCGGCCATCCTCAGCTATAATCAGTTCACGGCTTCGCGGTCGACCACGTCCGCGAGTTTTACAGAGGTGAACAGCGAGATTCGAATCGAGGCGTTGATCTGGAGCGGCGGAACCTGGGACGTCATGGAAGGCGTTGCCGGCTTCAGCAACAGCACGGTAAGCACCAACAGTTTTTCCGCCATCGGAATCGACAGCACGACGACACCCGAGCCAAACGGCGTGCTCTTGACCTTGTTGGGGACTGGTGTTGGCGGAATGTCGGTCGGCGCTTCTGCGCGCAGCATAAAAACAGGGCTCCTTACTCGGGTAGTAAGCGGGCGGATCGGCGCCATCTGCTCGAAATCGCCCGAGCCGACGCGCTTGCCTGCAGGCTAGACGACCACGCCGCCCGGCTATAGCTTGTTGAAGCCATGGGCGTTGGCGCGCCACTAGGAGCGACCGCGCACCCTAGCTTTGATTTGAAAACGGAGAACTGAAAGTGGCTATTGGTACTGTGAAATGATTCAACCCGACAAAGGGCTACGGGTTCATTCAACCGGATTCGGGCGGCAATGACGTCTTTGTCCACATCTCCGCGGTTGAGAAGGCTGGTTTTACTTCGCTCGCAGAGGGCGCAAAGTCAGCTTCGACATCGTGAAAAATCGCGGAAAAGACTCAGCGGAAAATTTGCGGATCGGGTGACGCACCCAGCATTCGATCCAACGGATTCGCGGCGTCCAATGTCCGACGTCGCCCGTGCGTCGCTGCATAAAGCCCTAGCTCGACAGAATGTCGCCGCCGATTCAGGTAGGTGCCCGGCAGACTTTTCGCCCATACAACTTGAGGCGCGTGGGCTACACTCCCCACGGGAAGCGCGGTCAGCTTCTTTCGCCGCTGAGGCTGGCCCGAGGTTAGCGGCGCGCGGCAGGGACAGCACTCGTGCCGAGTCACGTGCCGCTAACTTCACCGGCAGCGCGGGCGGGGTAGGGACAGCGTCTGATCCAACGCAACCGAACAGCGCCGAGTCTCGCCCGCACTGCCTGCGATCTGTGATCGACAATCATCACGGAAATTCAGGGAGCGAAAGGAGATTGTCCGGTTGAATTCGGTCCACTGTTGTCTTGATGTACTTGTGTCTCCGTCGGTAGCGACGATGACCTCAACAGTGACGCCTGATTCTTCGACGTAGTACTCCCACTCGCGGCTTTCGAGGTTTCGGATAGTCTTCTTAACGGATAGCTTCCATCGCGTTCCGTCTGAATTTAGCCCGCCGACATTTTTGATTCTCTCGTGTGCGCTTCGCCTGTCAGTCTTGTTTATGCAACGAATGCGTACGCGTTTGGCCATGCGGTGTCTCCCATCTCTGCAAGCCTGAGGCACTAGCTTAGAGACTGGTCGTGGAGGAGGGGACGGCCAACTCTGGCAGTTGTGCCGCGGCTTTTTGCGGTGGATGTATCCTACCGTCAGCCTTCTTCCGTCGCTGAGGCTGGCGGTGGAGTTAGCGGCGCGTGGTAGGGACAGCGCTTCTTCTCTCAGATGAGCGCCGAGTCACGTGACCGCTAACTTCTACCATGGTGCCCAAATGGACGGTGAGACAACGTCGGCCAGTCCGGCAGACGACGCGCTTGTACGCTGGCTGGCTTCACACGCTCAAAGGAAGTGGCCCAGCTAAACGGACCGTAAGCGCTCAGCCGGGGTGTCAATCGGCCCTTTAATTGCGGTTTGATGTCAAGCCACCTCCTTGCTTCCCTGCTCTCCACTTGGCACGGCGGTAGCGCTTGCTCCCTTGGAGCTGGTCGGGTTGCGGAGACGGGGCGAGCGCGGCTTATCTACGATTGTTAGCCGTTGATGCATCGCTGGGGTCATGGTCCTTTCCGAGGTCGCTAAGCGCCTCACGATGATGTCCGGGTCGTGTGCCTCAACGTGTTGGGCGGAGTGCGGTAGCAACCGCCACCAGCCGATTGACGGAGGTCACCACGACCACCGTCCCAGCGGGACATCGCCAGCCCGGCGGACTAGGAATTCACGAGACGAGATTAGGCGGGCTTCGCCTGGCCCCAGTCGAACGACGTTCCGTCGACCCAGATGCAATGGAGAATCACGGCGATCTTCCGAGCAATGGCGACCTTCGCCTTCTTCGCGCCAATTCGCTTTGCGAGCTTCATTCCCCAAGCCTTAAGCGAGGACCATTTTTTCGTCCGATAAAGCAGAACGGTCGCCGCTTCGAACAGGTAGCTTCGGAGAAGCCGGTCGCCCCATCGCGATATCTTGCCAGTGATGTCAGTTTCGCCAGATTGGTTCCGGCGAGGGGTAAGGCCCAGATAGGCGCCGACCGTCGAAGCCGATCGGAAGCGCGAGGGGTCATCGATCGTGTGGCGGAACGTTAGGGCCGTCACGACACCGACCCCCGGGACCGTCATCAGGCGAGGCGTCGTCTCGTCCAGCTTTGCCAACCGGCGGACCTCGTTGTCGAATTTACCTTGTTGTTGACAAACGTTCTCATGGATCGAGAGCAGCGGCGATATCACGCTGAGAAGCAAATGATCGACGCCCAAGAGTTCGCTGACCTGGTTGCGGAACTGTTGGCCGATCGCGCGAGGGAATAGCAATCCACATTCCTTGATCAAGCTGCGAACCTGGTTCTCGATGTCTCGGCGCATGGACACTAGCCGAGATCTGGCGACAGGATCGCTCGGATCTTCTGGCTTTCCGCACTTTTGACTTTGACCTCTCGATAACGTCCAACCCGCACCAGTTCGGCAAGGCCTCGCGCATCATTCTGATCGCTCTTGTTCATTCGGACCGACAAGGCTGCGTGCGCATGCCGAGCGTCGATGCAGACCACCGGAAGCTCGACCCTGCGGAGTTCATGCCATAGCCAACTCGCCATCGCACCGGTCTGGAAGCCGATACGCTCGGCATGAGGCGCATGTTTGCTAAGCAGATCAGTCAAGGCACCAGGATTAGGCCTTGGCTTTTCCTTCGAAGATTACTTGACCAGTCTCGTTGACACCGCACACAGCGGTTTCTCTCTGTGAGACGTCCACCCCGACGTACTGCTTCATGGGAGCTCCTTCGAATCATTTGATTGCGAGGGCTCAACGATAACGGAGGTTGTCTGCCACGAGCGCCGACCGCAATTACGTCATCGTGTTCAAATTTTGCCCCCCTAAGCTGGGGGATCGGCGTCCAAAATTACCGGCCACCACGGCCGGCCAACGACAACGGCTGAGATTTGTCGGCCTCACGTCGCAACATGAGCAAGGCGTCTAAATCGGCTGGTGCGGAGACCTGTTGCCATGAAGATGCCCCGATGGAGAGAAGCTAATTGTCCTAACGCTCACGGATATCTCGAAACGCCTGCAACGCAAACCTGAAGGAGATGTCCCGATCGCTGTTGAACTACGTCGGGCCGACGTTGCCGGAACGAATGATTACGCGGCCCTCGTGACATGGGCAATGGGCTTGATCGTCATGCGATCGTGGTGAGCTTGAAGGGCCGCACGCAGAACCGACAATTGCTTATGCGCCTTCAATCGCCGGAAGCCCTTGTTGGCGTCGATCATGCCGGCCGCGACCCATCGCAAGGCCATACCGGCATCCCGCCAGCGTTTGACGTTGCGCGTGACGCGGCGAATGGTGCCCATCATGTTCTCGGCGATGTTGGTACAGGCGAGCGATCGACGAAGCTCCTTCGGCAGCTTCAACCGGACGACGGTCAGGATTTCGTCGAGGCCTTCGAGGATGCTCGCCGCTACGCCGGCCATTGCTGGTCGAGTCGACGCGCGAGATTGCGGATCAATTTTTCAGCCTTGTCGGCGTCATCGAGCTCCCAGGCCTGGCGCAGCACGCGACGGGTGGCCGCATGATGCTCTTTCGGCAGGCGTTCCATGATGTTGCGCGCCTTGTGGATCTGGCAGCGCTGGATCGCAGCGGCCGAACCAAAGGTGCGGCGGATCGCCTTCGACAACGCCTTCGCGCCGTCGGCGATGAACAGTCTTGGCACCGTCGGGGCGAGCCCGCGCGAGACCAGGTTGTCCAGCAGGGCCTGAACCGTTGCGGCATTCTCGGTCGCCCCTTCCACCAGCGCCAGCGGATGCTTGTTGCCTTCGCCGTCAACCCCGATCGCGGCGACCAGCACGAGATCGTCGCCGACAGGCCGAATACCCCATCTGACTCAAAATTCATGAGTTGAGGTTGGCGGATCTGGCGATGCGGCGCACCAGTTGTCGGGTCGACGCAATAAAGAGCCATGCTTCGGCCGAGGTGATAGAGGTCTCCCAATCCTTGGCTAGACGTCGGCAGCGGTTGAGCCATGCCAACGTGCGTTCGACGTCCCAGCGTCGGGCAACAATAACGAAGCCCTTTGCGTCATCCGGGCGGTGGGTCCGTCGAGTTTCCGGAGCGCGTTTTCAAGTTTTTCGTCGGCATAGCCGCGGTCAGCAAACAAGTGTGCAATTGTCGGCGCACCGTCTCGATCCTGAACATTGGCCGGGTGCACGATGGCACTCAGCACATTTCCTTGTGTATCGGTGACGATGTGGCGCTTGCGACCTTTGATCTTCTTGCCCGCATCAAAGCCGCTGGCCCTCCGCTCTCGGCCATCTTGACCGTTTGGCTGTCGATGATCGCCGCCGTTGGTTGCGGCTCCCGTCCAGCAAGCTTACGCACAATTTCAACCAAGGCTTCATTTATCAAATCCAGCACGCCGCTGTCGCGCAGGCGGGCGCGATCTTGGGCTTCGTCGCAAAGCCCTCATCGCTCGGTACATGCGCTGCCTTCAGGCGAGCGGGGTCGTCCGTCCATTCCTTTGGCAAATAGAGCGCCCGGTCGATGAAGGCGTGACCATGCCGCGACACATAGGAGGCGAACACTCCGATCTGGCAATTGGTGATCTTGCCCGCCGAGCCAGTGTACTGGCGTGCGACCCCGCACGAGGTCTTGCCCTGTTTCAAAAAGCCGGTCTCATCGATGACCAGGACCGCGTCCTCATCGCCAAGTGTTTCCAGTGCGTACTCACGCACAATGTCGCGCAGCGCATCGGCATCCCACTGTCCTCGGCCCAGGATCGCCTGCTGGCGCCACGGGCCTGGATCGCCGGCCGCTTCCGCCCGCATCCAACCCGTCTTGCGCGGCTCATTGCCCAACAGTCCGTCGAGAAACTGCCCCGCCGAGGCCGCGACCCGCTCCTGCGTAAACAGCGGACGGATGCGTTGCTTGGCATCTCGCAACGACGAAGCCCACAGCGTCAGCGTATCTTCAACCGACGCGCCACCAATCATCATATCCCGAATCATGGTCGCCCATGGATTCAGAACCTTCAATAAAATGCAACTGTAATGCTAGCCTAAGATCCCACCGGTCTCCGCAAGCATTGGCGGCCATGAAGGGATCAATCTACCTCAACCGATGCAAGGCCACTATCTGGTCCTGGTCAGTTGGCGCTTGATCTTCTGATAGGTCGCCGGATCGACATACGCGTTGATGACGTCCAAGACTTCCTGAAGAATTTCCTCCCTCAAGCGCGCCTTGAGCGCCGTCAACTTATCGTCTTCTTCGAGGAAGCGTCCCACCAGCATCCGCGCTTGCGTCTCGACGGACTTGGCGGCGTCCTTGAGCAACACCGATTTTTGGCGATACGGGTGACCCTCGTCGACGGCCGCTCGCGTCGAGATCGTCGACGATCTTCAGCGCCGACGCAGCGCGCCGGCGCAGCCTCCTCGCCGAATTCATCAGTTCGACGACCTGATCGTACGACGACCTAGTGCTTTCGGCGAGGCTGTTGCCTCGCTTCACCAGATCGCCGGTGTCGTTGACGACCCTTTCGACGTCGAGCTGTCCCCGTTGCGAGGCCGTATATGCCTCCGATGCCAAGGGCGCGCAAACGGTCGTGATCACTTCCGACTGGATGTCCAGCCACGCACCGCTCTCCTCGAAGCCGTCCCGCCGCGCGTTGGGAATTACGCTCTCGGGATTGATGTAGATCTCGCCGACCTAGCCTAGTAGGTGCTGAACCTTCCGTAGGATGGCTTGACCTTCGTGAAGAGCCTCTCCGATATCTCCGTCCCTCGACTTGAATGTTGCGGACCCGCACCCGAAGACCGCGCGTGCGCCAATTCGTCACCGCCGCGGATTCGCTCATCCTGCCAACCCAGGCCCAGTAGCGGCTTTCGCCTCCGCTGAAATACTCGATGGACTCGAGCTCCATCGTTCCGTTCGCGTGTTCGTAGGAATCGCCGTACGGCTTGAACACCTGCTCTGTTTTTCCATCGGCCACAATGACGAAGACGTCAATGGTCTCCAACGCACCGCCGAAGTTGGTGCGGTAGCGTCGTCAGCTTTCAGTAAGCTAGCCCCGATACAGAATCGTTTGAGTTTAACGGGGGCGTGGCAGCGACAGCGCATGAGCTGAAGGACCACCATGCGCCGAGTCACGCTTACGCTAAGCTCATTGGCGGTGCGGGCGGGGCAGGGACTAGCTGCCCGGTTTCAGTCCCCGGTCGGTTGACTCCAAGCCGCGCCCGCACTGCTTCCGGCCCACGGGCTAGGCCCCGTTATCATGGTTATGCCGCGTTCTGCGAGCGATGCGCTCCCGGTCAGCTTCTTTCGCTGCTTTGAGGCCGGCCGTGTGGGGAGTTAGCGCTGTCCCCGCCAGACCCCGCTAACTTTCCCGCTGTTTAAATCGAAAGGGCTACCACCTTGAGCGGCCTGTCGACCCGGGACCGGTGTGATCCTTTAGGCCATCGATGACCTTGAGCGCGGCTTCGAGTTCATCTCGAAGATGCTTCGTAATCCGCAGAACGCCGCTCGCAAGCTCCTCACGGCTGATTTCTGCACCGTGAGCGACTTTTTGCTCCAGGTCGCGTATAGCTTCGTCGATCGTGTGCAGCGAGAATGTGCTAGGCATCGTCCGGCTCCGTCGTGATTAAGGGGCCGGCATCCGCCGAACCACGGCGTAAAAGGCGTCCGCTACACGGTTGAGTAAAGCGGGTGGCGTTGCGGGAAAATCTGTCCCCATCTCGCGTCTGAGCGCCTCGAATTCGGATAAGGTCGAAAGAGGGCAATCCGCTACCGCGTTCATTTTTGAGCAGATAACTTCGACCCGGGATCGCCAATCGGCCAGCTGTTCTTCAGTTCGCTGTGGCCCGTACGTGTCTTCTGCCGGTGTATGGCTTGGCCTACGGACGTAATCCGTGAATGCTTGGATTGCCGCTACCACTTCCGTCCTGGGCACGGCGCTTACTCCTATGAGTGGAGCCAGCTCGACAATGGCAGGCCCAGCGCTCTGATGTGGCATGCCCGCGGGGGCGCGGCAACCCACTGGTGCTGATAGGTGCCCTCCGGTACTTTTCAACGATATTGCTTTGTTGGCCCCTTGGGATTAGCCCGGTCAGCCTTGCCAATCCACGGGCGAAGGCTGGCCGCCGAAGTCTGAGGCACGTGATAGGGACAGCGCGCTGCCGCGAGCTTTACGGCAGCGCGGGTGTGGCAGGGACAGCGGCGCTCGCATTGTCGGCGCCGAGGCGCGCCCGCGCTGCTTCAATCGCGGGCTAAGCCCCGTTACGGTAGTTATGCTCGTTCTGCGAGCGATAAGCTCAGGTCAGCTTATTTCGCTGCTTGAGGCTGGCCGTGTGGGGAGTTAGCGCTGTCTCCGCCCCGCTAGCTTTCCCGCTGTTTAGATCGAAGGGGCCACCCACCTCGAGCGGCCTGCCGAACCGGGGCCGGTGTGATCCTTTAGACTATCGATTACCTTGAGCGGAGCTTCGAGTTCATCTCAAAGATGCTTCGAAATCCGCAGAACGCCGCTCGCAAGCTCCTCATGGCTGATTTCTGCACCGTAAGCGACTTTTTGCTCCAGGTCGCGTATAGCGTTGTCGATCTTGTGCGGCGAGAACGTGCTGGGCATCATCCGGCTCCCCGTCTACAAGGTTATCTCTACGAACCCCAGGAAGACGAGCCGCTTGCCGAGACCGAGGACTTTCTCTGCAATGCCCACCTCGATATTCCAGCGGCCGTCGAGGCGCTGGGTCCAATACTGAATGGCGCTGCGCACGCACCTGCTGATCCCTGCCACGTGGGAGCTCATACCGGTTACGTCTTGTCCAGCCACGACGGCAGTTAACCCGACATGACACTGTTCGGTTGAAGACGCCCAATATGTTCGGAGCCTGACACAAAAATGCGAGGCCGCCGCCGGGCCGGCGCAAAGCGCATGAATTGTCTTTGCCAAGGCTGGCACGTCAGTTGCTGTGGGTCGGCGAGGGTTCAGTTCACTGAGTGTACTTCACTGCTGCAGAACTGCTTTGATGGCGATAAGAATGCCCTCGTCGTTTCCGGGAAGTATGGCAAGACCAAACGGCCCGGGACAGATCCGAATGACGCGATTCTGGCCGCAGAGCAATTGCGTGAACGCGGGGGGGCTACCAACAAGTTTCTGATTTGAGGGCCGCAGAAGGGGATGATTGGCGGGACGCGTATGCCTATAGAAACTCGATCCGGCGTGGAACGTCAACCTATCGATGCGATCAAGGCGATTGATCGCTTTGCACTATCGCATCCAGAGAGGGTTGCGCTGAGGTACAGGGCAGCCGAACTCACCTACGATGCGCTGCGATTAAGATCGGATGCCCTCGCAAGGACCTTACGAGCGCAGGGTACCTACGATGCGGTCGTCGGCTATTGGGGTGAGCGCGACCTCGACTGGGCGACAGCGGTAGTTGCAATCGTGAAAGCTGGATCAACGTACCTGCCGCTCGATTCGTCGTTGCCGGTTTCGCGTGCATCATTCATGATCGAGCAGAGCCGCTGCGCTCTGATTATTGGCCCACACCAGCTGGATTCGCTCGGCCTGTTCCAGCCGAATAGCAAGGGCGCCACGCCATTCATGCCGATGGAGGCGGCGTTACGACAGGGTCAGACTTCGTCTGTGGTGCCATCGTCAAGTGATAATGGGCCCGCCTACATTCTATTTACGTCTGGTTCGACCGGCCAGCCTAAGGGCGCAATGATCGAGCGCGCAGCCCTAAACAATCATTTGGCGGCAAAGATTGATGCCTTAGCCCTCTCTCGGACCGATTGCATCGCTCAGACGGCATCGCACTGCTTTGACATATCGCTGTGGCAGCTGCTGGCAGGGCTTTGCGTAGGAGGCTGTGTCGCGATTATTGATGATACGACACTGAGATCGCCGGTGACCCTCCTCAAAGCAATTCAAGGTAACGGCGTGACGGTTGTTCAATTCGTTCCCTCGATGCTTGCAGTTTTTGTTGACTATCTGCAGTCGCTTGCGGCGGTTGAGCGGGCTCTGAGCTTGCGAATCATTTCTACGGTCGGAGAACCCTTAACACCCGGATTGGCGCGCGCCTGGCTTGCCTTGTATCCCGAGGTCCCCATTCTTAACCACTATGGGCCGACCGAGTGCGCAGACGGAGTTACGCATCATCTGGTTTCCGTGCCGCCTGGGCTGGCTGACTCTTATGTTCCGATCGGCGAACCGATTTCGAACCTTGAGGTTTATGTCGCCGACGGACCGCGGCTGTGCAACACGGGCGAGGTCGGCGAAATCTGTGTTAGCGGCGTTGGTGTCGCTGCTGGTTACGTCAATGACGATGTCCGCACCAAGGATGCCTTTGGGCCAAACCCGTTCTCAAGCGACCCATCCTTTCAGCGCCTATACAGGACAGGTGATCTCGGGCGCGTTCGTTCTGATGGCCTTTTGGAATGTCTCGGTCGACGGGATCGTCAGGTCAAAATCCGCGGGCACAGAATTGAGTTGGGAGAAATCGAAGCCCGCCTCTCCGCGCATCATTTAGTGCGCGGCGCCGTCGTGGTCGCCTCCTGCGCAGGCGTAAAGCTTACGGCGAGAGATATAACGAGGGCCGGGGGGGAAGAAAGTGGCTCGAGACGCCTCTTCGCGTATGTATCAGCTCCGGCTGAACTGGCGCAAAGCGAGCTTCAGGACTTTCTTGCCGAAGCGCTTCCCACCTACATGCTTCCAGAACGGATCATTTACGTCGACGATATTCCGCTGACAAGAAACGGAAAGGTTGATTTTGGAGCATTGCCGGACCCGACCAGTGTCCGCCCTCTCTTGCCGACGCCATTTGAGGAGCCGCAAACAGAGCTCGAAGCCAAGCTGTGTCAGATCTGGTCCGCCGTTCTACGTATTGGGAACATTGGCGTGAATGACCAGTTCATAACCCTCGGCGGCGACTCGCTCCGGGCAATGCTCATATTGGGTCAGTTGCAGATCCAGCTCGGAGTGAGACCGGATTTCAGGCTCGTCCTGAATGGAACGATCCGATCTCTTGCGGCCTCGATCTCGGCCCAAATCGAATCCGAACCGTGCATAGCCCCGGCAACCGGAAAGCTTGCGCGATCGCCTCTGACGCGGGTTCAGGAGCACCTATGGTTTCTCTCGCAGCTCGATCCGTCTGCCCGGAACTACGTCATTCAAGGTGGAATACGAATTAGGAATCTCATCGATCTGGCCGCATTCAATCGCGCCTGGAGCGATGTCATTCATGCCCATCAGGCACTTTCGGCCCGCTTTATCGACGAGGACGGTCCGGTTCAGCTTTTTGAGGCTCCGCGATGCGCTCTTGAATTGACTGATGCATCTCATCTGACACCTCAGCAAGCGGAGGAGTTGGTCGCTGAGTTACGGCGAATGGAGCTGAACGGCAGCTTTGATCTCTGCCAAGGCCATTTGTTTCGCGCGCGCATGATCCGTTTTGGCCCTGACAATCATCTCATACTAATCACCGCTCACGAAATTATCATCGATGCCTGGTCGATCTCAGTTCTACTTAGGGACCTTCGGCAAAGGTACGAGGATGCCGCGGCGTTTTTGCCAGAGAACCGGGCGTCACTCTCGACTTACGCGGTCTGGGAAACCCAGCACGCTACCCCAGAGGCGCTGGCCAACCAACGGAGCTATTGGCGTGGTCAAATCGGTGATAATCCGCCGGTGCTTTCGCTTGGAACGGGACGCGCGCGGCCGCAGACCAATTCCTATCGCGGCACCTCGCATCCGGTGCTGCTTGATAGCGAGCTCTCCAATCAGATACGGGAGTTTGCGTATCGACATAGGTGCACCACCTCGACAACACTCCTGGCATGCTTCAAGCTGCTGCTGCGGATGTATAGCGGTCAGGACGATATTATCGTTGGCATACCGCACGTGGTACGAGATCAACCTGGCAGCGCTGATATTGTTGGCTTTTTCCTCAATATGCTGCCAATCCGCACCGCGATCGATGTCGAGCAGTCCTTTACAGCTCATGCCTTGCGCATCCATAGCTTGGTCAGCGATGCCATCGCAAATTCGGCATATCCTTTCGGCTGGATGGTAAGGGATACCCAGCTACATCGCGAAGCGGATCGATCGCCGATCTTCCAGGTCATGTTCAACATGTACTCCGAGGCCGCGGAGCCACATGGCCCACATGAGCTGGATCTGTCATTCCGCGAATATGACACCGGCTATGTAAAATTCGACCTGACATTGTACGCACAAGAGCAGGGCGACGAAATTGCCCTTCAGCTAGCGTATGCGGAAGACATATTTTCCAGCGATCTGATTCTTCGCATGGCAGAGAATTTACGCTGTCTGATTGCAGCCTGCATTGAGAAGCCGCTTGCGCCAATTAACGATCTGAGTTGCGTCAGCGCGTCAGATATCACGATGCTGGACTCGCTGGATGGGGCGGCGCAGCCATATACGAATGAATGTCCGCTTATTGAAGCGTTCGAGCAAATAAGTGCCTCCCATCCCAACCAAGTGGCGTATTTTGGTGATTTCGGTGAAATCACATTCAACCACCTGCGTGAGCGTGTAACAGCTATCAGGTCGCAACTGTTGGCTTCGGGCCTAGGGGCTGGTGATATGGTCGCCATGCTGGTCGACCGATCGCCCGACGTGGCAGCTGTTATTCTTGCCGCACGAGCATTGCAGTCCATTGTTGTCCCTATATCCCCCGATTATCCACGTGATCGCATCGGACACATCCTCCGAGATAGTCAGGCAAAGCTGTTGGTTCACGCAAATAGGTTCGACCTCGGTTTTGACATGCCGTCGATTTGTCTATTAACCTTGGGAGGGAGCTGCGCGCCAGCGCAGAAGCTTGAGCGCGACGGCACACCGCCGGCTCAGCGAATTGCAAGCCTTATATACACGTCATCTTCAACCGGAAAGGCGAAGGGGGTTCTTATACCAGAGTCGGCAATTCTCAATCGATTGCACTGGATGTGGCGACGCTTTCCCTTCGATAGTACAGACGTCATAGCTGTCCAGAAGTCCGCATCACTTGTCGCCTCCGCTTGGGAGTACCTTGGGGGACTTCTGAGAGGTGTACCCGCGCTGATCCTGACCCAAGAGCAGTTGCTGGATCCAGATCTATTGTTGTGCACGCTGGCTAGACATCGCGTGACACGCTTATTTGCCTCGCCGCCGCTTTTGTCCGGCCTCATTGCTTCCCAGGAACGGCACCCGCAACCGACGACCTTGCGGTTGGTTACAAGCAGCGCTGAACCGATGCCTTCCTCGCTCCCCGTTCGCTGGCGTGCGCATTTCCCGGACGTGCCCTTGTGGAACTTCTATGGTGCTACGGAATGTGCATCCAATGCAGCAGTCTATGATACGTCGGACCACGACGGCTCGTCGCTCGTCCCTGTTGGGCGTCCAATCGATAACGTCAAGCTCTACGTGCTCGATGCTCATTTGAAGAGAGTCCCTGTCGGAGCTTCTGGCGAATTGTGCATCGCGGGACGCTGCTTGAGCGCTGGGTACTGGCAGGATCAAGATCGGACCAACCGCTGTTTCGTACCCAATCCGCATGATCACGGACAATACAGCGTTCTTTATCGAACTGGCGATATCGCACGCATCTCAACCAGCGGTCTCCTCCAGATTTTCGGCCGCTCGGACAACCAGATCAAGGTTCGCGGCTTTCGTATCGAGCTGGAGGAGGTCGAAACAGCCCTCGAGTCACATCCGGCAATCGCAAAGGCTGCAGTCTTCGCAGAGGGCATGGATGACCAGCGTCGCTTGAGCGCAAGCGTGGTTCCGGCTCGCGAAAGTCTAAGTTCTGGAGATCTTGTCACCCACCTGCGCCAAACATTGCCATCCTACATGATTCCCTCCGCCTTCCGTTTGGTTGACAGCATCCCCCTTACGGCGAGTGGAAAGGTAGATCGAGCTCGATTGTCGTCCGTTCCTTACCGCGAATTCGGGCCTTCTCGATCTGCTGAACCTTGCACGAGGGAGGAGCTTATCCTTGCTGGGATCTGGCAGGATCTATTAGGCGCTAAGCGGGTCGGAATCGATCGGAGCTTCTTTGATATCGGCGGAAACTCCCTTCTGAGCGTGCGCTGCGTCACGCTGGCGCGCAAAGCGGGGTTAAATCTCACTGTCAATCAACTCTATCGAACACCCACCATCAGGGAATTGGCGGCAGCGGGAGCGGCGGTTACACTGCATAGCTCCCCTTCCGCAGATGGCTCATTGCGAGTTACCCCCGCAATCTCATCTTGGAACCGTCTTTCAGGCTTTGACGAGCATTTCAACATCGGCGATCTGTTCTTCTTGCCCGGCGTGGTCCTGAATATCACGCTCCTGGAGCGTGCCCTTACCCAGGTCATAGACAGGCACGAAGGCCTCAGACTCCGTATTACCCGAATCGACGATGGTCTACGCCTGACAATAAAACCTTCTGTGGCCCAACGCCTCGTTGAGGAAATCGATCTTGTCGGAATGACCGGCCTACAGCAGCGTGAGGCCATCGAAAGCATCTCTGCAAGACGTCAACATACCTTTCGGTTTGATGGCCAGACGTCTCTTGTTCACGTCACGGCGTTCCGCACATCGGAAAGGGGCGATTACTATCTGCTGGTCTTGATGCATCATTTTGTGGCGGACGGGATAGGCTATCGATTGTTCTTGGAAGCATTGGATGCGGCGTACAACGCCCTTGCCTCAGGCCACGCCGTGAGCGGTCCCGAGAGCATACAAACGCTCTCTGGATGGTTGAAGCGCCTCGAGCACTACGCTAACAGCGAAGCGCCAACCGAACTCAAATACTGGGAGAGCATCGACTACGATCAGTTCGATTTGCACGTCAGCGACACTTCATCGGGCGGCGCGAGCTTTTCGGAAGTGAGTGCGAGAGAGCTTTACTATGCACGTCTTGAAGGCCGCACGGATGAGGCGAACTGCCAAGCGCTTTGGGAAGATCAGGCCAAGTACCATTTCGAGATTGATAGAATCGCCACAGCTGATCTCCTCAATATTGCAGCCAGATCTGCGGACTGTCAGGACTTTGATGTCTTTCTTGCCGCCATATCTGGTTCCTTTGGACGCGTTTTCGGCAACTATTCGCTCTGGATTGATAGCCTTATTTCAACCAGAGGTCGGCTCTTTGATGATCTCGATCCATCTCAGATTATCGGGGTTGTCAGTGAGATGGTTCCGCTTCCCTTGATTCTCGCGAGATCGGAGCTCCGTGCCGATCGTGCTCGTTCAATATATCGCCAGCGCAATGCCATGCCCCGCAGCGGCATAGGCTTTCGGGCCATGAAATTCCTAAATCGAGATCCAGCCGTGCGGAGCCGGATCGATCGCCTGCCCTTACCCAAAATTGGATTGAATTATCGAGCGGGTTTGCAGCGCCACTTTCCACGACGTCTCCTAACCAAGGCACCTTCTCCACTCTGGATTGGCCAAGATGTAGATGAGGCGGCTGTGAAATACCTCTTTTGGTTCAGTGTCGGATATCGAGACGGCCGTCTACAGATCGATACGACGTACAATTCGACCAAGCTCGGCTATGAAATGACCCGCAATCTTTGCACGGTGTTGCAACAGGAGCTGTTGCAGACGATCAACGAATTCGGAAAAGTGGACGACGCAGTAATCCATGGATAATCCAGATACGGATTTCGCCGTCGAGAACGATCGCGATGTAATGCCAAGGAATAAGCAGCACATCAATCTATCGGACCCCAACCTTTCGAGCCTTATGCTGCGGCTCGCCATTCCGTCTATTATTGGCTTATCGATCAACGCGTCTCAGCAGGTCGTCAACTTTGTCTTTGTTGGCGCACTTGGCGTGCAGGCGATGGCAGCTGTCAGCATGACCTTGCCCATCGTGGTCTTGCTTACGGCAGTCGGACAGGGAATCGGGGTTGGAACAGCGTCGTTCATATCTCGTCATTTTGGCGCTGGTGACTACCTGGAGGCGAGCCGAGGCGCGAGCACCGCGCTCGCGCTCGCCGCGCCAATCGGCATCACCTTGACTGTCGCTTTGCTTCTAAACCTGCGAGGGATCTTTGTAACGCTCGGAGCAACTCCAACCATTGCGCCCATGGCGCTCGACTACGCGGCGACGCTTTTGTTCGGGTACACCGTGATGCTTCTAAACATGGTCAGCGGCTTCATCGTCAGAGCCGAGGGTAACACACGATTCAGCATGTGGACGATGATGACCGCCTTCATCCTGAACGCGGTGCTCGATCCGGTCTTCATATTCTTACTAGACTTGGGCGTGCGAGGCGCAGCCCTCGCAACGCTGGTATCTCAGATCGCAGCCATAAGCCTCTATATCGCGTATTTTATGAATGATCGCGGAACAGTCCGCGTCAGGGCATCTCACATCTCAGTGCGAGGAGATCGCATCAGACAGCTCGCATTCATAGGGGCGCCGGCGAGTATAACCAGCATTTTATCTGCCGTTAGCTTTATGCTCTTATACGGAGCTGCTGCGCCGTTCGGCGACGATTCGATCGCCGCCGTGGGAATAGCTGTGCGATTGCTGACGATCGGCGCACTGCCTGTCACCGGCTTCTGTATAGGCTCTCAAGCCGTCCTGGGTTTCGGTTGGGGCGCACGAGACTTTGCTCGCGTATTGAAGGCTGCGAAGTTGATGCTTTCGATGACTGTCGCTCTTTCCGTTGCCTATTCTGCGGCCATTGTGATTTTTGCCCGGCCCTTGGTCGGGCTGTTCAGTGATAGCGAGAATGTCACGAAAATTGCGGTCTCGACCTGCATCGTCTTCCATCTCTTTTTTGGGCTTTTTGGTATTCAGAGCGTCGTGACAACGATGCTTCAGTCGTTCGGGAGAGCACGACTCAGTGCAGTTGTTTCGTTGGCGAGGCAGGGATATCTCTTCATACCGGCCGTACTGCTGTTCCCGCTCATGTGGGGTTTCAACGGACTTTTGGCCAGTCAAGCAATCGCTGAGCTGGGCACCGGAATGATCGCGCTATTTGTCATGTTCCACCAATTCGCTCAGATCGGACGAGCGCTCCGGCACCCCGCTTCAAAAGCGATCGAGATCGCGGGTTGAGCTGACAACGGACATCATCGGGAATCCAGCGCATCGAGCCTACGTAGCCGAGGAGGCGTTGCGCTCCAAGAAAATGACGAGCGTAACCGGATTCGAGATCACCTGGGGGAGATGGTCCGCGGGACGGTGGAAGAGACACTGAACGCGATGCTGGAGGCCGAAGCGGACCAGCTGTGCGGAGCTGGGCGGTATGAGCGCAGCCCGGCCCAGCAGGACACGCGGGCAGGCAGCTACGAGCGAACGCTGCACACGAAGGCGGGCGACTTCAATCTGAAGGTTTCGAGACGGCGATTATCGAGCGCTACCGAAGGCGGGAGAGCTCGGTCGAGGAGGCGCTGATCGAGATGTATCTGGCCGGGATTTCGGTTCGGCGGGTCGAAGACATCACGGAGGCGCGGTGGGGCACCCCGGTCAGCCCGAGCACAGTGTCGAATCTAAACAAGAAGATCTATGCCAAGATCGAGGCGTGGCGGAATCGCAGGATCGAAGGCGAGCATCCGTATCTCTACCTCTACGGCATCGTGATGAAGCGCAGCTGGGGCTGGTGAGGGTCGCAACGTGTCGCTGCTGGTGGCCTCGGCGGTCAATGCTGAGGGGTTCCGGAAGATCCTCGGCATCTGTGAAGGCGCCAAGGGCGAGGACGGAAACCCGGCTCATGCGTCGTCGCCCAGGCTACGGATAATTGCGACCGCGCGATACTGCGATTCCCCGCCCAGCGTATCGACCGGAATGGCATGCGCGGCGGCGAGATGGAGCAAGTGCCCCACATCGGCGTCCTCGAAATCGCGAACCAGCAGCCGTTCCGGCACCCGCCGCAGCAGGGCGCGCGTCGCTTCGGCTATGCCGGGCTTGATCCGGTTGCGGTCACGCGTTCCGCTTTCCGCCAGCAACTGCCGCATCATCGCCTCGCATTCCTGTTTCAGCGCCGCTCGGCCGGCGCCGTGCCCGTCTACCGGTTGCGGTATCGCCGCAGCGGCCAACGGCGCGATCGTGTCCACGAAGGCACGTGAGAGATCAGCACCGGCATATTGCGGGTAGGTGACACAGGCGTGGAAATCGCCCGGCCCCACCGACGCGGCGTTGAGGATCGAGCGACTGACCAGGCCCGAAACGATGCCGTTCAGCAAGCCCGAGGCGATCAGATAATCATCCGCCGTCGCGGCGATGTCTGCCTGTCCTGCAGGGTCAGCGATCACGGCTAAGTCCGGTGTGAAGCCGAATGGCGCATTGGCCAGGGCCGCGCGAAGTTCGCCGGCAATCGCCCCCTTGCCGGTCCAGCCATCGACAAACACCGCGTCGCGCGGATCGTGCCGGCCGGCGATATGCGCGAGCGCCACGCGGTCGACACCCCGATCGCGGATAATGCTGATTGAATAATGGGCTGCGCGATGTCCGTGCGCCCGCAAGGTCCGCGCGAGCAAGACGCCGATCGGCGTCCCCGCACGCGCCAGCGAGACGATTACCAGCTCGCGCCCCGGCCTGCGTGCGGCGAGCTGCGCAGCGAGGGTGGCGACATCCTGCGCCAGGCGGGCACCGTTCCGCGCAAGCGCGGCGTGATAGAGGGATAGATAGCTGTCGTCCGGCACCCTCTCCGGCGCGATCATCTCCGAATAGTGGTGGCGGCCGGACTGGATCGCCGCTTCCTTTTCGGCGACGGAAGTCGGGGCCATTACCACTGGCTTGAGCAGGAAGGTGACGTCGGCCGGGTCGTAGCTGCCCGAGAACGGGGGCGCGACCTCAGTCCGCATGGAACATGCCGCCGGCCAGCTGCGAACGGGTGGGCATCATGGCGAAATCGCAAAGGCCCATGAAGGGCGCATCGGTGCGGCTGTCGCCGATGCCGATTACCGGCGCATCAGGGAAGCGTGCGCGGAGGCCGGGTAGGATATATGCCACCGCATGGGCCTTGCCCAGATAGGGTGGCGTCAGCGCCACGTTGTTGCCGTTGCGGTGGTCCGTCCAGCCCTTGGGCAAGGACGGCACGGCAGCGTCGACCACCGCAAAAAGTGCCGCGGCATCCGCATCTTCATGCTTGGCCACGGTGTAGAGCGGCAGCGCGTCCTCGACCAGCACACGGGCGTTGACCGCGATGCCGCGGTCGCGCGCCCTGCGCCTGATCGCCTCCGCCAGGCCAGCAAGCTGCGACGCGAAGGGCGCGGCGCGGTCGGCGATCGTCGCAGCCCAGTCCATGTCGACCTGACCGCTGTCATCCAGCACGACGCCGCCATGCGCGCACACCGCTGCGCGGAATGGAATGCGCGCCCGCCGCAATGCGTCCAGGCTGCGGGCGGTGACGGGGACGAGATGCGTCGTATCGGCCAGCCATTCCAGGAACTGCATCTGCCGCGGGGTCGCATAGCTCAGCGGCGATCCGTCGCGCGCGAAGCCCAGCGGCGTCAACCGGTCGGCCGGCAAATCGGGCGGGCATTTGCGCAGCGTCTGGAACAGCGTGTCGTCCAGATCGACCAGGGCGATGGCACGCGTCATGCCGTCCAGCCGATCAGTTCGGCACGGAGAGCGGCAATCAGCCCGGGGTCGATTGTCGCCGCGCCGGTCTCATGCGCGATCCAGTTCGCGCGTCCATCGGCCCGGTCGGCATTGTAGAGGTAATTGGGCACGCCCGTTCCATAATTGTCGGCAAAGCGGAGCTTGGTCGCCATCGCGGCACCGGGGAGTGCGGGGCTTCGGCCGGTCGCCTGCACGACGACATCATGCCCTTCTTCTGCGAGGCGTTCCGCCAGCAGGAAGGGGGGATAGGTGAACTCGCCGGTTCCGATGATCCGCAGTGGGCCGAGGATCTCGGGCACAGCGGTATCGGGTTCGGGCACGACGGGCCGGTCGAGTCCCAGCCGACCGAAATTGCGATGCGTCGCCATGCGCCCGAGTGAAGCGGCAGCGGTGTCGAACGCGCTGTTGAGCACCGTCGTCGTCTCCTGCGTCCACTCCATGCGTCCGCGCAGCAGCGCCGCGATGCACGTGGGACGCGGCATGCGTGCTTGCCACGCCTTGCCGGCCGACCAGTCGGTCAGCGTCGCTACCGCCATCGCTTCGATCCGCGGCCAAGCAGTGGCGAGCGCCTGGGCGAGGTTGCAAAGGGTCGTTCCTGTCGAGATCTCGTCGTCGACCAATACCAGTGATCGCGGCTCCGGAAGCGCCGGCCTGTAGATCAGATGCGCGGAGGCGTGGCTGTGCGGTTCTTCGAAGCGGCACAGCAACGGATGATCCAGTTGCTGTCGCGTCGAATGCAGGAAGTGGATGTCGACCCGGCCCGTTGCGAGGCGAAATTCCTCGTGCACCGTCTGGGCAAGGCACACGGCGGTCTCGGCCAGGCCGACGACGAGCACCGGCCCCGGCAGATCGTCAGGAAGCCGCGCCGCGAGATCGCGGGCGCTCTGCCGCATCATCTGCGGCGTGGCGGGCAAATAGCGCCCTAGAACGCGGGATACGACCAGGAACCCCCGCCGCGGATTTTCGCGCGCCGCAAACGCGCAAAGGCTGTCCAGCGGCCAGGCCGCCTTGTACACGGCGATATCGAGCCGGCCCGTAGCCAACTGGATCGACTGGGTCTTGTCGGCGGCAGTCAACATTCGCAGGTGACGCGAGCGATCATGTCGCGGGCTTGGCGGACCACGTCTGCGCGGCCAAGCAGCCGCGCTTCGTGCGCCATCTGCGGCTCAATGCCAAACGAATCGAGGAAGCTGAGCATCAAGTACGCTCCACAGTGCTTGAGCGACAGCTCGCGATCCCCACAACGGCGATTGCAGGATCTTGCGTTCTCGCCTCGGTGATGTTTGCAAGACGACGATCGGAATGAAGGGTAAAGCGAGAGCGGATATTGAATTGAGGGTATGTCCCTCGGATTCGAGGGTGCATTTTAGCCGCAACTTCTACATCGAACGATGCGACGTACCTGCCGCCCCAAATTTCGATGATCTCCTTCAAAGGGCACGCTAGGCGCAGCTTCCTCTTGGTTATTATTTGCGCGCGTCTAGCCATTGATAAGCAATCCTGACGCTGTCGTCGTTTTCGTGGAGAACGTTTGCATGTTGATACCTGACGCGCTTTTTGGCGTCGGCAATTTCGGCGGCGGTCAGCATGATTGAAGGCTCCTCCGACATGCTTCGCGCCGACTGCTAATCAGTGCGCCGACTGCTAATCAGTCTCGCGAGATTAGCTGTCACGGTTGTCTGGGGTTACTGTCAAGTCTGGTAGTAGTCGAGCCCTTCGAAGAACTTGACGGTAACCGTAGCTTTGATAGTTTCTCGCGTCACCGATGGTTCGCCAACCAACACGCTGAACTTCACCCCGTTTTCACTGGACACCCGCGTTAGCCGGAGGAGCTAGGCCTGGTCCTAGGCATACGCCTATGTCTGAGATGTTTTCGAAGGTGGAAGTCAAGACCGGCGTTGCCGTGCTGGCGTCGGTTTACGATGGCTTCCACGGAACTTTCATCCAGCGCCGGTTGGAGGTTGGTACGCCAAGTGACACGGGTGGAGCAACGGACGATCGGCGGAGCTGGTCGACCCGATAGCGATTTCGCAATCGATGCGAAGAAGGAACCAACATATGGTCGCGTCTTTGCGCGGAGTTTCCATTTCAGCTTTCCTGGGATCGATCGCATGGATGCGATTGTATAGACCATGAGCCGTTTCCATATTGGCCCGCGCGTCGATGCTTTTCGCGACGTTCTCGCCTTCACTGGCAGCCACTGGAGCTGGCAGCCGGCCCGGGTCGCAATTATCATGATCGCGATGTTCGCCTGCACATTGGCTGACGTGCTGACGCCGCTCTATACGGGCCGGCTGGTCGACGCAGTTGCGAACGGAGCTGCAACGGAGGCCGTCGCATGGCATGCCGCGCTTGCCGCGTTCTACATGCTGGTTGGGCTCGCACTCGGAGCCATTGTTATGCGTCACGTTGCCTTCACCTGCATCATCGATCTGACGCTGAAGATGTTGTGCGGCATCTCGAGCGACGCATTTGATCGGGTCCAGCGCTTTTCGACCGATTGGCATGCCAACGGTTTCACCGGCTCGACGGTACGCCAGATCACGCGCGGCATGGGCGCGCTCGACCTATTGAACAGCACGATCCTCATCGCGTTGTTCCCCTCGCTCATCATGCTCATCGGTTCGGCCGTGCTGCTCGGTTGGCACTGGCCGATGATGGGCCTTATCATTGCCTGCGGCTCTCTCGCCTATGTCGGATTGACGATCACGTTATCACTCAGATATATCGCGCCGTCGGCGAGCCTTGCGAACAGCTGGGATAGCAGGCTTGGCGGCGCGCTCGCCGACGCGATCAGTTGCAACCCGGTGGTCAAAGGCTTCGCAGCCGAACAACGGGAAAACGAGCGCCTCGCAAAGGTCATCGCGAAGTGGCGACGTCGGATGCGTCGGAGCTGGGTGCGTGGAGCGATCAGCGGCACGATGCAAGGCGTAACTCTGCTCGCGCTCCGGGCGGCGGTGATCTGCTATGCCTTGCTTCTGTGCTCACGCGGCCAGGCAACCGCGGGCGATATCGCCCTGGTGCTTACCTCTTTCTTTGTGCTGCAGGGCTACCTGCGCGACGTGGGCATGCACGTCCGCAACGTGCAGCGCTCAGTGAATGATATGGAGGAGCTGGTCTATATCCAGAGCCAGCCGCTCGACATTGCTGATTGTCCCGAGGCTAAGCAGATCCGGATCATGAAGGGTCGCATCGATTTTAAGAAAGTCCATTTCCACTATGGAAATGATGGATTGCCGCTCTTCAGGGACTTCTCAGTGTCGATAAAGGCCGGCGAACGGGTCGGTCTGGTCGGCCCCTCCGGCTCCGGCAAGACCACATTTGTGAAGCTCATCCAGCGGCTTTACGACGTGAACGGCGGTCGGATCCAGATCGATGAGCAAGACATTTCGAAGGTGACGCAGGCTTCGCTGCGCTCTCAGATTGCGGTTGTGCAGCAGGAATGCCTCTTGTTCCACCGAACGCTAGCCGAGAACATAGCTTACGGCCAGCCCGGCGCCAGCCAGGCCGAGATTGAGGAGGCAGCACAACTCGCCAGCGCGCATGAATTCATCGCGCGCCTGCCGAAGGGTTATGGTACGCTGGTCGGTGAGCGCGGCATAAAGCTTTCCGGTGGCGAGCGCCAGCGGGTGGCGATCGCGCGCGCCTTCCTTGCGGACGCGCCGATTCTAATTCTGGACGAGGCAACCTCGAGCCTTGATACGGAGTCGGAAGTGCTGATCCAGAACGCGATGGAGCGGCTAATGGTCGGGCGCACCACGCTGATCATCGCGCACCGGCTCTCGACGGTGCGCGCGCTCGATCGGCTACTCGTCTTCGATCGCGGCCGTATCATCGAGGAGGGCGACCACGCCGCGCTAATTCATCTAAACAGCGGCATCTACCGCCGTCTTTTCGAGCGGCAGCGCTGGAGCGTGGCTAAGGAGCTGCTTTGAGGCCGATGCGAAAGGGTCGGATGAGGCGTGATTCACTCGTTTTTGCGAGGGATCTCAACGGTTTTGTGAGGCGCGGCGACGGGCTCGTGAGTCCGCGGTATGAGCTCCCACGTCCGCGGTCATCAACGTGCGTGGCGGATCCTGCATCCACTATCGGCGCAACGCCTCGACGGCTCCGCTGGGATATCAAGGTGAGAGCCACGGAGAAAGTCCTCGGTCTCGCGGCCGCTTCGCGACGGTCCGAGCAGCGGACGGCTCTGATCGTCGCGACTGTGCCACAGGATGAGCTTCAAAGGAACTCCTTGGTGCATTGAGGCGCGAAACTAACCATGGTGCAGCGGTTTCGCCCGATCCGCATCCCTGTGACGCTCGCTGCCTTCTTCGCGCATGTCGTGTTCCCGACTGTTCGATTGGTCGTGTTCGCAACGTGATGGTCGAGCGGCCCGCTGCACGTGCCCTGTCAAGCTGCAAATGCTGCGCGCGGTTGGCCCGAGGCTTGCGTCTCCTGCGTTCTCGGCAGCAGCAGTTGCTGACCGGCAAGAGTGCGAAAGGAGAAAGCATGGAAAGCGATGTATCAGCCTATGGCGTGAACGAATTGACGAAGCATGTGCGACTTCGGGAGGTCACGACGTGATGCCGCCCCACTGTCACCCCGGTGATTGGAACGTCCCAGGCTGCCCGGAGCTCAATAACTAAGCGCAAACATTTTGGCGAGCCGGTGAGCGGTACGCGATACCGTTCACCGTCTCATTTCAGTCCGATGAAATTACAGACGTAGTGAAGTGGACCCTATGCTGAGGACCACCGGGTCTGGTTTCTTAAGTGGAGCTTGCTGCCGTTCGTTCTTGCCAATACTTTACGCTATTGACCGGCTCGCTGTTGTCCTCAATGTTGCGAACCCGGTCTGTGACGAAGCTCCCCTCCCTCCATTGCCCATTGTTCTGCCTTCACCCACGAAGATCATTCACGAAACCCGCAATGCACTCAATGGCGTGGAGAATGCGATTAAGAACCTGCCCGGCGGTCAGCTCATCAAATACGAGCCAAGCAAGATCTTAGTAGAGAAGCAGCTAGCCGAAATGGAAAATCTCAGCACAAAACTTGAGGATCTCCGTTCGCGAATTATGGTGCTGGCGCGCGTTTCTGCCGACACGGCTGGAATCATTGGACGACTAAATGCGATCGTGAACGATCCTGGTTTCTCTCGTCACAATATTGCAGTGGATGCTTATCTCTTGCAGAAGTACACGGCAATCGCGAGCCCGACGACTCAGGACGCGGTAAGGAAAGTTGCTGCGGTCGAACCAAAAAACGCCTTCATCAATTTCGTGGCGTACGGACCAAGCCCTGAGATGGTCGGCTTGATTCTCGACAAGTGTCGCACAGAGGACCCGAAGGACGTAAGGCCGCGTTTCCAGTGGATTTGGGAGCGCGCTGACAATGACGCGAGCGATCCACCTCGCGACACTATGTATTGGGACTGTCTGTTTGCCGCTAAGTTGTACAAGGGGGGCGCTGTTCAGAAAGTGTCACTGCCAGAGCTTCCCGGCATGATCGAACTCTATAAGGCGGAACAAGCCGCATTCGACGGCGCCAAAACTCGCGCCGAGGAAGGTATCGCGGCGATTAATGCGTTAATCAAGAAGCCAACCGTGGGAAATGCTTTAGACGCCGCCACAACGCTGCAAGAAATCCCGCGGGAAGCGGTAGGCGGTGCCGCCGCGCAAGGGGCCGCTGCTGTAACGGGCGGCGTTGTTGGGGGCATTGCAGGAAAGAAGGCGGGCCAGCAAGCTGGCCAAGCAGCAGCAACAGTCACCAAGACCATGGCGAATCCTGGTCCGGCGGTTCGGAGAACTTTTAAAAGGGTCTGTCCGCGATGTTAAAGTGGTGCACGCTTCGCGATTGGCGCGACGCGGATATGCTTAGCCATCGCTGATGTGGCGCGCCAAGTATGTCTCGCAGATGCGCGCGAGTGCATTGCCTTGCGGCGACCGGTTCGGATTTGCATCGCCCGGCTTACGCGGCTGGATCGCAAGCTTGATCGCCCGATCGACCGTCTCCCATTGATCGCCGTACAGTATGAACGTCATGTCGCGGTATGGGGACCGGTCGCCATCCGGCAATTCCGGCATCGCTTCCAACTCGCCGACGCCGACGGACAGCCGCGACAACTCGCTCTCGGTAATGCCGGTTAGCGATAGTTCAAAGCCGCCTTCGAGGAGGTCGTTCAATTCGAGCCGCAGCATCTCGTCATCCCAATCGGAGGCGTCGGTCAGCCGATTGTCCGCGATGACATAGGCGCGCTTCTGCTGATCGCTCCAGCCGCGCGCGACGATGACCGGCACCTCGGCGATGCCGAGGAGCTTGCCCGCCGCCAGTCGACCGTGACCGGCTAGAACCATCCCGTCATCCGCCGCCAGGATTGGCATCGTCCAGCCCCATTGCCGGATTGACGCGACGATTTGCTGAATTTGCTCGGGCGAGTGTCGCCGCGAATTCCGCTCATAGGGCCGCAGGCGCCCGATCGGCCACAATTCCACGGCGGTCTTGTCGATCAAAGCGTCCATTCAATGCCCGGGTTTTTTGGCCGTTTCCCGGCGTTCTAAGCCACAATCAAAGCCCGAAACCGTCGCAGCGAGATATGCCGATGGTGCGCGGTCCCGCGATCCCGCCCAACGAGGCAGGCCTCAAAGTACCTTAGAATTTCCTCCTCGCACGGCCAGTTGGGTTCGCGATAGGCTTTCCGGCCAAAACGGCTAGCCGAAGGCTTTGATTGCTGGGCACTTTCTGATGGGTACGCGCAATCGACGCCAAGATTAGGCCCGGCGGGGTATTCACAGCAGATCGGGATTCTTGACGAAAAACCCGTTAAACTGAAAAACAGGGAAGTCGATTAGCTTGGGCTCTGGCTCCCAAGGATCATTGTAGTATAATGTGTTCGCTTCCAGACCAGTTAACACGATTACATGCGGCTCCCCTGACGGCAGATGCAGCGCAGCCCAGATCGGCCCTCGTGTTTCCAACGTCTCAGCGATAAAATCGCGCGTGAATCCGTCAACTGGCTCTACGAGCCTGTCTAATCCTTCGCTGCGCGCCAACCAGTCAAACTGGTAACCGTTGAGGCCTACGTCGGGCCTCCACACGGAAGGCAGACCCAGCCGAGGCCCCTGGCGAAAGAAGTACGACACCATACAAGCGGAGGCATACCAACAAGCGTTTTCCCCGTGCGCCCGCATATTTCCGCAGTAGTCTGGTCGCATGATCGGTTGGCCATCGTAGCCACATTGTTGGCCCACAAGCGGAACATTCAATCGTATGTCTTGCACCTTCATCTCCTAATTGATGGCGATCTATGCCGAGCAACGCAAATTGCATGCCGAACGGTTAATCGCAACTATCAAGTCCGCCGACAACATCTTTGCTTCCGGTCCGAGGCACAGCAGGCGGAGGTCGGGACCTCGGCGCCCGCACTTTATCCTATTTGGCTCGGCAGAGCGCACTCGTGCCAACGCTCGGTGATCGCCGAAGCGACGGCGAGCCGAATGGCGACGCAGTCACACACCTGAAATATGCAACGGTTAAAGTGAGAATAACTGCCATGGAGAGTCGTTGTGGCATGTGCTTTCTCTCAGTGGCTCAGCCACTACTCCAGTACAATGAAGCTGGACGATGTTGGTCACTTCGCTCGGGAACGAACGCTGATTGTGCACGACATCGTCTGCACATTCATTCATCCCTGTGGAGACCGGCATGATCTCGCCGCTGTGCTGCTCGACGCAGGCCTGCTTTCGACGGCAGCCGAGCATGACTTGGTTGGACTTGCATTGTCCCGAAACCTCGAGAACTTCCTGCTTGGTGCGCCGCTGTTCCTCGTCAATCCGTTAAGTCAACACCTTATCTTGGGTCAGAAGTTCGAGTTTGCCCAGATCGCTCCCCCGACCTTTGCGCCGTTGCTGGATGCCTTGGCACTGCAGGCTAAAGCTTGGCGAGACGGCCGGAGCGCGACATGATCACAGGCATTTCACATGTGGCGGATAGCGCAGCGCCGGCTGAGACTCAGCGCGCAGGTGACCCAACGGCTGTGCGGGTTCGGGATCGAGACAGCACCAGCGGGCCGCCCACGCTGACAGATAACCAGCGAGCGGCGCACGAAAGCGCATCCGAACAACTTTCGATGGCCTATGAACTTGCCAGAACGGGGACATTGCACTCTGGAAACTCACTCGCCGAAGAGGATGCTGCTGGGTACGCCGAGCCTCTGCTTGACGACAGCGTATCGCCGCGACCTGATGCGGACGCAGGGACGGAGCAAGGTGCTTTCCCTGCTGGCCGCGCCCGATGGTGGCGTTGGACGGCCACGCTGGCCGCGAATGGAGCGCTGGGGGCGTTCGAGACCTTTGCGGGTCGCCTCGTACAGGGGACGGTGCAGGTGCTTTCCGGTCGCCCGGAACAGCCACAACAGGTCAGCGATACGGCGATGGCAGCACATGCTGCGGTCAACATGGCGATGGGATTGATCGCGGGTGCAAGAGCGGGCGTGCACACATGGTGGGCGACCGGTAATTGGGAGGCTTATCGCAGAGGATTTCAGGGAGAGCGGTCGGCGCCATCAGCGGCCCTCGCGACGGCGGGAACTCCCGACGTGCCCGCAAGCCAGCTGACACGTCTGTTGCCCAGTCTGGCGGCAGCCGTTATGACCTTCGGCTTCGCTGCGCACACGGGCGTGAATGCTTTTGGGCACCTTGGAAGCTCATCGCATAGCAAGGTCGATGCCTACAAAGCGGTGGTTCAATCCAACGCCAACACAGCTTACTGCTACACCCGTGAGGTCGCAAACTTCGTGGCTTATGCCTTCCAGCTTGTTTCGCACGATGCCCTGCTGAACCTGCGGGGAGCAGCAGCCAGTTGCGCGCAATACGGCGTCAACTCCTTAATACAACAGGCAATACAGGGAGAATTGAATGGTCGTGGCCAAGCCGGGGGCTTCGATCTCCGCTGGCCAGCCATCTCCGCTGTGGCCGAGGCCCTCGACGTTGCCGTTACTTGCGCATCTGCTCGTCTTGCCGAGCCCGACAGGCCCGTGACAATTTGGCGTGGTCGTCGAGCCGAGGAGACCTCGGCCGAGGAAGAACCGCCGTCAAGGCTCACTGTCGTTGACGCAATCGACCGGGTGACACAACGCGCCGTTGGTCGGCAACTGGTTGGAGAACTCTCTCAGGTCGTCCCGCAGGAGCTGCATCATCCAAAGATTGGACCAGTGTTTGCTACGGGAACGCATGCCCGCGAGCTCGCCTGGCAAGCCGAACGCGCTGGTCGTGGCAGTGGCGCCAGTACGGCCCCCAGTGATCTCGAGGCGCCACCGTCCGTCGGGGCATCGCCACATGCAGGCCGCTCGGGTTCGCCGACGCCGCCGCAAGACAGCACCGAACTCTCCTCGCTTGGAGAGTTGAATCCACCGCCTCCAGACGTCGCTGGGCG
>NZ_LFKZ01000108.1:0-40529 GCF_028128975.1 Bradyrhizobium sp. CCBAU 45321
TGCGCATCGAAGTCCCCCGCGTGGAATCAACCCGCTGCCAGGGAATCAGAGTTCGCTAATTAGGTACAGACCCTAGTCTATCTCATTCGTCGTTCGCAGTTGATCGCAATGCTCGGCAGGGAAGTCGTAGAAGGCCAGCAGGGTTTCGCGGTTCTTGACCAGGCTCGCGGCCAAGTTTGACCGTCCCGCAGAGAGACCATATCATTTCCAGGTTGCTTATTCTCAATCGGATTCATGATCACTTCATGGCTCTCTTTGAGCGCCGTCGCCGCTCTTACGGGCTCTGCTTTGGTGCATTGACGATGTCGCCCACTGTATCAAGATGCCCCACTCAAGCAGGATTGGTCGGTAGACCGCCGCCCTAGCCAACCGCGGTGGGGGAGCACCGGGCTGCGCAGCGCCAGCGCAGGCAGCTGAGGGCTAAGCCGCGTTGGCGGCGAGCGGCCCAGAGCTGATCGGGCAGCACTCTGGGCGCGATCACGCCGCCTGACGCAAGCGCGTGTTGAAGTGGCGAGCCATTCCTGCAGCAACATACTCAATGACCACGAGTAGCCACCGCTTTCAGGCCCGACCTCGTAAACAGCAACTATTCGGCAGCCGACCCCGGGCCTAGATTGAGGCGCTCGAAGTACCAAGACGTGTCATCGCCTGACGACTCTGTCTCATCACTTGCTTCACTCGAAGCTCGCTCGATGTTTGCCTGAGCACCACTACTCTCGGCGGCAAGATATCCTTCAGGTTTGCCTACACGTTGCCATTTACCTTCGTCGTTATGCGTCCACTTGTCGGGATGCTGGTGAGGATCAAGTACCCAGTGATTCTTATCACTCACAGGAACAAAGCCCATCTGAGCCAGACGGGACTCGATGCCTGGGAACGCAGGTTTTGACATTATCAATGCTTGTTCGCCGTCTTGCCGAAGCTGATGTTCAAGTAGAATATCGCCAGCGTTCTCAACGAGCGGATGAGTAACCCGAAGATCTACTTGGGATGTGACCGCGTTGCGACCGGGAAACTGGGCGCTGAATCGCCTTCCTCCTACCCGAAGTCCGCCTTCTGTCCTCAGAAGCCCGACAGTTTTGTCACCCAAGCGATAGGCGTAATATCGCGCCTGGTCGGTATCTTCGTCGGTGTGACCATAGGTTCTAGCAATGTTTGCCGCGCGCTCAGCTTTTGTGGATATGAAATCCGAGTACTCCAGTGGACGCTCGGCAATGTACTTGATGTCGTCGCCATAGAAGGCCTCCACTTCTTCCCCGAACTTATCACTGTCGATCTCTTTGATCGGAGGTTGGGAAGTTACAGAGTACGGCCGTGTCGCTGCCTGAGACGAACTTGGGCCAGCATCGGGCGCCATGCCTGCAAGCCTTTCCGCAAAGCCCTCGTCATCTGAATGCCTTGCTTCATCAGCCTGGGTAGCGCTTGTGGATTGGCTAGATGAGCCAACAATTCGGCCATACATCGGATCGCTCTCCTGTCGGTACGGTTTGGGGGTCAGAGCTCGCGTTGCTCGAGCTCTACCGAGGATGGTAAGATGTCTAGCTGACCACGAGCTGACGCGCCGAGGTTGAGCATCTGTCGCCGGCTCTTGTGAGAGGAAGCTAACTCCTCGTCAGTGAAGAGCGGCTAAAGCAAATGAGCTAGAACCGCATCTCATCGTTGTGGACTGATATGCGAGGGCACGGTCTTGGTGCATCGGGCATAGGAGTCTTGGAATTTCATTTTCTGGATTCCCTCGAATCGACAGCCATAATTCCGTCGCATCGGAGGTGGCGATGCGGCCGAAGAAGCACAGGACGACGGGGATCGGGCAATCTGTTCCGGGCCAGGCTGGACCAGATCGTCAATATGAAGCACGCGCGGTTCAGCTCGCCGGCAACGTCGATTGGGACTGGATCGACATCCGCCGCTGTCCAGCGAGAACGGCCGGCGCGCCGCACGTCCACGAGCTTGTTTCGAGCGGGCAGGATCGAGCCACACAACCTGCGAATGCAACGCCGCAAATTGCTCGCCACGCTCGGGCACCGGCAGTTGGGCATCCTGCGCGCCTAGCTAAAGACTCTTTGGCGTCTCTTCCTGACCGCCGATGGCACTGAGTTCCGGCCAGAGATGCGCGCCGCATGAGGCAGTCTTAAACGCGCCAGATGCGCCTTCGGCGGAACAAGCGTCCCTGCCGGGACGAAGGTGTTGGCCATCTTGAAGTCGTGCCTGCGGGCTTTACACGCCGCACGCTTCACGTCGAGATGCAGACCTCTTGAACGCGATCATGCGGCGGCTCCCTGTGGAGACGACCGCGGAAAGAACCATGAACCCGGCAGTGGATCACGTTTACTATCGGGGTTGACACCGTGCCTGCGAAAAGAACGGACGACTACCTCGTGGGCCTTTCGACCCGCTTCCACTTGTCGTTCTCGTTCCTCGTCCACACTTCGGGGTGCTGGTTAGGATCAAGCACTAAATGGTTGCGGCCCACGTGAACAACACCCATTTCCGCTAGACGGGCTCCATGCCTCTCCTGGCAGGACGTGACAAGACCAACGGATGATCGCCGTCCTCTCGCATTTGATGTTCCAGGAAGATATCGCCCGCGTTCTCGACGCGGATGAGCACCTGAAGACCTACCACAAACGTGATATCGTTGCAGCCCAGCTGTTCCTGAAGATGCTCTCCTTTAAACCGAGCCGGACCTGCTGCTCTTAAAGGCCGCGGAGAGCTGCCTTCGCTCATGCAGTTTCGGCTGCAGCTGAAACGTGGGTCTGGCAGTCGGCCGGGCAAACCCTGGCGCACGCACCGCAGCCGATGCAGGCACCCTGATCGTCCAGGACCATGATCTTCTTCTCGATCTCCTCGTCGTCGTCATTGTCGAGCTCGATAAGTTCGCCTTCCTCGTTGATTCCTTTCAAGGTCATGACATCTCGACCGCACACCTTGAAACAGCGGCCACAGCCGATGCATTTCTTTGCATCGATCGTGATCAAGTATTGTGGCGTCCAGTCGCGTCCGTCTCGTGTTTGAAACGACATGCATTGCCCCTCTAGGTATTCTCCAGCGCCTTTAAGGCGAGGCTCTTGCGCTCAAGTTCGGCATAAGCATCGTACGCCTTCTGCGCGACCACCATGATCGAGGTCCAGTTGATGGGCAGTTCTTCCGAAAGGTCGTGCAGATCCATCTTGGCCTGTATCGCCTTGGCAGACACTTTCCTAAGTTCGGCCTTCAGTGTTTCACGATCGCTCATGAGTGTGCATCCTCAATAGTTCGCCACGTCGGGGAATTTCCGAATCAGGTCAACTCCATCCGTGACATATTTATCCCCCTCCTGAGCCAGCTTGACGAAACTGTCGAAACCGAAGCGATGCACGTCGCGCAGCTGCTTGTTTACGGCGACCAACCGCCCTGCGATGAGCACTATGCGCCCGAAGCCTTCATGATGCAGCTTCAGAATCGGCTGAATCATAACGCCGGTCTCCCTCTCTACTGACAGCGCAACTGCATTGAAGAACAGCTCAAGCCGCCACAGTGTCTTGGCATCGGGATCACCAATAATCGGCAATGCGCGCCGCTTCTCCATGTTCAGGATATAGGGTTCGAGCAGATCACGATCGCTCTTCCCTTCCCAGGCTCCGTTAGTATCCTGAGCACGCCAAATCTTGACCAAATCGATGAGGAATGGCGCGTCGACCGGGCTGGCCTGCTGCTCTATTTTTTCGGTCATATCACCTCATTCATCAAACTCGAACGTTCTCCCCTGGTCCTTTGCCATGACCTTGCGCAGCCAGGGAGGTGGTGTGCCCTTCAGCACCCGCTCGAGTTTTTCTAGGAGCACTAGAATGTTTTCCGGTTTGCTCACCTTGATAGGATGGATTTTGTTGGCCACCACTCGCGCAGCCGCTGCACCACCAATGGCAGCGACGTAAAGGATTGCGCAATCCTTGATAGCCTCGATCTTTGGCGCCAACTTATCATCGCTGCCGTCTTCCTTAAGATCGCCATCAAACTCGATCGCTTTAACAAACACGTGCCCGCCAGGAGCGACATCGTAGATTGCGATATTCTTTGCCCAACCAAAATGAGCATCGACGCGTCTCAGGTCCTGAGTGGCAAACGCAACTTTCATGCAACCGACCTCTCAGTCGCGACGGTGGAGCTGCGATGGCCCGCGCATCGTGGCAGTACGCGCCCAGTCCGCCACTTATCGGGCGTAGGCTGATCGTTCTCGTCGCGATGCGCAATCACGAGATTCGCGATTTCGAAGATCACATTCCGCGTACCACGGTAGCCTACCGATAGCTGGTGTCCCGCGCCAAGTCGATCGAATATCGGAAAACCTGCGCGATAGAACGGCACCTTCAGCCGCGCCGCCGCTTGCCTTCCATGCGAATGCGTGATCAGCAGGTCACAATGCCTCTCTTTGGCAAGGTCTTCCAGATCTGCGAGATCGCCAATGATCACTTCATTGGTCTTGATCCGCTCGATCACCTCCGACTGAGTCGTCGTCACGGCAACGGTCACCTGCGTGCCCATGTCGCTCAGCATGCCGGACAAATCGAGCAGAAGATCTGGCTCGGCACCGATTGCAAGTTTGCGACCGCCAATATGGAAGTGCGCATCCAGCATAGCATCTGCGAGCTGACTGCGCTGGCGTCGATATTTCAAGGGTATCGGGCGGCCGCTGATCTCGCTCAAAAACGTCATGAACTCATCATTCGGACAAAGGCCACACAGCCGCTCGAAGACACGAAAAGGCACGCCGGTCTTTGCCTGCATGACCTCTGCAGCTCGCCGCATCTGCGCGCCGATTGCAATCGTCCACCCGGCGCGGCCCATATTCGCAATTTCGCCGACGTCGATGCCGCCGACGGTCGTTGGCGTAAACTCATCGGGGATATGCCCATCGAGCGATCCCGCCAGGTCAGGGAGGAAGGACGGAGACAACCCGAAATCCTCCAGTATGACACGGAGTTCATCAAGATCGCCGGGCGTGAGGTGACATCCCGGCAGAACATTCACCCTCGATGGATCCCTCAGGCGACTGGCATTTGGCCCATCCACCAGCACCTCCACAATGCGCGCGACAGCCTTCTCCCAGCCGTCCTGGAACGCACCCTTGAAATCAGGTGTCGAGACGTAAACGAGCGGCAACTTTGCGAGTTGCGGATGCTTGCTCCGGATCAGCTTGAGGTAGGCATCCACATCGTCGCCGTTGGTCTCGGTGACGCCAGTCGAGCAGATTCCGATGATCTTTGGCTTAGCTCGCTTGTAGATGTTCAGTATCGCCTGCTCGAGATTCTCATAACCACCCAGTACAGTCGTGACCTCACTCATCGCGGTGGTCCGCAGCGGTACAGCCTCTTTGAAATGCCGGACAAAGAGCGTGAGCCCGAAGGATGTGCACCCCTGGGAGCCGTGCAGAAGCGGCATCGCCCCGCCCAGCCCCATGAAGGCGAATGCGCCGCCGATCGGCTGGCTCATCTTCAGCGGGTTGACAGCGCAGGCTTTTGTCGGCGTCGTGACGATGGCCATGACGCCTCCCTATTCTGCGGCCTGTCGCATGGCAGATGGCTCGGACACCAAGATCTCGTCGATACGTCTTTGACAGCAGCCACCGACCGCATTGGTATGCTCCCTGACCGCTTCGACGCTCCTCAGGCGATGCGCGTAGATTGCATCCTCGATCGTGCCCAGATCGACCCTGTTGCAGATGCAGATCTTCCTGGCGCGGCGCGACTTTTCGGCGAGCGCCGGGTCGGCGAGCGCGGTCGCGGGCGATTGCATCTGCTCCATCGCCTTGGCCAACGCCTCCCATGGCGCAGGTCGACGTAGCTGCTCCCACATCGGACTGGAGAGCGACTTATCGATCTCCTCCACCAGCTTGACCATTCCGACATAGCCCATATAGGCGTGGCAACGCTCCTGGTTGATATCGAGCCAAGGCACCGCCGCTTTCAGCGCGACGAACTGCGACTTGCCGCCCGATAGCATGATGTCCGCTTTTGCGCCCTTCAGCATCTCGTACATTTCGCGCGGCGTCATATTCTCGATCATATTGGCATCATGCCCCATGAGCTCCTTAATGCGCTCCTTATCTTCCTTGGTCGATTTCTTTACGCTGGTGCCGACTAACTCAAGCCCGGCTTCCTGGAGTGCCGCAACGACCGACCATGACTTGACGCCCCCGGTCATTAACAAGGCCTTTTTGCCTCCGAACCGTGGCTTATACGGCTCGATCGCACCCCAGGCCCACGCTTCCTCGCGCGCGATCAACGCTTCGGTGCGCCCGAGCAGATCTGTCGGGGCGCCGCGTTCAACCAATAAGCGGGCAATCTGCCGTAGCGATTCGCTCGAATCTTGAATACCGTAGAAAGAACCCTCGAAGAATGGAATCCCGTAGCGTTGCTCCATTTTGCGTGCGACGTTGATCATGGACTTTGAGCACACCAACATAGCCGCCCGTGCGCGATGAGATGAAGCGACTTCGCGATATTTGCCGTCGCCTGAGATGCAGCAGAGAATTCGTACTCCAAGCTCGTCTAGTAATGGCTTCACTTGCCAGAGCTCGCCCGAAAGGTTGTATTCTCCGATGAGATTGATGTCGTACGGGGTGGTGTAGTCCGGTTCTCGTGTACCGATCACATAGTCAAGCAAGGCCTCGCCGGCCAGCTTGTTGCCGAGATTCTTCGAACCGACGAAGCCCGGAGAATTGATCGGGATCACCGGCTTTAGAAATCTTCGAGATGCCGCCTTGCAGACTGCGTTGATGTCGTCGCCGATCATCGCTGGGATGCAGGTTTGATAAACGAAGATGGCGCACGGATCGTACTTGTCGATGATCTCCTTGATCGCTTTGCAAAGCCGCTTCTCGCCTCCGAATACAATATCGGTTTCGCTCAAATCGGTTGTGAATGCGGTGCGCCACAGATCCGAGCCGGACGACACCGCACCCCGATTGTCCCAGGAATTGCCCTCGCACGCGATCGGACCATGTACCAAGTGAGCCACGTCGGTGAACGGCTGCAACGCAACCTTGGCGCCATCGAAAGCACAGCCGCCGGCAGCACTACCCGGCTGCAGCTGTTTGGTGCAGCCGTTCCTGCGTTCAGCCTCTGACTTACTGCCATTCTTGGCGCAGCCTGGCTCGTCGAAGATAATCTGGACCGTGGCCGCTAGTGAACTCATCCTGTTTCCTCTCAGGGCGAACAAATTGCAAACTCAATGACCATGTGCTCGTGCCATCGCCCATTGCCTGGGCGATGGCACGCGCAGTCGCTCATCAGCGAATGATGTCGAAGCTGTAGTCCGTTTTGCCAAGAACGTTGGTGTTTTTGTCGATCTCGTCGAAGATCTTGTCCAGGATCTTCACCAGCACATTCAGGCCGCCCTGATAGCCCCATAGGGGGGAGCGGTGATGGTGATGCCGATCAAAAATCGGAAAGCCGATGCGGATCAGTGGCGTTCCGGTATCACGCTCCAGGTACTTCCCGTAGGTGTTGCCAATCAGAAAATCGACGGGCTCAGTAAACAGAAGTGAGCGCATGTGCCAGAGGTCTCGGCCGGGATAGGCTTGGCAGCCCTGTCCAAATGGCGAGCTTGCAAGCAGCGCCTGCATTTTTTCCTGCCATGCCTTGTTGCCGTTGGTAGACAGCACATGGGTCGGTTCGGCGCCAAGTTCGAGCAGAAACGCAGCCAACCCATAGCAAAGATCCGGATCGCCATAGATCGCGAACTTCTTGCCATGAACATGCGTGCTGGAGTCGGCGATGGCGTCCACCAGGCGGCCACGTTCTCGCGCAAGTTGCTCGGGAATCTCCTTGCCGCTGAGGCGTGACAGCGCGACGATGAAGTCATCCGTTGCAGATAAGCCCACCGGGTAGTTGAAGGATACGACGTCCTGGCCATGCTCCGCCACGAATGCCAGCGTCTTTTCCGTGCACCACTGTTGCATGGAGATAGTCGCCTTGGCATGAATCGCGTTCGCCGCATCCTCCAGCGTCGTACCACCATCATACATCCGGAATTCGCCGTCGGTCGGAGTATCGAACACTTCAGAATTGTCGGCGAGAACCGTATGCTGGATGCCCATCAACTCCAAGATGCGCTTGATCTCGCGAAGGTTCCCAACGGTATAGCCATCGAATCCGCCAATGATGTTGATCGCCCCATTCGGTTTGCGCTCAAGCTTCGGCGCTGTTCCGGCCTTGCCGTCCCAAAAATGCTCCAGAATGCCCTTGAGCGCATTGTCATAGCCGGTGACGTGGCTGCCGACGAACGCCGGCGTGTGGGCGAACGGCACGTCGAAATCCGCCGGAACCGAGCCTTTTTCTTTCGAAGTCTTGATGAAGGCGTTGAGGTCATCGCCGATCACCTCGGCCATGCAGGTTGTGGAAACCGCAATCATCTTGGGCTTGTACATGTTGTAGCTGTTCGCCAGCCCGTCGGTCATGTTGTTCAGACCGCCGAATACGGCAGCGTCTTCCGTCATTGACGAAGAGACACAGGAGCTAGGCTCCTTGAAGTGCCGCGACAAATGACTGCGGTAATAGGCCACACAGCCTTGCGAGCCGTGGACGAAGGGCAACGTGCGCTCAAAGCCAACAGAGGCGAATACGGCGCCAAGCGGCTGGCACGCCTTGGCTGGATTTACCGCTAGCGCCTCCCGCGCGAAGTTTTTTTCGCGATATTCGGCGGTTTTCGTCCATTCCTTGATACGTTCGACCTCGGCGGGATCGCGAGGGTTCTCGAATATCTTCTTCTTGGCCAGCATCTGCTGGTATTCTGGACCGCGGAACAGTTCGACATGATCGATCACGTGCTCGGCACTCTGCGCCATTGGTGAAATCCTTCACTATCGTCGAGATTGGTATCGCCCGGCTTTCCCAAGCGAGATGAGTTGCTTTATTCCGCAGCCTGGAGCTTGGCCCTCGAAGCTTCCTTCCAGGGGGCCTTCGTTTTCTTCCAAATCGGCGAGTTGATAGCCATGTCCATGTCGCGCGCAAAGATCGCGAATCCGTCATAGCCGTGATATGGACCCGAATAGTCCCAAGAGTGCATCTGCCGGAACGGCACACCCATCTTTTGAAAAACGTACTTTTCCTTGATACCTGACCCGACAAGGTCAGGCTGGAGCTTTTCGACGAAGCGCTCGAACTCGTAGCCATTGACGTCATCGTAGATAAGCGTGCTGTCCTTCACGTAGTGCTGAGCTGTCCGCTGATAGTCATCGTTGTGACCGAACTCGTATCCGGTGCCAATGACTTCCATCCCCAGGTCCTCATATGCGCCAATCACATGACGCGGACGGAGCCCGCCGACGTACAGCATCACCGTCTTGCCCTCCAAGCGAGGCCGATATTTTGCGATCACCGCGTTCACGAGCGGCTGATACTTCTCGATTACCCGCTCGGCCCCTTCCTTGATCTTGTCGTCGAAATAACCCGCAATCTTGCGCAAGGACTCTGCGATCTTTGATGGTCCGAAGAAATTGTACTCGCACCACGGGATACCGAACTTCTCTTCCATGTGGCGTGAGATATAGTTCATCGAACGGTAGCAATGCAGAATGTTGAGCTTTGCCTTCGGCGTTGCTTCGAGCTCAGCCAGTGAGCCATCGCCGGACCACTGCGCGATTACCCGCAGGCCCATCTCCTCCAGCAGAATTCGTGATGACCAGGCGTCGCCCCCGATATTGTAGTCTCCGATAATCGCAACATCGTACGGCGTCGGCTCGAACTTGGGTTTGCCATCGCCCTCGAGATGCCCGAAAATCCAATCTCGCACCGCATCGTTCGCAATGTGATGGCCCAGTGACTGCGACACGCCCCGGAAGCCCTCACAACGGACCGGCACGATGGTCTTGCCGCCATATTCCTTGGATTTCGCTCGTGAGACGGCTTCGATATCGTCACCGATCAATCCGATCGGGCATTCCGATTGGATCGTGATGCCGTTGTTGAGTGGAAACAGCTCTTGGATTTCATCAAGAATTTTGACCAGTTTTTTGTCGCCGCCGAATACGATGTCCTTTTCCTGGAAGTCGGAGGTGAACTGCAGGGTCACGAAGCTATCGATACCTGTGGTGCCAACGTAATAGTTGCGACGCGAACCCCACGAATACTGACCGCAGCCGACGGGGCCATGGCTGATATGAACCATGTCCTTGATTGGTCCCCAGACCACCCCCTTTGAGCCTGCATAGGCGCAGCCTCTGATCGTCATCACGCCAGGTATGGATTTGATGTTGGACTTCACGCCGCAGTCTGACTTTCCGGCCTGGTGAACATTGAGGTGCTTGGCACGCCGTTTCGCGGTTTTCTCCGGATAGACCTTCAGCACCTCCTCGATCAGCTCTTTGTTGCGAGCCCTGATTTCTGCGATGCTCTGGGTCGTGGCGAGGCTCATCTGATGTCCTTCAAGGTTAGCTGTTGCGAGGGCGGCTTCTTGACCAAGACTTTTGCAACCAGCATGCCAGCGTCTCGTGAGCACCAAGACCGTAACAATCAAAGCTACTTAGCGCGCCTCGTGCGGTGACACGGGCGTTGTTGCGAATCCGACATCCCGCTTTCGCAGAGAACTCTTGGTGTGGCCCCGTTCGAAATGGAACAAGGCGGGCTCTGCCTGAAATTCCTTCCCAGTTCTGACAGGCTTGCCAATGCTTCTATACTTACTGAAACCTACAGATGCTGCGAAGAGATCGATGTGCCCGTGCGTGCCCTTATCAGGCCGTGGCAACTGCTCGCGTGACCTGGCGAGCGTAAACGAGGCGACGCAGCTCGCGTTGAGCTCTGCAGCATGGGATCGTGCACGTCATCATCATCGCAGCAGGTGATGTCGGCCAGCCCGCTTGCGGCCGACTTCCGCCTTCAATCGCAGAGCACTGCAGTCGCGGTGTATTTTTAAGTCCAAGGGACACACGGCACGTCGCCAGCAGGCTGAAACACTTGAGCAGCGGCATCGCACAGTGCGCCCCCGTCCGAACGGCTACACCGGCGCGGTCGAGCATGGCGGTAATATCATGCGCATGTGTTCCCTTCACTTCAAACGAAATGATCGGCCCTTCTCGGCCGGAGTCCCGATCATGCGCACGAAGTTGATGGCCTGAGACTCCTCCGGGTAACCGAGCAGTATTTTCTCGTGCGTGTGGTTCTGCACCTTGCCTATTGAATTGATGTAATCGACAGCGGCGCCTAAACCGATGGGCTTCGACGATCGGCGGCGTACCCGCTTTGACCTGGTGTGGCGGATCGCCGTAAATGACACTGGAACGCAACCTCGCGAATCATCTTCCGGTTGAAGGGCGACATCGAGGCCAGTGCTCAGACTTGCCGTAAAGTACCCCGACCCCAGTCGGACTGTACAGTTTGTGACCCGTCATGACTTAGAAATCGCAATTGATCTCGCAGAAGTCGGCGTTCAGATGGACGCATTCCTTGCGAGCCGTCGACCCGGCGAACGCAAGCCGTTGATTGCGTTGGCGACGATACGCAGCGCGTCGATGTCGAGGCCAGCATCGATCTCGTCCAGGCCGCACAGGCTCGGCTCGAACAGCGCCATCTGCAAAACTTCGTTGCGCTTCTTCTCGCGACCGAAGAAGCCGACATTGAAGCCGCGCTTGAGCATGTCCTGGGCGAAGTTAAGCCAACCTTCTCATTTCAGAAATTCGCGGGTGTAGAATTCCTGCTCGCCGCGCGCCTTGCGTCGGGCGTTCAGTGCGGCCCGCAGGAAGTTCATTGTAGTCACGCCGGAAACTCAACGGGATACGGAACACCCCTTGGCGCGCCTCAACCCGCCGGCGAGTCGGTCTGGCGCAGCGTCGTCACCCAGATCACGCGCGCCACCTGCTGGGTCGGGTTGTCGAACATGTGCGGCACGATGCTCGGAAAACGAAAGCTGTCGCCGGCTTCCAGCACATGGGCCTGGTTGTCGAGCCACAGCCGCAGGCTGCCCGAGAGGATGTAGCCCGCCTTCTCGCCGGTGTGCTGCAGGAAGTCGGTGCCGGAGGAGGCGCCGGGGTTGAGCGTGAGCTCGTAGAGCTCGAGCTGGCCTTTGCCTTCCGGGGTCAGCGCTTCCTTGACGACGCCGCTGGCGGTGAGCCGCAGCAGCCGCCTGGCGTTCTTGCGCACGGTGTAGCGCGGCGCTTCGGCAGGATCGCTGCTCTCGAAGAAATAGGAGATGGGAACGTCGAGCGCGATTGAGAGCAGGCGCAGCGTGCGGATCGAGGGCATCGCGCGTGCGCGTTCGAGCTGGCTGATCATGCCGGTCGACAGGCCGGTCTTGTTGGCGACGTCCTGGATCGAAAGGCCGGCGCGCTGCCGCAGCAGCCGCACGGTTTCACCCAGGCGCTGGTCGACCGCATCGTCGGCTTCGATCGTGGAAGCGTCCTTGGTGCCGTTGGTATCGCCGCGACCATCCATGTCGCTCTCCCATGCGTCATCTCAGCCTCGGGTATCGAGTCCCGTGCCTTCAGTCAGAGTGAAAAGCTGGCGCATTCTAGCAATCCGATTGACAGTTGTATTTAGTCGTGATGAAATTTTGCCAGAAAAATTTAGAAAAACTAAAGCTCACTCCTGTCCCTTTGCCGGGGTCTCGGGGCGGTGCGCTCGTTCCGCCGCAAGCTCTGCGAGCGGCTCGCGTGAGTCACCACGAGCTCGCGGCTAGCAAGTGAGAAAAACAGGAGACGGTTAGGAAAGGCGGCGGTGTCGAGAGCGTGTTCATTATGTTCGTGCGGGAGCTCCTCTCGTCGGCTACCCTACCTTTGCCGGCACGCAGGTATCGGGCACCGGGCAAACGACCGCGCATTGTGGCGCGTCAAAATGCCCTTCACATTGGGTACACTGGGACGGATTGATCACATATATGTCGTTCTTCAGGCTGATCGCAGCATTGGGACACTCGAACTCACACGCACCGCAGACGGTGCACTGGGATGCGATTATCTTGTAAGCCATCACTGCGATTCCATAAGCAAAAGGTGCGGGACAGTTTCTTGCTATCAAGTCTTGTGCCAGACAGTTTGAACTTGATTCGTCTGGAGTAATTTCGATAACGCAAATCGCCGCCTCGACACGCTGTCGCAAATCCTACAAGGGGCGTGGCGGCTTGATCTCGATGCTTTGATTTGCGCATGGTTGATTCACAGCAGTCAGATCAGGTGAACCACCTTCTCCAGACTCAGGGGGGACGATCTGAGATCCTCCCCAACGCCTTCGTGCCGCGGCTAAGATCGATGCGTCGCGCGGCATCACGAAGTTCTCCGCGGGTCCAAACCAGAGCGCATCTTGTTAATTCCACTCACCGGGACAGCCGCGGCTTACGCGACAGCATCACGGGCAGCAACCGGCAGGTCCTCACCAGTCTGCCTCGCCACAGCCAGTCAGAAGGTCACGGCGGTCGCTCCAGATACAGTCACACCCGTGATGCGCGTCCCTCTCAGGGCCCGCGGAACGCATTTTCAGTTGCCCCGTATTGCGGGCAGAACCGGCATTCACATCCGCCGCAAAAGTACACTGTCTCCCCCACGTGCGGGCGACTGAAGCCAGGTGTTCGTTTGGTGATCCTACCTACGCTCCGCGCTCAAAATAGATGCCGGCGGCGTCAGTCGATGGGTGTAGCCGAAAAAAAAGCCACCCCAAAGGGTGGCTTAGTCACGGAGGAAACGCCCATGAGGGCCTTTGGGATCAGGCCGCAGCCTGTTCGATCGGTGAGAAGGGCAGCCCGAGGCTTTCGGCCACCGCTTTGTAAGTTAGCCGGCCCCGATGGACGTTGAGGCCTGCGCGCAAATGGGGATTTTCGAGCACGGCGGAAAAACCCTTGTTGGCCAGAGCCAAACCAAACGGCAGAGTTGCGTTATTCAGTGCTTGACTCGAGGTCAGCGGAACGGCGCCGGGCATATTGGCCACACAATAATGAATGATGCCATCTACTTCGTAAGTTTGATCCGCGTGAGTGGTTGGGTGTGATGTCTCAAAGCAGCCGCCCTGATCGATAGCGACGTCCACGAGTACCGCCCTCTTGCGCATCGAGCTCAGCATGCTCCGGCGGACCAGCTTCGGCGCGCTCGCACCTGGAACGAGCACGGCACCAATCACCACATCCGCCGCAAATACCTCTTCCTCTACAGACTCGAGTTGAAAATCTGGTGCGAACGCGTCCTTCGAATAGCTCGTCCAGCTCGCGGAGCCGGATTATCGAACGATCGATGATGGTCACTTCTGCGCCCAGACCGACCGCCATGCGTGCCGCGTGCGTACCGACGACGCCACCTCCGATCACCACGATTCGGGCAGGCTGAACACCGGGCACCCCACCGATCAGCAGCCCTCGTCCGCCTGTACTCCGCTTTAGGGCGCTACCCGCCGCTTCGATCGCAAGCCTACCCGCGACCTCGCTCATCGGCGCCAGCAGTGGAAGACCACCATGCGCATCAGTTACAGTCTCATAGGCGTCGCAGTGCATCCTGATTCCAGGAGGCCGGTAGCCTGGTCCAGGTCGGGAGCCAGATGCAGATAAGTGAAGAGGATGTGATTCTCACGCAGCTGAGACCATTCGGACGGCTGAGGCTCCTTGACCTTTACGATCATCTCGGTCAAGGCGAATACCTCAACGGCGGAAGTTAGAATCGTTGCGCCAGCATTGCGATAATCGTCATCGGTTGCACCAATGCCAGCGCCCGCATCGGTCTCGATCATCACGCTGTGGCCCGCTGCCACGTATTCGCGGGCAGCTCCAGGAGTAAGGCCCACGCGATATTCGTGCGCCTTGATTTCTTTTGGGACTCCGACCTTCATTTGATAACTCCCTGCCTGACGCGGCCTTTCTTATCGGAAGCGAGCAGCGATATCGCGACGCAACCGACCGAAATGGCGCAGGAATTCAGCGATATTTGACAGGCTTCGCAGGATTTCAAACCCACGGGTGCCGAGCGGATCGTGTGACCTTGCTCGCTGAGCTTAACCGTCGACACTGAGCGATAGGCGATAAATAGTTCCGAATTGCGGTCTCGGCTCGCAGAGAAGCTAACGACCGAAATCACAGCCTGCCGAAGTTCGAAAGCAGTAAAGATGGCGTTTCGCGTGTTTGGCAGGATTGCCTATCAAGCGATAGCGCTCCAGGAGTTGATGGCCAATGACCACTGATGGCTTCCAGAAAATCGACACTGCGTACCCTGTTCAACAGATCCGAGGCAATTGTTCGCCCCACAGCCAGTCGACGACGCGTCGACCGCCGAAACCGGTGGTCATCTGCACAAACTTGTGATCGTCAGCCACCGCCTCACCAATATCAGCTGCATCGGTCGCGAGCGGGTGCGCTTTCATGGCAGCAAGCACGGCATCGGCCGAATCAGGCGCGACGATCGCAACCAGCTTGCCCTCGTTGGCGACATGGATCGGCTCGAGTCCAAGCAGCTCGCAAGTAGCCGCAACCGCAGGCTTCACAGGAATGGTTGATTCCTGCAGATGGAACCCAAGGTCGGATTGATGTGCAATCTCATTGAGAGCCGCAGCTAGCCCGCCGCGCGTGGGGTCGCGCATCACCCGGATGCCGCCACCGCCGGCGGCAATCATGACCGCTACGAGATTATGCAACGCTGCTGAGTCCGAGACGATTTCGGTCTGAAAAGCGACGTTCTGACGTTTTGACATGATCGCCACCCCATGGTCGCCGAGGCTTCCGGACACCAGCACACGATCCCCGACCCTTACCTTGTCGGCGGACAGATCCAGCCCATCGGCCACAAGCCCGATCCCGGCCACGGAGATGAACAGACCGTCTGCCTTGCCGCGCTCGACGACCTTGGTGTCCCCGGCAATGATGTAAACGCCGGCCCCGCGTGCTGCCGCGCCCATCGAATCCGCGATCGTCCTCAGATCCGAAAACCGGAAACCCTCCTCGATGATAAAGCTGGCTGACAGATAGAGGGGACGCGCACCGGACATCGCCACATCATTAATCGTGCCGTGCACAGCCAATGACCCGATATTACCGCCGGGAAAGAACAGTGGTGTAACCACATAGCCGTCGGTCGTCATCACCATTCTGCCTGCCGAAACGTCAAACGCCGACTGATCATTGCAGCGGGCGAGCCATTCATTACCGAAGGCTTGGTGAAAAAGGTCGGAGATCAGCTGTGCCATGGCACGGCCCCCAGATCCGTGGGAAAGTTCAACGCGCCCGTTCTTTACGTCGAGCTTGCGTGGATAGGCTTTCACGCTCATGACCTCTGCCTCACCCGTTCATCGCGAACTCGGCCATAGGTCCAGTACGCCGCGCAAGCCCCTTCTGATGACACCATGCAGGCCCCTATGGCCGTTTCCGGAGTGCAGATGGTTCCAAACAACTTGCAATCGACCGGCCGTTTGGCGCCACGCAGGATCGCACAGCACTCGCACGCCGGATTGTCTGCGACAGGCATGTCGTGGATCACAAAACGCGTCTCGGCGTCGAATTTTGCATACGACCGCTTCAGCTTCAGTCCGCTGTTGGGTACGAGTCCAAGCCCCCGCCATTCAAACTGATCACGCAGTTCGAATACCTGCGACACCTCGCCCTTGGCGCGCCGATTGCCTTCGCGTGTCACTGCACGGCTGTATTGGTTTTCTACCTCATAGCGGTGTTGATTCACTTGCCGCACCAGCATCAATATAGCTTGCAGCACGTCGAGGGGTTCAAATCCCGCAACCACGATCGGCTTCTCGAACTGTTCTGCCAGCGGCTCGTAAGGCTGCGTACCGATAATGGTGCTGACATGTGCAGGCCCGATGAAGCCGTCAATTGGGACGCCGCCGGTGTTGCGGATCTTCGGGTTCTCGAGAATGCTGTGCATCGCAGAGGGTGTAAGCACGTGATTGCAGAACACGCTCAGCCCCTCCATCCGCTTGCTCTCGGCAATCCGGATCATGTTCGCCGTTGGGGGTGTCGTGGTCTCAAATCCGATGGCAAAGAAGACCACCTCGCGGCCCGGCATCTGTTCGGCGAGCCGGATAGCTTCGAGCGTCGAGTAGACCATCCGAATGTCAGCGCCCAGCGCTTTGGCTCGCAACAGGGACTGTCCTTGCGACCCGGGCGCGCGCATCAAGTCGCCGTAGACGCAGAGAGTGACCTCTGGTCGGTCGACGAGCCGGATCGCCATGTCGATTCGGCTTGCGGGCAGAACGCAGACGGGACAACCGGGGCCGTGGATCATCCGGACGTTCGCGGGCAGCAGATCCTCGAGGCCATAGCGGGAGATCGCATGAGTGTGTCCGCCGCAAAATTCCATGAACCGATAGGCTCTTTGCGAACTGACCTCAGCGTCAATCGCACGCGCAAGTCCCTGCGCGATGATCTTGTCGCGAAATTCATCAGAATATTTCATGACCGGCATTCCTGCGCGGCGCTGCCCAGCTCCTGCAGGAGCTCCAGCGTGCGTTTGGCTTCTGTCGGATCGATCTTGGCGAGCGCGTAGCCGACATGGACGAGGACGTAATCGCCGACATCGAGCTCGTCGACGAGGGCAATCGATATCTCCAGGCTGAGGCCATCGATCGACACGAGAGCCATGTCGTCGGGTAGAATTTTCGCGATCTTCGCCGGAACCGAAAGACACATGTCAGGCAGTTCCTCCCCTGGCGGACGACTGTTGAGCAATCTGTAGAGCGGCAATCCAGGCTTGACCAAGGCTCAAACCGCCATCACTGGGCGGCAGCCGCCGCGGCACCAACGGTGAAAGACCGGCAGCGCTGCAACCGCGCGGGATCTCGTCCGCCAGCACCGCGTTCAGGAAGCAGCCGCCGCTCAGAACGACGGTATTGACGCCGGTTGTCCGCGCGGCGCGCGTGACCCAGTCGACGCAGGCGGCGACGAAAGTGCCATGAAACAGCCCAGCTCCGCCTGCGGCATCGATGTCATCAGCAATCAACCGCGAAAATAGCGGACGAAGCGACAGCACGCCGCCATCGATCGTCCAGCCGGCTTCGAGAATCGCTGCCCGCCGCACCAGCGCTTCGAGCTTCATCGCTGCTTCGCCGTCATAGCTCTGCAAATGCGCAATCCCCAGCAGCGCCGCTGCTGCGTCGAACAACCGTCCCGCACTGGTCGTGGTGGTCCCGCCCGGCTGATCGAGCAAGTCCGACACACACCCGGCTTGCCGTTGCGCCGCAAAGCGCTGCCCGATTTCGTTACCCCTGCCGAGCCCGTGTAATACTGCGCCCGCCATGCGCCACGGCTCGCGGGCTGCACGATCTCCACCAGGCATCTGCATGGGCGCTAAGTGCCCGATGCGTCGGGACCACGTCCCTTCGCACAACAATAGTTCGCCACCCCAGTTACCGCCGTCGGAGCCGAAGCCATGGCCATCGAGCACCAGGGCAAGCGCTGGTCCCACATGGCCATGCTCGGCGATCACTGCGGCAGCGTGTGCGTGGTGATGCTGGACCGCGATCAGCGCGCGAGCATTTTCTTGCGCAAAGCGGGTAGAAGCCATATCGGGATGCAGATCATGGGCGAAAGCGACAGGTTCCACGTCAAGGCTCGATGTTAGGTGTCGGATCGTCCTCTCAAACGCACGGATGCCTTCGGCCGTATTTAGATCGCCAATATGCTGAGAGACGAACGCTTGGTTGTCCCGGGTGATGGTGACGGTCGATTTCAGTTCGCCGCCAACAGCGAGCACGGGCGGGACGGCTCTCGCAAGGCGGATCGGCTCGGGAACATAGCCACGGGCACGACGAAGGAATTGCGGCCGGCCAGCCACCACCGAAACCACGGAATCATCAGCACGCGTCAAGATATCGCGATCATGGGTCACGACAAGATCGGCGATTCCGTTGAGCCGCCGCAATGCCTGCGCGTTATCAATCAGCAGCGGTTCGCCGCAAATATTGGCACTGGTGGCCACGATGACGGGGCTAGACCCCGCACGTGTACCTGGCGAGCGAAGCGCATGGAAGATGAGGTGATGCAGCGGCAGTACGGGCAGCATGACACCCACTCGCGATAAACCAGGTGCTATGGCGGGCGCCAGATTGTTGCGTGATGGCAGGAGGACGATCGGACGTGCTACGGATTCTAGCAGCGCTAGCTCGGGCGCGTTCGCCGCCGCGATCTCGCTGACGCGCTCGACGGAATCGACCAAAACCGCGAACGGCTTCTGAAGGCGGTGCTTTCTCCTGCGCAAACGCTGCACGGCGTCCTGATTACGCGCATCGCAAAGAAGCTGGTATCCGCCCAGCCCCTTTATCGCCACGATCTGCCCCCGCGCGATTGCCGCGACAATATCGCTGATCCCATGGCTAAGCCGAGGACCGCATGCTGGGCACGCGATCGCCTCCGCGTGAAACCTGCGGCTTGCCGGATCGGCATAGTCAGCCGCGCACGCGGCGCACAAACTAAAAGCCCTCATCACAGTGTTGCGGCGATCGTACGGAAGCCGTTCGGCGATGGTGTAGCGTGGACCGCAATGGCAGCAACTGATGAAGGGATAAAGGTAATGCCGATTTTCTGGATCGAATAGCTCTTTGAGGCATTGCTGGCAGACCGCGGCGTCAGCGACGATCTGCGTTGACAATTTGCCGGCTTCGCTCGTCCCGATCGAAAAGCCCTTCGCCGCGAGCGCCGTAGTCTCGCGAACGCAGATGTCGACTATACGTGCCAATGGAGGCGCCTCGAGCGGCAACGTGGCGACAAACTCCGAGGCACGGTGGCCCTCAACCTCGATGATGACGCCCTCAGGGCCATTGATGACAAACCCCGCCAATCCGTACCGAACGGCAAGTCCATAGACGTAAGGACGAAAGCCGACCCCTTGCACTGCCCCACTCACGACCACGCGCAGCCGTGTTCGGTCGCAGGTGGCTGCGGCGCTCATCGCCCTTTGTCCTCGAAGGCGCGCCTCTGACGGCCCGCCTGTCTATCGATCCAGGCGTAGAGCGCGGCAAAGCCTTCGCCAGTCCGAGCCGAAACTACAATCACGTCGATCTTTGGGTTGACCCGTCTGGCGTATTCGATGGCCTTGCCCACGTCGAATTCGAGCAGCGACGCTAGATCAATCTTGTTAATCACCATGAGCGACGAAGCGGCAAACACATCAGGATATTTGAGCGGCTTGTCTTCACCTTCAGTAATCGAGAACACTACGATCTTGCAGGTTTCGCCAAGATCGAAGGCAGCGGGACAGATCAGATTACCCACGTTCTCGATGAAGAGAATACCGCCCGAGAGCAGCGGCAGGCGGCGATAAGCGTCGCCAATCATTGCAGCGTCGAGATGACAATTCTTGCCGGTATTGATTTGAACGGCTGGCACGCCGGCGGCCTGAATACGTTTGGCATCGTTCGAGGTCTGCTGGTCCCCTTCGATGACCCCGACCCACCGGCTGCACTTGAGCTCGGACACCGCGCGGACGAGCAGTGTCGTTTTACCGGCACCGGGGCTGGACAAAAGATTAAATACAAGCAGGTCATCGGCTACGAAGAGCCCGCGATTGTTCGCCGCAATTCCATTATTCTTGTCCAGGATATCGCGCTCAATCTCAACGAGCCGCGTTCTGGTCATGCCACAGCCCCTCAAATCAGGCGGATCGACGCCGCTCGGAAGCGCCTGCGCGTTATGCGCCTGGTGATTGGCTGAGCGAGGACAGCGCTTATAGCGATCACCAGCGTGGTTTGACTGCGGCGGCCGTCGGTCGCCCGGCGGAAGGGCAGAATGGCAATCGCGATCGTCCTGAAGGGATCGCTCATGGCTCTCCGCATCATTCGCCTCGGCGCGTTTTGTGGACGGCGTCCCTTGGTGGCAGCCGCAAATGGTACACATCAATCGATCTCCAACTCTTTCACGCGCATCTGTTCGCCCGCGGTCACCTGCAAGTGATAGCTGCCGCAGCAAGGGCAGCACTCACCGCGCCGAGCAATTTCGACGCTCTTCGAACAGCTCATGCACCAGGCAACGCCGGGCAGTTCGACGATATTAAGAGCCGCGCCCTCGGCAACGGTCCGCGTTGCAGCGGCAGCAAAGCAGAACCTGATCGCTTCAGGCGCCGCATGACTCAGCGCTCCCATCTCCAGACAGATGCTCCGCACCCGCGAAGAGGATCGCTCGTGTACCTTCTCCTCGACGATCTGAATGATGCCAAGACAAATCGCCATTTCATGCATCGCGAACTTCGCTAAGGTTGAGGGTGAACGCGACGCACGGATCGAGCGATGCAATCACCGCATGGACTGCATCTTCGCGTCTTCGAGCCGTCAGCACCGCGCCTTGCAGGTTCCGAACAAGCGGTCCGCGCCGGTGGAAATTCCACTCCGTCGGCGCAAGGAATTCGAAGCGGGATATTCTGCCCTGAGCATCGAGTTCAACCGCGTGGTAGAGACGGCCCCTGGCGCATTCGACCGCGGCCGCTGCACGGCGCGGCCCTAGCTTATATCTTTCGATAATCCCATGCTCCGCGGCTCCAATCTGAGCGCCGGCCTTGAGCCAGGCACATAGCCGCAGGATTTCATTAAGTCTGGCCATCAGCCGCTCGGCCGCACCGAAGGGTCCCAGCGGGACCCCATCCCGGCTGATCTGGCGCGCCCATGGACCCGTCTCGGGCACATGTCCGTCAACATCGGGAGAATAGCAGAACGTCGAGTCATCCCCGAGCAACCGTTTCGTGATGTTGGGGTCGTCAGCAACAGACAAGAATGAGTGCCCCGCCGGAATTGACTTCACGTCGACGTCATTAAGCGCCGTAACGCGAAGCGCCAGCGGGCTACCAGACCTCAGCGCCTCCCCCTCATATAGACCTAGCGCGGCCAGCGCAGCGACAATCCGCGCGGTCGCTTCGCGTTGAGCGGAGCTCCAGGTTGGCTGTGCGGAGCGGACAAACGCTGACAATTCCGACATCAGGGAGCGGATTGCCGCCGCACTGGCGACATCTAACGTAAGATGTCCGACAAAAAGGCTCCGTGCCAAATCCGCGATGCGCTCAGTAACGATAAGTGCAATACGCTGCTGCCTTGTTGCGCGGGTGATCACTTCGTCGCGGGCCGTCTCGATGGCGGACAATAATGCAGTTTGCTGCGCAGCGACACACAACGCGAAAAGCCGCGGCAGCACGTTGAGCACTGTCGAGGGCTCCTTTCCGGCGAACGCGCGCGCCAGCGGCGGCCGGACTCGCGGCAGGATCTCGACCGAGGCGACTACGTCGGCAGCTAGCAATATGCGTACATCGATTTTGTTGCGGGCAACAAGGCTCATGCGCAACACTCCGCCATCGTCCCGCGCAAGCTATAGTCCATGCGCATGCGCCGTCTGCGGGATCGCACCCGATGCGCCGACGTCTTCATGTGAAATACGCCTCGATAATTTCCTGCATGCGCTCGGCTGAGTCCTGGAAATCCTCATCAGCAGCCAACGCAACAATCGGCACGCCGCCGACCTCCAGCGTATCAAGGATGATGTCGTCCGTAGAATTGAAGAACTGCACGGACCAGACATTCCTGATCCCGGTCGCCTGCACTCGGCAGGTGCTGTAGCCGTGCAACATGAGTTGGACCGGTCCATTGCCCAAGCTTTGCTGTAGGAATGCCAAGTCGATAATGCTCATTGGCAGTGACGTCAGATTGATGACATAGGCGTGCATGCCTAATCGCCAGACCCTCGCCCGCTCGCGTATTTCGGCCAGCACCGGTTGAACGTTCATCGCGCCATTCGGCGGCGTGCGGATCACAAGATCGGCGGACGTCAAGTCAGTTGCGGCACGCCGCACAATCTGCGGAATCGACCCGACCTCAACATATTCATGCGCAGGCTCCGCGCCGATGCGCACGCGCCAGATTCCCGCGAGCACTGACTCCCGGATTTGCGCCAAAGAGCCATCTGGCAGCGCAACCACGCCGGCCACCTCACCTTCTCCGAGCAATTCGTCAATCAACTTGCGTTCGCCATCGCTGAGATTTGCGAGCCCGTAAAGTTGTGTCCGAGCACCGCTTCTCTGACGGCGAACGGCAGCAGCGGCGTTTGCTAACAGCAAGGTGGCGTTCGGATAGTTCCTTCCACGCTCGTCCGCATCGCCCCAGGCGCGGCGGGCGAGCACACTCATGGGGCCGGTATGGAATACATCGAGACTCGCAGGGCCAGTGGCGAGGTCGCTCGTCGCCCGCTCAGCGCCGCCGGATACAGTGGGGATCGCCGTTTTCATGATGCGATGTTCCACTGCCTGTACCGAGAGGCAATGCACTTGCCGACCCAAGTGCTGGCGGCGTGTGCCCGAATGATCGGTACGGAGATGCGGTTGATCGCGAGCAAACGGCCCGATCTCTTGCCGACCAGGCAGAGTTCATCGTGCCTAGCGCATAGGCTCGGCGTCGACGGTCTACGTCGGCCGAGCCTGCCGACTCGTGTGCCATTAACGATGCGGGACACCACTGCGCCTTGCGTGCCTTGCCGAAACTTCTTGACAACTTTAGGAAGGAAGAACGCGAGCTGGATGATCCGGAGTTCGGCCGCGGACAGCGGCATCACAGTCACCGTCGCTTGAGCGTGCACGGCTAGGCGCGCATCGACGCTGACGCCCTCCACGTCGAACGGAGGGGGTCGCGCTGAACCATGCTGCTCCGGCTGCAATTTCATCAGACGCCTTTCTCATATTGTTCGCTTCTGCTAGCAGGCGGTTAGCAAGGCGCATGCCAAATGCTCTGGCCGCAACTCGCGCTCGGAGCAACGGCGAAACGCCTGATATTTTCCAGGCAAACGTTACGTGCGATTGGAATTCGAATTGTGAGATCCCTTCAGTCGGCGCAAGTGAGCGGAACGGCTAGCGTAAGTGCTCCGGCAATTGTGGCTCGTGACCGATCAAGTCCGCAAAGAAGCGATCGATGTCCTGGCCGTTGAGGCTGGCCTCAAGCCCGTCAAGTGCTTCCGAGATCAGCCTTGCTTCATTGTCGTCCAAAACCCGCACTGCGCTGTCGATATGAACGAGCACCTTGGCGCCGACCGGTACATCGGCGAGCAGCATGACCGAGACGCGCCGCTGTTCATTGCCATACTCGCACAGCGCCGTGATACCGTCGGTCTCGGCAATCGTCATTGGCAAGCCAAGGCACATTGTCAGTCTCAGGCCGCTAGACGGGCTGCGCCCTCATCTCATAATTCGCATGGTCAATATTGTTCGCCAACAGCCGTTCTGATGCAGGCAGCGGCGCGCCCCGCGGTTTTGCCGGCGAGCCCCACTGCGCTAGGAGCTTACAAGCCAGTTCAATCGCAGGCCCAATCTGAAAGCGCACCGGCGCGGTCAGAGGACCGCCCCAAGTCTCCAGGTCCAGTGGCTGACAGCCGATGAGAGCGAGCTCTCGCGGGCGGCGGCCAAGAAAATCGGCCGCGCTCAAGACCTCCTGAAAACCGGTCTGATGCAGGCTCACTTTCTTGGCACCAGTAAACTTTGGCACTTCGTCATCTCGTACAAGCTCCAACTGGCCGGGCGGCAATCGATAGTCGATGGCATCGAACACGACCACGCAATCGGCCTGTTCAAGAAAACTGACGAGGTAGAGTCCCTGGGTGCCGCCATCGAGGACGGTGACATTATTATCGACGGCGTAGCGGCTATGAAGCTCTTCGACCACTCGCACGCCGAAGCCCTCATCGGCCCACAGGATATTGCCGATGCCGAGCACGAGGATTCGTTTTTTGTCTTTCGGATTGAGCATTCGCTTCCCGGTCAATCGCCAAACCCGCGCTCAGCCGATCTTTTTGGAAAAGAAGCTGCGCCGCGATATGATGTCTTCCCGGATCACCGCGTAGATGTGGACCAGCGCAAACATCACGATGACCCACAGGCCGAGATGATGCAAGGTGTGGACGTCCTGACTGTTCGGCCAGATTGAAAACAGCCAGCCGAACACCTTGTACTGCCAGCTGTCAGTACCGGCACCTTGCCCATAAAGTGCAAAGCCAGTGACGACCATGAACGTGATCGTCTGTGTAAACATCAAGAACATTGCGAGCTGAGCAAGGCGATCGTGCCCGGGGCGCCTGTCAGGATCCCCTGTAAGGAACGCATACCAGAGTATCTCCTGATACACCTCCCGCCAGAAGCACCCGCGCCAGAGCGGCACGCAAAAGATCTGGATGGCATGCGCATTTCCCATCAAGGCCCAGTAGATGCGCAGAAGAAAGCCAACGCTGGCCACATATCCCGCCGCGAAATGGGCAAAGCGGATATAGCCGAACAGGAAATTGCCGCTTGCCTCTCCCTTCATCGCTGGTGTGCCGGTCCCAATAAGGTAGCCGGTTAAACTTAGTACCAGAATGGCCGCCGCGTTAGCCCAATGCCACAGTCGCACCGGCGCATAAACGTGGGCGACGCCACCGCCAATGCTGCGATCAGTCGGTGCCGCATCGTCGGCGGTGAGGAGCTTCCCCCTATCCAGCATGGACCTAACGCACTTTAACTGAAGCCATTTCTTGGCCCTCAGGACTCATCACGTGGGTCGAGCAAGCCAAGCACGGGTCAAAGGAATGGATCGTGCGCAAGATCTCCAGGGGCCGCTGCGGATCGGCCATCGGGGTACCGATCAGCGAAGCTTCAAAAGCGCCAATATTGCCTTTGGAATCCCGAGGAGAACCGTTCCACGTCGTCGGAACGACACATTGATAATTGTCGATCTTAGCGTCCTTGATCTTGATCCAGTGGCCGAGTGCACCGCGAGGCGCCTCAGTGAACCCGTAACCCTTGGCCTCCTTACGCCAGCTTTCCGGGCGCCACCTGCTAACGTCGGCAGTTGCCGTATTGCCTGCCTTGAGCTGGACTACGAGCTTATCCTGAAAATAACGCATCTGATGCGCCGCCCACTGGCATTCGAGCGCCCGCGCCGCTGTACGGCCAAGGGTCGAGAACAGCGCAGTCAGAGGCAGATTGAGCCGCTTGAGCAGTCTCTCGGCGGGATCCTTGAACTCGGCTTTCCCTTGCGCATAACCAATGATGTATCGCGCCAACGGCCCGACCTCGACGGCGTGGCCGCGCCAGCGCGGCGCTTTGATCCAGGAATACTTGCCGCCTTCGTCGAGTTCCTTGATATCTGTCTTGCTGCCTTTGAATTCTGGCCCCAGTTTAAAACTCGGCTCGGTAATGCCGTCCCAGGGATGCAGCCCACCGCAATCGCTGGGGTATTTATACCATGAATGCGCGACGAATTCCTGGATCTGCTCGGGATCACCATGGTCGATCGGCAGTATCTCCTTGAGATTGCCATTAAGAATGACCCCGCGCGGCAGCTTGAGACTTTTCGCAGAACAGTCATTGGCGTTTTCGGGGATGTCGCCATAGGACATCACGCTTTTGCTCGAAAGACCACCGCCGTGGAGCCAGTCCTTATAGAACGAGCAGATTGCAGCAATGTCGGGTAGATAGACCTGCTCGACAAACTCGATCGAGCGGGCGATGATCGAGGACACGATATTCAGTCGTTCCATATTGATCGCGCCCACCGCACCGATTCCGTCGATGTTGATCGCGCAGGGTACGCCGCCGACCAGCCAGTTCGGATGCGGGTTCTTGCCACCATAGATAGCTTGGATCTTGACAATCTCCTTCTGGAAGTCGAGCGCTTCCATATAATGAGCTACCGCCATCAGGTTTGCTTCCGGTGGTAGCTTGTAGGCCGGATGCCCCCAATAGCCATTCTTGAACGGACCGAGTTGCCCTGACCCGAAGAATTTGTTGAGCCGGATCTGAAAATCTCTGAAATAGCCGGGGGATGACAGCGGCCAAGGCGAGATAGACTGCGCCAGTGCGGAGGTCGACTTGGGATCGGCGTTGAGCGCGGAAACCACGTCGACCCAATCCAACGCATGCAAGTGATAGAAATGTACGAGGTGATCATGCACGAGCAAGCACAACTGCATGATGTTACGGATCGAATTGGCATTCTCCGGAATCACGATTCCTAGTGCATTTTCAACCGCGCGCACGGAGGCGAGCGCATGGGTGCCGGTGCAGACCCCGCAGATCCGCTCGGTGAACGCCCAGGCGTCGCGCGGATCGCGCCCGCGCAGGATGACTTCGATGCCACGCCACATTGTCCCGCTTGAGACCGCATTGCGGATTACATTGTCGGAATCGAGATTGGCTTCGACGCGCAGGTGGCCTTCGATCCGCGTCAGCGGATCGATGACGATTCGCCTGCCGGAACGATCGAGACTGAACCCGTTCGGCGTCTGGATGGCCACCGTCGTATCTCCTCAACTCGGTTTGCCTTTACCGGCCGCGCGATCCGGCTTGTGGGTCAACCGCTTCACGGCGGTGACCGCCGCATGGGCAGCAACCGTTAGCCCGAGCACCCCGGCAGCGGCCATGCCGATCTTGTCGGCGTTCTCCTCAATGCCGAACTGCTTGATGGTTGTAAGTCGGTCGTAAAATGACCCTTTGTCCCAGAAGCCGTCCTCAGAACAGCCGAGGCAGCCGTGACCGGATTGAACGGGAAATGAAACGCCGCCGTTCCACCGAACGGCCGAACAGGCATTGTAGGTGGTTGGCCCCTTGCAGCCCATCTTGTACAGACAATAGCCCTTGCGCGCGTACCTATCGTCCCACTCTTCGACGAATTGGCCAGCGTCGAAATGGGAACGCCGATAGCACTTGTCGTGAATGCGCTCGGAATAAAACATACTTGGACGTCCTTGGCGATCGAGCTCCGGAAGCTTTCCGAACGTGACGATGAACGTCACGAGACCACTCATGATCTCTGCGATAGGAGGACACCCGGGCACCTTGATGATGGGCTTGTCGGTGATCACCTTATCGATTGGCGCCGCGCCAGTCGGATTGGGCTTGGCCGCTTGCACGCATCCCCAGGACGCACACGTGCCCCAAGCGATGATTGCCATGGCCCCTTCTGCCATCCACCTGAGCTTCTCAACGAACGGTTTGCCGCCGTCAATGCAGAACATGCCACCCTCCTTCAACGGCGGATTGCCTTCGACTGCGAGCACATACCTGCCTTTGTACTTGGCACGGGTTTCTTCCAGGATGGCCTCAGCCTGGTGTCCAGCCGCCGCCATGATCGTATCGTCATAGTCGAGCGAAATCATCGACAGCAGCGCGTCTTTAATCAAGGGATGGGCCGAGCGGATAAAGCTTTCCGAGCAACAGGTACACTCGAGCCCGTGCAACCAGATGACGGGCACACGCGGTTTGGTTTCGAGGGCATGGGCAATATTGCTTGCGGTGAGCGAACCAAGTCCCAAGCTCGCGGCCGTCACACTACAGAATTTGTGGAAACTACGGCGCGTGATACCCTGACGTCTGATCACGCTGTAGAACGTTTCCGTTGCATCATCCATGAAACCTTCCAAGTGAGTAGTCGTGGCCGTTACGAATTACTGACGTTTAGCAAGAACCAGGCCAGCGAAGCGAAACACTTAAGACATCAAGCGACCGCCGAAATTTGCGCAATTGTGAACCCGGCCACGTGCCAGCCCCTTTGCCATGGATCTGTCATGCTGATGGTGTTCAGTTTTGAAGATGTGAGCACTTGAACAAATCAGCAGGAAGGTTCACCACTGCACGGGGACTAACCTACAATCGCGACACTCGTCAGCCCGATTGTCGAATAGAATTGGCGCAGTGGACGGGCACCGCACTGCCCGCTCCCAATCAGGCCTGCCGATTGCTGACCAACGAGGCGTTCAAGCTCTCATGATCGCGACTGCACAGGCGGCCCGTCCAAAAGCGGCCGTCGAGCGAGGAAGAGAGGCCGCAATGGACCGAGCCGCGATGCGCCCCGCTGACGTTGCTTTGGGAGCTGGTCAACTCGATCTGATTTTGGTAAAAGCGCCTCCTCGCACCTCATCGCAACGGCGCTGTGGGCAAGAGACCGGACGTTTAATATCATCTAGGAGCGTTCATCGCACAAGCCAATCGGTGGCAAGGCGCGACGTCGTGGCGCATCGCGACACTCACCCGCTTGCAGGAGCTTCTTCGCGACAGCGGAGGCGATCGTGTCTTGAAGCATTGGTGCGATCCATCCGACGCGGATAGAAGGCAACGGCGCCTACATTCACTCGACATCGATCCGTATTAGCAACACTGCCTGTCTGCTACCCAAAACGGATCATCGAGCTTTTCGAGGGAAAGTGAAATCATCGGAGTATCGCGGCATAGACGATATACTGGACTTGTTCGCGGTAGTACTTCCGGATTTCCCCGGGCGCCGCCGTTCCGACCACCACGACCAGACGCTCTTTTGGGTCGCAGAAAAATTGTGTGCCGTAGGCGCCGGTCCAGGTGAACTCTCCTGGATTGCCCGGAACCGCTGAAAGCCCCCCGGCTAGCCGTACAGCCACTCCAAGCCCGAACCCGAAGCCGGCACGGTGCGCTTCCACATTGGCGACTTTATTTTGATTCCTGGCCCGAGGTGGTTGGAGATCATGTGGCGCACCGTCCTCGGACCAAGAATCCGCTGCCCATCGAGCTCCCCGCCGTTGAGCAGCATTTGTCCAAAGCGCACGTAGTCACCGACTGTCGCAAATGCGCATGCTCCCCCGCGGTCAAACTTCGTCTGGCTTTCGAGGAGTTCGATGTCTTGCGGCTTTCCCGTCAGCGGGTCCTCCGAAAATGGACGCGCGAGGCGCTCGCGTTGCCATTCCGACAAACGGAAAGTGGCATCTTGTATTTTGATGGGCTTCCATAGGTTGCGGATGAGATAGTCGCCCAATCGCTGTTCGCTGACCTGTTCAATGACAGCTCCCAGCACATCGGTCGAGAAGCCGTATTCGAATTCCGTCCCCGGTTGGTGCGCTAGCGGCAGCTTGGTAATCGCTTCGATGAAAGCCTGCTTATCGCCCCTTAGGGGCGGGTCGGCGAAACCGGGATAGAGACGCGCCACTTGGTCTGAGCTGTCGGGCGCACCGTAGGTGAGTCCGGTTGTGTGGCGATAAAGATCGTGGATGCAGATCGCAGAACTCTGCGTTTGAAATATTAATGACCCTTATGCTGTGGCACTGCCACCTTCATGTTTGCGAATTCCGGGTAGTAATCCGTAAGCTTGGCGTGTAGAGGAAGGCGACCTTCCTCCATAAGGATGAGCCCAGCAACGGCCACCATCGGTTTGGTCATAGAAGCAAGCGCGAAGATCGCATCGAGCCGCATCGGGCTTCCTTTTACGGGGTCGAGTTGGCCGTACGCTTTGTAGTGAATCAGCTTGCCGTCTCTCGCGATTGCAATCACCGCGCCCGGCACGCGTTTGCTTGCAATCTCGCGAGCGAAGAACTCGTCTAGCTTGGCAAGGCGCTGCTGAGAAACGCCGACCTCATCGGCCGCTGCTTCGGGCAGAGGCGCGGAGTGCACCGAATTGAGAGCGAATGCAGCAGCTGCCGTGGCTATAGCAAGCTTGTTCATTGTACCCTCGGAAGGATGGATGGGCCCAGTTTGCAAGACTGCCGCCCGCATTAGGATGTCGGGCGGCAGTCCTAAGACGATTAGGTGCCCCTCCTGGCACAGTGTCTGTCGATGAGCGCTAAAGTGAAGATTGTCGGCGAACATCACCATACCACCAGCAATCACACTTGCCTCACGCCAGCGCGACGCTTGGACGTAGTCTACGACGTAGGCCGACAACACCTTAGTGCGCCCAGGAATATTGCCGCCGATCATCATCACGACGCCGAATGTGCCGATCGTATGAGAAAAGCCAACCACGGCGGCTTTAACAAATTCCAATCGCGCCAGTGGCGCGGTGATGGGGATGAAGGCATACAACGGCGAAACGCGCCCGGTCGTCTCCAAGGGGAAATCGCCTATCGCAACAAAGGCGTTACGGATCGGCTACACGACTAACGGCAGCGCCGAGAGGACCGATCCGACCACGATTCCGGCGAAAGTAAAGGCCAGCGTGCGCTCGCCCCAGAAAGAGGCGAGAACGCCACCCGGTCCGTGGGGGCCGAGCAAAACGAGGACGCAAAAGCCGAGAGCCGTTGGCGGCAGCACCAGCGGCAGGGCGATCAACGTGGCCACCGCCTCGCTCGCAAAGGTCTTTGAGCGCGCTAGCCACCAAGCCAGGGGCACACCAATCAAGAGAAGGATCACGGTCGTCAAGCTGGCGAGCTCAATCGTGAGCGCAAGGGATTGCGAAATCTCTGCCCAAACCACATCCATCTGCGTCAGCCCGCCAGGGAGCGCGGGCCGACGTATCCTGACAGTGATGGCCTGCACGTGCGGCTCACGCGGCGCGGTGGCGCGAATCGCCCGTTGGTCGCGCGGCAGCTCGTGGCGGCCGCCAAATTCACGCGCTTCGTTTGTGCAAGCAAGAGCGGCATTGCAAGCCTCATCGACAACTCCTGTGGCAGGTCCGCTTCGGTTCATATGACGGCGGCAACTTCTCATTTGTCATCAGCAATTCCTGTGCCGGGTACGAACAGTGGCAGCTCTATGCTCAGCGAGAGAAATTCGCGTGGACGGCGACGTCACTTTGGAGTGGACCTAACACTCTGTTAGGTTTCCGGCACCTTTGTTTGCGAGCAGACAGCGACGGCCCTGCAAGGAAGCGTTAGAAATTGTCAGCCGAAGAGATCCCTGTGTGGTTGGTCGACGGCTCGCCGCGCCGGTAGTGGAGCGGACCGCAGGAAGCCCGTCGTTTGGCAGCAACAGGAACGGGTAGCCGATAACTCGTTGTAAGCTGCTTCTGCGACGGCGCAAAAGGCGCGAGGGGCCGTGAGCGAAGCCGGCCTCGTGACCGCCCTGGCCAATGCGGATCGTCAGCACAGGCCTGGAGACAAACGCCCCCGTGCACATCGAGCTTTGCCGGTAGTTCCTACATCAATGGCTTTTACGAACAATCTTGTTTTCCAAGCCGCGCTTCCATCCGGCAAATGCGTGCAATCCAAACTATCGATTTTACCGATGCCACGGGTTGTTGCATCGATCTCAGCACTGTGTGCATATCGAGCACGCTAAGGCTCCCAGTCGAGACGTAACTCCGCCAATGCGCGCTACGCTGCAATTATTTTTTCGACCTTGCGAATGCGGTCCGCGCTCGACTCAGCCAATCCCGCCCAGGCAGACGACTTGTCCACGACTGATCAATCGGCCGCCGCTTAGGCATCTGGTGCATATCTTGCTTAACGAGAATGGACAACGTAACTACACGCCTGCCTTTGGAAGGACGCGCCGGCTCCCGGAACCGTCTTCAATCGGACACGGCTAAAATGATGAGTCTCGTATGACGCTGCCGCCTCTGAAGCGCGGCGGCTCACATTCGAGTATATTCGGGAAGGAAGCGTCATGACCACCATGGCAACTGCGGCGCCTGCACGCGCGTCGCAAGCTTGGTATAAGATACTCTACGTTCAGGTGCTGATCGCGATCTTTATGGGCGCCGTGGTCGGCTGCCTCTGGCCATCTCTAGCCACCAACGACTGGATTAAGGCCCTCGGTGACGGGTTCATCAAGCTCATCAAGATGGTGATCGCGCCGATTATTTTCTGCACCGTCACATCTGGTATTGCGCATATTCAGGATGCGAAGAAAGTGGGGTGCGTCGGCGTGAAGGCGCTGTTCTATTTCGAGATCGTGTCCAGCTTTGCCTTGCTGTTGGGCCTTGTTATGGGCAATCTCGTCCAAATCGGCCATGGCCTTGCGGTCAAGCCGGATGCTGCGGCGGTCGCCAATTACGTCAAGCAGGCGGAAGCTTCGAAGACCGTCGACTTTTTTCTCAACATCATTCCCGATAGCGTGGTCGGCGCCTTCGCTCGCGGGGATGTTCTGCAGGTTCTACTGTTCGCGATCCTTTTCGGCTTTTCTCTGATGGCTCTGGGAAAACGTGGGGAGCGGCTGCGCGGCATGATTGACGACGTCGCGCACGCAGTGTTCGGCGTAATCGCTATTGTAATGAAAGCGGCCCCGGTCGGCGCCTTCGGCGCCATGGCGTTCACGGTCGGCAAGTTTGGGCCGGCAGCACTCGGTAATTTGATCGGTCTGATCGCGCTGTTTTACGCAACAGCCGCGCTGTTTGTTGTGGTGGTGCTCGGCCTGATCGCGCGCCTCGTCGGTTTTTCGATTTTCAAGTTTCTTGTCTATATCAAAGACGAGATTCTGATCGTGCTCGGTACGTCATCCTCCGAAAGCGCGCTGCCGCAATTGATGGAGAAGCTCGAGCGGTTGGGCTGCTCGAAGACGGTCGTCGGACTGGTGGTGCCAACTGGCTATTCCTTCAACCTCGACGGCACCAACATCTACATGACACTTGCAACCTTGTTCATTGCCCAGGCACTCGGGGTCGATCTCTCCTTTAACCAGCAGCTCACGATCTTGCTCGTGGCAATGCTAACGTCGAAGGGAGCGAGCGGCGTCACCGGGGCTGGCTTCATCACCCTCGCTGCGACATTGTCGGTGGTAAACCCAGCGCTTGTGCCGGGCATGGCAATCGTATTTTCGATCGACAAGTTCATGAGCGAGGTGCGCGCCCTGACGAACATCATCGGCAATGGTATCGCAGCCGTGTTCGTATCCTGGTGGGAAGACGAGCTAGAGCACGGAACGCTGCAGGCTCGGCTCAACCAGCCCACAGTTTCGACCACTATCGACCCTACAAGCACAATGAAGTAGGTCCCGGATCTTAACCGCCACCATCCGAACACGAACTGAATGCAAGAGACACATTTCTCGTACTTCGAATCGGCCAAGCCGACTTAAGGTGAGCCGGCACTGTCTCGTGCGCTCTCCAGTGCACAGCTCTTGCTCCGCGTCGCCGCCAGGCAGCTGCCCCTGAAAAGCACGCGATCAAAGAACTAGGGGCTTCTTCAAGGCGCCTCCTTGGGTGGTCACGGCTACCGTCCATCTGAATGCGGCGAGTCGTCCACACCGTCGGTTCGGTGTCATGTCGGCGCTCGATTCCACCGAAACCAATTGGAGACGACTCCTCCGCAGCTAGGCGTGATGGCCTAATCGCCAGGTGGTTCGCGCAACTTGGCCTTCCTGTCTCGGCACATGAACGTTGCGCTTTCCTCCGCAGAACCGACTGTGCCGGCGAGATGAGTGGTTCGCCCGCTTGTTTCTGTTCGTTGCCGGTCCGGAGACCCGCCTGATCGTTTCGCTTCAACCTCTCGGCTGAACAAAAACCGCTGTCCTCGTCCGCGGGCCTAAAGGGGGTGCATCGGCTCGCAGGCTCGAGCGACTGCCGGCAAGGCTATCGGCAGGGGAGCAAAGCAGAGGTTTCAGCTTCGACTGCCGCAGGGTCAGCGACGCCTCATCGAAAAATTTAGGACAACTATACGTACGTTTATGATGCGTTTTTTCCCCGCGCGTGCTGAGTTCGGCCGCGGGTGATCAATCTCGGACACGCTCGATCCAAGCGTCGAGGATTGCCCCATTTTTGCCTAAAATGCTATAGCTCTCCCGCCGGAGAACAGGCCGGACGGTCTCAAAATGTCTATCCAGATCAGCAGTCTTAAACGTTCAGCCCCTCAGTTGACCTTCGGCGGCATAACCTTAGCCGCTGTTACACTGAGTTGCGTGTACCTTAATGCCCATTTCGCCGCGACGGCGTTCGCCTATTTGTTAGTAGTCTTGCTATTTTCGTTGATGGGCAGCTTCATCGCGTCATCCGCGCTTTGCATCATGGCAATCGCTGCTCTCGCATACTACTTTGCGCCGCCGGCGTTCAGCCTACAAATCGATGACCCCCGCGATCTTCGAGTGGTTGTCGCATTCTTTATTGTGTCAATCGTAGGAACGTACTTGATCGGAAAGCTCCGCCAGGAAAGAGAGGCTGCGCGTGTGGCTGCGGTCAAGCTTCAGCGGAGTGCGGCGGATTTGGAGGATCGTGAAAAACGGTGGCGAGCAATCTTCGAGCACAATCCGGCCATGTACTTCATGGTCGACGAAGCCGGCACTGTCCTTAACGTCAATACATTCGGCGCGACCCAACTCGGCTATGCTCCTGCAGAACTGATCGGCCACTCCGTGCTCTGCATATTTCTTGAGGAGGATCGCGCATTCGTTCACAAATGCATTCGGGCGTGCCTTGAGGATATTGGACAATCGCGCACGTGGGACGTCCAGAAAGTCAGGAAGGACGGCTCCGTATTGTGGGTACGTGAAAACGCCAAGGCCATGCTTTGGGCCGACGACCGGCCTATTGTCCTTATCGCCTGCGAAGATGTCACGGAGCGAAAGCAGACCGAACTTGCCCTGCAGCGGAGCGAAGCGCATTTGGCTCAAGCGCAGGAGTTGAGTCATACAGGCAGCTTCAGCTGGAACGCCACCACTGGCGAGGCGTTCTGGTCAAAGGAAACATTTCGGATTTTCCAATTGGATCCTCAAACGACTCCCTCGCCGCAGCTTGTCGTTGCTCGCACTCACCCAGATGATCGGGCTTCGGTTAAACAGGTTATCGATGGAGCGATGCGGGAGTTGAGCGATTTCGAGCACGAATATCGATTGCGGCTACCAGACGGCTCTGTGAAGCACATCCATGCGAAGGCACGGCTTACGAGAACCGCTTCTGGTGAAATCGAGTTTGTTGGGGCAGCTACCGATATTACGGCAGCGAGGAGAGCAGAACAGCAGTTGCGTCGCAGCGAGGCCTATCTGGCCGAGGCCCAGCATCTCACCCACACAGGCAGCTGGTCTTGGGACGTCCACGGTCTAGATTTCGTTTATCGCTCCGCGGAAGTTGATCGACTGTTTGGCTTTAACCCGCAAGAGCCGGTATCGATAGAGACCATTCGCTCGCGCATCCATCCGGAAGACTTGCCGCGGTTACAGGAGGTGCAGCGCCAGGCGAGAGAAAAGGAGCAGGAGCGGTTCGAGTATGATTTCCGTGTTCTTCTGCCAGATGGCGGGATACGGCGTATACACTCCGTTGCGCATGTTGTCGTCGCTAGCGATGGTAAGGTCAGCGAGCTGATTGGAACACATATGGATGTCACCGATCAACACGCAGCTAGGGAACGCCTGGAAAACACACTTGTCGCGCTGCGCGAAAGCGAACAGCGCTTTCGCGACTACGCCGAGACAGCTTCCGACTGGCTCTGGGAGACCGGTCCAGATCATCGGGTCACTCGCTTATCCGAGCACACCAGCACTGCAGGAATTTTGGCCACAGGATTGATAGACCTGCTTCGCTGGGAGATTGCGTGCGACGTCGAAGACGAGCCCGAAAAGTGGCGGCAGCACCGGGCGACGTTGCAGGCGCATCAGCCGTTTCGGGATCTGGTCTACCGCACGGTGAATAGGACGGGATCTCCGATCTACGTGCGCACAAGTGGCAAACCTTTCTTCGACGGAAACGGCAATTTTCTGGGTTACCGTGGCGTCAGCACTGACATCACAGCCATTATTCGCGCCGATCAGGCCGAACAAGACCTGCGAAAGGCACAGGCGGAGCTTGCCCATGTGACGCGCGTAACGACGTTAGGAGAACTGACAACCTCCATCGCGCACGAGATAAACCAGCCACTCGCCGCTATTCTCACCAACGCCGATGCGTGCATCGGATGGATGGCTCGCGAAGCTCCTGATCTTGCCGAAGCGCGCTCTTCAGTGGAATGGATCATCGAAGACGCGATCCGGGCAAGCGAGGTGATCCGTAGTGTTCGCGCACTCGCGAAGAAAGGCGAGATTGAGATGGTGCCGCTCGACATTAATGATGTCGTCAGGGACGTCATTGCGCTGATAACACGAGAGCTGGTGAGCCACCGGGTGACGTTGCGAACCGAGTTGACGGCCGTGCTGCCTAGGATCCTGGGTGATCGAATTCAGCTACAACAGGTGATCATCAATCTGGTAATGAACGGAATCGAGGCGATGGACGCAATTACAGACCGGCCGCGCGAACTTCTGATTAAATCATCCAAGGACGATCTGGGGCGCGTGCAGCTTGCCGTGGCCGATTGCGGCGTCGGGATCGCTGAGAAGGACGCTGACCACGTCTTGGATCCCTTCTTCACCACCAAGTCGAGTGGCCTTGGAATGGGACTTTCGATCTGCCGTTCTATCGTGGAAGCTCACGGAGGGCGGCTATCGTTTCTTCAGAAAAATGAACCGGGCGCGACCTTCCAGTTTGTCCTGCCCGTGCATAAGGAGGCCATCTAGTGACAGGACCATTTGACTCGCCAGGTCAGGGTAGCAGTGCCGAGGCCTCGACGAAGACGATCGTCTTTGTCGTTGAGGATGATATCTCCGTGCGCCGCTCGCTTATTAACCTTTTTAAACAGGTAGGATTGGAGGTCGTTGCGTTCGGATCGGCCCGGGAAATGCTGCAGAGCACAATTCCGGACGTCCCAAGCTGTCTAGTTCTTGATGTCCGACTGCCAGGCCTGAGCGGCCTTGACTACCAGACCGAGCTCGCCAGGTTGAACATACACATCCCGATCATTTTCATCACCGGTCATGGCGACATTCCCATGACCGTCAGGGCCATGAAGGGAGGCGCGGTCGATTTTCTCAGCAAGCCCTTCCGCGATCAGGAACTGCTTGATGCTGTGGTTGCGGCGACCGAACGCGATCGCAAAAGACGGGATGCTCAGCGAACCGTCGCGAACCTGCAGTCTTTATTTGAGACCTTAAGCCCGCGAGAGCAGGCGGTGATGAAACTGGTCACGGCCGGCCTGATGAACAAGCAGGTAGCCGCCGAACTTGGGCTCGCCGAGATTACCGTCAAGATCTACCGGGGTCACGTAATGAAAAAGATGCGTGCCCGGTCGCTCGCCGAGCTGATCAGAATGAGCGAGACGCTGGGGCTTCGCGCAAATCGTCCTGAACAAACGCAAGTTTGATTTTACAGCTTCATCTCTCCAGCCCATCTTTCGCCGAAGGTGGCTAGTGCTTTGGCAGCCGCTGTTCCCGAGTCAGGAGGGCTCATCTTGTCCACGCCTTTGATTTCCGTCGTTGACGACGACGCCTCAGTCCGTGCGGCGACAGGGAACCTCTTGAAATCGCGTGGCTACGTCGTGCAGATATTTGCTTCGGCCGAGGCGCTCCTGCGGTCGCCGCAGTTGAACGAGATATCCTGTGTCATTACCGATGTGCAGATGTCGACTATGAACGGGCTCGAGCTGCTGGCACAGATGCGGACGCGTGGTTACGAAGCACCTTTCATTTTCATTACCGCTTTCCCCAGCGAGCGTGTGCGCACGTCAGCCCTGGACGCGGGAGCAATTGGCTTCCTCGCCAAACCATTTGGCGGACAAGAGTTACTTAAGTGCCTCGACAGCGCACTGAAGGCATATGGCGCCCGAGGCGGTATCTGATTCCAACCTGCAGCTTGAGTTCATGTCCGATCTAAAACCTCGTGGGCGGCAATCACGCCACCTGGCAACGTCTTCGCAGTCCGAACCCCGGCTTAGTCTAAATATGCTAGCGACCAGCAATTTCTTGCCCGTCCACGCTTTACGGATATGGGCGGCTGCAGAACAGACTATCCTGCGAGAGACGCTGGCACGCCAACTCGACTCATTCCGCCAACGCTCATGGTAACGCTGACCCAGAGCCGTCTTTGCGCCTAAGCACTTCTTAGCTCCATCTGGAGCGAGGCTATATATTCCGTTGCAGAGCGGAGTCGCCGAGATGGCCCGGCAAGCACGAGATTGACTGTGCAGCCCCACCGCGGTGACGATGAAAATGGAGCTTCGCTCAGCAGCCCCCCATGTATTGGGCACCCCTGTTCTGGTGAGAGCGTTCTGCACTATGCTCGTGCTCACCGCATCGTTACGTCCGTTGACGCTTGCGGGCCCGGCTTGTCCATTGGGCGGCCGCTTCGCTGTACATTGTTGCGACCGACTATCGTCAGGCGTCCACGCCATTATTTCTTCGCAAGCTTCATCTGCGGAAGAGTTGTGGTCCCAGCCGTCCAACGTGCTCGGCGCCACACGTCCCGGCCGCTCGGCCGGGAGTCAAAACACGTCGTCGCCGCAGCGAGCATTCTCAGCAATAGGCTTGTAAATAGGCCCCTACTTCCCAAGCGCGAACAATCAGCAACTGCTAAGCCAAGGTGAACTGAGGAGAGAGCATTCTGAACCAAACGAGGAACTCTGAGCTAAACGCCGCCGCCGCCGCAGAGGAGTGCGGAGCAGGCTAGATCGATTTTTTCCACCAGGCCAAATGCCCGGTGATTCCATGGTCACATGAAATCATCCTCATAATCGTATGTTGAAGCACTCGCTGGCATCTCGATTTTACGGTCTTGGCTGTCGTCAGCTTTGCGAAGATACCGCGAAGCGGTGCCTTCTCGCTGCCACTTGCCGTCGCCATTCCTCACCCACTTGTCTGATTTCACTGGGTCGAGAACCATGTTATCGGCGTCAACCTCGACGAACCCCATCTTTGCAGCACGGGCTCTTGCCTCCGGATTAGCCGGACGCAAATTCAGCAGTGGCCGTTCACCGGCCATTCCAAGTTGATGCTCGAGCAGAATATCGCCGGCGTTCTCGACAAGCGGATGAACGACCTGGAGATCTACAGTGGCGGTCGTCCCAGGTCGCCCGGGAAACAGCTCCTGCCACTTTTCCACGTCGAAATTCGTCATGCTGTCGCCCCCTTCCATTCGTAGAAGGCCGACACTCTTGTTTCCCAATTGATAGCTGAAGTATCGCGCGTTATCAGAATCTCGAGTTGTTCCATACTCCTCAGCAACCTCTGCAGTTCGCGCCGCTTTCTGAGAGACGAAGTCCGAATATTCTTGTGGGTTATCGGCGATTTTCCTGATTTCGTCGCTGTGATAGCCCTCTGCTGCTTTTCTGAACGACCTCTTATCGATCTCTACGACAGGCGGGCTTGAATCAAGCCAATAGGGCCGTGTTGCCGAAGACGAAGTGCCGCTGGAGTTTGGCGGGGCTAAGCGCAGTTGCCGAAACGCATCCGCGAAACTGTCTGCGTCGTTTTGCTCATCAGCCTCGTCAAGCGGAGAGGATGTGAAATAGGACGAGCCATCGATCCGATTATACATGGCAATTGGTGCTCCCGTCGGATATTCTTTTCCGCATCTAGTTCAGGCTTGCTAGGCCCTGCGGCGCTGATAGGCAACCTGCCTTACGAAAACCTGACGTGGTCCTGCCGGTCGCCCTCACGCTGGCTTGTCACAGGGCTTCCTTCTGAGCGACACGGCGGCACGCTCGTGCCATTGGCATTCATCAGGTTTGATGAGAGGCCGCGAGCACTTCGGAGATGCTCCTCATTAGAATCGGGTCGACCGATGATTGACCTGCTGAAGCCGGAGTTCCGCCGCGTCGCCTCATATCTCAGGCGCTTGGCCAGATCGAGCGGGATCCTACGGTGCTGGATCGTCTCGTCGCAATCTGCCCCGACTGGGGAGACATCGTCCAACCGTATTGGAGACCAATCGAAGACGGCCGATCAAGGCGGTCAGGCTCGCGCTCACTGATCGGGATCGATCCGGCATGCGCACCGGCTCGCCAAGCTCTGCGCGGCCAGCTCTTGAGCTTAGCGATGCCCCGCCCGGGCCAGCCGGGCGAAGCGTCGCGGATCGGCTCAGTCGCCGTTCCGAGCTTGGGACGAGACCAGATCAGCTGAGGCCCTCACCTTCTTCACCGGCGAAGAGGTTGGTATGGCGCGACAATCAGGATGAGAG
>NZ_LFKZ01000109.1:0-43647 GCF_028128975.1 Bradyrhizobium sp. CCBAU 45321
CACTGCATCGCTTGTTGATTTTGCCCGCGAGGTGCGAATCGCACTGAGCGAGTTCGATCATTACGCCTGACGCAGTGACGCTTTTCGCCACACCCCATCAGCCGGAAGGAGCCAGCGCCAATCGCCCGAGAGAAAAGCCAGCCCAGAGCAGCTAACGGGCCCACTGACCGAGTTGGAGGCATGTCTGCAAACTGACGTAACTTGGCGTGCCGCCGATGCTCTCTTGGGAGGTGCAACTTGCCCGGCTTGGCGCGGGGAACTTCGACCACTGGCTTGCGAGCTGCCGCTTCGCTTTCTGTTCATCGTTCACGCAGCTCTTTATCGACTGATCAACGGAGAGGCCGGCGGTGGCGGCGACGTCGAGCTTGCAACTCCGGGCAATGTCGAATTTCGGCACTCCGTCTGCCACCGGCGCAACCAACTGCGTCCCCAACACGATCATCGAAACGGTGATAGGCATTTTCGGCCTCCCGATCGGCCCGACGCCGGCCCGCACGGCTCAGGCTCTCACTCAATTTCTAATCGAGCTTTGTGGGTTCGTCCATATGGCGCCGACAATCCCAAACTGGGCAGCCATGGCTGCCCTAAGCAGTACTCTCTTCAGGTACTCCCAGCGGACTTATTCCAGTGGGCAACTGCCGCGCTGCAATATTGACGCGACACCGGCATAAAAATCCAAGTCTCAATTTCATAACCAAGCGCAATGGCACGATAAGTCTGGCCGAGGTCCGCTTGGGGTCAAAACCGGCAATACTCTGATTGAGCAGAAACTTTCTGCTTAGGCTCCAAAAGCAGACGTCTGCGCCTTTATGAGTACACGCCCTGGCAACCAGTTTACGCTCTTGACGGCGGAGCCGAACTTATAGATCGGCGCCATCCGCCCGAAGGCGATGCCCGTGATCCTGACCACGCCAGACGAAGGTCGAGACAGAAATGATCACAGTTCCTGACCAGCCATGAAGCTGCAGCAGGCTGTCGCAGGCCAAACTTGGTTGTCGACGCGACAGATCGCGAAGCGTCTAACCAAGCCGTCCAAGAACTCGCTTGACTGTCACAGCATGCCATAGTCCACCCGATGGTGTCGCAACCTTGCGAGCATTTAGTTCGGCGGCGATCGCACGGTGAGATTTGCCCGCAAGCTCCGCCAATATTGGGCGCAACGACTCGGCTCGTTCCTGGGCCTCTTGCTGATTGGCCATACCCTTTGCGTTTAGCCCTCCCAATTTCACGCCCTTGGCCCTCTTGGCGGCCAAAGCATCTTTGGTGCGCTGGGAGATGTACCGGCGTTCCTTTTCGGCCAGCGCGGCGTAGATGTGAAGCATGAACGGATCCGCATCAGCTCCCAATTCGGCGACGATAAACGGGGTTTTGTGGGACATTAGGCCTGAGATAAAGTGCACGTCACGGCTTAGCCGGTCGAGCTTAGCAACGATGATGGGCGCTTTGTGCTTCCGCGCCGCCTTCAGGGCGGCCGCCAGCTGGGGGCGACGATCCAGAGCATCGGCACCCTTACCGGTCTCGATTTCTTCGAACCTCTGGATCAAGGAAAAGCCCTCGGCTTCCGCAAAGCGCGCTAGAGCGGCCTGTTGCGCTTCGAGACCTAGCCCTGATCGCGCCTGTTTAGAGGTGGAAACACGGATATAGGCGATTGCGGCCTTCATCGAGCCCCTATCTGTAACATAGCAACGAACGTTGGCATGTTACGCCCGTGTGCTTTACACATCAAGGGGGTCTGCAATGGCCGGTTAGCGCTGCTACGACGTGCTACCACACCGACGTCAGACGCTCAGGACCTTGATGGTGCCGCCAGATGTTCGGCAAGTCGGAGACGGTGACGAGGGTCAACCCGTACGTTCGATAGCCAGGCGCGATGGCAAGAGTGAAGGATCGACTTCTCACTCAGGTCGCTACCTCTATCCGGGGGTCGATATCGATACGCTTCCCAGGGTGATCGTGATCTCGATTGGCCCGGACGAGACGAAGCGCGCGGCGCCCAGGACGCCGGCCTTTGCCTTACGGCCGATCGCATCCACGGTAACGAGCACTTCGCTGAAAAGTCCGCGGATCTGCCCCGTCTTCACCGCGGCGCGGACGGCCTGACGGGCCTCATAATCGGCATGGTCGGCCTGATCTAAATCAACGACTCCGGACAAGGCGTTGGTCGAAGGTCACCTTGACGGGCGGCCGGGGGTGGGCGAACCTGACTACAGTATGAGGAGAGCACATCTCGGTCGGTCCTAGTGATCCAGCTCTTCCAAGACCTCTGGCTGACGTCCGGCGCCTCAGGGCGCCTGCTTTCTAGTCGAAACTGGCACGCGGCCTGAGTCGAGCAACAGAGAATTGCCGTGACAAGGTCGAAACCGCTCGGGAGCTTTCAGTTTTTTGTCGCCTTCAATATCCGGATCAACTTGCCCGGATCGAATCCGATCGCGGCTGCAACATCCATGAACTCCAGCACGTCCAGACGCCGATCTCCACCCTCGTATTTTGCCACATAGGACGGCGGTTTTCCCAACCGCGTCGCAACTACCGTTTGGGTAAGGCCAGCCGCTTTGCGCTGCATTTTGAGCAGTTCGCAGAATCTCCTGTGACGGTCGGTGTAGATGGATTTTGGCAATCGGAAAGCCCTAAGTTTGGGCTTCCGATCAACATCAGACTGGAGGATTCTCCCAAAATAGGAGAAACTACCCTTTTGGGGGCTCATCGCTGAGCGACGGAAGGCTAGGTGCACTCCGGAGCGGTGAACCGGGAAAGGCGTTTCATGACGGTTTGCATGCTTCGTTTAGTTTCAACGACGATGATAGTGACGGCCGTCGGTGGACGGGGGCAGCGATGAAGACTATTCTAGCGCTGATTGCCGCTGCAGCGATCATGTTTGTACTCTATGATTTGCAGCATCCCGAGGACCCCGCCAAAGCGCTTGTCTCAAGACAAGTTGCCGCCGACGTGACGTCGCGGCTCGATTCCGGGCCCTATCGACGAAGCTTGAGAATCGATCGTGCAATCTCCGGGAATTTGGCGTTCACGTTAGAATATCTGGACCTGCCTCGTGGGGGTCTGATGACCGTGGAGATCGACACCAAAGATGTCGCGAGGGCAGTTCTTGCGCAGTTAGTGAAAGCTGGCCGATCGCCAACGCAAGAGGGCATCACTGTGTTTATAAGTGCTCAGCAAACCGGTCTGAAAGGCGAGACCGGGATGCCTCTCGTCAGATCTCTGGGGCAGACGTACTACGATCCTAATTCCGATGCCCTGACCTTTAAGCCCCCATCATGACAATTTCCTTTACCTCTGCTCCACGCGCGCCCGCTGGTCATCGCTGGATCATAGATAGAGGCTGAGGGGTATCTAACGGACCGCTGTCACCGTGTTTAGTACGCCCTCTAGCTTTCCGACGGTAGTATTTGAGGCGAGCATGAAACGGCGAGAATTTATCGCGCTTGCAGGTGGTCTACGATGTGGCCGCTTCAAGTGCACGCTCAGAAATCTGAAAAGATTTGGCGGCTTAGGGATGTGGCGGTTGCGAAGGTCGGCTAGGTTGCGGGTAGGCCCCATGTCTTCCGCTTGAATCGCTGCAAGCGGTCGATATGCTCTTGCCTGACGCTCAAGATCGGTTTTCAGAGCGGTGTTCTCATCGGCAGCAAACCGCTCGATGACTTTAGCAAGGTAGTGAAACAAAGCATCGATCATCTGCCTGCTCCGGCAGCATGGGGCTATATGTTGATCGTTTTCCGAGTGATGGAGGAAGAGAGTTGCCGCGTCTATCATGAAAGTGTCGCGCGCCGACAGGCTTCGGGTCGCTCACTTCCGCGTTGTCCAACTCTTGATTTAAAATCAAATCAATCAATCGGCCGGAACCAGGCGGAGGGCCGCTTCCCTTCTATAATAGTAAAAATGGAGGAAGCTTCATCTGGTGAGTTGTCGTGCGACGCGCTGCAGACGCGCGCCCTCGCCGGTTCTCGACCTCCGCGAGGCCCGCTACTCGTGCTTCGGCGGCCGGAACGATGGCGCCGCTTCCAAGAGTTCCTTAAGTCGCTCCCTCGGGACGCGGTCCCAGGCTTCTGCAGGGAGGAGTGAGCCAAAGAGGCTGGCGTCAAAGACGTGCTGCCGGCGCATCACTCGGTCCCACTGGAAAGCGTCGTAGGTGCCCTCGAAGATTAGCTGACGAACCTCGATGAACGGAGGCTCTCCTCGCGATCCTTCATCGAGCCATGTCTGGGCAATCCGCTCCCACAGACTGCCCTTGCGGTCGACACGCCCGATCTGCTGCTCGAGAACAGCAGGATTCCATTCAGCGTGAAATTGGACCACGACACGACAGGACTCATGCAGGTTGAGCCCCTCACGCCCGACTTGACTTTGCGCAATGAGAACCCATGGTGAAGCGCCCGGACGGTTGAACGCGGCCTGGAGATAGCGCCGAGTCTCCCATCCCGTGGCCCCCTGAAGGAGACGTGCGTGAAAGCTTTGGCGACCGTCGTCGTCCTTCAGAAGCGCTTTCAGCGACGCCTGTCGCAGCGTCGCCTGCTCTTCGTTGAGGTCCTCGTCGCCTAGCTCGCCGAGCAGCGGACGCAGGCGCTCTTCAACGAACTCGGTGGTGAGTGCGTCGAACCGCTCGTCGGTGACTTTATCGGACTCCGAGGTTGCCGCGAGAAAGTCATCGAGGATGAACGAGACGAGGTGGTCCTCCAGCGCCCCCTCGAGCTCACGGTCGGGACGGGTGCCACCCAGCAGGGACCGATCGCTCCTCCAGGCGACGACCGGCTTCTTCGCGCGCCTCCGCACCTTGTCCCGCAGTCTCACGTAGGCCTTGTGGCTGTTAGCCAACGCACGGCGCACCTCCGCGCCGTTCCTCATCGAAAGACGACCCGAGAGCATCCCCTCCGCGCGAAGCCGATCGAGCTGGCAAAGCGCGATTCCCAGCAGCGCCGCGTCACTGTGGACAGCGTGAGCGATCGGTCGACCGGCGTCGGCAGCGCGCAGTGCGTGGCGAACGTTGAGCACATCGCGCAGCAGTCGAAGCGGGCGCAAAAAGACGCCGAACACCAGCACCTTCTCGCGCTTTAGCGTCCAGCCTTCGATCTCTTTCACTGCGGCGAGAACGCGCGGATGCTGGGCGTCTGCATCGAGCTCGGCGCCGTTCACGGGGGACAGCCCTTCGAGCACACGCTTGCGCCCAGCGCGGAGCTGCCGATACCAGTAGGCGGCGCGAGCAATCTTGCCTCGCGTATGGTCATCGACGACGCCGAGCTCGGGCACGCGAAGCGGTTCGCTCGTTTCAGACAGGTCGATGCTGACGTGCCCCGCCGAGAGCTTCGTGTACGCGTCGCGCACGGCGCGAGGCCACTCTGCGGTGTCCTTCAGCGTCAGCCCACGAGCGCTCTGGCTCATGCACTCGGCCGCGAAAAGCACATCCAGCCAGGGCGAGCTCTGGCCGACAGTGTCTGTCCAATCGATCTGCACGCGCCGAAGGCGACGATGCGGATGCGGCCGTCCCTCCGGCAGCTCCGCTCTCTCGCGGAAGCTCGTGACAAGCGGGTCCTCGTCGCGCCGCCGCCGCGTCACATGTGGAGACAGCGTCTTGGTGAATTCCCGCGCGGCTGCGCAGAGCTCGTCGAGACGCCTCCCTTCGTCGGGGGCAACTGCGGCGCGCGAGGCAGCATCATGCAAGCGCTTCACGACCTGTCGCCCTCGCTCTTGGTTGAGCCCGCTGCGCGCGCGGCCAAAAAGGTCGAGCCACTGCGACAGTTCCAGCTCCATAGGCGTCGCCGTGAGGCAGAGCCGCCGACCGTCCCCGGGCTGCTTCAAGAGCGCGTCGACCAGACGCGCGAGTACCGTTCCCGATGCCGCGTCCAGTGCCGTGTCTTCGACGTCCACCTCGCCGCGGCTCTTGTGTGCCTCGTCGATGACCAGAAGGTCGAACTCGCCAAGCCAAAGACCCAGCAGCTCCTCGGTCAGCGGACGCCCGTCGCCGCCGTTGCCGAACTGAGCGAGAAGCGCGTCGTTGTTCCAGCTCGACACGTTGAGCGGAGGCAGCGCCTCGATGCGCTTCCGCAGGTCTCGACGCCCGTGCACGCGCGGGGCGACCTCACTCGCGATGCGAGCCATCCCATTCCAGCCCCACCACGACGCCCCCGCATTCTCGATCTCCCGCTGTAGCTTGCCGATCCGTGTTCGCCCGTCTTCGCGCTCGGAGCGCGGGGCGAGATGCAGCTCAACGAACGCCGGGAGCGCAGCACGCCAGACGTGGGAGTTGCTGCGGACCAGCGGCGCGCGGAACCCGTGGGAGATCAGCCACCACTCGGACTCGTTTGGGCGCGGGCTGAGGTCCTTCCACGACGCCTCGTCCGGTGACACCTCGCGCAGAAATTCCGTGAAGGTCGTGAGCTCCTTCGGCGCGGGGCTTTCCGCGCGAAGTTTTCGCGACTCGGCGACCCACTGGTGCATAAGGCCATGAGGCACGACGACGGCCGCGCGACCACCCGCTTCGAGAACCGCGTGAGCCAAGGCGCACGCAATGCGTGTCTTGCCGGTGCCGACCTCGTCGGCGAGCACGAAGCCATTTTGCGGCAGCCGCCCGGCCATCCACGTGAGCGACGCCCGTTGGCCGTCGTCGAGGTGCTGCTCCTCGCGCTGCTTAGCGGCATCCTCCGCGACCAACTTCCGAAGCGCGCTAGCGGCGCGGGCCCACGAGAAGGTCACCTCAGCCCCCACGCGCGCGCCGCGCCGTCGAGCACCTCGAAGTACCGGACCCGCTGCTTGTCAGTAAGGAGCGGAGACCGCAACTCGGGTTCCCGGAGGTGTGCGAACACGTCGAGCCGGTGCATTCGCCACGTGGCGATGAGGGGCTCGGGGAACGCCCCCCGGAACATCCGGTCGAGATGATCGAGCCAGTCGTCGAGCATCGACTCAGGCAGGGCCGCCTGAAGCGCAGCGACCTTCTCGATGAGCTCAGCGGCGGCATGCAGTGCGTAACTCTTCTTCTGCTCGATCGCCGCCACTGTTGCCACACCATTGGTTCCGACGCCTTCGCCGTCATCGCCATCGCCGTCGTCGCTCGCCTCGGTAGGACGGATCGGGAAGTCGAGCAGCGCCGCGAGCGCATCAGCATAGGTGTCGAAGCGCGGCGGCTGCCATCCAACGCGCCCCGCGGCATCCGCGACGGGCACGACCCACCTGCGGTCGCTCCCGCCGGACACGTTGAGCGCGGCCGGATTCTCGTCATTCTGCAGCGGGACCTCGTCCCCTTGCTTCACGTCGAGCCAGTTGCGGCCCGTCCAGCAGATCCTCACGCGGGACGCGCCCGAGAAGTCGTCGCGCCAAAGCAAGCGTAGGTGTCGGGAAGGCGCAGCCTGGATCATCGCCGAGAGAATCGGGGGTGCTTCCAAGATGGGCTGCGCGTCTGGCGCGTCGCCCACCTGACCGATGGTCCACTCCTGGTCGCCGATGGTCTCGGCTTCGTCCGACCAAAACAGCCAACGCTCGATCGCCTCGCCATCGAGCCGTTCGTCGACCGCGAGGACCACGCCGGCCTCAACGTTCCCCTCGGCCATCCCGCCGTGAGTGAGCATGCCGCGCCGTGAGAGGTTACCGGATCCGAGATAGAGCCAGCCGTTGCTCACGTGACCGTCGCGGAGATAGCCCGCGTACACGAACTTGGCGTGGAGCCGCCGATTCTGGTCGAGCGCGTCGTAGGGGCGGACGACCTCCCAGCCTTCCGTATCGCCTCCCCTTGCCCACGTTGCCACTGCGCCCGCTTCGCCGGGCTCGACGAGCGCTACGCGCCGCGCGTTCGTAGTAAACACGCCGAGGTCCTCAAGCTTGCCGAACACGGCCGGCTTTCGCGCCTTGGCGGATGGCTCCTCGTAAAACCCCGAGCCGCATAGTAGCAGGTTTCTCGGCTTGTCGATCGCGCTGCGCATGCGCTCGCGGATCTGGTCGTACAGAGGCCTGTCGAGCGAATGGATGAAGCGCGGCTTTCGGCTCGCAGGAGCAAGCGAAGATGCCGTTGCGAGGAGCACGTCGAGCCGTGCGGTCAACTTGTGCTCCTTCAACGGGAGCGTCTGCTCATCCCGATGGAATCGCCGCGCAAGAATTGTCTCGACGAAGGCACCCGCCGCTGCGACGTCGGCGCGGTCCTCGACACGGGCGCTGCCGATGAGCGGAAGATCGACGACCCACGCCAGCTCTAGCTGCTGCCGCGCCGAGGTGTATGTGTAGTTGGCTGTGAGCACGGCGAGCCGGAGATGGACCGGCCCGCCCGTCCGGTTTGACGCGAACGCCAGCAGCGCGACCTTTGCGTGGAGGAGCGAACCGGGCTCAACCTCCCGCGGCTGAAACTCGTGGAGACCGGGGATGCGTCCAGGTGGAAGTACCTCCTGCCGCGATGACGACGCATGCCCGTCCAGCATCAGGTACACGAGCACGTTGCCAAGCTCCGCGCGCTGCCGTGGCCGGAGTCCCGTGAAACGCTCCACGGCGTCCTCAAGGAAGTCCTCCGCGCCGGTCATAGCGACGAGCGCGGCGCTGTGCCCGACCATGCCCTCCGGTGGCACGAAGATGTCGAGCAGTGTGTCGGCGCTCATCCCGCACCTCGCCGGTCGACGTCGCGCAGGAGCGAATGGAGGTTCGCGATGCGGAACGTTCGCCCCGTCCGATCGGGCTCGATACTCGCCGCACCGTCCTCTAAGTCGCTTGCTTCATCGGCACCGTCGAGGACCCGGAACAGCGAGCCGCGGGTGACCGACCCGGCGGCGATCCCGATCACGTCTCCAGAGCGTCGAGCGAGGATCCCGATGGCTTCCGCGTCGTCGCCAGCGACGACTGCGTTTGAGAACGACCGGCTCGTCGCCTCGTTGACGCCCGCTGTGTTCGCCTTGTCGACGTAATTCTTCGAGGCGGTCCGGAGATCCTTGATAGACCTCTTGAGCAACGAGTCCCTGGCCAAAGTTGAGAGCTTCACACCGCCACGCCCGGGCTCGACCGCACGGGTCAGACGCGCGACCGCGTCACGCGCTCGGTCGAGCACTGCACCGAACGCACGCGCCGCCACGACTTCGTTGGCCTGCTCGCGATGACCGGCCTCGCGGAGACGACCGACGACCCCATCCTCAATGCTGGGCAGGTCTACTGCGCGTCCGATCGCGCGTGCTAGCCGCCGCCGCTTCTCGCTCGCAGGCGTAAACGTTCCAAGCAGCCGTGAGCGGACCAGCGCGCGCTCGTCATCGGTGGCGTATTCGGGCGACAGCGCCTGCAGGAGGGTCTTGGGCCAGCCAGAGATTTCCCGGTCGCCCTCGAGCCATCCAAACAGCCACTTGCGAAGGCTGGTGCCGCCTTTGCCGACGCGCTGCTCGAGGAATGCGTTGGCCAACGCACGCCCGACAGGTTCTAGCTTGAGCAAATCGAAGCGCGAGCCACTCGCGAAACCGAGCCCACCGTCGATACGGAGTGCGCGCGTCGCGGCTTGGCGGTGTGTGTTGCGGACGTAATTCGTCCCTTGGCGTAGGCGGAGGAACGACCAGACCTCACGCTCGGCGTCACGAGCAAACGCGCGTCGCCCGAGGATCCGGCGCGAGGGGTCTTGCGGATCGACGAAGTACTCCAGCTTGCAAGCGAGCGCTTCGATGCCGTGACAGATGGCCGTGGGCTTCGGCGGGCTCAAGCCATGGCTCGCTAGGTCCTCGTGGAGCGCAAGCGCGGCCAGGGGCCACGAGAGCTGCCGAGCGAACCAAATGCGACCAAGCTCAGGCACCACGAGTTCGCGGAAGAACAGGTCGGCCGCACGCAGTTCGAAATCTAGCGATAACCGCGAAGACGAGACTTGGCTTGGCGCTGGCGAGAACCAGTATGTTGCTGCGTCGCTCATGGGTTCGAGCGTCGCTCTGCAAGGCTCAGTGAGATATTGCTGAAGGCGTCGTGCTGATCGCCGGTGCGGCCTTCAAGGGCGAAGCCGCACGCCGCAAAAGCCGAATAGACCTCGGCGATCCCCGAGCCCTGCCGCGGGACGTTCGGAGGACGCGTAGGACGATTTTGCATACTATGGGTCACTCACCAGCCCGACCATGAAAACAGCTTTACGCGTCCTGTACGCCCGTTCCAACCCCATTCTATCGCCTCTCCCCCTCCGGGGGCTCACATCATCAGGCCACCCAAGATCGCCTCTCTCCAATTTGCGAATCTCGGCATGCAACTCTGCCCAGAAGGGCTCAAGATCGACGTGTCTGTTAGGCTGTTCGGTTGGCGGGACTTGCACTGCAAGTTCTTGAGCTAGCATTGAATTGGCTACAACTATCGGTCGGAATTTCGCGTCGTCTGGAGAGACCGCATTCAGGATGCCATGGCAAGTGGTCGGGGGGATGTGCCTTTCGAGTGAGAACTCATAGAACAACGCAGCTTGTTCGACTTGCCGATGCTCCATCATGATCTTCAGTCCTGCCAACTAGACAGACTGAATCACTGATCTCTCTGCGTCGCAACCGCTGCCTTTTTCAACAGAATCGGTCACTAGCGGTCTTCACATGCAGTTGGCGGGACGTCCGCAATAAGTCTGGAAGCCGAAGCTGACTGCCCTGCGTCTCGGAATGTTCAAATCCGTTGCTGCCTCAGATCCGCATTCCCGGATTAACATGCCTGAATCCAAAACCGGGAAAATTCGGCTAAGATCCTACTTTCCCTTGTTGGGGGCATCTGATGTTCGACACGGCGACCACCGCGCTTTTTGCGCGCGGTCTTCGAAGATGTGAATGCTCATTGAACATTGACCCCCATCGGCGGCGTCGAGACCCCTTCAGGACGTTGATTTCATTTAATTGTATGGCGGGACCCGTACGCCGATCATGGTCGAGACCCTACGCCGAAACACAGCCCCATGCGACTCTCATGACGCCGCCATTTTTTGCAGAACGTGAGCGAGCTCACACCGCCGCTCTCCGAAAGCCCATACTCTTGGACCGTATTGCACGTCATTCACGAAGAGCGAACGAGGCGCCGAGCCAGGTGTCGCTCTGTCTGTTGAAGCATCAGTCGCAAGGTCGGCAAGCAAGAGGCGCACATGGTCAACGCATGGCAGGCCCGCCACAACCTCTCGGGCGCTGATTTTCAAGGCGCATTCGATCTTCTGAAGAACCAGGGCTTTCGTCCCATCGACGTGAATGGCGGCAGCGCCAACGGCGTCGAACGGTTCTCCGGCGTCTGGGAGCAATCACCGGGACCCGCAACCCAGGTACGCCACGGCATCAACGCAGCCGCGCACCAGCAGCTGTTCATGACCCTGCCCGCCCAGGGATTCCGCCCGATCGCAGTGAGCGGTCATGACACGGCAGGCGGGATACGCTTCAGCTCCATCTGGCAGGCCATCCCATCGCCGGAAGTGAGGGCGCGGCATGGCCTGACCCCGGCACAATGGCAGAACCAGGTGGACACGCTTCCGAACGAAGGCTTCCGCCCGGTGGACCTGTGTGGCTACGCCGAAGCCGGCCAAGTGCGCTTCGCCTCCATATGGGAGCGGACAACGACGCCGGAATGGGTGGCACGCCACGGCATGACGGCCGGAGAATATCAGCAGCAGTTCAATCATTGGGCCACCCACGGCTTCATCCTGCACCGGGTGAGCGGCTACCTGGACGGCGGGCAAACCCGCTACGCGGCACTCTGGAGCCGCGGACCGGACCTAACCTGGCAGGCCCGGCACGGGATCGACGCCGCGCAACATCAGACTGAATTCAACGCCCTGGTGAATCGCGGCTATCGGCTGGTCAAGGTAAACGGGTATCCCGAGGGCGGCACGGTTCACTACGCCTCGATCTGGCACAAGCCCTTCCTGTCGGATCGCGATGAGACGACGATCCGCCAGGCGGTGCAGAACTTCATGACCGCTCACAACGTGCCCGGTGTCTCGATCGCGATGACCCGCAACGGCGCGCTGATGTTCGCACGCGCCTTTGGCAACGCGGATAGCGCCGGAACGCAGGTCCTGCCAAGCCACCTCTTTCGTATCGCTAGCGTGTCAAAACCGATCACCTCGATGGCGGTCTTCCGGGCGATCGAAGCCGGATTGCTGGCGCTCACCGATCGGGTCTTCGGGCAAGGCGGCATCCTCGGCACGCAGTTCGGGACACTGCCCTATCCGGATCAGCGGGTCACGCAAATCACAGTGCAGCATCTGCTCGAGCACACCAGCGGCTGGAGCGGCGCGCAGGACCCGATGTTCGGCCAGCCCAGCGCCACACACGCGGATCTGATCGGCCAGATGCTTGGCCTCACGCTTGCAAACAACCCGGGGGCGATCTTTGACTATCTGAACTTCGGCTATTGCGTGCTCGGCCGCGTGCTGGAGCAGGTGTCCGGGTTGAGCTACGCCGACTTCGTGCGACAGCGGGTGCTCGCGCCCTGCGGCGTGACGGACATGCACATCGCCGGAGACACCCTGGCTCAGCGCCGTTCGAACGAGGTCACCTACACCCAGCAGGGAACGTTTAACCCCTACGCCCTGCCCGTCGCTCGCATGGATGCCCATGGCGGCTGGATCGCCAACCCGACCGACCTCTTGCGCATCGCGCTCCGGTTCGACGGCTTCCCGTCGAGGCCGGACCTGCTCCAGTCGACGACCGTCGCCACCATGGCGACCGCCGCCACGGCGCCGGCTGCAGGCGGCGGAGCCGCCAACTACGCCAAGGGCTGGGCCGTGAACAGCGCGGGCAACTGGTGGCATCTCGGCGACTTCGCCGGCACCATCAGCGAACTGGTCCGGACCTCCGACGGCTTCTGCTGGGCGATCCTCGCCAACACCCGCAACGACGCCCAGCTCAACGCCATGCGAACGGCGATCGACAATCTCGGATGGACGATCAAGAACGGCATCACCGACTGGCCGGCGGGCGACGCGATTTGAGGTGGTGTCGGATCATTCACTGTGTTCCCACGACCCAGTGAGGATTCTGGCGGACGCTCATCCAGTTGCCAAAGCGCGCCAGCCTCCAACTCGTTGCTTTCATCGGCGGCTCGCCGGCGCGTCCTGGAAGGGGCAGATGATGAAGTGCGCCGACATCATGAGCAACAGGCCGAGCATAGCCAAGCACGATCTCAAGGTGGACGTCCCGGATGGCACTGACATCGACGCGATACTCGATGACGGTGCTCCGCAATGGGAAGACCGCTGGGAAGAATAGTGCTGGAAATCTTACCGGGGCCAGGCGCAACAAGGCGCTGCGCTAGGCTCGCGAACGCTGATCGAATAGTGACGCCTAATTGGCGTCGCCATGTGCCCTTCAGACCATTGAACTATATGAAATGGAGTGGTGGGACCCCGCGCCGATCATGGTTGAGAGCCCACGCCGATGCACAACGGGCCGCTTGGAAGATCGGCGGGTTGGTTCCGGTCTACCTCGATGAGCCGACAATTGTGGGCGCCGCCCGAACTTCGCATTCGGGCCACGTGCGGACCTGATCAATCTAATCGATAAGGTCGCCCGGGCGCCGAGTTCGCTACGGCGCACGAGGACTAAGCGCCTTGCTAGCGTTTGCTGCAACGGTCGGCTATCGTCGGACCTTCTGCCATGAATTACCGTTTGGCCTATCTTCCGAAATCGTTACCCCTCCATCGCGAAAGTCAAAGCTTATCGGTTGACTCCACCAGTACCCGTGATTGTCGTCCACAACGCTCAACCGTGACACGTTCCCACACTCATTAGTGGCGAAAACGGCTCCCGTACCGTCCATAGTAATCTTCGCAAGATTTGTCGGGAATGAATTAGGGGCACCGCCGTTACAGCCTCCACCCGGCCCGAGCCGCACTTGGTAATCGCCCACAAATACTTTGGGAATATCCGGGGCCGTCGGTGGTGGCGGCGCCGGTACGACCGCAGGGATGAAGAACCGCGCACCGTCAATCGTGGAATTGGCAACAACGCTGACCGCTCCGGTCCCTGATCTCTGGCAGGTCTGATATTTCTTAGCGTTGGTTATGACAGTCCGGTCCTTCACTGCCGGACTTGCACAGGTCGCGCCAATTACGACCGGGTCTCCCGTCACTCTTGTCTCCGTCACAGCGCCGAACGGACGAAATCTAAACTCAAGTACGAGAGTATCTCCATTCAACTCTCCATTGATAAAGAAACCACCCGATTTCGTACGGCACTCCGTCCATGCAGACACTATCTCAGGAGCCACTACTTTCTGCAGAATATTTTCGTAGGTAGCGTCAGTCAAAGACGAAGATGAGCTACCACACGATCCTTGTTCATGTAGACTAGAACGCGTTTGACCGAAATTCCCACGAAACCTCACAGGGACACCCTTGATCGGTATCGTGGCATCCCCACCGGCGCTGGTGGACCTTCCACTGCTATCAGTACTCGATTGGCAGAACGCCTCCTGGAATTCCGTTTTTAGATTTCTTGTCCGCAGGGCTTGATATGTATTGAAGACTCCCTGCTCCAATATAGCGGAGCATTCATCCGCGACAGATACCTCCGAAATTCCAACTAACAACAATGCGGAAATGAAGACAGATTTAGCGTGTGCAACCACGGAAACCTCCCTTTCAAGAATGAAATTATAGAGCGATATTAAATCTTACTCCGATTTGGCAAAAGGGGGCAGTCGCTGCCCGGCTCGGTTTTTTAGTCGCAGGCTGCCGTAACCAGTTCACTGGTCCGAGTTCAATATTTCTGGACTAAGTTTCGCCAGCGCCGAGCGAATTCGTCAAGAAGCACTGTTTCCTAGTCCACGCCCCTGCAATGGCGCGCTGCGAAAATCCCCCATCCATTATTAAATCCCCCATCCATTATTAGGGTGTTTAAAGGGCCGCTCTTCGTGAGCCTCCTTTAGGCCCGGATTGGGTTCACAAGCCGCGATCACGCTCGGCGTGGAGAGTTCCGCTTTGCACTCGTAAGCCGACGTTTATGAGTACACCGCAGCTGACTTAACATCCGTCATCCCAGATCAGCGAGCTTAGTCTACTGGTGTCGAACTTTGTCCGGCTCGCCCAAACGCGTCGAGATCTGCCGATAACGGACGCCACCGGCAAGGGCCGCCGGCCGCGTGATCGTTCAGCCAGCATGGTCCAGAGCATGTTTGGAGACGCGTAGGACCATTTTGATTGCCCACGCCATCGAAGCGGCTCGAGGTGTCCAACTCTCTCTCACGCATCCTTCAAGGCCCGTTCTGAGCCCATCTCTTGCCGGAGCGTAGGCGCTCAACCTGAATGCGTTCATTGTGAGTGTCCTCGATCGCTCTCGGATTGACGACGTTCAAGCGGCCGTCGGGCAGAAGCCCGATCGGCCAGTCGTCGTTAGTCATAGTTCCGCGGCTCGATACCGACTTTCGCGGAAGTTTTTCCTTCTTCTCAACTTTCTCAAACATTCTTACTCCGTAGAAATAACAATCTAAAGCAGGCTGCGGCCGGCTTAAAGCCGGCGCACACGTTCGTTTTCTAATTTGAACTCGTTGCCTGTTGGTGGGACCTGAGCGAAGGGCATAGGACGACCAGCCCCGCCAAAATGGCGGAGTTGGTCCCTAGTCCCTCGCGATCTTGCCTGCCGGAGCCGACCGTCGCTTCGGGCGATGACCTCGCGACGCTGCGGATCATCTCGATGCCAACTTTACGGCGCTAAGCGTCGCGCCGGCGATCAGCCCTCGCATCTTTCGGACCGGGCCTTGTCTCTGATCGCGCCCCACAGTAAACATTCCATCGCGTGACGATGGTGGCGCCGCTGCCGTGACTCGCTCCGACCAGCGCCATTGGTGCGGGCTCGACCCTAGGGGTCGGGCCCGTCGTCATTCAGCCGTAATCCTCCGTTCGCTAAGACGGTTCTCCCTGGCCGGCGCGCTGCCAAGACCAATCCAAGCCGGGAGCCCGGCCAAAATGGCGGCAGCCGTCGGGCCGCTGGGGCCAGCGTATTCTCGCGTACAGCGGATCAGCGCCTCAGAGCTCCGGCAGTAGCTGCGACCACGCCAATCGTTTCTACGCGACCTTTTTGGCGATCCTCGGTGCTGAAGGATCCACTGGATCCCGTCCCGGCATTCGACAATGCGCCAATTGGAGTTGAGCTGCGCGACCAAACCGCAATAGTCATCCGCTGTCTCTACGCGACTCATAGGCCGGCTCCCAACGGAGCTGCGGCCCATTGGGACGCCGCGAAGTGGACTTGGTCGGCCTGGCCACCGGGCCGGGAGCAGAGTTCTTCCCGATGCACGATCGTTTCTGAGGGTGAGCCACCACCGGGAAAACCCGAAACCGCATAGTCGAAGGCTATAGCTTGGTGAGCCAGACTAAGCCTTTGACTTTGGCCCACATAGTCGTCCTGCCGGGATCGCCAGCTCGTTGCCTCTCCGCCGCTCTTCACGAACGCGTGGGTAACCATTTGCCGGCCTTTGAACGGCGCCGATCGCCCCTATCTAAGCGCCGGGTGAGACGCACCCATAGGTTTCTGAATGCAGCAATCCGAATTGACGAGAATGGCGATCGCATCTGCGGTCGCGACCGTTGCGATCTCGTATTTGGCCGTCGATGCGGGCGTGGTGAACACAAACGTGGTCACGAGGCCCATCAAGGTGGTCCAGGCCTCGATCATTGGCGCCGCAATGGGACAACGTCAGCCTGCATTTGCCGTTGAGGACTGGAAGAACGGCCACGACAAGCCGCGCCGCGAATATTGCCTGGCGCTCGACTGATCGACGTGCCCGCCCTGCGGCCTATCCACCGCCTGCCCGCTGATGACCGCGCCACCACCGCGCAATGGCCGCGGTGAGATCATCCCACACCTCCGTCGGCAGGTCCGGGACCGCCACCCGGACGCTGTACTGGTCCGTCGTCGCGTCGTGAAACCATTCGGTCGCGGCGAAATCGAAGCCGAAGCTGCCGGCGTGACGGATGGGAAAGCCCTCGCGGCGCAATTCGCAGCTCATGTCCTCGGCAGCCTGCCGCGCCGTCGCCTCGTCGAGCGCGCGCCTTCCGCGAAGGGTCACGTAGAGACCGTGGGTGAAGCGCAGCTGAGCCGAGAGCGCCGGGATCTCGGCGGCAAAGTATCGCGCCGTATTGCGACCGTTGCGCAAGATCACCGCCACGCGCCGCTTCGTCAGCGCCCAATACGCTGCGCTGCCCGCGAACGGCGGGAAGTGAGCCGGCAAGGCCGCGCCGCCGAGCAGCCGCACTGCATTGCGGGTTTCCGACGCGAGACGTGTCCATTCAACTTCCCCTGCTCGCGACGGACGCTCAGGCCCGTGCACGAAGACGGCCGAGCCGAGCCGGCCATATTCCGCTCCGAGCGAATCGAGCTTGTTGTGGCTTCGCACCAGCACCAGCGCAATTCCGTGTCGCCTGGCCCACCCCACCACTCGCCTGATGCGGCCCGACCTGCCGGCGAAGCACGTCGTATCGAAAATCAGGAGATCGAGGCCCGAGCCGTCACGGCGCAACACCGCCTCGATGGCGCCGGCGACGGAGCAGGAATCCAGCAGCAAGATACGCGGTGACTTCTCCGGAGCAAGCGCATCGCCGAGCGGCAGCGGCAAGGGTTCGATCCGCAAATGCGGCATGAAGCTTCGGATCAGCTCCAGCGTCTCGCCGTAGGAGCCCGGCAGCACCAGGATATCGGCTTTCGCGACGATCCGCGCGGAAGCAAGCAGCACGGCGGAGATCGCCGCCATCCCCGAGGCGGTGTAGATCGCCGTGCTCGTGCAGCCACCATCGAGCTCGTAGAATGAAGGACCGCGTACTGTCAGATCGGCCCGCTGGTAGTCGTAGCTGAACTCGAACGGCCCGCTTGCGGGATCGGCCGTGTGCGACCAAGCTGTTTCCGTCGCCTTCCACTCGTGCAATTCATGCTCCGCCCTGAGCGCGGCCGTGATCTGGAATTTGGATCTGACGACGTCATCGACGGAACTCGGCGACGCCAAATCGAGCGGGTTTCTCAGGCCGTCGTTCAACAGCTTGAGTTCCCAGTGCTTGCGTTCCAGATAGGCCCGAACGGTCTCCATCGCGCTTCTTGACAGATCCAATCAGGCGTCAACGTCCGGAAATCCCAACGGGTCCAACGTGCCTGCTGCAACGAACCGGCGCCTTCGCAGTTGAAGCCATGCAAGGAGGACAGCATGGCTGACATCAGAGAACACATGAAAATCATCGGCAAGGACGGCGCCCATGTCGGCACCGTCGATCGTCTCGAGGGCAACCGCATCAAGCTGACGCGCAAGGACAGCCCGGAAGGTCACAAGGACCATCATCACTACATCGACACGAAATATGTCGGTGCCGTCGAAGGCGACGTGGTCAAGCTGTCGGTGAATGCCGACGCCGTCCCGAAGACGGAAGCCGCGTGAAACACTGAGCCCCTGCGGGGGCTTTTTGTTTGTTCACGGTCCGACTCCGCTTCGTTCGCAAGCACGAATCGCGACCGCAATTCGATTGCGCGGAGCATTCGTTAACGCTGACTTTCTGCGGAAGGTCGCTGCAATGCGATCGGATTTCAGCGCTGCAGATTGATCGGAACGAATGCGCGGTCCGCGCGTTGGATAACCGAACAGAGTGGTGCCGACCCGCCAGCCCCGGTCGGCTTTGAAGGACCCCGTGCTTGCCCCCGAGCACGGGGTTTTTCTCATCTCAGCGCTATCGGGCCAAAGGCCTGCGCCCGGCTGGATGTGAGGGGCCGGCTTGCTCATCGTGCAGATCGCGGGCGAGTTCGTGCCATGCCAGGGCCAGCTGGATCAGCCGTTGCCTGTCGGCACCCTCGGCCTCCGCGGCGCGCTTCATAGCGGCCTCGGCCTCGTGTTGCGGATCGTACTCGGTGTACATGCGCAGACTCTAGCCGGCCATCTGGACGAGTGCGTGGCAATTTCGTCCGTATGATTGCGGGGTAACCACCAGCCTTCCTGCACCGGTCTGTGAACCACGTCACAGCCTGTCCGCGACATCTCCGCTAAACTACGTGTCCAGGCTTCATGGGTGATGTCCGGTCATGACACGCAAAGCAGCAACCGAAGTCATCGTCCCGAGGCAGCGACATCGCGCGGACCTGCTCGGCATCGCCTATCTCGGCACCATCGGCGTCGTCATGGTGGCCTGGATCGCCGGCCTGGTCTGGGCCTCGATTGCATTCTTCGACTGGCTCGTGTCCTGACGGAGCAAGGCAATTCGCCTGCCCGCCGATCCCGCCTTTAGAGCATGATCCGGAAAAGTGTGAAGCGGTTTTCCGAAAAGATCATGCTCAAACATAATCTAAAGCGCGATGACGATTCATCCTAATCGCATCGCGCTTTAGAGCAGGTAGGGCAACGCCTGCGAGAGTTTAATTCCGCCGCAAACGATCATGGCCCAGAGCGCCACGCTGATCTGGATGGCATCCAGCATGTCCCACATCCCCCGCGAATCATCCCGCCATTTTTCTTTGAAATTGACGTGAGGGGGCGACGAGCACCAGGGCTATTTCAATGCAACCGCCGCGTGCAAAAGGATGAGGCGGGCCCGAAGCCCGCCTCCATGCTCCAAACCGGCCAAGCGAATTCAATAGCAGGCGCGGGGATCGGCCTGCACATATTGGCCGTTCGGATAGCGGTAATAGCAGGTGCCCTGCGCCCAGTAATAGCCGGGCTGGGACGCCGCGGTCGCGCCGGCGATCGCACCCGTTGCGCCCCCGAAGACCGCGCCTGCGGCGGCCCCCGTTGCATTGCCTGAGATCAGGCCGCCCAGCAGGCCGCCGACGATCGCACCGCCTAGCGCGCTGGCGCCAGGATCGGCCGGCGGTGGCGGCGGCGGAGGGGGCGGCGGAGGGGGCGGCGCATAGGCCACCGGAGGCCGGGCGTAGACCACCGGCACGTCGTCGATATAGTCCTCCGAGATGTAGGCCGGCGGGCCGGCCATACGCTGCGGATAATAATACCAGACACCGCCAACGTCCCACCACCAGCCGGATCGGCCATGGCGGACTTCGTGGCGCCAGCGTCCACCCTCCCAGGCAAGATTGCCGCGATAGGTGTGCCCACCCCAATCACGTGTGGGAGCAGGACCGCGCGCGACGTGACGTCCGGGCGGCGGGCCCCCGGCGTTGTGACCGGCATGGGGCTGACCGCCGGGCTGCGCAGGCCTGGTCGCCTGCTGCGGCGGAGGGCCCTTGCGCATAGGCGGATTGGCCTGTGGCGGCGCGCCTGCTGCCGGCCCGGCCGGCGGTTGGACGACCTCTTGCCGGGACCTGGCCTCTTGCGCCTGCGCCGACAGCGCGAGCAGCGACGTGGCCGAAACCAAGGGAATGAAGATCTTCATATGTTTGGACGCACTCATGCGTGCTCGCCCCCTGCTCGCTCATGGCCGTGAATCCCGCGCGCGATCGACGAATCGCCGCGCGCCGGGCTGATGCCGGCCGAATTCACTGCCCTGCTTGATCGGCTAAGTCCCGTTACAAATGATTAAGATCAGGGCAATTTTTCGGTCCCATCGGCCATGCTGTAGCGCGCGCCTAGCGAGCCGGCTCGATCACATTGCAATTGCTTCGCCCGGACATCAGGCAATCCTGCATCTTGCTGGCTGCCGTCAGATCCCGGGCAAGCCACCAGCCGACGCCGAGGATCACGACCGCGATGATCAATCCTGCAAGCGCGCCGCGGCGGTCGCCGGACGGAGGCTTGGGCTGACGGTTCGGTCGAGGATGGGGCTCGTCGCCCGGTTCGGATCTGGACTCTGGCTTCGACATGGCCGCCTGGTCACGCTGGCGCGCTGGCTTTACCACCTCTGCGGCGTCGCGTCACATCCCGATCGTCCGGCCCCATTCAGCCCCGGGTCTGCTGGATTGCATCCTTGCGCAAGGTTTCGACCGCCGGAATTGCCTCCTGAACGCGCGGTGCGCAGCTCGTGAGCACGAATGCGGTCTGGGTGCATTCCCAATCCGCTCCCAGCACGGCACTTTCGATGGGCTGCGGACGAGCCAGCAGCAAGGCGGCGCCGGCCGCGCCCGCCAAGGCGAAGGCAATCGCCAGCGCTTTCAGGCTCGGTCTTGAGATCGTCATGCCCGTGCTCCGTCTCGTCGCGGGCGGACGCTAGGCGTCGCCCATGTGCTCCCTTATGAGGGAGATCACAATTCGGCAGTTTTTTCGGGCTACGAGAGATCGTCGGGGGGCGATTTTTCGTTGACCTGATCGGCTGCGATTATGGGTGGCTTCGCGACGCGCGCCGATGTACACGCTTCTGCGTCGCGTGGCGCCTGCTATGCCCAGCCGACTTACCAACAGGCACCGATGTAGGATCGAAAGCGAGGAAGACAAGGCTCGTCGATGAGTGGATTCAGGGAACCCGGCTTTGCAGACCGGCAAAAGGCGGCGCAAGACGCCCGCAAAAATCTTTTGAACAAGTTCAAGTCGCAGCCGGGGCCCGATGATCCCGCGGTGGCGGCGAAGCGCGCCGAGCGTGAGGCGCTCGCGGCCAAGCGCGCCGAGGCAAAGGCCGCGCGGGAGGCCGAAAAGGCCGAGCAGAAGCGCCTCGAGGAAGAGGCCAAGGCAGCCGAAGCTGCTCGGATCGCGCGGGAAGCCGAGGAAGCCGCCGAGAGGCAGGCTGCGATCGAGGCCGAGCAGAAGGCCAAGCGCGACGCGCGCTACGCCGCCCGCAAGGCGAAGCGCAAGTAAAGCGCGCTGGTCACGTTCAATTGAACTTGAACTGAGCCATCATTCCGGCGGCCTCAAATGCCGCCGGAATTCGAGAGGACGCGGCCCGCCCAAGGGGCGTTGCGCGATGACGACCCGGGATCAGTTCTTCTTCATCATCCCGTCGTCCTTTTTCATGCCGTCCTTCGACATGTGATCCTTCTTCATGCCGTCGTCCTTGGACATGGTGTCCTTCTTCATCATGCCGTCCTTGGACATCGTGTCCTTTTTCATCATGCCATCATCCTTGCCCATCTTGTCCTGAGCAAAGGCGGCCGGCGCAAACGCGAGGCCTAGCGAGAGAGCGGCAGCCGAGACGCCGAGCACGATGCGAGTGCGAATGGTCATGGTTCATCTTCCTTCGTGATGGTGTTTGTCAGCGACGGACGCCGCTATCCTGTCTCGACGGATAGCCGTGTGGCGTTGTTACGCTGACCATCGATAAATTTCTGCGGCCAGCCTCCCTCGTTGATTGGCGAGCCCGCATGGATCGGAAGTGCTGCAGCGCAGCACAACCGGCACTTGCCGCGGCACTCTGTCTCGAACTATCAGATGAAAGACCATCGGATGGAGACCGGCTTGGATTGGCCCCGCGGTCGCGAAGAACCCAGTTCAAATCACCTCTGCCAAAAACACTCCGAGAAACGCCCAAAGAAACGCCCAAGGGGATTACATCATGTTCACGCGCCGCCATCTGCTCGCGACCGCCGTCGCGGCACCTGCCATTCTCCGCTTCGGCACCGGCACCGCGCAGGCCGCGACCACGCTGAAGATCTCGCATCAGTTCCCAGGCGGCACCATCGACAAGGGCGATTTCCGCGACCGGCTGTGCCGCATGTTCGCCGCCGAAGTGAGTAAGCGCAGCAATGGCGACATTGCCGCCGAGATCTATCCGAACTCCTCGCTGATCAAGACCAACGCGCAGTTCTCCGCCATGCGCAAGGGCGCGCTCGATATCAGCCTCTATCCTATGCCCTATGCCGGCGGCGAAGTGCCGGAAACCAATATCGGCCTGATGCCGGGCCTCGTGACCACCTACGACCAGGGCCTGCGCTGGAAGAAGGAACCGGTCGGCAAGGCGCTGACCGACTTCCTCGCCGACAAGGGCATCATCCTGCTCACCTGGGTCTGGCAGGCCGGCGGCGTCGCCAGCCGCTCCAAGCCGATCGTCGCTCCTGAAGACGCCAAGGGCCTCAAGGTGCGCGGCGGCTCGCGCGAGATGGACATGGTGCTGCAGACCGCCGGCGCCTCCGTGTTGTCGGTGCCGTCGAACGAGATCTACGCAGCGATGCAGACCGGCGCCTGCGATGCCGGCATCACCTCCTCGACCAGCCTGATCTCGTTCCGCCTGGAAGAGGTCGCTAAGTCGCTGACATCAGGCGCGGGCACGTCCTACTGGTTCATGCTCGAGCCCCTGATGATGTCGAAGGCGATCTTCGACAAGCTGCCGAAGAACCATCAGGACATTCTGCTCGCGGTCGGTACCGAGCTCGAAGCCTTTGGCCGCAAGGGCGCGCAGGACGACGATGTCGATGTCGCCAAGGTCTACGAGAAGGCTGGCGCCAAGGTCTCGGCGCTCGACGCCGCCACCGTCGGAAAATGGCGCGACATCGCCCGCGACACCGCGTGGAAGGACTACAGCGCCAAGACCGCGACCGCCGCAAACCTGCTCAAGCTAGCGATCGACGTCGCAGCATGAGCCACGGTCCGCTTCCGGATCGTGACGACCGGACGAGCGTTGCCGCGGGGACCGGCCCTGCGGCGGCGATCGATCGCGGTCTCGCCGTCCTCAACAGCATCATCGTCGTGTTCGCCGCGATCGCACTTGTCGCGGCCTGTGCAATCCTGAGCTACAGCGTGCTCAGCCGCGCGCTGTACAAGGCTGCGAACTATTGGCAGGACGAAGCCGCCGTGTTCCTGCTGGTCGGCGCGACCTTCATGACGGCGGCCTATGTGCAGCAGCATCGCGGTCATATCGGCATCGAGGCCTTCGTCGGCCTGCTCTCGCCATTCGCGAACCAGGTCCGGCTCTGGCTGGTCGATGCCGCCACGTTCCTGTTCTGCGCCTTCTTCACCTGGAAGTCGTGGACACTGGCGCACGAAGCCTATGTCGACGGCCAGGTCTCCAACTCGATGTGGTCGCCGCCGCTCGCCATCCCCTACTCGCTGATGGCGCTTGGGATGAGCCTGCTCTGCCTCCAGATCCTCGTGCAGCTTGCGCTGCCCTTCACCGGAGCCAAGCGGCCATGAGCGTTTTCGGCATCGGCCTCGCCTACGGCATTGTGACGCTGCTGGTGATGTTCTCGGGCATGCCCATTGCGTTCGCGCTCGGCGCGGTCGCGGTGGTGTTCATGGCCATCTTCATGCCCTCGGCCTCGCTCGATACGGTGACGCAGAACGTCTACGAGGAGATGGCCTCGATCACGCTGTTGTCGATCCCGCTCTTCATCCTGAAGGGCGCGGCGATCGGCAAGTCCCGCGCCGGCCAGGATCTCTATCTGGCGCTGCATGCCTGGCTGCACCGCGTGCCCGGCGGCCTCGGCGTTGCCAACGTGTTCGCCTGCGCGCTGTTCGCGGCGATGGCGGGGTCTTCGCCGGCAACTTGCTCGGCGATCGGCTCGGCCGGCATCCCCGAGATGCGCAAGCGCGGCTATTCCGGCGGCTTCGCCGCCGGCATCATCGCAGCGGGGGGCACGCTCGGCATCCTGCTGCCGCCCTCGATCACGATGATCCTGTTCGCGGTCGCCGCCGAGAAGTCGCTCGGCCGCCTGTTCCTCGCCGGCATCGGTCCCGGCCTGCTGTTGGTCTTCCTATTCGGCGCCTATGCCGTCGTTCGCTTCCGCCAGGAATATGCCGCCGCCGAGGTGGCTTACAAGAACGGCGGACCGGAGGCTCCGATCTTGCATCGTGACGAGTACACGCTCGCCGAACGCTTCAGCGTGCTGCCACGCGTGATCCCATTCGTGCTGCTGCTCACCGGCGTCATGGTCGCGCTCTATGGCGGCTACGCCACGCCGTCGGAGACCGCCGGCCTCGGCGGCCTCCTGGCGCTGGCGCTGATCGCTGCGATCTACAGCGTGTGGCGGCCGAGCGACCTCGCGCCAATCATGAAGTCGACGATCCGGGAATCGACCATGCTGATGATGATCATCGGCATGTCCCTGCTCTATTCCTACGTGATGAGCTATCTGCACATCTCGCAATCGGTCGCCGAATCCATCGTCGCGATGCATCTGCCGCGCTGGGAGCTGCTGTTCGCGATCCTCGTCATGGTCGTCGTGCTCGGCTTCTTCCTGCCGCCGGTCTCGATCATCCTGATGACCGCACCGATCATCCTGCCGCCGCTCCGCGCCGCCAATTTCGACATCATCTGGTTCGGCGTCGTCATGACCATCGTGATGGAGATGGGGTTGATCCATCCTCCCGTCGGCCTCAACATCTTCGTCATCCGCAACGTCGCGCCCGATATTCCCCTGCGCGAGGTGATCTGGGGCACCCTGCCCTTCGTGCTCTTGATGATGCTCGCAGTGCTGCTGCTGTGCCTGGTGCCGGGGATTTCGACCTGGCTGCCGGACCTCGTGATGGGACCGGACGGGAGCAGGTAGAAGCGATCGCCGGTCTGTAGGGTGGATTAGCCGAAGGCGTAATCCACCTCTTCTGTCGCTGCGGAGACGAACAGCGGTGGGTTACGCCTTCGGCTAACCCCGCCGCGACTTCGGCGCGTTCGCCACCACCTGCAGCAGGTCCTTGCGCACGGCCTCGATGTGCCGCTCCAGGAATCGGCAGGCCTCCTCCACTTTCTGCGCACGACAGAGCGCGATCAGATGGGCGTGCTCCTTTTCGGCAATGCCCATCGCCTTGGTGTTGGAGAGTTGTAGCCGCGTGTAGCGGTCGCTGGTCTGCAGCAGCGACAGCACGATCGCGCGCGTGCGCGGCTGTGGGGCGTGAACGTAGAGCGCCATGTGAAAGTCGGCGTTGAGCTGGCCCCACTCACTGACGTTGCGCGCCTTGATCGCCTTCTCGAAGCTCCGGTGGATGTCGTCGAGCCCGTCGAAATCCTGCGTGGTGAAGCGCGGCGCCGACTGCGCCAGCAGCCGCGGCTCCAGGATACGGCGGAGGTCGAACACGTCGTTGATCTCGTCCAACGACAGCTCCGAGACGATGGCGCCCTTCTGCGGCACGATCCGCACCAGGCCTTCCGCCTCGAGCTGGAACAGCGCCTCGCGCACCGGGATGCGGCTGACGCCATAGGCTTCGCCCAACGCGTCCTGGCGCAGCTGCGATCCGGCCGGATAGGTGCCGTCGAGAATCGCCTGGCGGAGCTGGTCGACGATCGCAGCCGACAGGGTGCGATGCTTCAGAGGCTGTTTCATCTGATCGTCCGTTGTCCTTCCCGACTCGTGCGGCCGACACGGTCCCTGTCTTGCATGTCGAGCTGCCCGGCAAAAGCCGGGGCGCCGCATAGTGCCCAGCAAACGCGCGCCCTGCCGCCCAAATGACCGCAAACTCCGTTTGACTCCCACAATGTATAAATTATACATTTGGCAATCGCACGACAAATCTTCAGGGGGTTGGGGCCTCTTTCATGATCGAGCAGACCATGCCGGCCACGCGCGCGCTCAGCCTCCGACGCATCATCGTCCGGATGTCGAGCGCCCTGCTGGCCTGCGAACGGCTCGCGCTGATGGGCCTGATGTACCTGCTCACCGGTCTGATCCTGGTGAACGTCGTCACCCGCTACTCGCATTTCCCGATCTACTGGATCGATGAATCCGCCGTTTATTGCGTGGTCTGGCTGACCTTCATCGGGGCGTCCGCCATGACGCGGCTGCGGCTCGATTTCGCCGTGACCATGCTGACGGAGCGATTGTCCGCTCAGCACCAGAAATTTGCAAAAGTGATCTCGACCGGCCTCGTCGTGGTGTTCGGCATCGCCCTGATCGTCACCTGCGTGCTCTGGATGGACCCGATCGGCCTCACCCGCGCCGGCTTCGACGGGCGCAAGCTCGCCGCCGAGACGTTCAATTTCCTCTACACCGAGCGTACGCAAACGCTGAACTGGCCGACCTGGGTGCTCTATCTGACGCTGCCGATCTTCGCGGTATCGATGACCGTTCACGGCCTCGCCAACCTGCTGGAAGATCTCGAGCTGGTCCCGCGCACCGCGCCAAAAGGCTTCCAGCTCTCCGAGCTCGACGGGGTCAATTGATGATCACGTCAGCAGCCTTCATGGCGTTCATGCTGGTCGGCGTACCGATCGGCCTCTGTCTCTGCCTCGCCGGCCTCGTCTATATCGCCGCTTCAGGCAACCCGGTGCTGTTCCAATCCTATCCGCTGCAGCTGTTCGGCGGCGTCGACAGCTACGGCCTGATCGCGATCCCGCTCTTCATCCTGATCGGCGAGATCATGAATGGCGGCGGCATCACGCGGCGCATCGTCGACATGGCGATGGCCTTCGTCGGCTCGCTCAAGGGTGGACTCGCCTACGTCAACATCCTCGCCAACATGTTCATCTCGTCCATCCTGGGATCGGCGACCGCGCAGGTCGCGATCATGGCGCAGATCATGGTCCCCGAGATGGAGAAGAAGGGCTACGACAAGACCTTCGCGGCCGGCCTCACCGCCTATGGCGGCATGCTCGGCCCGATCATCCCGCCCTCGGTGATGTTCGTGGTCTACAGCGTGCTGGCGCAGGTCTCGGTCAGCGACATGCTGATCGCCGGCATCGTCCCGGGCGTCATCCTCACCGTGATGTTCTGCCTCGTCATCGCGCTGATGGGCTACATCTACAACTATCCGCGCGCCGACCATCAGACGCCGCGCCAGCGCGTGATGACGATCCTGCGGACCTCGCCGACGCTGCTGATCCCGATCGTCATCGTAGGCAGCATCCTCGGCGGCCTCGCCAATGCCACGGAATCGGCGGCCGTCGGCGCCGTTGCCGCGGCCTTGGTCGGAAAGTTCTGGACCAAGGAATTCGAGTTCTCGCAGCTGCCGCAGATGATGCTGCGCAGCGCGATCTATTCGGCGATCGTGCTGTTTCTGGTGGCGGCCGCCGCGGTGTTCTCCTGGGTGCTGATCTTCGGCAAGGTGCCGCAGGAGACCGCCGCCTGGATCCAGACCGTCGCCAAGGATCCGGTCAGCTTCATGCTGATCTGCAACGTCATCCTGCTGCTGATCGGCACGGTGATCGACGGCATTCCCGGCCTGATCATGACGGTGCCGATCCTGCTGCCGGTCGCAACCGAGATCTATCACATCGACCCCCGGCAATTCGGCGTGGTCGTGGTGATCAACCTCGTGCTCGGCCTGTTGTCGCCGCCGGTCGGGCTTTGCTTCTTCGTCGCGGCCGCCGTTACCGGCGCCAAGCCCGGCAGGATGTTCATGGTGACGCTGCCCTTCTTCGTCATCGCCTGCATCCTCCTGGTGCTGCTCTCGCTCTATCCCTCGCTCTCGCTGATCCTCGTCAAATAGACCCATCCGAAAGGAGCCCGACCATGCCGCTTTCCCGCCGCCGCTTTCTCGCCGCCAGTGCCGCCGCCTCGGTGTTCGCCCCGTCGCTGGCGCTCGCCCAGGCCAAGGAATTTCGCCTCGGCCTGATCACGCCGAACGGCCATTCCTGGAACAAGGCCGCGCTCAAATTCGGCGACGAGCTCAAGGCCGCCACCAACGGCCGCCTGACCCTGACCGTCTTCCACGCCGGCCAGCTCGGCAACGAGACCGCGATGATGCAGCAATTGCAGTCCGGCGCGCTCGACATGGGCTTCATCCAGGCCGCCGAGCTCGGCTCGCGCGTGCCGCACATCGCCGCGATCAACGCGCCCTACATCGTGCGCTCGACGCCGGCGGTGGCGAAGTTCGTGCGGCATCCGGCGGCGGTGAAGCTGTTCGAAGTGCTGCCGCAGGAGACCGGCACAATCGGGCTCGGCTGGGGCATCACCGGAATGCGCGCGGTGTTCTCCTCCAAGGACCTGAATTCGCTCGCCGACATCAAGGGCATGAAGCTGCGCATCAACCCGACCCCGGTCTATCGCGATTTCTATTCCTCGCTCGGCGCAGCGCCGACGCCGATCCCGACGCCGCAAGTGTTCGACGCCATGGCCAACGGCCAGGTCGATGGCCTCGAGGCCGACCTCGAATTCTCCTGGAACCAGCGTTTCGACAAGGTGTCGAAGGTGATCCTGCAGATGAACGCCGTCTTCATGCCGATGGCCGCGGTCGTCTCCGGCCGAGTCTGGCAATCGCTGCCCGCCGCCGATCGCGAGCTGATCACGAAAACGATCAAGACGACGCTGGACGCGCAGATCGACGAGCTCGCCGGCAACGAGCCCACGCTGATCCAGAACTTCAAGAACGCGCCGATCCCGATCCGCCAGGTCGACGCCAAGGATACCGAGGCCGTGATTGCCGAGTTCGACAAGATCTGGCTGCCCAAGGCCCCCGTTCTCGCCGAGCTGCGCAAGGTCGGCGCGACGCTCTGACCCTCATCCATCCTCTTCACGTCAATGCCCGGCGGATCGAACGATCCGCCGGCACAATTCCAATCGGAGCCAAACAATGAGCCCACGCATCTCCTGGGAAGGCGTCTTCCCGGCCGTCACCACCCAATTCCACGACGATCTCTCGCTCGACATCGACGCAACCGCCAAGGTGATGGACGGATTGATCCGCGACGGCGTCTCCGGCCTGATCGTCTGCGGCTCGGTCGGCGAGAACACCTCGCTGGAGCGCAAGGAGAAGGTCGCGATCATGGAAGCGGCGAAGTCGGTCGCGAAGGGCCGCGTGCCCGTGCTGTGCGGCATCGCCGAATTCACCACCGCCTTTGCGGTGGAGACCGCGAAGGAAGCCGCGCGCGTCGGCATCGACGGCGTGATGGTGATGCCGGCGCTGGTCTATTCGTCCAAGCCGCACGAGACCGCCGCGCATTTCCGCGCGGTTGCCAGCGCCACCGACCTCCCGGTGATGCTCTACAACAACCCGCCGATCTACAAGAACGACGTTACGCCAGACATCCTCGCCTCGCTCGCCGACGTCGAGACCGTGGTCTGCTTCAAGGATTCCTCGGGCGATACGCGACGGTTCATCGACACCCGCAACATGGTCGGCGATCGCTTCGTGCTGTTCGCAGGTCTCGACGACGTCATCGTCGAGAGCGTCGCCATGGGCGCCGTGGGCTGGGTCTCCGGCATGTCCAACGCCTTCCCGCGCGAGGGCGAGACGCTGTTCCGCCTCGCCAAGGCCGGGCGCTTCGCCGAGGCGATGCCGCTCTACGAATGGTTCATGCCGCTCCTGCACCTCGATGCTCGCCCGGACCTCGTCCAGTGCATCAAGCTGTGCGAGCACATCATGGGCCGCGGCACCGCCCTGACCCGCCCGCCCCGCCTCGCACTGCTGCCGCATGAAAAGGCAGAGGTCGAGGCCATGATGGCGAAGGCGCTCAAGAACCGGCCGCGTCTGCCGGATGTCGGGCTGAAGGCGGCTTGAGGCTACGGTCTCGTAGGGTGGGCAAAGCACAGCGTGCCCACCTTCGCCAATGATCGCGAAAGATGGTGGGCACGGCGCAAGGCGCCTTTGCCCACCCTACGAGAGCTGCCTCAGCCGTCATTGCGAGGAGCTCTTGCGACGAAGCAATCCAGACCGTCTCAACGGAAAGACTCTGGATTGCTTCGCTTCGCTCGCAATGACGGAGAATTAGGAATCCGCCCGCTTCTTCTTCGCGTTTAGCGCCGACGCCACGCGGCTCACGGGCGGCTTGCCGAGCACGACGCTCATCGCGTTCGTCGCCGCCAGCAGCTTCTCCATATCAACACCTGTCGTGATCCCCATGCCTTCGAGCATGTAGACGACGTCTTCCGTTGCGACGTTCCCCGTCGCGCCCGGCGCATAGGGGCAGCCGCCGAGCCCGCCGGCAGCGGCGTCGATGACGCGGACGCCCTCCTCCATCCCCGCATAGAGGTTGGCGAGCGCCTGGCCGTAAGTGTCATGGAAATGCATCGCGAGCCTGGCCAGCGGGATGTTGGCGGCCACCGCGCGCAGCATCTCTTTCGCCTTGGCGGGCGTGCCGACACCGATGGTGTCGCCGAGCGAGATCTCATAGCAGCCGAGATCGAACAGCGTGCTCGCGAGATCGGCGACAGCCTTCGGCTTGATCTCGCCGTCGAACGGGCAGCCCAGCACGCAAGAGATATAGCCGCGCACCTTGACGCCATCCTCCCTGGCGCGCGCCAGCACCGGCTTGAAGCGCTCGATGGACTCCGCAATCGTGCAGTTGATGTTCGCCCGGGAAAACCCCTCGGAGGCCGCCGCGAACACGGAGACCACTTTGGCGCCCACGGCACGCGCGGCCTCGTAGCCTTTCTCGTTCGGCACCAGCACGTGAAATTCGGCGCCCTTCACATGCGCGATGCCGCGCAGCACGGCGTCCGAGCTAGCCATCTGCGGGATGGCCTTGGGCGAGACGAAGGCGCCGACCTCGACCGTGTCGAGACCGGCCCCGACCAGCGCCTCGATGAAGGCGATGCGGGCCTCGACGCTGACGGGGGTCTTCTCGTTCTGGAGGCCGTCGCGCGGCCCCATTTCGATGATGCGGACAGGATCGCTCATCTCATTCCCCTGAAGGTTCGACCAGAGCGAGCTCGACGCCCTCCTGCACGATGTCGCCGACCTTGCACTTGATGGATTTCAGCACGCCGGCATAGGGCGCGCGCAGTGTCTGCTCCATCTTCATCACTTCGAGCGTGAGGATCGGCGCGCCCTTCTCCAGCTTGGCACCCTCCTCGGCCAGCACGGCAACCACCGTGCCCGGCAAGGGCGCTGCGATCTTGTCCTCGCCGACATGCTCCTCGCTCTCGCCTCCGAACGGATCGACCCAATGCAGGTCGAAGCGGCCGTTGCGCGTGCGCAGGTACAGCTCATGGCCATCGATGACCGCTGCCACCGACGATTTGACGCCGTCGAGCGTCAGATCGAAGCCGCCATCCTTCGCTGCGATCGTGAACGCCATCTCGCGCTCGCCGATCATCAGCGTCGACGGTCCCCTGCCGTAGTTCAGAATGATCTTCTGCTCCGGACCATGGCCGACGCGGAAGGCAAAGCTGCGCTGGCGGCGACCCACCGGCTGCCAGCCGAAGGTCTGCCAGGGTGAATTCGCTTCCGCCTGCGCGGCCTGCCGCTCCTCGTTGACGATTGCGGCGACTGCGGCGCAGAGCTCGAGCTCTCCGGGTGCAGGCGCCGCTTCGGTCAGCACCGCCAGCTCACGCTCGATGAACCCGGTGTCGATCGCATTCGCCCGCACCTTCGGATGCGTCATCAGCGCCGACAGGAACGGGATGTTGGTGACGATGCCGCGGACGTCGGTCTGTTCCAACCCGCGGTTCAGCCGCTCGATCGCGACGTCCCGCGTCGGCGCCCAGGCGATCACCTTGGCGAGCATGGCGTCATAATACGGCGAGACCATATCGCCCTCGCGATAGCCGGCGTCGATGCGCAGGCCGCCCGTCTCGGCCGGCAACCGCCAGGTCGAGATCCTGCCGACCGACGGCATGAAGTTCTTGGTCGGGTTCTCTGCGTAGACGCGCGCCTCGACCGCGTGACCGTTGAGCTTGATCTCGTCTTGCTTGAGTGGCAGCGCCTCGCCGAAGGCGACGCGCAGCTGCCACTCGACGAGGTCGATGCCCGTGATCAGCTCGGTCACGGGATGCTCGACCTGCAGGCGCGTGTTCATCTCGATGAAGAACACGTCCTTGCCGTCGGAGACGAACTCGATGGTGCCGGCGCCGACATAGTTCACCGCGCCCGCCGCCTTTCGTGCAGCGGCGCAGACGGTTTCGCGCTGCGCGGCATTGAGCGTCGGCGATGGCGCCTCCTCGATCACCTTCTGGTGCCGGCGCTGCAAGGTGCATTCGCGCTCGAACAGCGAGAGCAGATTGCCATGGCTGTCGCCGATGATCTGCACCTCGATATGCCTGGGATTATCGACATACTTTTCGATCAACATGCGGTCGTCGCCGAAGGCGGCCTTGGCCTCGCGCTTGGCGCTGACGATCGCTGGGGCAAGCTCGTCGGCGGAGCGCACGATGCGCATGCCGCGCCCGCCGCCGCCGGCGGAGGCCTTCACCAGCAGGGGGAAGCCGATCTTGTCCGCTGCTTTCGAAAGCGTTGCGTCGTCCTGGGCCTCGCCGTGATAGCCGGGCACCAAGGGCACGCCGGCCTTCTCCATCAACTCTTTCGAGCCGGATTTCGAGCCCATCGCCGTCATCATCTCGGCGGTCGGCCCGACGAAGACGAGGCCGGCGTCATAACAAGCCTGCGCGAACTCGGCATTCTCGGACAGGAAGCCGTAGCCGGGATGCACGGCCTCCGCTCCGGTCTTGCGTGCGGCCTCGATCAGACGCTCGATATTGAGATAGCTGTCGCGGGCACGGGCGGGCCCGAGCAGCACGGCTTCGTCCGCGAGCGCGACATGCATCGCCTCGCGATCGGCCTCGGAATAGACCGCGACCGTGCGCAGGCCCATGGCCCGTGCGGTGCGGATGACGCGGCAGGCGATCTCGCCGCGGTTGGCGATCAGGAGCGTGCGAAAACGGCGGTAGAGCTTTGAGCGGTCCATCGCATCACATCCTGAACAGGCCGAATTTCGTCGGCTCGATCGGCGCGTTCGATGCCGCCGAGAGCCCGAGCCCGAGCACGAGGCGCGTGTCGGCGGGGTCGATCACGCCGTCGTCCCACAGGCGCGCGGTCGCATAATATGGGTGCCCCTGGCTCTCATATTGCGCGCGGATGGGCTCGCGAAACTTGTCTTCCTCTTCCCTGGACCAGCTGTCGCCCTTGGCCTCGATATTGTCGCGGCGAACCTGGCTCAGCACCATCGAGGCCTGCTCGCCGCCCATCACCGAGATGCGCGCGTTCGGCCACATCCACAGGAACCGCGGCGCGTAGGCGCGGCCGCACATGCCGTAATTGCCGGCGCCGTAGGAGCCGCCGATCACCACGGTGAATTTCGGCACCGACGCCGTCGCGACCGCCGTCACCAGCTTGGCGCCGTCGCGCGCGATGCCGCCCGCCTCGTACTTCTTGCCGACCATGAAGCCGGTGATGTTCTGTAAGAAAACAAGCGGAATGCCGCGCTGGCAGCACAGCTCGATGAAATGCGCGCCCTTCAGCGAGCTCTCGCTGAACAGGATGCCGTTATTGGCGATGATGCCGACCGGATAGCCCCAGATATGGGCGAAGCCGCACACCAGCGTCGTGCCATAGAGTTTCTTGAACTCGTCGAACTCCGAGCCGTCGACGATGCGCGCGATGATGTCGCGCACGTCGAACGGCTTGCGGCCGTCGACCGGCACCACGCCGTAGATTTCCTCCGCCGGAAACAGCGGATCGCGCGGCTGATGCATGTTCAGGTTGGGCCGCACCGAAGGCTTGAGCGTGCCGACGATACGCCGGGCGATGCCGATCGCATGCGCATCGTTCTGGGCGTAGTGATCGGTCACGCCGGACTGCCGCGAATGCACGTCGGCGCCGCCGAGCTCCTCCGCACTGACGACCTCGCCGGTCGCGGCCTTCACCAGCGGCGGGCCGCCGAGGAAGATGGTGCCCTGGTTGCGCACGATGATGCTCTCGTCCGACATCGCCGGCACATACGCGCCGCCCGCGGTGCAGGAGCCCATCACGATCGCGATCTGCGGAATGCCCTGCGACGACATCTGCGCCTGATTGTAGAAGATGCGGCCGAAGTGCCGCTCGTCCGGAAAGATCTCGTCCTGCAGCGGCAGGAAGGCGCCGCCGGAATCCACCATGTAGACGCAAGGCAGATTGTTCTGCCGCGCAATGTCCTGCGCGCGCAGATGCTTCTTCACCGTCATCGGGTAGTAGGTGCCGCCCTTGATGGTGGCGTCATTGGCGACGATCACGCATTCGCGGCCCGAGATGCGCCCGACGCCGGTGACGACGCTCGCCGAATGCACGTCGCCGCCATAGAGGCCATAGGCCGCGAGCGGCGACAGCTCCAGGAACGAGGTGCCGGGATCGACCAGGAGGTCGACGCGCTCGCGTGCCAGCATCTTGCCGCGCGCGGTGTGGCGGTTGCGCGAAGCCTCGCCCCCACCGCCGGCGACCAGGCTGAGCTTTTCGCGCAAGTCCGCGACGAGACCGCGCATGGCCTCGGAATTGCGCGCAAAATCTGATGACGACGGATCGATGCTGGAATGGAGCGGCATGGTGATTCCAATGAGGTGAAGGACTTAAGCCGTCTCGGCCATCAGTTCGCGGCCGATCAGCATGCGCCGAACTTCGGAGGTGCCGGCGCCGATCTCGTAGAGCTTGGCGTCGCGCCACAGGCGCCCGACCGGGAATTCGGAGGTATAGCCAACCCCGCCCAGCGCCTGGATTGCTTCGCCCGCCATCCACGTTGCCTTCTCCGCGGAATAGAGGATCGCAGCAGCCGCGTCCTTGCGCAGGGTGCGCGCGTGGTCGGCGCGGTCGCAGGCGCGGCCCACCGCATAGACATAGGCGCGCGTGGCTTGCCAGGTCGAATACATGTCGGCGAGCTTACCCTGCATCAGCTGGAAGTCGCCGATCGGCTGGCCGAACTGCTTGCGCTCGTGCATATAGGGCACCACCGCGTCCATGCAGGCCGCCATGATGCCGAGCGGCCCGCCCGAGAGCACCGCGCGCTCATAATCGAGGCCGGACATCAGCACCTTGACGCCCTCGCCCACCTTGCCCATCACATTCTCCTCCGGCACCTCGCAATCGTCGAAGAACAAGGGATAGGTGTTGGAGCCGCGCATGCCGAGCTTGTCGAGATGCTGGCCGTGCGTGAAGCCCTTAAAACCCTTCTCGATCAGGAACGCGGTCATGCCGCGCGGGCCGGCCTCCGGATCGGTCTTGGCGTAGACCACCAGCACGTCGGCATCGCCGCCATTGGTGATCCACATCTTGGAGCCGTTGAGCACGTAGCGGTCGCCGCGCTTGTCGGCGCGCAGCTTCATCGAGACCACGTCGGAGCCGGCGCCCGGCTCGGACATCGCGAGCGCACCGACATATTCGCCTGAGATCAGCTTGGGCAGATAGCGCTGCCGCTGCGCGTCATTGCCGTTGCGGCGGATCTGGTTGACGCAAAGATTGGAATGGGCGCCGTAGGACAGCGCCACGGCCGCCGAGCCGCGCGAGATCTCCTCCATGGCGACGATATGGGCGAGATAGCCCATATTGGAGCCGCCATATTGCTCCGGCGCGGTCATGCCGAGCAGGCCGAGGTCGCCGAAGCGCTTCCAGAGGTCTGCGGGGAAAAGATTAGCCTTTTCGATCTCGGCGGCACGCGGGGTGATCTCCGCCTCCACGAACGACCGAACGGTGTCGCGCAGCAGGCTGATGTCTTCGCCCAGATCGAAATCGATGCTCGGGATGTTCAAGGCGAGTCCTCCGTATTTTGGGCTCCGAACCTAGCCCGGTCCCGGCCCTCTTGCAGTCGAAAAGGTTGCATTTTCCGCCAAACTTGGCGAGGATTTCCGAAAGGAATTCCGATGCCTTTTCAAGCCGCCACCGCAATTCCGCGCCGCGCCGTCACGCCCGCCGCCTTCGTTCGCGGCGTGGTGGCCGCGTACGAGCATTACGGCCGCGATCCCGCCGAAGCCTTGAGCCGGGGCCAGGTCGCGCCGGAGCTTGTGAATTCTCCTGATGGGCGTGTGACCGCGGCCCAGTTCGAGGCGCTGGCGGGCCATGCCATGCGCGAGCTCGATGACGAGGCGCTTGGCTGGTTCTCGCGCCGGCTGCCATGGGGCACCTATGGCATGCTGTGCCGGGCCTCGATCACCGCACCGACGCTGGAGGTCGCGCTCAAGCGCTGGTGCCGGCATCACCGCCTGGTCACGGAGGATGTGCTGCTCGATCTCGAGGTCGGCGAAGAGACCGCCGTCGTGTCGATCCGTCAGCTCCGTGACCTCGGGCCATTCCGCGAGTTCTGCCTCGTCACACTGTTCCGCTACGTGCTCGGCTTCTCATGCTGGGCTGTCGACTCCCAAATCGCGCTCCGCGCGGCTGAGTTTCCTTACCCCGAGCCCGGCCACGTGTCGGTCTATCCGACCATCTTTTGCCGGAGCGTCCGCTTCGACGCGGACCGCGCGGCCATCGTCTTCGACAAGCACTATCTTTCGCTGCCGCTGACGCGCAGCGCGGCCGATCTTGACAACATGCTCAAGGGCGCGCTCCGGCTCACCGTGCTGCCCTACCGGCGCGACCGCCTGCTGGTCGAGCGCGTCCGCCGCGTGCTGCGAGAAGCGCGCGGACGGGTCCTCGGCGCCGAGGACGTCGCGCGCGAGCTCGCGCTTTCCACCCGCACGATGCATCGCCGCCTGCGCGAGGAGTCCACCTCGCTGCGCGATCTCAAGGAGGAGGCGAAATTCGAGCTCGCCAAACAGGAGCTGATGCGCGGCCGCACGCCGATCAAGCGCATCGCCGAAATCGCCGGCTTCCGCAACGAGAAGAGCTTTTCGCGGGCCTTTCGAACCTGGACCGGCACCTCCCCGCGCGAGTTTCGGGGGCGGTATCGCTGAGGCGCTTCGCTGAAGTTCAGATCCGTTTCCGCTGGGATATTCGCAGCCCTACCGGCTATGCCGCCGCGACATCGTGCAACGGCAGCGGTACGTCCTTGGCGACGCCGAGCACGGGGAAGCTGCGGACGTTCTTCACATTGGGCATCGCGGCGAAGTGCAGGAGCTGCTGGCGCATGCTCTCGACACTCGGGGCCACGCATTTGAGCAGATAGTCGGTGTCGCCGGAAATCCGCCAGCATTGCTGGATGCGCGGGATCGCGGCGATCGAGCTCTCGAACGCCTCCAGCACCGGCTGGGCCTGACTGCCGAGCTGGATCGACACGAACGACACCACCTCATAGCCGAGCAGCCGCTCGTCGATCACGGCGCGCACCGCCCGGATCACGCCGCGGCTGAACAGCGATTTCAGCCGCCGCAGGCAGTTCGGCGCGGACACGCCGACCCGCAGCGCCAGCTCGTTGTTGCGAACCCGCCCGTCCTGCTGCAGCTCGGATAGGATTTTCAGATCGACGCCGTCGAACTGGTCACGCCCCGCCATCCCCCACCTCGTTTTGGTCGTGTCCTGCGGGGCAGCGAAGCACGGGGCGGAATTGGTGCCAAGGGTTCTCAGGCGCGGGCGACCAGCCGCTCCCTTCGTCATGGCCGGGCTCGTCCCGGCCATCCACGTTCTTCGTCTACCGCCAAAAACGTGGATGCCCGGGCCTTCGCCTCGCCGAAGCGGCTTCGGCCGCGCAGGCGGGACAAGCCCGGGCATGACGGCACTTTCGATGCTTCGGGTGAGAATGGCCCCTCAATGCGTCCAGGGCTCGCCGCGGCGGAACGAGAAATTGTCGGCATAGGCAACCGGCCGGCGGATCGACTCCTTGGGCTCGATCACCTGATAGGCGATGCCCTTGCGCTCGCAATAGGCGATCGCCTCTTCCTTGCTGTGGAAGCGCAGCGTAATTTGCTGCTTCATGTCGGCCGACGACGTCCAGCCCATCAGCGGCTCGACCGAGCGCGGCTGCTCCGGCTCGTAATCGAGCTGCCATTCCCTGGTCTTGGACCGGCCGGATTGCATCGCGTTTTTGGCGGGCTTGAAAATGCGTGCGGTCATGACTGGTCCGGGCCTCTTGATCTTTCCGTTCGATTTCGATGCGTCACGGTGGCAGTTGGTGGAAATCTCGGGGATAGTATAGAGAAGCCGGTTGGGAACTGATCCTGATTCCGGCCCCGGCAACCCTCGCCAACGGTATAGTCATTATGCTGCACCGTGACAATTGCGTACCCGCGTCTCATCCTGGGACCCCGATTGGCGGCCCGGTTTCATCGATCTCCGCGCTTCTGTCCTCTCTGAAAGCTCCCGACGCATGGCCTTCCTGAACGTCAGCGCCACGCTTCCCGACAAGGGTCGCGACCTCCGGCTCGACCTGTTTCGCGGTGTCGCAAACTGGGCGATCTTTCTCGACCATATCCCCGACAACGTCGTGAACTGGATCACGACCCGCAACTACGGCTTTTCCGACGCGGCCGACCTGTTCGTCTTCATCTCCGGCTACACCGCCTCCTTCGTCTATGCGCGGATGATGCTGGACCGCGGCTTCATCGTCGGCGCCACGCGGCTGACCAAGCGGGTCTGGCAGCTCTATGTCGCCCACATCATCCTGTTCGTGATCTACATCGCCTCGATCAGCTATCTCGCGCTGCGCTTCGGCGATTCCGAGATGATCAACGAGTTCAACGTCGCCGGCCTCGTCGACAACGCCACCGAGACGCTGCGCCAGGGCCTGTTCCTGCGCTTCAAGCCCCTCAACCTCGACGTGTTGCCGCTCTACATCGTGCTGATGGGCCTGTTTCCGCCCGTGCTCTGGTTCATGCTGCGCAAGCCCGATTTGACGATGATCCTGTCGATCGTGCTGTGGCTCGTCGCGCGCCATAACGGCTGGAACCTGACCGCCTATCCGGCCGGCCAGTGGTACTTCAACCCCTATTGCTGGCAGGTGCTGTTCGTGTTCGGCGCCTGGTGCTCCATGGGCGGTGCGCGGCGCTCGATGGCGCTGATCAACTCGCCTGTTACGCTGTGGGTCTGCCTCGGTTATCTCCTGTTCGCGCTGGTCATGACCATGGCCGGCCGCTTCCCCACCTTCGGCGGCATGTTCCCGGAATGGCTGTTCTCGGCCTTCAACCCCAATGACAAGACCAACCTCGCACCGTATCGCTTCCTCCACTTCGTGGTGATCGTGATCCTGGTGATCCGCTTCGTGCCGAAGGAGTGGCCCGGGCTGGAGTGGAAGGTGTTCGACCCCTTGATCGTCTGCGGCCAGCAGTCGCTCGCCGTGTTCTGCGTCGGCGTGTTCCTGTCCTTCGTCGGTCATTTCGAGCTGTCGATGAGCTCGGGGTCGCTGCTCGCGCAGATCTTCGTCAGTGTCGCCGGCATCGCGATCATGACGACCGTGGCTTATTACATCTCGTGGTCGAAGAAGCAGGACAAGCCGCTGAAGCCGCCGCCGGCCAAGCCGGCTGCGGAAGCGAAGGCGGCCTGAGAGAGGCGGCAGTTAAGCCGCCTCTTCGCCGTCGAACTCGGTGAACTTCTTGTAGATCCAGTCGCGGCCGTCGTGGCGACGCCAGACCTTGCCGAGCACGAACTGCCCGTTGATGGAGCGGCGCGGCACGATCACCGTCCAGAGGTGCCAGATCTCGGTCCAGTTTGACTGCGGACCGATGGTCCCGATGTTGCGGTCAATAGCCATGGCAGAACTCGCTGGCGCAGAACTTAGGCTGATCCGCGCGCCGCGACGAACAGTCATCTGTGGTGGCACAGAGTGGACAGCCCATCGCGAGCCGGGACCGACCTGATAGCAGCCAGCCAAACGGCCGCAACAGCCGCTCGTCTTTAACCTTGCCGATCAACCTTACTTCTTGGGATGGCGCGGCGCGTTTGGTTGAAAGCCCGCGCCGGTTTTTCTAGAATGTCCGTGATTTGAGGACGAGCGCGCCGTTTCGGCGCAGGGTGATTTTAAGACTGAACTTTGCAGACGATCGGACGTTTGGAAGCAAGTAGATTGCTGGGGGGACGACAATGATGAAATTGCAATGTGCGCGTCTGCGCCTCGCGTTGCGCGTGATCCCGCCCGCGCCAATCGTGAGCACGGCCTCGCAACGGCCGCCGCAAGCCGCCAACGACAATCAGATGGCCTGGCCGTACGTGCCATTTCCGCCCGGCTGGTACGCCTCGAACTGACGAGCGCGCCGGGCAAAACGCAACGCCGCACAAGCGGAATATTCATCGCTTGGCGGCGTCCGTTTAGACATTAGGCGCTGAAATCCCCAACACGGATTTGTCTATCGCGACGGACGAAGGTTCGATGAGGCTTTGCTGATTTCCAGGCGAAGCGAAGGCCGGACGCGTGGATGCCAGGCCATGCCGGTTCGATGCTGACCTCTAGGCCAGCGCCGCCCGGGGAATGGTCGGGGCAGCTGGATTCGAACCAACGACCTGCAGTACCCAAAACTGCCGCGCTACCAGGCTGCGCTATACCCCGAATGTCCGGCGAGCCCCGTCGATACACGCTTCCCGGAGCGCCAGCAAGCTTTCCAAAGCCGCCGGCCTGGGCCGCAATCGCCCCTGCCCGTCCTATTTGCCGCCGAACAGGGGGTGGCCGACGCGATCACCGGGGCGGATGCCGTACTTCTGCGCCGTCCCCGCCACCACCTCCAGCACGGCCCGGGCGGGTCCCCGGGAGGAGATGATCTTCGTCGACAACGGCTCGGTATTCTCCGCAATGCGCAGGATGCGGCCATCGGCGCGGATGAAGATCATGTCGAGCGACACATAAGTGTTCTTCATCCACATCGAGATTTCCTGCTCGGGATTGAAGTCGAACAGCATGCCTTTGCCGTCGGCCAATTCCTTGCGGTACATCAGGCCGGTCTCCTTCTCCTCCGGGGTCGTTGCCATCTCGACCGAGAACACCTGCACGCCGTTCTTGGTGACGATCTCGAGCGGCTGGAAGCTGGCGGCGCCGGCCGGCGCGCCGGCGACGGCCCAGCCGGCGATGACGAGGATGGCGGCAAGCCAGCCCTTCAGAGCGGACCAGGCGTCCTTTCGATCAGAAGTCATGGGGGCTCTCATGGCGTGGGACTTCAGTCAGTCCTTACGCGGCGACCGCCGGAAAAGGAAGAGGCGCGCCGGACTTGCGGCGCGCCTCTGCTCACAATTGCTGGAATTCATAGCCTTAGTGCGACTGCAATCCCGGCGATCCGGTCTCGGGATGGATCTCGGCCGCCATCATGCCCTTGGAGCCGGGCCCGAAGCGGACCAGCACATACTGACCCGGTCTCAGCTCAGTCATGCCGAAGCGGCGTAGCGTCTCCATGTGCACGAAGATGTCGGGCGTGCCCTCGCCGCAGGTCAGGAAGCCGAATCCGCGCAGCCGGTTGAACCATTTGACCTGGGCCCGTTCCAGCCCGCTGGTCGGGGTGACCGTGACATGGGTGCGCGGCGGCAGCATCTGCGCCGGGTGGATCGCGGTCGACTCGTCCATCGAGACAACGCGGAAGGCCTGGTAGCCCTTGGCGCGCTGGATGCACTCGACGACGATGCGGGCGCCCTCATAAGCGGTCTGGAAGCCGTCGCGCCTAAGCACGGTAACGTGCAGGAGCACGTCCGGCCAGCCGTTGTCGGGAACGATGAAGCCGTAACCTTTAGAGGCGTCGAACCATTTGATGACGCCGGTGACCTCGACGAGATTGGCGCTGGCTTCGCCCAATCCGGTGAAGGGATTGAGCGCATTGTCGCGGCCGGCTCCGCCATGCTCGCCCGGCGTCAATCGCCCTGGCGAGGTGCCCTGTCCGGGAACTCCAAGCTTCTTGGACTCAAATCCGTCCGACGACCCCATAACCCCGGACCCCACACTGCCATGCAACCCGCCACATTGGCGGCGCTCGAATCACGCGTCTTAAGAGAATGTTCTCAATTCGACGCGACGCGAATCTTTCGACTCAAAAGATAACACTCCCGGTTGAGACGCATAGACAAAAAAGAGATTCGCCGGAACCTATGAACAGCTTGCACAGCCGCGAATCAAATTGATGCCTCAATTGCCGACAAAGGGCCCGAGCGTCTCGCCGATGTCGTGGTGGATGACGAGGTCGGCGATGTCGTCCTGCTCGGTCGGCTCGCGATTGATGATCACTGGCCATCATCGGAAAGCCGGCCGCCGGCCAGACCACCAGCGAGGAACCGATCGCGATGAAGAGATCGCAGGCCTGCGACAGCGCTGTCGCGCGCTGCATCTCCTCGTCCGGCATCATTTGCCCGAAGGAAATCGTGGCGGTCTTCACCGGCGCGTCGCAGGCGGTGCAGTTGGGCGCGATGCCATCGCCGTCGAAACGGCGCTTCACCCAGTCCAGCGGATAGTCCTGCCCGCAGCCGATGCAGCGCGCATAAGTGGTATTTCCGTGAAGTTCAATCACGTGCTCCGGCGCGAATCCCGAGGCCTGGTGCAGATTGTCGATGTTCTGGGTGATGACGGCGGGAACCTTGCCGGCGCGGTAGAGCGATGCCAGCGCCCGATGGCCGCGGCCGGGTTTCGCTGCGGCGAAGACCTCCTCCATCGCAAAGCGGCGGCGCCAGGATTCGTCCCGCGCTGACTGGCTCGCGACGAACTCGTCGAACGGGATCGGACGGTTACGCGTCCAAATTCCACCCGGCGAGCGGAAGTCGGGAATGCCGCATTCGGTCGAGATGCCGGCACCGGTGAACGGCACGATGGTCCTGGCCTCGGCGATCATGTCGCCGAGCCGTTCGATACCGCTCTGCAGATCCGATGCGATCAATCGCGCCTCCCCGATAGTTTGGCCTGACAGCAACATACGCAAGCGACCATCGTTGACGCTCTTATCAAGCGCCAATGCAATGCACTCGGCAATTTCTTCCGACCTTCGCATATCACAATCCTGCAATGCCTCCTCCCCATTGACGCCCCATTCGGAAGTGCCAATGGATGTGTTGACGCGACTCAACGTGATTGCGGCGGCAGTGCTTGAGTTCGGATGTGCACATACTCAGGTGTCGAGGGGATTTGACATGACCGAAGACGAACAGCGCAAAGAGCGCGAACGCGAAGAAATCGCCGCCCGTGTCGCCGCCTTCCGTGCCACACAGGAAAAGTTCAAGCGCGAGCGCGAGGAATACTTCGTGGCGACGCTGGAGAATGCCCGCAAGGTCGAGCGGCCCTCGCTCTGGCCGTAGGCATCATCGCGCCGGCAGGCGCAACGACATACGAATGACGACATGCGAACGAAAAAAGCCCGGAGCACCGCTCCGGGCTTTTCGCTATTCGCCGACTACCAATAACGGTAGTGGTGGTGACGGTAGTACGGCCCGCCGTAATAGGCGTACGGACCCGGTCCGTAATAGGCGGGACCGTCGTAATAGCGGTAGCGGGGACCGTAATAGCCATAGGGCTGGGAAGCCGCGACTGCGCCC
>NZ_LFKZ01000110.1:0-45591 GCF_028128975.1 Bradyrhizobium sp. CCBAU 45321
GCGCCTCAAGCTCAAGCGCGCCGGCTGGAACGATACCTTCTTCTTCGAACTCCTAGGCCACATGCGATAGCCCTGCCTCCAGGGGAGGGTAAGACGCCGCGGCGCGCGCGTTGCCAATTAAGACGGTTACAGATCCAGCTCCCACGTCTCGCCGACCAGGTCGGCACCGAAGCTGCGATGCTTCTCTTCCTTCACCAGCTTGAATCCCGCGCTTTGATAAATCCCCCGCGCGGCCACCAAAATGCTCTGCGTCCACAGCGTCATCTTGCTGTAGCCGCGCTCGCGGGCGCCCTGGATGCATTGCTCGACGAGGGCGCGGCCGACGCCGAGGCCCCGTGCTTTCTTCTCAACCTGCAACAGGCGGAGTTTGGCGATCTCGTCCGTGGCCTTGACCAGGAACACCGAGCCGACCGGCTCGCCGCCGGCCTCGGCGATCCAGCAGTGCTCGCGCGCGGCGTCGTAATTCCTGATGAACTGTGCGCAGATCTCGGCGACCAGCGCCTCGTAGCTGATGTCCCAATTGTAGTCCGCGGCGTAGGCGGCAGCCTGGCGGGAGACGACCCAACCCATATCGCCGACGCGATGGCTGCGCAGCATGAAAGAAGCGGGCGAGCTTCGGCGTTGCTCCAGCACGGCCTCGATGGTCGCCATCGCCTGCGTGAGCCGCGTCGCATCGCCGGGCGAAAGCTGAGCCAGCATCGCGGCGACCTCGTTTTGCGAGCTCAGGTTCAGCTTGGCGAAAGCCTGCCGGCCTTTGGCGGTCAGGCTGAGCTGGTACTGCCTGCGGTCCGCGGGCAGCGGCTTTCGCGTGATCAGCCCCTTCTCGTCGAAGCTCTGGACGATGCGGCTGAGATAGCCTGGATCGAGACCGAGCTCGTGTCCGATCTCTTTTGCGGCAAGGTCGTCGCGATGGGCGAGCTCGTAGAGCACCCGCGCCTCGCTGAGCGAGAACGGGCTCTTGCCGAGGTGCTGGTCGAGCACACCGAGCTTGCGGGTGTAGAAGCGGTTGAAGGCGCGAACCGCCGCGACGTGGTCGTCGGCAGCCTGTTCGGCCACGGCGCTTGACGGCGAAGCTTTTGATAGCATGGGATCACCTCGATATTTGCCATTGTCAATTAATTGATTGACGTTGGCAAGTATCTCGGCGCTTCAGCCGACCATCACGATCCGGCTGCGCAGCATGGTCCGGGACGACCGGCCGAGCCGCCGGAGCAGCCGCGCCTCGGAATGCCGGGCGTGAGGCGGATATCCGCCGATCCGCTCGTAATGATCACGCGCGATCAGCAGTCCTTGATCGCCGAGCGGACCGACGAGCCTGCGCGCCACCGCCCAGAGGACGTCGCGCACTGCGGTATTTGCGTAGGGCGAACGGGCATAGCGGAACACCGCCGCACGATCCCGGCCGCTGGTGGCGACGGCCTGGATGAACTGGGTGGTTTCCTCGATCCAGCCGGTTTCCAGCACCGCGCCCGCAGGCAGGAACATCAGCCAGGGCGATCGGGCCTGGCGCGCGCCGGCAGCGAGCGCAGCGCCTTGCGAATGCCCATCGAAGCCGATGAAACGGCAGCCCGCGACGTCGGCAACACGCTCGATGACGCCGTTGCGCGTGCCGTCGACCAGAAGCACTTCCCGGATCACGCCGGCTGCGGCGCCGGGCACCAGCGCGGCCAGGGTTGCGACCGCCGTCTGCTCGACACCTTCGGTCGGAATGATGACGCTCAGCATGATTGAGGCTTCAGTTTCCGCACTTCGGGAGAAGCGTAGCGTTGCGTTGCATGATGTTGTCATAAACCCGTCGCGCTGCCGAGTGCAACTTTCGGAAGGGGCTTCGGCGTGCGATGGTAAACTGCCGCGAGTTCATCGCGGCCAGATGTGCCAGGCGCGGGCTGATAATATTGCCGAATGTTTCGGCACAAGCCGATCCTGACGGTATTATCCCCGATGCTTCGTAGCGACCTTTCGCTGCCCGGGAGAGACCTTGCATGAACGCCGATCATCTCGCCGTTGGCACGGCGCCAAAATCGCCGAAGCAGGAGGCCGCACCGACCTTGCGGATCCGGGCGCTGATGCTGGGCGACCGCATCAATGCTTCCAACTTGGAGATCGGCACGCTGGTGTCCTCGACGCCGGCCGCCTTCCGCGTTCATGCCGGCCTTGCCGTGATCTTTCGCTATGGCGTGGTCGTGCTGATCGGGCTGTTGCCGTCGGAGGAGAAGGTTCTCGTCGACAGCCTGAAATCACGCGTGACCGGAGAGCTCAGCCCGTACGAGGAGGAGATCGCGCAGGCGCAGCTCTGCAACGAGGAAGCGGGCGAGACGATCCAGCCGGGCGGGCCGATCTGCCTCGCCAAGTTCTCCGACGACCGGCTGCTGCTGGTTGCCGATGCGCTCGCAAAGAGCACGTCGCTGGCGCGCGACGAGCGCCGCGTCGCCGCGGTGTTCGACGTCATCGAGCCGTTTGCACGGGAGCTCGCCGAACACGGCCGCACCCCGCGTCGGCGCACGGGCATTCTGCAATTGATCGGCAACGCGCTGCTGGTACAGCAGCGCGTTGCCGGCCGCGTCGCGGTCGCCGAGAAGCCCGACGTGCTCTGGGAGAAGCCCGAGCTCGATCGGCTGTATTCCCGTCTCGAGGACGAGTACGAGCTGAAGGAGCGCCTCGACACGCTCGAGCGCAAGCTCACCGCGGTATCGGAGACCGCCAACGCGCTGACCGACATCATCGACACCCAGCGCTCGCTGCGCCTGGAGATCGCGATCGTGGTGCTGATCGTGATCGAGATCGCGATGGGGACTTTTCAGCTCCTGACCGGCCGCGGTCACTAAAGCACGATGAGTTCAGGTTTGATTGCTACAACGTAAGTGCACACCCTCTCCGCCTGCGGAGAGGGTGTTTCCGCAATGGCATAACCCCCTAGATCAGCGCCGCGCAATGGCGCGCGATCATCATCTCTTCGTTGGTGGGAATAACGAAGACCGCGACGGTGCTGTCGTTGCCGTTGATGCGCTCGCGCGCGGCATCGTTGCTTGCGGCGTCGATGCGCACGCCCATCCAGGCGAGACGCTGGCCGATGGCGCCGCGGATCTCCCTGGCATGTTCGCCGATGCCGCCGGTGAAGATCAGACAATCCAGGCCGCCGAGCGTGGCCGCCATCATCGCGACCTGCTGCGCCGCACGAAAGGTGAAGAGATCGACCGCCTCGCGCGCCGCAGCCTCGCTACTCGCCAGCAGTGTACGCATGTCCGCGGAGATGCCGGAAACGCCAAGCAGGCCTGACTCGTGATAGAGCAGGTGCTGGACCTCCCGGGCCGACATGTTCTCGTACTGTTGCAGATAGAGCAGCACGCCCGGATCGATCGCACCGCAGCGCGTGCCCATGACGAGGCCGTCGAGCGGCGTCAGCCCCATCGTGGTGTCGATGCTGCGGCTATCGCGCAAGGCGCAGAGGCTGGCGCCATTGCCGAGATGCGCGATGACAGTGCGCTTGGCCACGAGCTCCGGCGCGATCTCGGCCAGGCGTCCCGCGACATATTCGAACGAGAGGCCGTGAAAGCCGTAGCGCCTGACGCCACGCGCCTCGAATCGCCTGGGAATGGCGAAGCGGCTCGCGGGCGGCGCGAGGCCGTGGTGGAAGGCGGTGTCGAAACACGCGATCTGCGTCAGCTCGGGCCGGATCGCCGCCAGCGTTCGCACCGGCGCGAGGCAGCGCGGCTGGTGCAGCGGCGCCAGCGGCGTCAAGGCCTCCAGTTTCGCAATGATGTCGTCCATCAGGACCACCGGGCCTGAATAATCCGCCCCGCCGTGCACGATGCGATGGCCGACGGCCCGCAGGCTGCGTCCACCGAACCGGTCCTCGATGAAGGCGAGCACGTCCGCGAACAGATGGTCGCCGGCTGCCTGCGGCGCCTGCTTGCTTGTCTCGAACAGGTCTTCGCCTGCAGGGCCTTTCACCACCAGCCGGGGTTTGGCCTCGTGCTCGTCCAGCAGGCCCTTGCAGAGCAGGGCGGGCTCGGCCGCCGCGACATCGAACAGGCCGAACTTGATGCTCGACGATCCCGCGTTGAGGACGAGGACCGTGTCCGGCATCGCTAGTCGCCGGCCTCGGCCGGCGTGTTGCCGCCGGCGCTGTTCTGCCAGACCCAGTCACGAATCTCAGGCATGTCCTCACCATGCTCACGGACATAGCGGGAGTGTTCGATCAGTCTGTCGCGGAATTGCTGCTTCACCTGCGCAGCCTTGGTCGCCAGTCCCGGCACGCGTTCGATCGCCTCGATCGCAAGGTGATAGCGGTCGAGTTCGTTGAGCACGACCATGTCGAAGGGCGTCGTCGTGGTGCCCTCCTCGGCAAAGCCGCGCACATGCATTCCGGCATGGTTGGTGCGGCTATAGGTCAGCCGGTGAATGAGATAGGGATAGCCGTGATAGGCAAAGATCACAGGCTTGTCGCGCGTGAACAGGCTGTCGAAGTCGCGGTCGGACAGGCCGTGCGGATGCTGCTCCCTCGGCTGCAGCGTCATGAGGTCGACGACGTTGACGACGCGGATCTTCAAGTCCGGCAGCGTCTTGCGCAGGAGGTCGACGGCAGCGAGCGTCTCCAGCGTCGGCACGTCGCCGGCGCAGGCCATCACCACGTCGGGCTCGCCCTTTCCATCCTCCGTTCCCGCCCAGGTCCAGATGCCGATGCCGGCATCGCAATGCGTCGCCGCGTCCTGCATCGACAGCCATTGCGGCGCCGGCTGCTTGCCGGCGACGATCACGTTGATGCGGTTATAGGTGCGCAGGCAGTGGTCGGCGATCCACAGCAGCGTGTTGGCGTCCGGCGGGAAGTAGATGCGGACGATGTCGGCCTTCTTGTTGGCGACGAGATCGACGAAACCGGGGTCCTGATGGCTGAAGCCGTTATGGTCCTGGCGCCAGACATGCGAGGTCAGCAGATAATTGAGCGAGGCGATCGGACGTCGCCACGGCAGCTCCCGCGTCACCTTCAGCCATTTGGCGTGCTGGTTGAACATGGAATCCACGATGTGGGTGAAGGCCTCGTAGCAGGAGAAGAAGCCGTGCCGTCCCGTGAGCAGGTAGCCCTCCAGCCAGCCCTGGCAGAGATGCTCGCTCAGCACCTCCATCACGCGGCCGTCCTGGGCGAGGTGCACGTCGTAAGGTTCGGTCGGCTCCATCCAGACGCGTTCGGTGACCTCGAACACGGCGTCGAGCCGGTTCGATGCCGTCTCGTCCGGGCCCATGATGCGGAAATTGCGCGCCTTCGCATTCAGGCGAATGACGTCGCGCAGGAATTTGCCGAGCTCGCGCGTGGCTTCCGCCACGACCTCGCCGGGCTGCGGCACCTCGATCGCGAAGCTGCGGAAGTCGGGCAGCTTCAGCTCCTTCTTCAGCACGCCGCCATTGGCATGCGGATTGGCGCCCATGCGCCTGACGCCGTCGGGCGCGAGCGCCTGAAGCTCGGCAACGAGGGCGCCGTTGCCATCGAACAGCTTTTCCGGCTCGTAGCTGCGCATCCAGTCTTCGAGCACCTTGAGATGCGCCGGGTTCTCGCGGCAGCCTGCGACTGGCACCTGATGCGCGCGCCAAAAACCCTCGACCTTCTTGCCGTCGACCTCCTTCGGGCCGGTCCAGCCCTTCGGGCTGCGCAGCACGATCATCGGCCAGCGCGGCCGCTCGACGCTTGTGCGACCGTCGCGGGCATGTTGCTGGATCGAGCGGATGCTGGCGAATGCGACGTCCAGCGCATCGGCCATGGCCTGGTGCATCAATTTGGGATCGTCGCCCGTGACGAACAGCGGCTCGTGGCCGAACCCGCGGAAGAGGTCCCGGATCTCGGCGTCCTGCATCCGTCCGAGCACGGTGGGGCCCGCGATCTTGTAGCCGTTGAGATGCAGGATCGGCAGCACCGCGCCGTCATGGGCGGGGTTCAGGAACTTGTTGGAGTGCCAGGACGCAGCGAGCGGCCCGGTCTCGGCCTCGCCGTCGCCGACCACGCAGGCGACGATCAAATCCGGGTTGTCGAATGCGGCGCCATAGGCGTGCACCAGCGCATAGCCGAGCTCGCCGCCTTCGTGGATGGAGCCCGGCGTTTCCGGCGCGGCGTGGCTCGGGATGCCGCCGGGGAAGGAGAACTGCCGAAACAGCTTGCGCAATCCGTCCGTGTCGCGCGCAATATCGGGATAGATCTCGCTGTAGCTGCCTTCGAGATAAGTGTTGGCGACCATGCCCGGACCGCCATGGCCGGGACCGCAGACATAAATCACGTTGACATCGAGCGCCCGGATGACGCGGTTGAGATGGGCGTAGATGAAGTTCAGGCCCGGCGTCGTGCCCCAATGACCCAGCAGACGCGGCTTGATGTGCTCGGGCCGCAGCTTCTCGCGCAGCAGCGGATTGTCGAGCAGGTAGATCTGCCCGACCGAGAGGTAGTTGGCGGCGCGCCAATAGCGATCGAGCAGATCGAGGTCGCTGCTCGCTTCGGCCGTTTTTTGGTGGATTGTCATGTTCCTGCCGACCTTCACTTCGCGATCGTCACCAACCCGGTTCCGGGGCGATCGATCCGCCCGCCATGAAACGGGATGGTCGTGACGGCCGTGTTGCGTGAGGTCAAAGGCGGGCGCGCGAAGTTTGGGCAGCTCTACTGTGCATGGGGTTGTTTTCCCGCTTTTGGTTTGTGTTCTTGATTTGTTCCTATGACCTGCTATCTTGGATGCATGAGTCCAGCATCCTCTCATGCTCTCAAGCACCCGCCGGTCACGGCGCCCTCCGAGCCGGCGGGTGCGCCTTCAGATTTCCCCGAGCTTGGCGTCGCCATCGACCGCGCGCGAAGGCGAGGGCGGGGCGCACAATCCAATGCCAGCGGCCGCTACGAGGCAGAAGCGCGCGTCGCTTTCGATGACGGCTGGCAGAGCCTGGACGAGCTGCCGCCGTTCAAGACGACGGTGGCGGTCGACACCTCACGCAAGGTGATCACCCGCAACGATTCCCCCGACATCGGTTTCGACCGCTCGATCAATCCGTATCGCGGCTGCGAGCACGGCTGCGTCTATTGCTTCGCGCGGCCGACCCATGCCTATCTCGGCCTGTCGCCGGGGCTCGACTTCGAGTCAAAACTGTTCGTGAAGCCCGAGGCGCCTTCGCTGCTCGAGAAGGAGCTTGCGGCTCCCGGCTACGAGCCGCGAATGATCGCAATCGGCACCAACACCGATCCCTACCAGCCGATCGAGCGCGAGCGCAAAATCATGCGCGGCATTTTGGAAGTGCTGGAGCGCACCTCGCATCCCGTCGGCATCGTCACCAAATCGGCGCTGGTGCTGCGCGACATCGACATTCTCCAGCGGATGGCCAAGCGCAACCTCGCCAAGGTCGCGATCTCGGTCACCTCGCTCGATCCGAAGCTGGCGCGCACCATGGAGCCGCGGGCCTCGACGCCGCCGAAGCGGCTGGAGGCGCTGAAGCAGCTCTCGGAGGCCGGCATTCCCACCACGGTGATGGTCGCGCCCGTGATCCCCGCGCTGAACGATTCCGAGATCGAGCGCATCCTCGACGCCGCCGCCCATGCCGGCGTCAAGGAAGCCGCCTATGTGCTGTTGCGGCTGCCGCTGGAGGTGCGCGATCTCTTCCGCGAATGGCTGATGGCGAACTATCCGGACCGCTATCGCCACGTCTTTACCCTGATCCGCGACATGCGCGGCGGGCGCGATTACGACGCCAAATGGGGCGAGCGGATGAAGGGCACCGGACCGATGGCCTGGACCATCGGCCGCCGTTTCGAGATCGCCTGCGAGCGGCTCGGCCTCAACAAGCGGCGCTCAAAGCTGACCATTGATCACTTTGCGCGGCCGAAGCGGAACGGCGATCAGCTCAGCCTGTTTTGAGCGGACACGTGCAAGAGGTGTCGCATGCTTAAGGAACTCGCCGTGCCGGTGCCGCGGCTGACCGTCATCACGCTCGGTGTGAACGACATCCGCGCCAGCATCGCCTTCTACGAAGCGCTCGGTTTCTCGCGCCGGCTGAAGGAGACCGGCGAGGCGGTTGCGTTCTACGACACCGGCGGTCCGGTGCTCGCGCTTTATCACTGGGATCGGCTCGCCGCGGACGCGTCCTTGGAGGACCAGCCGAGGCCCACGACCTTTCGCGGCATGACGCTCGCCTGGAATTGCGCGACCCGCGAGGAGGTCGACGAGGTGCTGGCCTTCGCCGTGGAGAAGGGGGCCACCTTGCTCAAGGCGGCGCACGCGACCGATTACGGCGGCTATTGCGGCTATTTTGCCGATCCCGATGCACATGTCTGGGAAGTCGTGGTCGCGCCCGGTATCAAGGTGGGCGAGGACCGGCGGGTGCATCTGGCGGAGTAGGGCGGGCGGCCTGAATAACGGGAATATCCTGGGTTCCCGGTTGCGTCGGCGAAGCTGCGTGCGCACGATCCCAGCCATGATTCGGGACCCCTCCGCCAAGACCCCAGCCAAAGCCGCGCCAAAGAAGAAGGCCGCGCAGAAGGCTGTGCCCGCCAAGGCGGCAAAGATCTCTGCGGCCGATGCGGCGAAGGTTCCTGCGGGCAAGAAGGGCATCATCGCCGTTGCTCCCCCGAGCTTCCGCCGCGAGCGCGCGCTGATCAAGCGCGGCGTCTGGCCGGTCGCGGGCTGCGACGAGGCGGGCCGCGGCCCGCTCGCAGGTCCCGTGGTGGCCGCCGCGGTGATTCTCGATCCCGACCGGATTCCCCGCGGCATCGACGATTCCAAGCGCCTGACCGCCGAGGAGCGCGAAAAGCTGTTCGACAAGATCTGCGCCACCGCGCAGGTCTCGGTCGCCGTCGCCTCGCCGGCGCGAATCGACCGCGACAACATCCTGCGCGCCTCGCTGTGGGCGTTGAAGCGCGCCGTGGTGGCCCTTCCAGAGGCGCCCAGGCACGTCTTCGTCGACGGCCGCGACCGGCTCGACACCGCATGCGACTGCGAGGCGGTGATCGGCGGCGACGGTATCGTGCTGTCGATCGCCGCGGCCTCCATCGTCGCCAAGGTCACCCGGGACCGGCTGATGTGCGCGCTGGCGCAGGACTGCCCGGGCTACGGCTTCGAGCAGCACAAGGGCTATGCCGTGCCAGAGCATCTCGACGCGCTCGATCGCCTCGGCCCCTCCATCCACCACCGCAGCTTCTTCGCCCCCGTCGCCGCCGCCCGCGCCAAGCACATGCCCTGGACCGTCGAGCCGGTGCAGGACCTGTTCTCGGTGACCGAGGTCGAGGTGCAGGTGGAGGCGAGCGTCGAGATCGACGCTTCCGCCGGCCTCTAGGATTTCTCTTTCGGCAGCGCCCCTTCGCCTCTCCCCGCCTGCGGGGAGAGGCCGGAATGCATCGCAGATGCATTCCGGGTGAGGGGGACTCTCCGCGAGTCCAACTGTTGCCGTGCTCGCGGATGCAGCCCCTCACCCCGGCCCTCTCCCCGTAAGAACGGGGAGAGGGAGCAGACCGAAGTTGCCACGACGCACAGCGCCCTTTATCAAAACAGACGCGAGCAAATGGGGCCGGCTGGACGGGTTGGCTGCACCTTCGGACGTTGCATGCGGTTTACCTCCCTGGTCATCGAGCTCATTCGCGCCCGGCCGCGGCTGATCGTTTGGATTGCGGTGCTGCTGCAGGCCGCGATGTGGCTGTTAGTGGCGCTGGTGTTCTACCGCAGCCCGCCCGGCACTCTCGCGACCCTTCTGGCCTTCGGCAGGGAATACCAGGTCGGCACCGATCTCGGCCCGCCGCTTGCGGTCTGGCTTGCCGACATCGCCTATCGCGCCGCCGGCGGCCACATGCTCGGCGTCTATGTGCTCGCCCAGCTCTGCGAGATCGCGACCTTCATCGCGCTCTATCATCTCTCCCGTGCCGTGGTCGGCTCGCAGCAGGCCGTGCTTGCCGTGCTGCTCACCATGACGGTGCTGGCCTTCTCCTCGTCCGCGCTGGACTTCGGTCCGCTGATCCTGGCGCGGCCGCTCTGGGCGCTGTTACTGCTGCACTCCTGGCAGATCATTGGCCAGCGCCGCGGCAATGCCTGGTTCGCCTGGTCGATCGAAGCCGGCCTCCTGCTGCTGACGACCCCCGCCGCGATCTACCTGCTGCTGCTGATCGTCGTCTTCGCGGTTTCGACCGCCGGCGGCCGCCGGACGCTGCGCGGACTCGATCCGCTGTTCGCGCTGATCGTCGTCGCCGTGCTGGCGCTGCCCTATGCGGTCTTTCTGATGCGTGCCGAGACGCTAACACTGCCGGCCTTGCCGCCAGTCGCCGAGCTCAAAGACCGTGCGCTACATGCGGTCTGGCTGCTCGGCGGGCTCGCGCTCGGGGCGGCTGCGATCCCGGCGCTGACCTTGCTCAACACCGGAATGTTCGCCGGCAAGGGCGAGGAGCCACCGATCATCTACCGCCCGCCGGTCGAGCCGCTCGCGCGCAACTTCGTCTATTTCTTCGCGTTCGCTCTGCCGCTCGGCGCGGTGCTGATCTCCGGTCTGCTCGGGCTCGAATCCGTCGTCGGCGGCCCCGGTGTCGTGCTGATCATGTCGGGGCTTGCCGTGGTCGTCGCGGCCGGCGATCTCATCGCGATGCGCCGCGCGCGCATGCTGCGCGTGGTCTGGGCCGCCGCCGTCGCCGCGCCCGCCGCCGGCGTGGTGCTCGCCGTCCTGTTCCTGCCTTGGACGGGCACTAGCGAAATTGCGACCTCGATGCCGGCGCGCGCGATCTCGGACTTCTTCGACGAGAGCTTCGCCCGCCGCACCAACCATCGCCTGCGCGCCGTCGCCGGCGAGACCCAGCTCGCCAGCCTGATCGCGCTTCATTCCGGCCGGCCGCACCTGTTCATCGACGCCGCCCCCGCGCGGACGCCGTGGATGAGCCAGACCAAGTTCAGCGAGACCGGCGGCGTCGTGGTCTGGCGCGCCTCCGATACCGCCGGCACGCCGCCGCCCGAGATCGTCAAGCGCTTTCCCGGCATCGTGCCGGAAGTGCCGCGCGCCTTTGAATGGCTGGTGACCGGCCGGCAGCAGCTGTTGCGAATCGGCTGGGCCATCGTGCGGCCGAAGGGGACGTAGGTCTCGTGCCCCGGACGCGGCGCAGCGCCTCTTCGGCGGTGCGCCGCAGAGCCGGGGCCCATCTCGCCGCATCGTACTATCTTGCGTTTCTGGGTCCCGGCTCTGCGGAGCGTCACTGGGTGCCGCACCGCGTCCGGGACACGAGAGCTCGCTAACCCGCCAGCACCTTCGCGATCGCCCGCAGATCCTGCCAGGCCAGCCGCTTGTAGGCCGGCGAGCGTAAGAGGTAGGCCGGGTGAAACGTCGGCAGCGCGCGGATCACCCGCTGGCCGGTGTCGTAGTCGAACCAGCGCCCACGCGTGCGCATGATGCCTTCGCGCGTCGACAGCAGCGTCTGTGTCGAAGGATTGCCAAGCGTCACCAGCACGTCGGGGTTCACCAACTCGATCTGGCGCTGGATGAAGGGCAGGCAGATTTGCGTCTCCTGCGGCGTCGGCGTGCGGTTGCCGGGCGGCCGCCAGGGAATGACGTTGGCGATGTAGGCGGTGGTGCGGTTGAGGCCGATGGCTCCGATCATCAGATCGAGCAGCTTGCCGCTGCGCCCGACGAAAGGCAGTCCCTCGATGTCCTCGTCGCGGCCCGGCGCCTCGCCGACGAACATGATGCGCGCCTGCGGGTTGCCGTCGGCAAACACCAGCCGCGTAGCGGTGTGCTTCAACGCGCAGCCCTCGAAATTCTGCATCAGCTCGCGCAGCGCCTCCAGGGTCGGCGCGGTGCGTGCGGCTTCGCGTGCCGAGGCGATGGCGACGTCCGGTGCAGGCGCGGCTTCGCCGCGCATGACCGCGGGCGCGGCGACCGGCCGCGGCGCTTCGGCTGGCGGGGCCGCGCGCGGGCTGGGTGGCGGCGCATCGATTTCCGCGAGGCGGTCTATCGGTTCCTCCGCAAGCGCGCAGTCGACACCGGCCTCCAGATAGAAGGCGAGCAGCTCTCGGACGGTGGGTGCGGGTTCGGGGATCATGGGAAAGTCTGACTTTTATATCACCTTGGACGGCCTTGCATCCCGGCGGAACGCGATTCCGAGGTTGTCCTACCCGGAAAAATCGGAAACAAGAGGGCGCAAACGACCAAGGACCGTCTCAAGGGCTGAGATCAAATGAGCACCGAAGAACTTCCCCCGCGCGAATCCATGGAATTCGACGTCGTCATCGTCGGCGCCGGCCCGTCGGGTCTGTCGGCCGCGATCCGGCTCAAGCAGCTCAACGCCGAGCTCAACGTCGTTGTGGTGGAGAAGGGCTCCGAGGTTGGTGCGCACATCCTCTCGGGCGCCGTGATCGATCCCGCGGGCCTCGACAAGCTGATCCCGGACTGGCGCGAGGATGCCGACTGCCCGCTGAAGACGCAGGTCAAGGACGACCGCTTCTACTGGATGACCGGCGGCGGCGCGATCAAGCTGCCGAATTTCATGATGCCGCCGCTGATGGACAATCATCACTGCTACATCGGCTCGCTCGGCAATGTCTGCCGCTGGCTGGCGCGCAAGGCCGAGGCGCTTGGCGTCGAGATCTATCCGGGCTTTGCGGCGGCCGAGGTGCTCTATGACGAGGAGGGTAAGGTCAAGGGCATTGCCACCGGCGACATGGGCATCGGCCGCGACGGCAAGCCGAAGGATTCCTTCACGCGCGGCATGGAATTGCTCGGCAAGTACACGCTGTTCGCCGAAGGCGCCCGAGGCAGCCTGACCAAGCAGCTCATCAACAAGTTCGCGCTCGACGCCAAGAGCGAGCCGCCGAAGTTCGGCATCGGCCTCAAGGAGGTCTGGCAGATCGATCCCGCCAAGCACCAGAAGGGCTTGATCCAGCATTCATTCGGCTGGCCGCTTGACCTCAAGACCGGTGGCGGCTCGTTCCTTTATCACTACGACGACAATCTCGTCGCCGTCGGCTTTGTCGTGCATCTCAACTACGACGATCCCTATCTGTCCCCGTTCGACGAATTCCAGCGCTTCAAGACCCATCCCTCGATCCGCGGCACCTTCGAAGGCGCCAAGCGGCTCGCCTACGGCGCGCGCGCGATCACCGAGGGCGGCTATCAGTCGGTGCCGAAGCTGAGCTTCCCCGGCGGCGCGCTGATCGGCTGCGCGGCCGGCTTCGTCAACGTGCCGCGCATCAAGGGCGTGCACAATGCGATGGGCACCGGCATGCTGGCTGCCGAACATGTTGCGGCCGCGCTCGCCGCCGACCGCGCCAATGACGAGCTCGTCGAATACGAGAACGCCTGGCGCTCCTCATCGGTCGGTAAGGACCTATTCCTGGTCCGCAACGTCAAGCCATTGTGGTCGAAGTTCGGCACCGTGCTCGGCGTCGCGCTGGGCGGCTTCGACATGTGGTGCAATACGCTGTTCGGCGCCTCACTGTTTGGCACGCAGTCGCACGTCAAGCCCGACCGCGCCACGCTCGATTCGGCCAAGAGCCACGCGCCCAGGAACTACCCGAAGCCCGACGGCAAGATCACGTTCGACAAGCTGTCCTCGGTGTTTTTGTCCAACACCAATCACGAGGAGGACCAGCCGATCCATCTGAAGGTCACCGACATGAACCTCCAGAAGAGCTCCGAGCACGACGTCTATGCCGGCCCCTCGAACCGCTATTGCCCGGCTGGCGTCTATGAATGGATCGAGGAGGGCTCCGGCCCGCGCTTCCAGATCAACGCCCAGAACTGCGTCCACTGCAAGACCTGCGACGTGAAGGATCCCAACGGCAACATCACCTGGGTTCCCCCGGAGGGCGGCGGCGGCCCGAACTACGAGGCGATGTGAGGGGCGCATAGCACGGGTGACCAGACGCACGTTCCCGTGAGGACGAGGCTGCGGCGACCCGCCGCGGCCACGATAAGGCCATAGTGGCGGCGTCTTGGGGCCCTGGCGCGGTTTCAATGGGCCGGTTTGGGCGTGCGGAGGGGATCTTCCCGGGTCCGAATCCTTGCGGCGAAGCGCCAAAAGCGGCATTGTCGGCCTGACGGTTCCGGGCCCGGATGTCACCGGCTGCGTTCGCTTGCGATACGGCCTTCTGCTGCAAACCCAGGCACCACCAACTCAAGGCGAGCCCTGATGTTTTCAAATCGTTTCAACCGCTGGACTGCTGCCGCCATCGCCCTCATGGGCACCGCGATCGCGACGGTCCCCGGCGCGGTCCTGGCGCAGACGCCGGATCATCCGGAGAACACGGCGGCGCAGTTTCCGACGCGAAACGATCTGAAGTCGCTCACCGGTGCCGGCAGCTATCTCGCCGCCCGCCATGCCAGCGTCGAGCGCGACGCGGCCTCGGCCGCCGCATTCTACCGTTCGGCGCTCCGCACCGATCCCAAGAACAACGAGCTGCTCGACCGTGCCTTCATCTCGTCGGTCGCCGACGGCGACATCGAGGAGGCGGTCAAGCTCGCCGAGCGCATCCTCACCATCGACAAGACCAACCGCGTCGCCCGTCTCGTCGTCGGCGTGCACGATCTCAAGCTGAAGAAGTACGTCGCGGCGCAGACCAACATCAATCAGTCGATCCGTGGTCCGATCACCGATCTCGTCGCCACGCTGCTGTCGGGCTGGGCCGCCTATGGTGCGGGCGATGCCAAGGGTGGTGTCGCCACCATCGACAAGCTGACAGGTCCGGAATGGTATCCGCTGTTCAAGGATCTCCACACCGGCATGATCCTGGAGCTCTCCGGCAAGGACAAGGACGCCGGCACGCGCTTCGAGCGCGCCTACAAGCTCGACGATTCCATGCTGCGCGTGACCGAGGCCTATGCGCGCTGGCTGTCGCGCAACAAGGATTCCGCCGCGGCCACCAATGTCTACCAGGCCTTCGACAAGAAGCTGGCACGCCATCCGCTGATCCAGGAAGGCCTGCGCGAGACCAAGGCCGGCAAGAAGATGCCGCCGCTGGTCGATTCCGCGCAGGCCGGCGCCGCCGAAGCGCTCTACGGCATCGGCGCGACGCTGACCCGCCGCGGCGGCGAGGATCTGGCGCTGGTCTATCTCCAGCTCTCGCTCTACCTGCAGCCGAGCCATCCGCTGGCGCTGCTGTCGCTCGCCGATCTCTACGAATCGGTCAAGCGGCCGAAGATGGCGATCAAGGTCTACGAGCGCGTGCCCGCCAACTCGCCGCTCAAGCGCAACGCGCAGATTCAGCTCGCCATCGATCTCGATTCCGCCGACCGCACCGACGAGGCGATCAAGATCCTCAAGGGCGTCACCTCGGAGGATCCCAAGGACCTCGAAGCCATCATGGCGCTCGGCAACATCGAGCGCGGCCGCAAGCGGTTCGGCGATTGCGGCGCGACCTATTCGCGCGGCATCGAGGTGCTGCCGCCCGGCAACGACAAGGCCAATAGCGTCTGGTACTATTATCGCGGCATCTGCCAGGAGCGCTCCAAGCAATGGGCCAAGGCCGAGGCCGACATGAAGAAGGCGCTGGAGCTGCAGCCCGATCAGCCGCACGTCCTCAACTATCTCGGCTATTCCTGGATCGACCAGGGCGTGAATCTCGACGAAGGCATGAAGATGATCAAGCGGGCCGTCGAGCAGCGTCCCGACGACGGCTACATCGTCGATTCCCTCGGCTGGGCCTATTACCGCATCGGCAATTTCGAGGAGGCGGTGAAGAACCTCGAACGCGCGATCGATCTCAAGCCCGAGGATCCCACCATCAACGACCACCTCGGCGACGCCTATTGGCGCGTCGGCCGAACGCTCGAGGCAAAATTCCAGTGGTCGCATGCGCGCGATCTCAAGCCCGAGCCGGAAGAGCTGCCGAAGATCGAGGCCAAGATCGCCAATGGCCTCCCCGACGACAATTCGAACTCTTCTGCGGCGCAGGCCGAGAAGAAGAAGGACGACGGCAAGGGCGGCTAAGCTAGGCGCATGATCCGGAAAAGTGTGGAGCGGTTTTCCGATCGGATCATGCGCAAACAAGTGAGTCTTGGGGGCTGATCGCCAATGTCGGCGTGGATTGAAGAGGGACGGGCGAAGGTCAATTTGAGCCTTCGCGTCGTCGGCCGTCGTGCCGACGGTTATCATGATCTCGAAAGCGTGGTCGCGTTTGCCGACTGCGCCGACCGGCTCACCTTGGAGCCGGGCGGGGAGCTGAAGCTCACCACGACTGGGCCGCTGGCTGCCGCCTGCGGCGACACCGCCGACAATCTCGTGCTCAAGGCCGCCAAGCTGCTTGCCGAGGCGATCCCTGGCCTGCAGCTGGGCGCCTTCGCGCTCGACAAGGTGCTCCCCGTTGCAGCCGGCATCGGCGGCGGCTCGGCGGATGCCGCGGCCGCGCTGCGGCTCCTGGCGCGTCTCAACGATTTGTCGCTCGATGATCCCCGCATTCAGAAGGTCGCGCTCGCAACCGGCGCCGACGTGCCGGTGTGCCTCCTCTCGCGCGCCTGCGACATGACCGGCGTCGGCGAGCAGCTGCTGCCGCTCGCGCTGCCGAGCATGCCTTGCGTCATGGTCAATCCGCGCGTGCCGGTCGCCACCAAGGACGTGTTCCAGGCGCTGGGCCTGCGCAACGGCGAGCTCCTGGTCGGCGTCACCGACGTCATCCGCGCGCCGGCTTGGCCGGAGGAGGGCGCCTCGATTTCCGATTGGGTCGAGGTTCTCGAGACCGTCGCCAACGATCTCGAAGCGCCCGCGCTGCGGATCGAGCCTGTGATCGGCGAGGTGCTGGACGCCTTGCGCGATTCCGCCGGCGTCAAGCTCGCCCGCATGTCCGGCTCGGGCGCGACGTGCTTTGCGATCTACGGCGCGCCCGCGGAGGCGCATGCCGCGGCCGAAAAGATCCGCCGCGATCACCCCGCCTGGTGGGTGCATGCGGGCACGTTGAGCTAGGGTACCGCTGCCGTAGTGTGGGCAAAGGCGCGATAGCGCTGTGCCCACGATCATTCCCGTTGCGCGGTGAAAGCGGTGGGCACGCTTCGCTTTGCCCACCCTACGGCAGTCAGCTACTCGCCGCTTTCCCCGGTCAATCCCAGAAACGTCCGGATCTCACCCAACACCTCCTGCGGCTTGTCGTGCTGCAGCCAGTGTCCCGCTCCAGCGATGGTCTTGACGCGCGCGTTCTGGAAGTATCGCTCCAGGCCGGCGGACCGAGCGCCCGCTAGAAAGCTTTCGCCGGCATTGAGCAGCAGCGTCGGGCACGTGATCCGCGACCACAGCTCGATGTGATCGTCGGGCCAGAGCCGATGTGGCGCGGAGGCGCGCTGATAGGGATCGAATTTCCAGCTGTAGCTGCCGTCTTCGTTCCGCCGTGCGCCGTGCCTGGCGAGATGCAGCGCGAGGTCGCGGGCAAGGCGCTTGTTGTGAAGCATCATCTGCGCGGCGGCGTCCTCGAGCGTCGCATAGCGGCGCGGGGTGCGGTCGTGCAGTCTGTCGAGCTGGCCGACCCATCTGCCGATGCGCTCATGCGCCGGCGGCTTCGGTGTATCGGGCAGCATGGTCACGCCGTCGAGGACGACGAGCCTCGTGACCTGTTCGGGGAATGCGCCCGAAAAGATCAGGCTCACCATGCCGCCCATCGAATGGCCGATCAGGGTGACCTGAGGCGCTGCGACGGTGCGAACCAGCTGCGCGAGATCGTACACGTATTCTGTCAGCGCGTAGCTGCCGCCTCTCGTCCAGTCGGAATCGCCGTGACCACGCAGGTCGGGCGCGACGACGCGAAAATGCGGTTGCAGCGAACGCGCGATGTGATCCCAGCTGCGGCAATGATCGCGACCGCCATGCACCAGGATGGCGGCGGGTGCACCCTCGTTGCCCCAGTCGGCGTAGTGCAGCCGCAGGCCGTGCGATTCATAGAAGCGGCTTTGCGGGGCGCTAGCCATTTGCCGGCCGCCGCGCCAAAGCGAGCGAGAGGCCGAGGCCGGCGATGAAGACGCCGGAGCCCTGCGTGAGGCGACGCATCAGAAGTGGCCGTCCGGTTAGTTGCGCGCGCGTCGCCGAGGCCATCAGGACTACCACGACATCGGCGAGCGTGTTCAGCGCCACCGAGATCGCACCCAGCAGGATGAATTGCAGCGTCGGGTTCGAGTCCGACGGATCGAGAAACTGAGGAATGAAGGCGAGGAAGAATGCCGCGGTCTTCGGATTGAGCGCTTCGACCAGCACGCCGTCGCGGAACGCGCGCTCGTCGCCGATCGGCTCGCTCCCAAGCGACAGGTTGCTGCCGGCGCTGCGAAAGGTCTTGATGCCCAGCCAGACCAGATAGAGCGCGCCGACGAATTTCACGGCGGCAAACAGCTCCGCGCTGGCCAGGATGATGGCGGAGATGCCGAGGCTGCCCGCGACCACATGAACCAGTCCGCCCAGCGCCGTGCCCGCGGTCGAGGCAAAGCCGCTGGTACGCCCCTCCGACAAGGTTCGCGCGGCGACGTAAAAAATGCCAGGGCCGGGAACGGCGGCAATGAGGAGAGCTGCGGCCAGGAACAGCCAGAAATTGGTTTCGATCATGCCGTTTTCGTAGCGGAGCGGGCGGCGATTGCAAGGCCTCTTGTTCAGCCCAGCCGGCGCAAGATCACGCTGGCATTGACCCCGCCGAAGCCGAACCCGTTGGAGATGGCATGCTGCATCGGCATCGGCCGCGCGCTGCCTGCGACAATATCGATGCCTTCAGCGCTCGCATCGGGGTTTTCGAGATTGAGCGTGGGCGGCGCGATCTGGTCGCGCAATGCGAGCACGGTGAAGATGGCTTCCAGCCCGCCGGCGGCGCCGAGCAGGTGACCCGTGGCCGATTTGGTCGCGCTCACGGCAATGCCGCGGTTGCGGCCGAACAGCGCGCCGATGGCGCCGAGCTCGCTCTCGTCGCCGGCCGGTGTCGAGGTCGCGTGCGCGTTCAGGTGCTGCACATCCGCGGGCGCAAGCTTGGCCTGCCGAAGCGCGATCTCCATGGCGCGGCGGGCACCATCGCCATCGGGCGGCCCCGAGGTCATGTGATAGGCGTCCGCGGTCGTGCCGTAGCCTACGATCTCGGCGATCGGCGTCGCGCCGCGCGCCTGCGCATGCTCCAGCGCCTCGATCACCAGGATGCCGGCGCCTTCGCCCATGACGAAACCGTCGCGGTTGCGATCGAACGGACGCGAGGCGAGCGCTGGCTCGTCGTTGAAGCCGCTCGATAGCGCGCGAGCGGCCGCAAAGCCGCCGAGGCTGACGATGTCGATGCAGGCCTCCGCGCCGCCGCAGATCGCAACGTCCGCTTCGCCTGACCGGATCATGCGCGCGGCATCGCCGATCGCCTGCACGCCCGCCGCGCAGGCCGTGACGGGCGTGCCCAGCGCGCCCTTGTAGCCGTATTTGATCGAGACGTGGCCGGCGGCGAGATTGGCGAGGAACGAGGGGATCGTGAACGGCGACAGCCGGCGCGCGCCGCGCTGCTCGGTGACGCGCACCGCCTCCGCCATGGCGGGAAAGCCGCCGACGCCGGAGGCGATGATCGTCGCGGTGCGCTCGAGCGCGCCAGCGTCCTGCGGTGTCCATTTGGCTTTCGCGACGGCTTCTGCCGTCGCGAGCAGCGCGAACAGGATGAAGCGGTCCATCTTGCGCTGATCCTTGGGTGCGGCAGCCTGCGCCGGATCGAAACCGCCTTCGGCATCATCGGTCTTGTCGGGCACGAGACCTGCGATGCGCGCGGGCAGCGCCTCTGCCCATTCCGGCAACGGGCGCAGCCCGCTTTGCCCGGCGAGCAGCCGCCGCCACGTCAATTCGACGCCGCAGCCAAGCGGCGACACCGCGCCCATTCCCGTCACCACGATACGACGCATGTCAGTCTCCAGCCGGCGCGACGGCCGGGTTCATGGCCTTGAGCGAAGCAAGCCGTGCGCGCATGCCGCGGCTGGCGCGGGGACCTGCGACGACGACCGCATTGGCGAGCGTGATCGGGCGCTTATCGGCGGCATCGACCAAGAGCGGCTCGAGCGGGCGGACATCGTCGCGGCTCGCCAGCAGGATGGATTCGCCTTTTGGCGCCAGATGCTTGTTGCCCCAGGCGAGCAGCGTAGCGATCACGGGGAAGAAATCCCGCGCCTTGTCCGTCAGCACATATTCGTAGCGCGGCGGGCGCTCCTGATAGCGGCGACGCACGAACATGCCGCTTTCGGTGAGATGCGAGAGCCGCCGCGACAGGATGTTGGGCGCAATGCCGAGGCCTTGCGAGAACTCGTCGAACTTCGTCGCACCCTGAAATGCATCGCGCAGAATCAGGATGCTCCACCATTCGCCGACCGTCTCCACCGCGCGGCCGACCGGGCATTCCAGGATCGAAGGGGATTTGGGCTGCATGGCGGGCAAGGTAGGCCAGTAACTTGCAAAATGCAAGTGACTGCATAGGGAGGCATGTGGAGCGAGTGAGGCTGGGTTCTGCTGGTGAGATGAAGCGCGCTCTCGTGCCCCGGACGCAGCGCCTCCTAGCGGTGCGCTGCAGAGCCGGGGCCCATATTGACCATGATTGCGGATGTCGCATGGATCCCGGCTCTGCGCAGCAGCGTTTCACGCTGCAGCGCGTCCGGGACACAAGAGCGAGCGGTGCCGTCGCGGCGTACTCCGTCATTGCGAGCGCAGCGAAGCAATCCAGACTGTTTCCGCGGCGGGATTCTGGATTGCTTCGCTATGCTCGCAATGACGGGTGGAGGGAGCGCGCAAAGCGTGAGCGTCAGTCGCCTAATGCGATCTTGCCAAGCAGAACGCCACGACCTGCTCCAGCGCGCTCTTCATCGGCGAGGGCGGGAACAGCGCCAGCGCATCCACGGCCATGGCGCCGTAGTGCTGGGCACGGATCAGCGTGTCCTCCAGCGCGCGGTGCTTGTTCATGAGGCCGATGGCGTGATCGAGATCGGAATCGCCGATCTCGCCGCGCTCGAGCGCGCGGATCCAGAAGGCGCGCTCGGTGTCGTTGCCGCGGCGGAAGGCGAGCACGACGGGCAGCGTGATCTTGCCTTCGCGGAAATCGTCGCCGGTGTTCTTGCCGAGCTTGGCGCTCTTGCCGCCATAGTCGAGCACGTCGTCGACGAGCTGGAAGGCGATGCCGAGATTCATGCCGACCGAGCGGCAGGCGGTCTGCTCCGCCTTCGGGCGGTTCGCGATCACGGGGCCGACCTCGCAGGCGGCGGCGAACAATTCGGCGGTCTTGCCGCGGATCACGGCGAGATATTCGTCCTCGGTGGTCGCGGTGTTCTTGGCGGCGGCGAGCTGCATCACCTCGCCCTCGGCGATGGTGGCGGCCGCCGCGGAGAGGATGTCGAGCGCGCGCAGCGAGCCGACCTCGACCATCATGCGGAAGGCCTGGCCGAGCAGGAAGTCGCCGACCAGCACGCTTGCCTCGTTGCCCCAGAGCATGCGCGCCGACAGCTTGCCACGGCGCATCTCGCTCTCGTCGACCACGTCGTCGTGGAGCAGGGTGGCGGTGTGCATGAACTCGACGCTTGCAGCTAACTTGATGTGGCCGTCGCCGCTGTAGCCGGCGAGGTTGGCCATGGCGAGCGTCAGCATCGGGCGCAGGCGCTTGCCGCCCGAGGAGATCAAGTGGTTGGCCACTTCAGGGATCATGGTCACGTCGGAGCCGGTCCGCGACAGGATCGTGGCATTGACGCGCTCCATATCGGGAGCGACAAGGGCAACCAGCTCTTCGATCGACGCGCCGGGGGTTTCGAAAGGTACGATGACGGCCACGCCGGTCTCCAATATTTGCCCCGGAAGGGCTATTCTGATGGAAATACAATAGAAACTGGCGGCGGATGCGGCAAGGGCCGCGGAACCATTGACATTTGCCGCGTTAGCCACTTTCAGGCAGGAGACCTCCGTTTTGCGTGAACTGGTTCGGACCAACGATATGGTGCTGGTGTCGGCGATTGGCGCGCTGCTCGACGGCGCCAACATCCATCATCTGGTGCTGGACCAGAACATGAGCATCATCGAGGGGTCTCTCGGCATTCTGCCGCGGCGGATCCTGGTTCATGAGGACGACGCCGAGGAAGCCAGGGCGCTCCTCACCGAGGCAGGCCTCAGCCACGAACTGCGCGGCGATGATTGAGGCCGCGGATATTACCGAGGACGCGTTTCTCGGCGGGCAGTTGCGCTTGATGCAGAAGCGGTCAGGTCACCGCGCCGGGCACGACGCCGTCCTGCTGGCAGCAGCGACCGACGCTAGGGCGGGTGACCGCGTGGTCGAGCTTGGCGCCGGCGTCGGCACGGCGGGCCTTGCGCTGGCGCGGCGCGTCGTGGGGATCAGGCTGAGCCTCGTCGAGATCGATCCGGAACTGGCAGAGCTCGCGCGGGCGAACGCCGCAGCGAACACGATTCCCGCCGAGGTCATCGTGCTCGACGTCACCGCCGACGCGCAGGCGTTTGCAGCGAACGGACTTCTGCCCGACAGTTCCGACGCCGTATTGATGAACCCGCCCTTCAACGATCCCGCACGCCATCGCGGCTCGCCGGATCAGGCGCGCCACACCGCGCATGTGGCGAGGGAGGAGACGCTGCATGCGTGGGTGCATGCAGCCCGGCGCATTCTCCGATCGAGCGGCGTGCTGACCTTGATCTGGCGCGCGGACGGAATTGGCGATGTCATGGCAGCGCTGTCACGCGGCTTCGGCAGCCTCGCGATCCTGCCGGTTCATGGCGAAGCGGGAAAGCCTGCCATCCGGGTGCTGGTGCGCGCAGTCAAAGGCGGCCGGGCACCGTCGCAATTGCTGCCGGGCCTCATGCTCAACGAGGAGTCAAACGTGCCGAAGAAAGAGGTGAAGGATATTCTGGAGGGGAGGGCGGCGTTGCCGCTGGCGAGGCCGTGACGGCTTATTGCGGAAGCGATTCCGTCTGCTGCTCTTGCGGCGACGTAAAGTGAAGCGCCGTGAAAAGCGCACCGATCAGCAGCAACAGCAGATAGATCTTCATGGCGTTTCCTTCCGCTGCGTATTGCAGCTTCCCAACGCGAATTCTGCAAAACACGTTCCTGGCACTTTCAATGACACTCGCGTGATAAGAAATGGTTAATCAGAGGTAAGGCCATGGCCGAACAATTGAACGATCGTGAGAGTTCCGGCCTGGCCGACAAGCTCATGCAATACCTGCCGGCGCGCTTTCGTCCCGGCACGGCGGTCGTGCCTGTGGTGCGACTGTCCGGTGTGATCGGTGCGGTGACGCCGCTGCGTCCGGGCCTGACGCTTGCCGGCGTCTCGCGGGTGCTCGAGCGCGCGTTTTCCTATCGGCACGCCAAGGCCGTGGCGCTGGTGATCAACTCGCCCGGCGGCTCGCCGGTGCAGTCGCGCCAGATCTACTTGCGCATCAAGCAGCTCGCCGCGGAGAAGAAGCTGCCGGTGCTCGTGTTCGTCGAGGACGTCGCGGCCTCCGGCGGTTACATGATCGCCTGCGCGGGCAACGAGATCATCTGCGATCCCTCCTCGATCCTCGGCTCGATCGGCGTGGTCGGCGGCAGTTTCGGTTTTCAGGAGGCGATCAGGCGGCTCGGCATCGAGCGGCGCCTCTACACCTCGGGCGAGCACAAGGCGATGCTCGACCCGTTCCTTCCGGAAAACCCTGACGATGTCATGAGGCTGAAGGCGATCCAGCGCGAGATCCACCAGATCTTCATCGCGCTGGTCAAGGAAAGCCGCGGCGGCCGGCTGAAGGGAGCCGACGATACGCTGTTCACGGGCGAATACTGGGCGGGGGACAGCGCGATCGCGCTGGGGCTCGCCGACAGCATCGGCGATCTCCGCTCAACTCTTCGTTCCCGCTATGGCGAGAAGGTTCTCACCCCCGTGATCGCGCAGCCGACCGGGCTGCTCTCCGGCCTTTTGGGCCGGAAATCGCCCGGCGCGGGGCAGCTTTCGGCTCTGGAATCGATGGCCGGGCTGCCGGACGAGCTGATCTCGGCAGTCGAGACGCGGGCGATTTGGGCGAAATTCGGGTTCTAGGTCTCGCGCTCCCGCGCCATTTCGTCCGGGCGGCACCAATTGCGGCGCAGGTCCATCTGCGCGACAATGCGTGTGGGGGCTGAGCATGAGACGAGGATCGACCGATGCCGCCGTTCGTCGCTTTCGCGGGCGTCCTGGGCGGGCTTGCCGTGGTCCGCTGGGCCTACAAGACCGCCATCCGAATCAACCAGGAGCTTGAGGAGATGCGCCTGTCGCGCGTCACCGAGGCCGCCCGCATGGGGGATATCCAGACGCTGAAGCGTGACCCCGTGACCGGAGCTTACCGGCCGGGTTAAGGGCACACCTCCACGCGTTCGTCATTCCGGGGCTCGCGAAGCGAGAACCCGGAATCCATCCGAACCACGGCCTGCGGGCGCCCCGGAATGACGCCCGAATCCGGCCCCCTTCGCCTTGATTCCCATCCCCGCCGTCGATACGGTCCCGCGCGATTCAAAACCCCCCGCGAGAGCCCGATCTGACGATGGACGCCTCATTGCCCGCCCATATGCGCCCGGAACGCTCGTTCCAGGGCTTCATCCTCGCGCTCCAGCGGTTCTGGGCCGAGCAGGGCTGCGTGATCCTGCAGCCCTACGACATGGAAATGGGCGCGGGCACCTTCCATCCGGCGACCACGCTGCGCGCGCTCGGGCCAAAGCCGTGGAATGCGGCCTATGTGCAGCCCTCGCGCCGGCCCAAGGACGGCCGTTACGGCGAGAACCCGAACCGGATGCAGCATTATTACCAGTTCCAGGTGATCATGAAGCCGTCGCCGCCGAACCTTCAGGAGCTGTACCTGAAGTCGCTCGCCGCGATCGGCATCGATTCCGCCGTGCACGACATCCGCTTCGTCGAGGACGATTGGGAGAGCCCGACGCTGGGCGCCTGGGGCCTCGGTTGGGAGTGCTGGTGCGACGGCATGGAAGTCAGCCAGTTCACTTATTTTCAGCAGGTCGCCGGCTTCGAATGCGCGCCGGTCGCGGGCGAGCTCACCTACGGGCTCGAGCGCCTCGCGATGTATGTGCAGGGCGTCGACCGCGTCTACGACCTCAACTTCAACGGCCGCGAGGGCGATGCCAAGGTCACCTATGGCGACGTGTTCCTGCAGGCCGAGCAGGAATATTCGCGGCACAATTTCGAATATGCCGACACCGCGATGCTGTTCGAACAGTTCAAGATGGCGGAAGCTGCCTGCAGAAAATATCTCGATGCCGGCTGGCGCGACGGCGGCAACCGGAAACAGCACCTGATGGCACTGCCGGCCTATGACCAGTGCATCAAGGCGAGCCACGTCTTCAACCTGCTCGATGCCCGCGGCGTGATCTCCGTGACCGAACGGCAGAGCTACATTCTGCGCGTGCGCGAGCTGGCAAAAGCTTGTGGCGAGGCCTGGATCCACACTGAAGCGGGCGGAGCGGCCTGATGCCCGATCTTTTGCTTGAACTGTTTTCCGAAGAGATTCCCGCGCGCATGCAGGCGAAGGCGGCGGACGATCTGCGCCGCATGGTCACCGACAAGCTGGTTGCCGAAGGCCTGGTCTATGAGGGCGCAAAGGCCTTCGCGACGCCGCGCCGCCTTGCGCTCACCGTGCACGGCATCCCTGCGCGCCAGCCTGACTTGAAGACCGAGCGGCGCGGACCCAAGGTCGGCGCGCCCGATGCGGCCGTGCAGGGCTTCCTGAAAGCGACAGGATTGAAGTCGCTGGACGAAGCAAAAATCCAGCGCGACCCCAAGGGTGATTTCTACATCGGCTTGATCGAGAAGCCCGGCCGCGACGCGATCGACGTGCTCGCCGAGATCCTGCCTGTCATCATTCGCGCCTTCCCGTGGCCGAAATCGATGCGCTGGGGCGCGCGTTCCGGCAAGCCCGGCTCGCTGAACTGGGTGCGTCCGCTGCACGCGATCACCGCGACCTTCGGCCCCGAGACCGAAGAGCCCGATGTCATCAAGTTCGAGGTCGACGGCATCGAGAGCGGCCAGACCACTTATGGCCACCGCTTCCTCGCGCCGGCGCCGATCTCCGTGCGCCGCTTCGAGGACTACGAGGCCAAGCTTCTTGCCGCGAAAGTGGTGCTCGACGCCGAGCGCCGCAAGGACGCCATTCTCACCGACGCCAAGCAGCTCGCGTTCGCGCAAGGTTTTGAGCTGGTCGAGGACCAGAACCTGCTCGATGAGGTCGCCGGCCTGGTCGAATGGCCGGTCGTGCTGATGGGCTCGTTCGAGCCGGAGTTCTTGAAGACTCCCGACGAAGTCATCCGCGCCACCATCCGCAACAACCAGAAGTGCTTTGTGGTGCGCGACCCCAAGACGGGCAAGCTCGCGAGCAAGTTCATCCTGGTCGCCAATATCGAGGCGACCGACGGTGGCAAAACCATCATCGCCGGCAACGAGCGCGTCATCCGGGCGCGGCTATCGGATGCGAAGTTCTTCTACGAGACGGACCTCAAGACCAAGCTCGAGGACCGGCTGCCGAAGTTCGAGCAGATCGTGTTCCATGAGAAGCTCGGCACGCAGGCGGAGCGCATCAAGCGCATCGAGCGGCTTGCTGCGGAGATCGCGCCGCTGGTCGGCGCCGATGTCGCCAAGGCGACGCGCGCGGCGCAGCTCGCCAAGGCGGATCTGCTGACGGAAGTCGTCGGCGAATTCCCTGAAGTGCAGGGCCTGATGGGGAAGTACTATGCGCTGGCGCAGGGCGAGGACGCCTCCGTCGCCGCGGCTAGCGAGGAGCACTACAAGCCGCAAGGGCCTGCTGATCGCGTTCCGACCGATCCGGTCAGCGTTGCCGTGGCGCTCGCGGACAAGATCGATACCCTGGTTGGGTTCTGGGCGATCGACGAGAAGCCGACCGGCAGCAAGGATCCGTATGCGTTGCGTCGCGCAGCGCTCGGTGTGATCCGATTGATTGCCGAGAACGCGCTGCGTCTGTCGCTCATGAAGGTGGCGGGATCCGCGCTCGCCGGCTTGTCGGTGAAGCCGACCGATGCCTCGCAGCTCCCGAGCGATCTACTGGCCTTCTTTGCCGATCGCCTGAAAGTCCAGCTTCGCGAGCAGGGCGCACGGCACGATCTCGTCGACGCCGTGTTCGCGCTCGGCGGGCAGGACGATCTCCTGATGATTGTCCGCCGCGTCGAGGCGCTCGGGAAATTCCTCGACACTGACGACGGCAAGAACCTGCTCGCCGGCACCAAGCGCGCCAGCAACATCCTGGCGATCGAGGAGAAGAAGGACAAGCGCAGCTTCGACGGCGTGCCCGATGCCGCGCTCTACAGCCTCGCTGAGGAAAAAGCGCTCGCAAAGGCGATCGGCGAGGTCAAGGCGGAAGCCGGCGCCGCCGTGGCCAGGGAGGACTTCGCTGCCGCCATGAGCGCGATGGCGAAGCTGCGCCCGCCGGTGGATGCGTTCTTCGACAAGGTGCGCGTCAACGACGACGATGCCAAGGTGCGCGAGAACCGCCTGAAGCTCCTGAACGAAATCCGCAGCGCCACGCGCGCGGTCGCGGATTTCTCGAAGATCCAGGATTGAGGCGCGGCCGCGCTACAAGCGCCACCGTCATTCCGGGGCGCGCCCCTTGGCGCGAGCCCGGAATCTATTCCCCCTCACGCGCTGCGGCCCGATGGATTCCGGGCTCGCGCTTCGCGCGCCCAGAATGACAGAGCGCAAAAATGCCCCGCCCGGCGGGGGGAGGACCGGGCGGGGCCTGATGTCCGATTTAACACTGCTCGCGCCAGCCTGATGTGACGCGCCGGACATCGAATGGAGCGGCAGCGTGTTTAGTCCAGCACCTCGACAATGCGACGCGACCGCGGCTCGACCAGCACGGTTTCGCCGTTCACGACGGTGTAGCGATAGGTCGTGGCGCCGAAACGTTGCGGCACGTCATAATAGGTGACGCCGACTTCGGGTAAGGTGGCACCGACCACCACGCGATCCGGAATGCGGAAGGGCGGAACACGTTGTTCAACGACATATTCGCGGAAGGCGGGCCGCTGTTCGACGGCAATGGTCGGAGCACCGTCGACCACGGCGGGCGCGCGTCCGACTGTGACGCTGCTTTGCGCCTGCGCCGCAAGGGGCGCGCCGATCGCGACGGCGAGCGCTGCGAGAGCAAGAATCCTGTTCCGCATGGACAACTCCTTCGACTTGAATCTTCTGACGCGCCAATGGCGCGACCGGTTGCCAATGCATGCCGAAAGCCAATGTTCCGGCAAAAGGTCTGCCGCATTCGCGGCAATTTCGGGCAGTTTTCGTGAGGTGGGGAACTCGTAGCCATTCTTGCGCATCTCTACTCCCGGAACTTGGCCGGTTATGATCCGCGCGCGATTCGCCTCACCTCCACAGAAAGATAGTTCATGCACATCACCGTCGCCCACATTTCGCCGATCCTGTCGTTGATTGCGGGCGTGCTCATCCTGATCATGCCGCGGCTCCTCAACCTCATCGTCGCGATCTTCCTCATCGTCAACGGCGCGATCGGGCTCGGGCTCCTGAAGTGGCTCCGCTTCTAGGCGTTCACTTTTCGGAACTGTCCGTCTTGCGCGGGCCCGCCCAAAGTGGTGTAAGGCCCGCGATTTCCCATTCCTCTCGCAGGTTGTGTGCAAGCTATGGCCAAAGCCGCCTCGAAGCCTTCTAAAACTGCAGCGAAATCAAAGCCCTCCGCCAAGGCGAAGGCCGCGCCGGCGGCCCGCAAGGCGCTGGCCAAGAGCGCGCCGAAGCCGGTCGCCAAACCCACTGCAAAGCCGGTGGCAAAGGCAATGACCAAGGCGGCTTCGCCGAAGGTTGCCGCGAAGCCTACGCCGAAGAAGGTTGTGCCTGCCAAGGCGGCGCCGGCAGCGGCCAAGGCCGGCAAATGGGTCTACACGTTCGGTGACGGCAAGGCCGAGGGCCGGACGGAAATGCGCGACCTGCTCGGCGGCAAGGGCGCCAACCTCGCCGAGATGGCCAATCTCGGCCTGCCGGTGCCTCCGGGTTTCACCATCCCGACCTCGGTCTGCACCTATTTCTACGAGCACGACAAGACCTACCCGAAGGAACTGAAGCCGCAGGTTGAGAAGGCGCTCGACTATGTCGGCAAGTTGACCGGCAAGGTGTTCGGCGACACCAGGAACCCGCTGCTCGTCTCGGTGCGCTCCGGCGCGCGCGCCTCGATGCCGGGCATGATGGACACCGTGCTCAATCTCGGCCTCAACGACCAGACCGTGGAAGCGCTGGCCGAGCTGTCGGGCGACCGCCGTTTCGCCTATGACAGCTATCGCCGCTTCATCACGATGTATTCCGACGTGGTGCTCGGCTTCGAGCATCATCATTTCGAGGAGATCCTCGACACCTTCAAGGACAGTCAGGGCTACACGCTCGACACCGATCTGTCGGCCGAGGATTGGGTCGAACTGGTCGGCAAGTACAAGGACGCGGTCGCACGCGAGACCGGCAAGGAATTCCCGCAGGATCCGCACGACCAACTCTGGGGCGCGATCGGCGCGGTGTTCTCATCCTGGATGAACGCGCGCGCGGTGACCTACCGCAAGCTGCACGACATTCCGGAATCCTGGGGCACCGCGGTCAACGTGCAGGCCATGGTGTTCGGCAACATGGGCGAGACCTCGGCCACGGGCGTTGCCTTCACCCGCAACCCCTCGACCGGCGAGAGCAAGCTCTACGGCGAGTTCCTGATCAACGCGCAGGGCGAGGACGTGGTCGCGGGCATCCGCACGCCGCAGGACATCACCGAGGAGGCGCGCAAGGAGTCGGGCTCCGACAAGGCGTCGATGGAAGCGGCGATGCCGGAAGCCTTCAAGGAGCTGACGCGGATCTACACGCTGCTCGAGAAGCACTACCGCGACATGCAGGACATGGAGTTCACCGTCGAGCAGGGTAAGCTCTGGATGCTCCAGACCCGCGGCGGCAAGCGCACTGCCAAGGCGGCGCTGCGCATCGCGGTCGAGCTCGCCAATGAGGGCCTGATCTCGAAGAAGGAAGCGGTGACGCGGATCGATCCGGCCTCGCTCGACCAGCTCCTGCATCCGACCATCGATCCCAACGCCAAGCGCGACGTGATCGCGACCGGCCTGCCGGCATCGCCGGGCGCGGCCTCGGGCGAGATCGTGTTCTCCTCGGACGAGGCGGCCAAGCTTCAGGGCGACGGACGCAAGGTGATTTTGGTCCGCATCGAGACCAGCCCGGAAGACATCCACGGCATGCACGCCGCCGAAGGCATCCTGACCACGCGCGGCGGCATGACCTCGCACGCGGCGGTGGTCGCGCGCGGCATGGGCAAGCCCTGCGTCTCCGGCTGCGGCACCATCCGCGTCGATTACGGCCGCGGCACCATGAGCATCGGCTCGCGCACCTTCAAGACCGGTGACGTCATCACCATCGACGGCTCGCTCGGCCAGGTGCTCGCCGGCCGCATGCCGATGATCGAGCCGGAGCTGTCCGGCGAGTTCGGCACGCTGATGAACTGGGCCGACCAGGTCCGCAAGATCGGCGTCCGCGTCAACGGCGACACGCCGGACGACGCGCGCACGGCGATCAAGTTCGGCGCGGAAGGCATCGGCCTCTGCCGCACCGAGCATATGTTCTTCGAGGAGACGCGCATCCGCACGGTGCGCGAGATGATCCTCTCCGAGGACGAGCAGTCGCGCCGCGCCGCGCTGGCAAAACTGCTGCCGATGCAGCGCGCCGACTTCGTCGAGCTGTTCGAGATCATGAAGGGCCTGCCCGTCACGATCCGGCTTCTGGATCCTCCCCTTCATGAATTCCTGCCGCACACCCATGCCGAGGTCGAGGAAGTGGCGCGCGCCATGAACACCGACCCACGGCGCCTCGCCGATCGCGCCCGCGAGCTCTCGGAGTTCAACCCGATGCTCGGCTTCCGCGGCTGCCGCATCGCCATCGCCTATCCCGAGATCGCCGAGATGCAGGCCCGCGCGATCTTCGAGGCGGCGGTCGAGGCGCAGAAGCGCACCGGCAAGGCCGTCGGCCTCGAGGTGATGGTGCCGCTGATCGCGACCAAGGCCGAGCTCGACCTGGTCAAGGCACGGATCGATGCCACCGCGCAGGCCGTGATGCGCGAGACCAACACCAAGCTGGCCTATCAGGTCGGCACCATGATCGAGCTGCCGCGCGCCTGCCTGCTCGCGGGCGAGATCGCGCAGTCGGCCGAGTTCTTCTCGTTCGGCACCAACGACCTGACGCAGACGACCTACGGCATCAGCCGCGACGACGCGGCGAGCTTCCTCGGTCCCTATGTGGCGAAGGGCATCCTCACGGTCGATCCCTTCATCTCGCTCGATCAGGAAGGCGTCGGCGAGCTGGTCAAGATCGGCGTCGCCCGCGGCCGCAAGACCCGCGCGTCGCTCAAGGTCGGCATCTGCGGCGAGCATGGCGGCGATCCTGCCTCCGTCGCCTTCTGTCACCATATCGGTCTCGACTACGTCTCCTGCTCGCCCTACCGCGTGCCGATCGCGCGGCTTGCAGCGGCGCAGGCCGCGCTAGGCAAGGCGATCGCGAGTCAGGCGTAAGCCGAAACACAGACTTGAATTGAGAGAGGCGGGGCCCAGCCCCGCCTCTCATTTTTGGCACTGCTCTCTCCGCGTCGTCATTGCGAGCGTAGCGACTTGTCCGCCGAAGCCTCGGCGAAGGCGGAAGCAATCCAGAATCGTTCCGCAGAGGGACTCTACTCGGCGCCCCTCACATCATCCCCGTCTCGTCCTCCTCGGCCTGCCCGATCAGCGCCGCGCTCGCTACCTCCTCGCGGCGGGGCACGACGAACATCATCACGCAGGCGCAAAGGGTCGAGATCGCGAGGACCGCTGAGGTCAGCGGCAGCGTCGATGCGGAGTGGCCGCCGAGATAGGCGCCGAACTGCGACATCAGCGCGCCAATGCCTTGCTGCAGGAAACCCATCGCGCCCGAGGCGGTGCCGGCCGCTTCGGGACGGATGCTGATGGCGCCGGCGGCGGAATTCGCCATCACGAAGGCATTGCCGGCCATCACGATCATATGGGTGCCGAACAGCCAGGCGGGCGCCTCGTTCCAGCCGACGAAGCTCCAGATTAGGTTCGCAAGGCTGCCGCAGAGCTGCAGGGCGAGCCCGAACCAGATCAGCTTCTCCAGTGAGTGGCGCGGCGCAAAGCGCACGCAGAGCAGGTTGCCGACCAGAAACGCAAAGCCCGTCGTCGCGAACCAGGCGCCGTATTCGGCGCTGCTGCGGCCCATCTGCGTCACCACGATGTAGGGTCCGCCGCCGGCGAAGGTGAAAATGATCTGGGACGCCAGCACCTGGCACATCACATAGCCGACGAAGGCGCGGTTGCGGATGAGCATGCCGATATCGCCGCGGAAGCCGCTGCCGGCGGCGCGGCTGCGGCGGGTCTCAGGCAGCGCCAAGGCGATCCCGACGGCAACGACGATGGCGGCGATGGTGATGGCGTAGAAGATCGCGCGCCAGCCGAACGCGGTCTCGATCAGGCCGCCGGTGAGCGGCGAGACCATCTGCCCGACCATCAGCGCCGCGACCACGAGGCTGATCATCGAGGCGACGCGGTCGCGCTCGTAGATGTCGCGGATGATGGCCCGGCTGATCACCATGCCGGATGCGCCGCCGAGCGCCTGGAAGAAACGTGCGGCAATCAGCTGCGGCAGGGTCTCGGCGAAAATGCAGGCGACGCTGGCCGCCACCATCAGTGCAAGTCCTCCGAGCAGCACCGGGCGCCGCCCGAACCGGTCCGATAGCGGGCCCATGATCAGCTGCGACAGCGCGATGCCAACCATGTAGAGCGACACCGTCATCTGCGCGATCGAGATGTCGCTGCCGAAATCCGTCGCCAGCACCGGCAGCGCCGGAACCAGGATGTAGAGCGAGATCGGCGCGACCCCGGTCATCACCACCAGCAGCAGCAACACCAGGCGCGACGTCGCGAGGTTGCCGGCCGCTTCGGGCGGCTTGCTGATGATGCCGTGCATCGCCGGACACTAGCCGCATCGCGTTGCGAGCGAATACGCTCATTTCGGCATACGGCTATGCGCGAGGCGTCAAGGCGCTGGGCCTCTAGGGTGGGCAAAGACGCGCTCTTTGCGCGGCGTGCCCACCATTGCTGCCGTCACGCGGAAATGGATGGTGGGCACGCATCCGCCTCCGCTCTTCGAGCGGCAGCGGATGCTTTGCCCCCCTACGCAGGCAGTCTTATGACGGAATTAGAGCCTCAGCTCCGCCGTGGCCTGATCGAGCCAGGTCTTCGTCGCCTCGTCCAGCGCCGGCCGCACCTCGGCGCGGACGCGCGAATGATACGCGTTCAGCCAATCGAGTTCGTCGCGGCTCAGCATCGCGGCATCGATCAGGCGGCGGTCGATCGGTGCCAAGGTCAGCGTCTCGAACGCGTTCATCGGCTTCTCGGCACCCTTGATGTCGGCGGCGACGACCAGCTCGAGATTCTCGATGCGGATGCCGAAGCCATCGGTCTTGTAATAGCCGGGCTCGTTGGACAGGATCATGCCGCGCTTCAGCGGCGTGGTGCCGAGCTTCGAAATTCGCGCCGGACCTTCGTGCACCGAGAGATAGCTGCCGACGCCGTGGCCGGTGCCGTGCTCGAAATCGAGCCCGACGGCCCAGAGATATTGCCGCGCCAGCGTGTCGAGTTGCGCGCCCGTGGTGCCGTCCGGAAAGACGGCGCGCGCGATCGCGATGTGGCCGCGCAGCACGCGGGTGAAGCGGTCGCGCATCTCATCCGTCGGCTCGCCTATCGCCATGGTGCGCGTGACGTCGGTGGTGCCGTCTTCATATTGCGCGCCGGAATCGATCAGCAGGAGATCGCCGGGCGCGATCCGCCGGTTGCTCTTGCGGGTGACGCGGTAATGCACGATGGCGCCGTTCGGGCCGGTGCCGGAGATGGTCGGGAACGAGACGTCCCTGAGCGCGCCGGTGTCGCGGCGGAAGGTTTCCAGCGCCTCGACCGCGTCGATTTCGGTGAGCTTGCCGCTTGGCGCCTCGCGATCGATCCATGCGAGGAAGCGCGCCAGCGCCACGGCGTCGCGCAGGTGAGCCGTCTTGGTGCCCTTGATCTCGGTCGCGTTCTTGACCGCCTTCAGCAGTGCAACAGGATCGCTGCCGCGCACCGGCTTGCCGCCGGCCCCGCTGATCAGGCGGCTGAGTGCGTCGGCCGCTGTGGCATTGTCGAGCGCAATGGCCGCACCGCTCTTGGCCAGCGCCATCAGCGTCGGCGCCATGGCGTCCGGTTCGCGCACGTCGGCGGACTGCTCGAGATGGTCACGTGTGAGGTTGGAGAGCTTGCGGTGGTCGATGAAGATCGTGGGACGGCCGTCCTTCGGCACCAGCGCGTAGGACAGGGGCAGCGGCGTATGGGCGACGTCGGCGCCGCGGATGTTGAAGGTCCAGGCCACTGCGTGGCTGTCCGACAGCACCAAGGCATCGGTGCCGAGCTTGGCGATCTCGGCCTTGATCTGCGTCAGCTTCTCCGCTTCAGTGATACCGGCGTGCTGAAGGCTGTGCACCGCGACGGGGGCGAGCGGCGGCTGCGGCCGGTCCTGCCAGATCGCGTCGATCGGATTGCTGTCGATCGCGACCAGCTCGGCCCCGGTCTTGGCGCACGCGGCGGACAATCGTTCGGCTGCCGAAAAAGTGTGCAGCCACGGATCAAATCCGAGGCGGTCGCCGGCTTTCAGATGCGCCGCCACCCAGCTCTCCGGCGGCGGGTCGATCAGCGATTCCACTACCCATGCCTTGGCATCGACCTGCTTGGCCGCCTGCAGCGTGTAGCGGCCGTCGACGAACAGCGCAGCCTCCTGCGGTAGAACCACGGCTAGTCCCGCCGAGCCGGTAAAGCCGGTCAGCCAGGCGAGCCGCTCTTCCGATGGCGGCACATATTCGTTCTGCTGCTGGTCAGCACGTGGCACGACGAAGCCGGTCAACTTGCGACGGGCAAGCTCTTCGCGAAGTGCGGCCAGTCGTGCCGCCAAGGCGACGCCGGCCTCCGGCTCCTCGAATGTCTGGAAGTGCGCTTCGAACATGGTGGATCACTTTAGGATCATGGAGATCAGTCCGCAATGTAGACGCATTTGCGTCGCATCTGGCATGGACTGTGCTTGAAATAGTTCCATTCGAATTGAGTGGAGTAAAGGATGTGGCAGTTGCGCTTCGTCCGGATAACAGGGAAATTCGAGCGGGTGGTTCATCTCAACGGCGAGGGGACACACGATGCCAGCGTTCACCTTTGAGAAGATTTCGCCGCCGGCGCGCCGCGCTCCGACAGCGGCAGTACCGAAGAAGCCGCGCGGCCTCATCAGCCAGATGATCGACCGTTTCGCCGAGCGCCGCGCCAAACGCGCCTTGCGGGGCAAGCGCGCGTCACGCCGCGACGAGAAGCCGGCCGAGTAGCGCGGCAAGGGAGCGCACCGCCGTCGCGACGCAGTTAGTTCATCCCACCTTCCTCAGCAGCAGACTGCTCCACCCCTCGATGCGCAGATGCTTCACCGGCACGAGGCCGCGGGCGCGGTAGGCGGCGATCACGGCGGGCGCCTGGTGCGTCAAGAGGCCGGAGAGGATGACGCGGGCGCCAGGCGCAAGGTGCTGCGTCATCGGGCTCGCCAATTGCCGCAACGGATTGGCAAGGATATTGGCGAGCACCAGGTCGAACGGGCCTGCACGCGCAAAATCCGGCGCGGCAAAGCCGGTCGCGCGGATCACCCGCACATGGTTGCCAACTTCGTTCAGCGTGGCGTTCTCGGCGGCCACCCGGACCGATGGCGGATCGATGTCGGAAGCCAGCACCGCGCGATGCAGCGCCTTCGCCGCCGCGATCGCCAGCACGCCCGTGCCTGTGCCGAGATCGAGCAGGCTCCTCGGGCGGGAGCTCTTCAGGACATGGTCAAGCAGAAGTAAACAGCCGCGCGTCGTGCCATGGTGACCCGTGCCGAACGCGAGCGCCGCCTCGATCTCGATGGCGAGCTTGTTCGGCGCCACACGGTCGCGATCGTGGCTGCCGTGCACGACGAAGCGGCCGGCCGGCACCGGGACGAGATCTTCAAGGCTGGCCTTGACCCAGTCCTTGGCTTCGACAGTATCGAAGACGAGCGTCGCCGCGATCTCATTTCCTGCTGAAGTTGCAACGAGTTCGCGCAGCCATGCCTGATCGGGCGCTGCGGCGAAATGCAACGTGACGTCCCAGCGTCCGTCAGGCCGCTCGAACGCGGCGACCGCCGCATCGCCGTCGAAAAAGACCTCGGTGAGCACGTCGACGACGCGCTTGGCGTCGGCTTCGCTGCCGATCGAAAAGCTGGCGCGATGGGTCGGGGAAGGCTGCATTCAGGGTTCCGTTGAGTTCAATTTTTGGAACTTTTGGTGCCCAGTTTTCGGACAAGTTGAGGTTCCCACATTAACGCGCCTGCAGTGTGTGCCCGTATATTTTCGGATGTACAAGCAAGTCCACGCAGCTTGGAATTGAAACGGAGGCGAGTCTTGAAGCGCATGATTCAGAAGTTCTGGTCGGATGAGTCCGGTGCAACCGCGATCGAATACGGCCTGATCGCCGCGGGTATCGCCCTGGCGATCATTACCGTGGTGAACGGCCTGGGCACCACCATGAACGAGAAGTTCACTTCGATTAGCACCTCCTTGAAGTAATTTCCGCCGCCATTTCCCAGCGGGGGCTACTTTCTTAAGGCTGTTCCTGATCACCGCCCGCTGGGGTTCCCCCTGGCGGGCGAGGTCGTTTTTGCCGCCCGACTTCACAGCTTATCCGCCTGCTTGTCCGGACTTTATCCACCACTTTTCCCCTGATCGCCCCGCCGATTTCCCACCGGCTTTCCCCAGGATCGCTCCTGGCCGTATCGCCCAGGCCTCCTCTGGCCGCTCACAGGCCTTTCGACAGCCTGCCCACAACCAATCCACAGTCCTATCCACGGCTCCCGAACAGGGCGCGGTGATCCCGCAGGATCGCCTGCGCGGCGTTATGGCCGGGCGCGCCGGTGACGCCGCCGCCTGGATGGGCGCCGGATCCGCAATGGTAGAGGCCTCTCAGCGGCCCGCGATAATCGGCGTGGCCCAGCATCGGCCGCGCCGAGAACAGCTGGTTCAATGTCAGCGCGCCGTGGAAGATGTCGCCGCCGAGCAGCCCGAATTGCCGCTCGAGGTCGAGCGGAGACAGGATCTGGCGGCCGAGCACGCTCGCCGCAAAACCCGGGGCATATTTGTCCACCGTCGCGATCATGAGATCGGCGACCTCTTCGCGATGGTCGTCCCAGGACCTTCCATCGGGAAGCCCTGGGGCGACATGCTGACAGAACAGGCTCGCGACATGCTTGCCGGGCGGGGCCAGCGTGTCGTCGAGCGTGGAGGGGATCAGCATCTCCACCACGGGCTCGCGGCTCCAGCCCTGGGCGCGCGCGTCGAGCCAGGCACGGTCCATATAGCCCAGACTCGGCGCCAGGATGATGCCGGAGGTGAGGTGATCGCCCTCGCCTGAGAGCGCCGTGAAGGAGGGCAGGCGGTCCAGCGCCACATTCATCCGGAAGGTGCCGGAGCCATTCTTCCAATGCCGGATGCGGGCGAGGAAGTCCGCAGGCAGAGCATCGGCCGCGATCAAGCGCGTGTAGAGCAGCTTTGGATTGACGTTGGCCGCCACATATTTCGCGCGGATCGCAGAGCCGTTCTCCAGCACGATTCCGACGGCGCGGTCGCGCTCGACGATGATCTCACGCACACCGGCATCCGTGTCGATCGCGACGCCGCGGTCGCGCGCCGCGCGCGCCATCGCCTGCGTGATCGCGCCCATGCCGCCGATGGCGTGGCCCCACACGCCCTTCTTGCCGTTCACCTCCCCGAACGCGTGATGCAGCATCACATAGGCCGAGCCGGCGGCGTAGGGGCTGGCATAGTTGCCGACGATGGCGTCGAAGCCGAACAGCGCCTTGACCAGATCGTACTCGAAACGTTCGTCCAGCATCTCGCCGGCCGAACGCGTGAACAGATCGAGCAGGCTGCGGCTCTGTTCCAGCGTCAGGCCGCGGAGAATGTTGGCGCTCTGCAAAGCGTTCACGGCCTCGCGGATCGCGTTGGTGCCAAAACCGTCGAGCAGGTTCGGCGGCGCGCGCAGCACGAACCGCCTGAGCACGTCGGCAATGTCTTCCAGCTCGCGCGCGAAGCCGTCGAGCGCTTCCGCATCATGCGCGCTGAGCCGCGCCACCGAGGCTTTCGTTCGCCCCTCGCCGGTGAGGAGATAGCTGCCGTCCGGCGCGGGCAGAAAATTCTGCGCACGCCGCTCGACGATGCGCAGGCCCTGCTCAGCGAGCTTGAGGTCACGGATCACCTGCGGATTGAGCAGGCTGACGGTGTAGGCGGCGACAGAATTGCGAAAGCCGGGGTGAAACTCCTCCGTCACCGCGGCACCGCCGACCACCTTGCGCCGTTCGACCACGCGCACGCGCAGGCCCGCCATCGCCAGATAGGTCGCGCAGGTGAGGCCGTTGTGGCCCGCGCCGATGATGATGACGTCGGTATCGGTCATGACTTCCTTGGCGTCATTCCGGCGCTACTCGGCAGAGCCGAACTATGGTGCGGGCTCCGCACCGGAGAATCTCGAGGTTCCGGGTTCGATGCTGCGCATCGTACCGGAACGACATCTCTATATCAGGCATTCCTTGCTGCAACATCACGCCACACTTTATTGCCCGTCCAGGCGCCTTGTGCTCCATTGCGCGCGATCCGGCGCCCGCCGGGGTTTGAGCCGGAGCATTCATGGATTCGATCGTGCAACCCGCCGCCACGGAGCAGCCGTCGTCGTCGCGCAACCGGCTGCTGCTGACGATCTACACCGCTGCGATCTTCGTCAGCGCGCTCCTGCTGTTCTCGGTGCAGCCGCTGTTCACCAAGATGGTGCTGCCGCGGCTCGGCGGCTCGCCGGCGGTGTGGTCGGTGGCCATGGTGTTCTTCCAGTCGCTGCTGCTGGCCGGCTATGCCTATGCGCATCTGCTGATGCAGGCGCGGAACCGGATCGTCCCCGTCGCGGTACATCTGGTGCTGCTGTTCGCCGCCTTCGCCACGCTGCCGCTCGGCATCGCCTCCGCCTATGGCGAGCCGCCGGCTTCGGGCTACGCGGTCTGGCTGCTCGCCCTGTTCGCGGTCTCGATCGGGCTGCCGTTCTTCGCGCTCGCCGCGAACAATCCGCTGCTGCAGGCCTGGTTTGTCCGCACCGGCCACCCGGCCGGGCATGATCCCTATTTCCTCTACGCCTCCTCCAATATCGGCAGCTTCCTTGCGCTGTTGTCCTATCCGTTCCTGCTGGAGCCGATGTTCACGCTTCAGATGCAGAACCGGTTCTGGACCGGTGGCTATGGCCTGCTGATACTCCTCATCGGCGCCTGCGGCGTGCTGATGTTGCGTTCGCCGAAGCTGGCGCTGACCGACACGCGGGCCGAGGACGTGAATGCACCCGCGCCCGGCCTCTTGACGCGGCTGCGCTGGATCTTCCTCGCCGCAGTGCCCTCGGGTCTGCTCATCGCCGTCACCGCGCACATCTCGACCGACGTCGCGGCGGCGCCGCTTTTGTGGGTGCTGCCGCTGTCGCTTTACCTCTTGACCTGGGTCGTCGTGTTCCAGTCGCGGCCGCTGCTGCCGCACAAATGGATGCTGATGCTCCAGCCGGTCGCGATCGCCGGCGTCGTCGTCCTGCTGGCTTTCGGCGGCGAGCAGAACCTGCTGCTGACGCTCGGCGGACATCAACTCTGCTTCTTCGTCATCGCCATGGCCTGCCACGGCGAGCTGGCGCGGACGCGGCCGGCCGCAAAATATCTCACCGGATTCTATGTCGCGCTGTCATTCGGCGGCATGGTCGGTGGCTTGTTCGCGGGGCTGCTTGCGCCCTTCACCTTCTCGTGGATCGCCGAATATCCGATTCTGATCGCGCTTGCCGCGCTGTGCCGTCCGTCCGCGAATGAGCGGCTGGCCGCAATCGTCAAATGGTACTGGCTGGCGCTCGCCGCGATCGCGGTGGCGCTCATCGCGCCGTCATACACGACCGGCGGCCTCCTGACTTGGTTCGAGGATCATCGCGTCTGGGTCGCCGGCGCCGTCGGCGTGCTCGCCGCGCTGCTCGCGCTGATCCTCAATGCCGGACGCTGGAAGATCTTTGCCACCGTCGCGCTGGCGCTGGCGTTGATCCGCGTTTATCCCGCGGACGAGGGCCGCGTCACGACCGTGCGCAGCTTCTTCGGCGTGCACAAGATCGTCGTGACGCCCGGCGGTTATTTCCACGTGCTGATGCACGGCACCACCATTCATGGCGCCGAGCGCTTCCGCAACAATGACGGCACGCCTGTGACCGGCCGGCCCGAGCCGATCACCTATTATCACAAGGACGGCGGCATCGGTCAGGCGGTCAGCGCGATCCGCGAGCGTAAGGGCGCGCCGCTGAAGGTCGCCGCGATCGGCGTCGGCTCCGGCACGCTCGCCTGCGCCGCCGAGCGGGGGGAGGACTGGACCTTTTTCGAGATCGACCAGTCCATGGTCGATGCGGCGCGTGATCCCAGGAATTTCCGCTACATCTCGAGCTGCATGCCGGACATGAAGCCTGTCATCGGCGATGCGCGCCTCACCTTCGCCAAGGAGCCCGACGGCGCCTATGATCTCGTCATCGTGGACGCCTATTCGTCCGACGCGATCCCGATCCATCTTGCGACCGAAGAGGCGATGAAGATCTACAAGGACAAGCTCGCGCCGCACGGTGCCGTGGTGATGCACGTCTCGAACCGGCATCTGGATCTCGAAACCGTCGTCGTCGGTATCGCGGACGCCAATGATCTCAAGAGCTGGGTCTTCAACGAGGATTCCGGGCGCGATGGTGACTACATCTTCTCCACCGACGTCGTCATCTCCGCGCGCGAGGAGGCCGACATCGGCAGGCTCGCGTCCTCCAAGCAATGGGAACAGACCGAAGCCGACGACAGGGTGCGAGTCTGGACCGATGACTATTCGAACATCCTGGGCGCGCTGTATCGGCGTTGGAAGAATGGGGAGTAGGGGACACGAGCGCGGCCTAAGGCGCCACCGGCGTCCCCACCGGCAGCGCAATTCCCTTAGCGCCGGCCACCTCTCGTAATAGATCCGGCCTGTCCGAGATGATGCCGTCGACGCCGAGCTCGATCATGCGCGTCATGTCCTCGCGCTTGTTCACCGTCCACACCACGACGCGCAGTCCGAGCGCGTGGGCCTCCGAAACCAGAGGAGCGGTCACGTCGCCGAAATAGGGCGACCAGATCGCGCCGCCCGCAGCCTTGATCGTGCGCGGCAGCGAGCCGGCGTGATCGGCCGGGTTGAACCCCGCCGTCCAGTTTGTCGCCTTGTCGAGCGCTACCGTCGGAGCCAGGCCGCGCTGGATCGTCAGGTACGCGGTCGGGATGTTCGGCGCCTGCTGCTGGACGCGACGCAAGGTTCGCCAGTCGAACGACTGGATCATGACGCGATCGGAGACTCCCTCGGTCTCGATCACCCCGAACAGCTTCGCGACGAATTCTTGCGGATCAAGCGTTTCATCGGGACGGTTCGGATCGATCTTGGTCTCGATGTTGAAGCGCACTTGCCTGTTGCCGGACTTGCGCACCAGCGCGAACAGCTCGCGCAAGGTGGGAATGCGAGTCCCAGGGACGGCACGCTGGTCCGGAAATTGTTTCGCATAGGCACTGTCCGGCCGAATCTGGCCGACGTCATAGGTCCTGATCTCGTCGAGCCGCAATTTCACGAACGGCGTGCCGGGCGGAGCGATGTAGGCGCCATCGGGCCGCCGTGCGAGATCGGGATTGAGCCCGCGCTCATGCGCGACGATCACTTCGCCGTCGGCGGTGACGCCGACGTCGAGCTCCAGCGTGTCCACGCCCATCGTCAGCGAATGGGCGAAGGCGGGCAGGGTGTTTTCCGGCAGCAGCGCCCGCCCGCCGCGATGCGCCTCGAGGTCGAAGGCCAAATCAGATCCCATGGCTTGTCCGGCAGTGAGCAGCGAGAGCAGCACCGGGATTGTCGTGGCACGTGATGGCATGGTGCCTCGACGGTTCAAGGCGGTTGATGGTCGTCGCGTCAGTTCTGATAGTAGTAGCCGCGCGGCTGATAAACCTGCCGCGGCTGCGGCTGATAGTAATAGCCCTGCTGGCCGTAGCCCTGGTCGTAATAGGGCCGCGGCTGCTGCTGATAGACCTGCGCGTCGTAGAGCGGGCGGGTGGCCGAGCGCGGCGCCGGATAGCGCGCGCCGGTGTCGCTGCCGTCGGCCGGGTAGATGTAATTGTCGGCCTGCGGCATGTAGCGCCGCGCGGGCTGCGCCGGCGGGGTCAGGTCCACGGGGGCGCCGGTGGTCGCGTATTGGTCTTCGGCCGGCTGCGGGGCGCGGGCCACCGCAGTGTTGTTGCGGCCGCGCGGATTGCGCGCCAGCGCCACCTGTGCCGAGCCGGTCAGCGTCACCGTGGTGTTGAGCACGCCCTGCTGCTGTACCAGCGCATAGAGCGTCGAGGCATTCTGACGCGACAGGCGCACGCAGCCATGGGATGCCGGCCAGCCGAGCCGGCCGACCGAGTCGGTGCCGTGGATGGCGTGCCCGACCTTGGTGAAGAAGATCGCGTGCGGCATCGGCGCGTCGTCGAATTCCTTGGAGTAGTGATCCTCTTCCATGCGGAAGGCCCGGAAGGCGCCGTTCGGCGTCTCGCGCGAGGGGAGGCCGGTCGACACCGGCCAGCGGTAGCGCGCGACCCCGTCGACGGCGACGGTCATCTGCTGGTTGTCCTTGTCGACGGTGATCTCGACCTTGGCCTGCGCGGTGCCCGCGCTCAAAAGCATCAGGGATGTGAAAGCAATAAAAAACGAACGCATCTGACTTCTGGCCTCCGGCCTGTTCACGCTTAGCGCCGCGGCTCTCCGTCCCCCGGCGTGCATTATGCCTGCAGCCCGGCGTTGGTTCCAGCGGCCAGCCTGTCCATCGTTAACGTGATGGCAGGCGTAAGCAAGGCCGCTTTGTGCCGCGCCGGCCGGCGGCGCTGACATTTTCGCGAGCGCAGCGTGGTCAGTTCTTGAGCCGGTAGCCGGTTCGGAAAATCCACCAGATCACGACCAGGCAGATCACCAGGAAGGCCAGCGTCATGCCGATGCTGACGGACACGCTGACGTCCGCGATCTCGTAAAAGCTCCAGCGGAAGCCCGAGATCAGATAGACGACCGGGTTGAGCAGCGCGACCGTGCGCCAGGTCGGCGGCAGCATGTCGATGGAATAGAAGCTGCCGCCGAGGAAGGTGAGCGGCGTCACCACCAGCATCGGAATCATCTGCAGCTTCTCGAACCCGTCGGCCCAGATGCCGATGATGAAGCCGAACAGGCTGAACGTCACCGCTGTCAGCACCAGGAAGGTCAACATCCAGACCGGATGCTGGATGTGCAGCGGCACGAACAAGCCGGCGGTTGCCAGGATGATCAGGCCGAGGATGATCGACTTGGTGGCGGCGGCGCCGACATAGCCGAGCACGATCTCGAAATAGGAGATCGGCGCCGACAGGATCTCGTAGATCGTGCCGGTGAATTTCGGGAAGTAGATGCCGAACGAGGCGTTGGCGATGCTCTGCGTCAGCACCGAGAGCATGATCAGGCCCGGCACGATGAAGGTGCCGTAGCTGACGCCCTCGACCTCGCTGATGCGCGAGCCGATCGCGGCGCCGAATACCACGAAATAGAGCGAAGTCGAGACCACGGGCGAGACGATGCTTTGCAGCAGCGTCCGCCAGGTGCGCGCCATTTCGAACAGGTAGATGGCTCGGATGGCGCGGTGGTTCATGACGTCCTCACGAGGTCGACGAAGATGTCCTCGAGCGACGATTGCGTCGTGTCGAGGTCGTTGAAGCGGATGCCGGCGGTGCGGAGGTCGCCGAGCAGGCTGGTGATGCCGGTGCGCTCGCCCTGGGTGTCGTAATCGTAGACCAGCGTCGCGCCGCCGTCGCAGAGCTCGAGCTCGTAATGGCTGAGGCTTTCCGGCAACGACGAGACCTTGTTCTGCAAATGCAGCGTCAGCCGCTTCTTGCCGAGCTTCTGCATCAAGGTGGTCTTGTCCTCGACCAGCACGATCTCGCCCTTGTTGATGACGCCGATGCGGTCGGCCATCTCCTCGGCTTCCTCGATGTAATGCGTGGTGAGGATGATGGTGACGCCGGACTGCTGAAGCCCGCGCACCACCTCCCACATGCCCTTGCGCAGCTCGACGTCGACGCCGGCGGTCGGCTCGTCCAGGAACAGGATCTGCGGCTCGTGCGATAATGCCTTGGCGATCATCACGCGGCGCTTCATGCCGCCCGAGAGCGTGATGATCTTGTTGTCCTTCTTGTCCCACAGCGAGAGGGCCTTCAGCACCTTCTCGATGTGATCGGGGTTCTTCGGCTTGCCGAACAGGCCGCGGGAGAAGCTCACGGTCGCCCACACGCTCTCGAAGGCGTCGGTGTGCAATTCCTGCGGCACGAGGCCGATCAGCGAGCGCGCCTTGCGGTAGGAGGCCTGGATGTCCTCGCCGCCGACCAGGACGCGGCCCTCGCTCGGATTGGCGATGCCGCAGATGATCGAGATCAGCGTGGTCTTGCCGGCGCCGTTGGGGCCGAGCAGCGCAAAAATCTCGCCGCGCTTGATGTCGAGATTGACGTTCTTGAGTGCCTTGAAGCCGGACCCATAGGTCTTCGACAGATTGGCGACGGAAATGATGGAAGACATGATGGCCGCAAGGCTGAGGAGCAAAGGCTGGGGGAGGGGCCGGACCATCCAGGAGGACAGGTCGGCGGAGCCCTGAAATAGGAACGCCATTGTCCCTCCGCAATTCCCCGGAGAAAAATGGTCTCAAAACAGGCGCTTTAGCGGCATGTTCCGGGCAAGTGTTGCGCGATGGTCACGGCTTGCTGCTAAGATTGGCGCTCACGCGCCTCTTTGTTGCGTCTGCGAGCGCGCCGTGGCTACGATTCCGGCCAATCGCGAAGCGTATTGTCTCCAGGGAAAAGATCGATGAGACCGAACGGCCGTCACACCGCCGGCGCCAGCCAATTGTCCGCCCTCCGTGTTTGGGCGATGGGCCTGCTCCTGCTGTCAGCTGTTGCCATCAGCCCGACCACCGCCAAGGCCGCGCCGAGCCAGGCCGCGGCGGCGACCACGCATGTCTATCTGCTCCGCGGCGTGCTCAACATCTTCTCGCTCGGCCTCGACACGATCGGCGCCCGCCTCCAGGCGCAGGGCATCCCGGTGACCGTCGCCAATTTCGTGTCCTGGTCCTCGCTCGCCGATGAAGCGGCGGCTGCCTACAAGGCCGGTCGGCTCAAGACCATCATCCTGGTCGGCCATTCCTCCGGTGCGACCGCGCTGCCCGACATGATCGCCAAGCTCAACCAACTCGGCGTGCCCGTGAAGCTCGCGATCGGCCTCGACTCCGTGTTCAAGACCAAGCTCTCGACCGGCGCGGAACGCTACATCAACATCTATATCGGTGACGGCCCCGGCGAGCCGGTGCGGGCCGCGGCCGGGTTCCGCGGCAAGCTCGACAATGTCGATGTCCGCGGCACCGGAGTCGGCCACGTCTCGATCGACAAGAACGAGGCGATCCAGCGCCGTGTCATCGCCGAGATCAATGCCGCGATCAT
>NZ_LFKZ01000111.1:0-47711 GCF_028128975.1 Bradyrhizobium sp. CCBAU 45321
GCCGGCCGCGCCGCTATACACGACGTTGCTGCTCGCCGTCGCGCTGGCATAGGAGGTCGTGCCGCGCAGGTCGGCCGCCGTCGCACCGGAGATGGTGGCGGAGACGTTCGACTTGGTGGAGTAGCCGACCGTGGTCTGCAGCGCCTGGTTGGCGATCGACTTCGCAGAGTCGATCAGCTTCTGCAGCGAGGTGATGCCGGTGTTGGCAGCCTGCAGCACCTGCACGCCGTTGGCGATGCCGTCGAGCAGGTTGTTGATGTCGCTGGCGCGGTTGTCGAGCGACTGTGCCGTGAAGAAGTTGGTGGGATTGTCCAGGGCCGAGTTGACGCTCTTGCCGGTCGACAGACGGTTCTGTGTGGTGGCGAGAAGATCAGCGGTGGACTGGAGGGAGAGCAGGTTCTGACGAACCGATGCGGAGAGGACGATACCGGACATGACTCTGTTACCTTTCTGGTAAACGACGCTACTGTTACACGTCTGCTTGGATCGCGATGGACCCAGCGACGGCGGACCGTGGAGCCGAGACCTCTAACGAAACATGAAATGAAAGCGGCGCTTTTGCCCGGCCGCGCGTGATTCGGCCCCGTAAGCGGCGCGCCCAGTCGTACCGCCGCCAAATCCCGCCCTTGAAAGCATTGAGCTTTTTGGCCGGAAGGACCTGAGTTTACAGCTCGTTAACTAGTTGCAAGCGAGAATCAGGGTCTGACAGGCCGCAACGAACGCTCGGTTACGAAAGCGTTGATGGAGAACCGGAATGGCCCTCAAGGTCGAGCTCAAACCGCACGAACGCATCATCGTCGGCAATTCCGTGATCACCAACACGGACCAGCGGGCCCGCCTCCTGATCGACGGCGAGAACGTGCCGATCCTGCGCGAGCGCGACATCCTCACGCCGGAGACCGCTGACACGCCCGCCAAGCTCGTCTATCTGGCGGTCCAGCTCATGTATATCTCCCCGGATCCGCAGACCCAGCACGGCACCTATTTCAACCTCGTGCGGGACATCGTCACCGCCGTGCCGAGCGCCTGGCCGATCATTGAAGGCATCAACAACCACATTCTGAACGGCGATCTCTACCGGGCGCTGAAGGAAGCCCGCAAGCTGATCGCCTACGAGGAGAAGCTGCGCAACCAGTTCGCGGCCACGCATCCCACGGCGGGAGCGGACAAGGACGACGTCAGCACCGCCGCCGCCTGATACAGGCGTTCGCGCCAACGACAACGGCCCCGGATCGTCTCCGGGGCCGTTGTCGTTTTCAGGCGCTCGTCAAACTATTGCGCTACGAGCGGCGGCGCGTCGACCTCGATCACTCCGCCGCTCCGCTGGTCACCGAACTGCAGCACGGCAGCGACCAGCGCATCGATGTCCGCCTCCTCGGTGCGGTGATTGACGATCGCGGCGCGGATCGCGAACTTACCGTCCAGCGTCGTGCCCGAGGGCGCGGCGATGCCGGACTCATGGACGTCGGCAACGATCTCGCGATTGACCACATCGCCGCTGCGATAGCGGAAACAGACGATGTTGAGATTGACCGGCGCCAGCAATTCCAGCCGCGGTTCGGCCAGCACGCGCGCCTCCAGATATTTGGCGAGCGCGCAGCTTCGCGCGATTGCCCGGCCCAGCCGGTCGGTGCCGAACGTCTTCAGCGTGAACCACGTCTTCAGCGCACGAAAGCCGCGCGACAGATCGGGACCGAGATCGCAGGGCCAGACTGTGCCCGCCGCAAGCCCCCTCGCCTCGCGGCTCAGATAGGCCGCCGGCTGCGCGAAGGCCTGCCGATGCTGCTCGCCGTCGCGCACCAGCAGAAAGCCTGCATCGTACGGCACCTGCCCCCATTTGTGGAAGTCGAGTGCGATGGAATCCGCAAGCTCGATGCCGCCGAGCAGCGGCGCAAGCTCCGGCGACAGGATCGCGAGCGCTCCGAAAGCGCCGTCGACGTGAAACCAGATTCCCTCCTCGCTGCACAGCGCAGCGATCGCCCTGAGGTCGTCGATCGCACCGATATCGACCGTGCCTGCGGATGCGACCACCAGGAAAGGCTTGAAGCCGACCTCGCGATCGGCGGCGATCTGCGCGCGCAATGCGGCAACGTCGATGCGATGATCGGCATCGATTGGGATCTTGCGCAGCGCATCGGTGCCGAACCCGGCAATGTCCATCGCCCTCGATATGCAGCCATGCGCTGCCTGCGACGTATAGGCCGCGAGCAGCGCACCGTCATTGCCGATGCCGTGCTGCCGCGCCAGCGTGCCGAGCGCGGTGGTGCGCGCCACCAGCACGGCCATCAGATTGGCCATCGACGTGCCGGTGACGAAGATGCCGCTCGCGCTCTCGGGAAAGAGGAACAGGCGGCGCATCCAGTCGACGATCTGGCGCTCCACCTCGATCGGCATGTGGTCGCGTCCGCCTAGATTGGCGTTGAGGCCGGCGGCGAGCATCTCCGCGAGCATGCCGACGGCGGTGCCGCCGCCATGCACCCAGCCCATGAAGCCGGGATGGACGTTGCCCGTCGCATAGGGCGCGACATGCTCGGAGAATTCGCGACAGACCTCGGCAAGGTCGCTCGCTTCGCGCGGCACGTCCGACCTGAATGCCGCACGAACGTCATCGGGAATCGGCCGCCAGACGGGGCGCGCACGAACGTTGGCGATGCCGTCGATCGTCTCGTCCAGCATGCGGTGGGCCAGCGCGCGAAACTCGCTCCAGTCCTGCGGATCGAGCGGGGCATCCGCAACGGAGCTTTGCGTATTGCGGATGATCTCGTTCATGCTGCGCTCTCCCCGCCCGTCTTCGCATGCCGCAACAGCATCGCCGTGAACGCTGAAAAGATCTTGCGCATCTGCGGCGGCTTGTAAGGAAACACGACCGGCGAATCCATGTTGTGCACGACGGCGGTGTTGTCGGCCTCGAACACCAGAAGCTCGCCGCCCGCGTTCTCGGCGCAATCGACGATGAAATAGTCGAGGCCGACGCGCCGGCTCATCTCCTCGATCGCGTTTCTGTGACGCTCGCCGAAAGCATGATCGAAGTCGCGCATGAAGACGGCTTCCTCGGCCCGCTTCTCTTCGCTGAAGGCCATGTAGGCGTTGAGATACCAGATGTCCCAACGGTCGGCGATCGCCATGTGGCACGCGTACGGCTTGCCGTCGACCATGGCGAGGCGATATTTGCGGTAGAGCCCGTCGGGGCTCACATAATCAACGAAGCGTGCGACGAAGAAGTCCTGCTCTTTCCGTTCGGCGAGATAGGCCGCCAGAGCCGCCGGATCATCGAGCTTTGCGAGCCCGACGCCGGCATGCGAGCCGCGCGGCCGCGCGATCATCGGAAAGTGCAATTCGCTTGCGATGTCCGCGCATGCGATCCGCGCCTGCGCGAGGTCCGACAATTGCGCGCGCGTTGCGTGGATGGTCGCGGGAATGTCGAGGCCGGGCACGTCCATCAGCAGCCGATACAGCTTGTCGCGATCGAGATTGCCGATGCGATCGGGGCGATTGAGCAGCGGCCGCGGCCAGTGCGGCGCGGCCCCTTCGATCAGCGCGAGCGCCTCGCGGCATTCCTCGGAATCGGACGCGACCACGATGGCCACGTCGTGCTCCGGCAAGGTCTCGGGCAACCCGACGCCCTTGATCACATAGAGAGTCAACAGCTCGACATCGGAGCCCTCGAGCAGGAAATCGATCGGCGTGTTGCCGCCCATGTCGATGTCGGCTGCAAGCGCGAGCAGGCGCAGGCCCGGCTTCGGGGCGGCGCTAGGCGTTCGGAACAATTGATGGAAGGCCAGCACCTCGGACTGGATCGCAAGCCCCCGATCCTTGTCACCCAGCAGCTGGGTGATCAACGACAGGTCCAGCCCCTCGCCCGCCAGCGCGGTCCCCGCCGCGATGCGCGCGACGAGCTGATCGCGCAACGGATGCAGATCGACGCCTTCGAAGGCCCGGCGCGTCAGCTGCGCAAAGCCGACGCGGTCGGCATAGTTCGCCGCGGTCAGGCAGATCGACGCGGAAACCGGATGCTGCATCTCACACCTCGAACGCGGACTTTACTGGCACGGCCGCCGCTGCGCCACCGGCGAGCAGCAGCTCGATCTTCACCAGGACGTGGGCGATCTGGTCGAGAAGGCGCTGCACGTTGCGCTGCGCCTCCGCCCTGTCCGGCGACCAGGCCTCAGTCACGAGCCGCGCGCCGACGCAGAGGCGCAGCACGGCCTGCGGCGTCTCGTCCTGCCGCTCCAGCCGCACCGGCTGGCCGATCAGGCAGCGCTGCGCGGCGACCTGACGGTCCTCCGTGCTGCCGTTGATCCCTTCGCTGACGTCACGCGCCAACGCGCGATGAACAGAAGCGGTCTCGGCAACAGAAACCGGCTTGCCGTCGCGCAGCAGCGTGAACGGAAAGATGGTGGGTTGCGCGAATTCCTCATCGTCGATGCCGGCCGCGTGGGTCGCGGCCGAAACAGCGCGCAACGACGGCGACAATGCGATCATGCTGTCGATGCCGGCAGCGACCTCGGCGAGCATCCCGGCGCGGAAGGCCCCGGGCACGCCGTAGTAGCTGCCGATCTCGGCCAGCGCCGCCTCCCAGCGCAGCCATTGACCGAAATTCGGACGGCGCTCGAAGCGCGAACGCAGCGCCGTCCAGGCCATCGGCCAATCGCAGCGGCCGGCGTAATCACGGATTCCAGCTGCGATCCCCTCGACGCGATCGAGCGACCGCGACAGGCCCTTCGGCACCAGCAGCGCACCGCTGAAGGCAGGTCCGCCGAAGAATTTTGAGCCGGTGATCAGCACCATATAGCCGCGGCCGAGATAGGAGCGCAGCCGTCGGCGGCCGAGTCGGGCCTGGCAGGCATCGACGACGATCTGGACCTTGCGCGGCCAGCGCCGCGCGATCTCGTCGAGGCAGGCCGCGCTCGGCGCACGCCATCCGAGCTTTGAGGAATCCATGATCTGGAGCAGCACCGGCGCGCCTTGCGCGATCGTGGCCTCGACCGCATGCAGCACCGCTTCATCGGCGTCCATGCGCATCGCGATCCCGGCCCCCGCCGCGCGCAGCGGCAGCGAGATGCTGGCGCCGGCCAGCCCCGCGACCGGACCGTCCTTGCGAACCGCGAAGCCGCTCGCCGTCAGGGCGCTGAAATGATGTCCACGCGCGGTATGGACCGTGCCGCTGCCGGTCTGGTCGGCGCCGACCACGATCGTCACCGGCCGCGCGCCGAGCATCGCGCGCGCCAGGAACAGGGCATGGAGCTGGGAGTCCGTGCCGGACGGCGAGAACACCACGTCGACGCGCGGCGAGAGCTGGAGATGACCGCGCAGCTCGTCGCGCATATCTTCGCAGCGTGCATCGAAAGCGAGCTCGACCTCGTCGAGCAGGCACTTGTGCATCAGCTCTTCACGCGCCAACGCGGCGCGGTCATAGGCCGCCTGCGAGATCGTCGACGCGGTCGAGGAGGCGAAATTCCACACCTCCGGCTCCGGCGAAGCCGGGCAGCCATAGGCGTTGGCGCGGCCGGTGGGATCGAGCGCCAGGCGCGGATCTCCGCCGGAAACGAGCAGCGTGTCGAGCGGCGTGAAGAGGTCGCGCAGGCGATAACGCGAGCCGCCGTCGGCGGCGCGTTGCATCTCGCGCCGAGGGGATGGGCCGCCGCTCATCCCGAAAGGCTCACGCCGCGGCATCGGCCGCCGCCGCAGGCACGGCTGCGAATTGCGAGGCGATGTCGCCGTGGAACACCGATGGCCCGACGTGGTCGAGCGGGCTCTGGATGTCGGCCCAGATCTCGCCGCCGATGTCGGTCCAGCGCTTGCAGAAGGCGAAGTCCTCGGACAGATAGGTGCCGGTCGCCGGATCGATCATACATTCGAATAGCGCGAACCGGTTCCGGCTCGCCGCCAGCGCATCATGGGAATGTTCGCGGAAGAACTGGAGGTTCGCGTAGTCGGGGTGGCGGCACATCGCCTCCAGCACGTGACGCCGGATCATCAGGAAGCCGGTGCCGGCATAGCGCACGCGGGTAAATCCGTTGACCACCACGATGCGGTCGGGATCCTCGATCTCGAGCACGTAGTCGAGCGAGGCGGCCGGCACGTCGGCCCGACCCGACTGGATCGCCCGCGCGGCCTTGTCCCAGTTGACCCGCTTGATCGGATAGCAGCCGGCGACAACGTCCGCGCCGCATTCGATCAGGCGGAACACCTGCTCCGGCCGGAAGCCGATATCGGCATCGATGAACAGGAAATGCGTCGCCTTCGGATCGTCCAGGAACATCGCGACCAGGTTGGCCCGCGCACGGGTGATCAGCGCGTCGCCGTCGCGCAGGAGAACCTTGAGCTCGAGATTGGACATGCCGTGCACGGCCCGCTGCAACGCGAAGATCGAGCTCGCATAGATGCTCGACACCTGCCCGCCGAAGCAAGGCGTCGCCACCACCAGCTGCAAATTGTCCGACATCGACCGCTCCGCCCCCGCTTGCAATCCTCACCAAGAGGTAAACAGGCATGGTTAACGGCGTCTTAACGCTTCCTTACAGGAACTTGACGAGCGAGAGCTGCGCCAGGTTCGAGGTCACCTGGTAGGACGCCTGCAGGGCGTTCTGCAGCGCCAGGATCTCGCTCGCGACCTGGTCGGGCGAAGCCGATTCCGCCTGGTCAATGATGGTCTGGAGCTGCGCCTTGGCCTGGGTCTGGCGCGTGCTCGCGTCCTTCATCGTGTTCTGGGCCATCGCGATGTCGGTCTGGATGTCCTCGATGCGCTGCTGTCCGGGCTGCTGGGTCAGCGCCTGGGTCGTGCGCAGGCTCAGCGCCGAGACCTGCCCGCCCGAATATTGCCCGGTCGGCGAGGTCGAGAAGGTGCCGAACACCGCGATCGCCTGCAATTGCCGGCGGATCGCATCCTCATTCGCCTGGGCTCCGTACTGCACCGTCACGGCATCGTCGACCCGCGCCATCGCGGTCGAGCGCGCCGAGCCGGGCCCGTCATTGCCCAAATACCATTTCACCGTATTGGCCGAGCCGTTCACCAGCGTGGTCGCCGAGCTCGCAGGCGAGGAGCCGACGCGCAGCGGCGGCTGCGCGGCGGTCACCGGCGTCGAGCTGAACCCGAGCGCGCTCAGCGCGCCGGTGTTCGACGTCGTGATGTTGAGGCTCGCCGCGTCGTCGGTGTTGATCGTGATCGAGCCGCCGTGGACCGTCGAGGGCTTCGACGTGCCCGTGATCGTGTCGATCTTGCTCAGCAAACTCTGGATGCTGTCGGTAACGTTGAGCTGGTTGCCGGTCGCGCCCGAGGCCACGAAGGTCAGCGTGGTCCCGTTGACGGTGATGGTATCGCCTGCGACGAAGCCCGGCGAGATCGAGTCCGAGGGGCTCGCGCCCGACAGCGCCGTCGCGCCGGTGACCGGGGTCGGCGGCGCCGCCTGGTTGTTGACAGGGGTGCCGATCGCAGAGCTCGCGGTGTTGAAGAAGTTGTCGCCCGCAACGATCGCCGATGCCGCCACCAGCGAGGTGTTGGCGAGCTTCTGAATCGCGGTGTTCAGCGCCGTGTTGAGATTCGCAGCGGTATTGTTCGGGTTGACGGGCGTGCTCGCATCGATCGCGAAGCTGCCGAGCGGCGTCGGCGTTGCCGAGGAGGCCGTCAGGTCGATCTGCTCGGTCGTGCCGTCCGGCAGGGTGAACTGAATGCTGAGCTTGTCGCCGTTGTTCGGATTGACGCCGTTGAGATCGACCGAGAATGACACCGGCGAGCCGCTCGGGCCGGTGACGGTCGCCCCGTTCAGCGTCGAGGACACCGCCTTGATCTTGAGGCCGAACGGCGATCCGGCGACGTCCTCCGACACCTGCACGGAGCTCGCCGTCGGCTGCGTCTGCACCAGGCGGCCCATGCCGCTGGCCCCCAAGTCCGCGGCCTGGCGCTCGGCCATGACGGTCTTGAAGCCGGCCTGCGTCGTGGTGCCGTTAATGATGTCGCCGGCATCGGCGACTGACTGGGTGTTGACGGCCGTTCCGGAGAACAGATAGCGGCTGCCGGTCTGCGTGTTGAGGACACCGACCATCGAGCCGAACTGGGCGGCGGCGGTGTTCTGGGCAATCGTCTGACCGTTGACGTTGAGGTCCTGCGCGGTAGAGGCCGAGCCGGTCTGCACCGTGCTGCGGATCTTGGTCAGCGATTGCAGCGCGGTGTTGGCGAGGTTGATGCTGACGTTGACGTTGGTGATCGTGTCGGTATAGCCGGCGATGTTGGAGAGCTGCGCGCGCCCGGCGATCGCAAAGCCCTCGTTCGTCCCCATGCCGGCATAGTTCTGCGACAGCTTGCCGGTCGAGAGCTGCGTCGAGAGGTCGGTGAGCTGCTGATTGATGTTGCGGATCTGCGCGCCCAGGATCGACGAAGAATAGTTGATGCTGCTGATCGCCATCTTTCGGAGCCCTGTTACTGTTTACAGTTGAGCCTGGATCAACGTGTTCATCATGGTCTGCACCACCGACATGACATGGGCGTTGGCGGCATAGGCATTCTGAAGCTGGATCAGGTTCGACATCTCCGAGTCCAGGTTGACCTTGGAGGTCGAGTCGAACTTGGCCTGGAGCGTCGAGACCACGACGCTCTGGCCTTGCTGGAGCTGGGTCGCCTGGGTCGCGGCGTTGGCCTGCACGCTCAGGAACTGCTGGAGGAAGTTCGAGACGCTGCCGGTGAAGGGCTGACTCGCCGAGCCGAGGCCGCTCTGCGGCGAATAGGAAAACACTGCACTGGTGAGCTGCGAGTAGAGATAGTCCGAACGCGTGGTGTCGCCTGCGGGCGTCACCGGCGAGGTATTGTAGACCGACATCCGGGTGGGATCGGTCACGAGCTGCGTGTTCACGGCGATGCGCCCGGCAAGACCGGTCATCTGCGAGCCCGACGCCGTGATTGCGCCGGTGTAGAGCGCCTGCCCGCCGTCGGTGAACAGCGGCAGCTGCGGATTGCCCGAGGTCAGCGACGAGATCGTCTTGGTGGTCGAGGCCGAACCGACCTTGGCAAGCCCGGTGTTGTCGTCGGTCACCCTCAGTGTCGTGGCGGTCGCGGGCGACGGGGCGGCGGAGAACGACAGATGCGTGCCCGACAGCGCGGTGTTCAGCGCAGAGGCGATCGCGCCCATGCCGCCGGCGAAGTCGACGCCAATCCGCATCGGGTTGGCGTTGGTCGCGTTCTGGAGCGGCAGCGCGGCTGGGTCGGTCACGTTGACGAGCGTGATCTGGCGCTGCGTGTTGGTCGCCGTGTCCGTATAGGTGATGTTGACCGTGTTGCCCGGCAGCGCACCGGCGAGCTCGAGATCGAAGCCGGCCGGCGGGCCGGTGACCGTGCTGCCCGCCGTTGTCTTATCGGACAGCGCGCTCGCCATCGTGGCGGCGAGCTGGTCGATCTGGTTCTGCGCCTGCACCAAAATGTCGTCGCGCAGCTTCAGATCGGCCGCGATCTGGCCGGACGACACCACGTTGTTGGCGACGACGTCGACTTGCGAGCCGTTCGGCAGCTTGATGTTGAACGCGCCGACGCCGGACTTGGCAGGGTCCATGTTGTAGAGGGACGTTGCCGACAGCGCGCCGGCGGAGGCAAAGGAGAATTCGGAGGCGAGCCCGGCGCCGACCAGCTGAATGCCGGTCGTGGTGTAGATGTTGGCCTGGTTCGAATTGTCGGTGGTGACGCGGACGTCGACATATTTCGACAGCGTGTTGATGGCTTGGTCGCGCTGGTCCATCAGCGTTGCGGCCGAGGGATCGTTGGCCGACAGGCCCTGGAGCCTGGTGTTGATGTCGGCGATCTGCTTCATGGCCGCATTGGCGGCCTGCGCCGAATTGCCGAGATCCTGTTCGACGTTGGAGCGCAGCGACTGGATGCCCTTGGTGGTGACGTTGAGCTGCGTCGCGAGCGCCTGGGCCGCCCCGAGCGCGACGGTCTGCGCCGACGACGCACCCGAGCTGGTCGACAGCGCCTGCAGCGCCGTCGCGAACTTGTTCAGCGCGCTTTCGAGCGTGCCGGAATTGCCGGGCGTGCCGTAGACATTCTGAAGCTGCTTCAGGATGTTGGCCATCTGGTCGGCGTAGCCGCCGCCGCCGGTCTCGGTCCGTAGCTGGTTCTGCACATAGGTGTCGAGCAGGCGGCTGACGCCGGTCGTCATCGCCGTCGCGCCGAACTCGCCGGTGGTGACCTCGATCTGGTTCGGCGTCTGGACGACGTAACCCGGCGTCTGCGCATTGGCGACGTTCGAGGAGACGATCGAGAGCGCGGCCTGGTTGGCACGCAGACCGCTCATCGCACTGGCGAGGGCTGAACTCAAACCCATATCACTGGCCCGCCTTTGTTACGTCACGCGCCGATCAGCGCAACACGTTGAGGAGATCCTGCACCATCGAGTTTGCCGTCGTGATCACCTTGGTGTTGGCCGAATAGGCCTGCTGGGTCACGATCAGCTTGGTGAATTCGTCGGCGATGTCGGTGTTGGATCCCTCCAGCGACGAGCCGCTGATGGTGCCCGAAGCGCCGTCGATGGCGTCACCCGATTGTTCGGTCGCGGCATAGGCGCCGCCGTCCATCGCCTTCAGATAATTGGTGCCGTTGAAGTGCGACAGCTGCACCTGCGCGAGGTTGAGGTTCTGGCCGTTGGAGAAGGTGCCGACCACCACGCCGTTGTTGTTGACGGCGACCGAGCGGAGCTGACCGGCGGCGTAGCCGTTCTGGGTGATGGTGTTGATCGTCACCGCGCCGCTGGTGCTGGCATATTGCGTCAGGCCGCCCGAGGAGATGTTGAAGGCGACCGAGCCGAGCGACTGGCCGCTAACGGTGACGTTGTTGATGGTGATGCCCGAGCCGCTCGGCGAGGTCAGCGAGCCGTCGGCGGCAAAGGTGAAGGTCTGGCCGGTATTGACCCATCCGACCGTCGTGCCGGTCGCGTTCGGGTCGGTCTGGTAGAACAGGTTCCAGCTGTCGGAATGACCTGCGCCCAGCGAGGCGCTGTCGGTCTTGGCCCAGCGCAATTGCAGGTTCACCGGCGTACCGGCGGCATTGTAGGCGGTCACCGCGCCGCCGCTGATCGATTCCTTGGTGAAGGTGGCGATGTCGTTGCCGATCACGCCGCCGGTGCCGGCCGTGCCGCCACCCTCGCGATTCCTGGTGATGGTCGAGGTGAAGCCGAGCGCGGAGAAGGCCGCGCTGTTGGAGCTGGAGACCGTCAGGTTGGAGACCGTGCCGGTGTTCAGCGTGATCACGCCGCCGCTGCTGACCGACGATCCCGAGGCGCCGGAGAGCGCATCGATCTTGCCGAGCAGGGTCGTGACGTTGTCGGTGACGTTGATCTGGTTCGGGCCCGAGGCGCCGGAGTTCATGAAGGTCAGGGTCTGACCATTGACGGTGATGGTGTCGCCGGCGGAGAAGCCGGATGTGAGCACCTGGGCGCCGCCGGCCGTCGCGCTGCCGCTCAACACGGTCGCGCCGGAGATCGCCGGCGACGACAGCACGTTGCCGCCGCGTGTCACGCTGCTGATGCCGAGCGCGGTGGCGGCCGTGCCGCTGCCGATCGCAACGTCCGTGCCGGTGCCGGTCGCGATCTGGATATTGCCGCTGACCGAGAGCGAGGCCGTGACGCCGGCGCCGCCGGCGGTCTGGATCGCATTCAGAATGTCGGCCACTGTCGCCGTGGTGCCCGCACCGAGACCGATCGTGGTGTTGCTGCCGACGGTCGAGACCGTGGTGCCGCCGTTGAACGTGATGGTGTTGCCGTTGATGGTCAGCGTCTGGCCGCTCAACGCGGTCAGAATGCTGGAGGCGAGATGCGTGCCGGCGGCATTGTCGAGCGAGGTGGTGGTCGAGGCGACTGCCGAGGAATTGTTCTGGAGCGCAACTGTGCCCGTGGCCGTCGTCGAAGAATAGGCCGAGCGGATGTTGCCGGTTGCGGCCGCGCCCGAGACCGTCGCGTTGGCATAGGGCGCCGGCGGCGTGCCGACCGGCAGCGGGTTGGCGGCGAAATCGGACGGGTTCAGGCCGCCGGCGGCGAGCAAGGTGCCGGTCGATGCCGTGGTTTTTGCCACCGTGTTCGGCTGGGTCGGCAGGTTCGCCGCGTACTGGATCGAGGTGGTCGCCTGCGCCGGAATGAAGTTGTTCTGGAATTGCAGGACGTTTGCCACGCTGCCGGTCGGGTTGCCGGTCTTCGGGTCGACGGTGACGCCCATCAAATAATAGCCGGCGCCGTTGACCAGGTTGCCGTTGGCATTGAGCTGGAAGTCGCCGCGCCGCGTGTAGTAGGTCACCCCGGTGAAGACAGGCACGTTGTCGACGACGCCGCTCGCCTTCTGGATCGAGAAGAAGCCGTCGCCGGTGATCGCCATGTTGGTGGCGACGCTGGAGGACGAGATCGTGCCCTGCGTCGTGATGGTAGCCTTGGCGTTGGCCTGCACGCCGCCTGCCACCTGCTTGCTCGGGACTGAGGAGTCCGGAATGAGGTCGACGAAGCTGGTGCCGATGCCCTTGTAACCGGTGGTGGATGAGTTCGCGATGTTGCCGGAAATGTTCTGCAGCGCGAAGGACTGCGCCTGCAGGCCACCCACCGAGGTGTTCATTGCATCGAAGATACCCATAACTTGTCTCCAAATCCGATCTCGGCGGCCGGTCGACCATGGCCGCAATCGGAAAGAGACGTCGCAAGGCCTATGCCAATGCGGGTATCCTCAGCAAATCAATGACTTAATTAAAAAGCCCCGGTCTGACGACCGGGGCACATTTGCCGGGGCCGGCAACAATTGCCGGGGCATCCTGTCGTTCCGGAGCGGTCCGCAGGACCGGAATGACTCCCGCGAAATCTACGTCGCCGACGCCGCCGCGGGATGGAAGACCAAGCCGAAACCGTCGATGCAATAGCGCAATCCGGTTGGCTTCGGGCCGTCGTCGAAGACATGGCCGAGATGGCCGCCGCAGCGCCGGCAATGCACCTCGGTGCGGACCATGCCGTAGCTGCGGTCCTCGGTCTTGCCGACATTGCCTTCGATCGGCGCATAGAAGCTCGGCCAGCCGGTGCCGCTCTCGAACTTGGTCTCCGACGTAAACAGCGGCAGGTCGCAGCCGGCGCAGGCGAAAATGCCCTTGCGCTTCTCCTTGAGCAGCGGGCTGGAGCCGGGCCGCTCGGTGCCGTGGTTGCGCAGGATCTCATATTGCTGCGGCGTGAGCTGGGCGCGCCATTCGGCCTCCGTCTTGGTGATCTCGAACTTCTGCGCGGCCTTCTCGCCGGCCTCGGCAGGTGTTCCTCTCAGCCAGCGCAAGGCCGAAAGGCCAAACAGGCCGGCGACAGTCGTGAGCAGGATGCGGCGGTCAAGCATGTCATTCTCCGTGCGCGGGAAGTCCACGCCCTGAGATACGGGCTTCTGCCGGCCGAAGTTACACGTCGCAGCGGAATTTCGCTCAACTTATTGCGAGACGCGGTCCTCGTGCACGACCGGTTCCGCAGCGCCGACCGCGGCTTTCGGCGGTGGCGCCGGCCGGGGTCGCACGCCGGGCGGCGCTCGGCGCGGACCGGTGCCGGCGGCGCGGTTGGCTTCGGCAAGGCGGGCCTCGCGTTGCCTGTCCTTGACCCTGGCGCGCTCGCGATAGCGGGCGAGCGCACCTGCGGCGGCGGAGCTCGCCCTGCCCCAGATCCCGACCAGCTGGCCGGCGACGCGCCCAGTGGCGCCGCCCGCCCAGACCAGCTCGAACGGCGAGAACAGCTTCCAGCGCTCATCGCCCCACAAAATGCTGCGCGCGATCATCTGTCCGGCCATGGCGGAGGTGTTCATGCCCTGGCGGCCGAAGCCGCTCGCCACCCACAAGCCTTTGCGCAGCTGGCCGATCTGCGGCATGCCGTGCACGGTCTGGCCGGTGGCGCCGCCGAAGATGTCGGTGATCTCGACATTGTCGAGCTCGGGAAAGATCGTCCGGATCCGCCGCTTGATGGCGCCGGCGAAGCGCTGCGGACGCGCGGCCCAGGTGGTCTCCGGGCTCTCCCACATCAGCCGGTCGCCGTCGACGACCCGGAAATGGTCGACGCCGTCGGAATCCATCACCGATCCCTTGAAGGCGATGATTTCGTGCACACGCTCGCCGAGCGGCGCGGTCACGCCGGCATAGCGCCAGACCGGAAGCAGCGTCTCCGACAGGCGCTTGGAGGGGGCGCCGAGATGAATGTTGCCGGCGAGCACGATGTGGCTCGCCCGCAGCCGCGCCGAGGGCGTGACGATGCGCTTGCGGATGCCGGAATGATCGATGCTGACGACCGGCGTGTCCTCGAAGATGCGGGCGCCTGCCCGCCGTGCCAGCGCCGCAAGGCCGTGCACATATTTCCGGCCGTCGACCTGGAACGCTTTCGGATAATACACGCCGTGGAAGTAATGATCGGTCTTGAGCGCCTCGCGCACGCGATCGACCTGCCAGCCTTCGACCTCGGTATCGAAATCCTCGTTCAGCATCTGCAGCCGGCTGATCAGCCGGTCGCCTGCATCGACATTGGAGACCTCCAGCACGCCGTCGCTGAGGCCGATCCCCGGCATGCTCTCTTCGCTGGCGTTGGCCCGGACGAACGCGGCGCCCTGCTTCGACAGGGTCCACAATTCGCGGGCGTCCTCCAAGCCGATGCGCTCGATGAGGTCCGTGAGCGGCAGCGCAAAGCCCGGCATCACGGTGCCGAGCTGGTTGCCGGAGGCGTTCCAGCCGATATGCCGACCCTCGAGCACCGCGACGCTGGCCCCGAGCCGGGCCGCCTCCAGCGCCACGGTAAGCCCAGCCAGGCCCGCCCCGATCACACAAATGTCGGCATCGAGATCGAACGACAGCCGCACGCGGTCGCGAAAGCCGGCTTCTTCCTGGGACACGCTTGTGAAAGTCTCGCTCATAGCGTTTCTTAAGATACCAACCGGGCGCCTGTCACCTTGTCCTCAACCGGTGCCTGTAGATTATCGTGGACGTGGAACGATTCGAGAATGCCATGCGCCGTTTGATGCTGCTGCGTCACGCCAAGACCGAGACCGACGCACCGAGCGGCCGCGACCAGGACCGGCGGCTCGACGACCGCGGTCACAAGGATGCCGCGCGGATGGGAGACTGGATCGCGGCCCATCCGCCCTTCCCCGATACCGTATTGGTCTCCCACGCCGTGCGGGCCCGTCAGACCTGGGACATCGCCTGGGAGGCGATGAAGGACCGCGTCCCGGCGCCGCAGGTCGAGGTCCTGCCGGAACTCTATGGCGCCGACCCCGCACAGATCCTGGACACCATTCGCACGGCAACCGCCCCGGCCGATCCGAAGCGGCTGCTGCTGATCGGCCACAATCCCGGCATGCACGAGGTCGCGCTCATGCTGATCGGCGGCGGCGATCCCGATGACGCCAAGGCCCTCGGCGACAACCTGCCCACAGCGGGGCTTGCGATCTTCGACTTTGACGTCAAGGATTGGGATGACGTGGCCTACCGCCGCGGCAAGCTGGTGCTGTTCGTCAGCCCCAAGCTGCTTCGATCGGACTAGACGCGCGGGCGCCGTCTCGACCGGTTGGTTCAGCCTGGTTCACAGGGAGGCGCAGATGTTCAAGTCCATCCTCGTGCCCATCGATCTCGCCGACACCGATCTCGCCAAGCCGGCGATCGCGACCGCGGCGACGTTGTCGCAGACCTGGAGCGGCACCGTGCGCCTGCTCAACGTGTTGCCGATGACGCCGGTGATGCTGGCCGAGTACGTCCCGGCCGATTTCGACGAGCAGCAGCGCCAGACCTCGGAAGAGGCGCTTGCCATCGTCGCGCGGGAATCCGGCATCGAGCCGTCCCGCATCTCCAGCGTGGTGCGCCAGGGCGGCATCTATCACGAGATCCTGGAGGAAGCCGTGCACGTGAAGGCCGATTTGATCGTGATGACCTCGCATCGCCCGGCGATGCGCACCTATTTCCTCGGCTCCAACGCCGGCCACGTCGTGCGCTACGCCAAGTGCTCGGTGCTGGTGGTCAGGCATTGAGGGGCGGCAGACTCCGTCATTGCGAGCGCAGCGAAGCAATCCAGAGTCTTTCCGCGGCGACAGCCTGGATTGCTTCGCTGCGCTCGCAATGACGTAGAGGCAGCTGCGTGCCACACTCGCGCTTCCGTGCCCCGGACGCTGCGCAGCACGAAGTGATGCGCTGCAGAGCCGGGGCCCATGCGTCAGCGAGTGCGATCCGCTGGGTCCCGGCTCTGCGCAGCAGCGTTTCCCGCTGCAGCGCGTCCGGGACACGCGAGTATCACAGATACCGCGACAGCTCGGTCTTGAACTGCCCGTACACGGCATCCTCGATCTGGCTGCGCGTGATGCCGATGTCGCGCAGGGCGCGGTCGTCGAGCTCGTTCAGGGTCTTGACGGCGGAGCGGCGCTCCAGGCGGTCGAACAGCGCGGTGAGGCGCTGGGCGAGGGCACTGAAAAATCCGCCCGATGAGGATGGGCGCAAAGTCCGCCCGGCAGTTTGCGAGATCGTGGTCATTCTTCTTCTCCGGCCTATCGTCCGCGCGGCGAAGCAGTGCCGTTGGCGCGGACGCTGGTGGGCGCCTGCACCTCATTTGCCGCCGGATTGCTATCGCCCTCCTCGGCTCAATCGCGGAACTTGATGGAACTTAAATGCTCCAGTACACTCCTCGGAGCAAGCAAAACATTGCTCTCGGTGCAATATGTCCAAGTTCGAGTACGTGAAGCTCGCCGATGCCATTGCGGCCGATATCACTAACGGCAGGTTAAGGCCCGGCGACCGGCTGCCGCCGCAGCGCAATTTTGCCTATGACCGCGGCATCGCGGTCTCGACCGCGAGCCGGGTTTATACCGAATTGCTCCGCCGCGGCCTCGTGGTCGGCGAGGTCGGGCGCGGCACGTTCATTTCGGGTGACGTCAGGCGTGAAGTCGAGACCATGCGCGAGCCGGCCGACGCGCGCATCAATCTCGAGGTCAATTACCCGCTATTGCCGCAGCAATGGGCGATGATCGCCAAAAGCCTCGCGGGGCTCGAGCGCATCGACGCGCTCGAATCCGCGCTGCGCGTTTCAACCAGCACCGGCACAAAGAGTGCGCGCGTTGCCGCCGCTGCCTATCTCGCACGCAAGGATTTTGCGCCGCAGCCCGAGCAGATCTTCTTCACCGCCAACGGCAAGCAATCGCTGGCGGCCGCACTTGCCGCGCTGGTACCCACCGGCGGCCGCTGCGGCGTCGAGGCGCTGACCTACCCTTACGTCAAGAGCATCGCCGCGCGGCTCGGTGTGACGCTGGTCCCGATCCCCATGGACGAGTTCGGCGCGCGGCCCGACGCCATCCAGAAGGCCCATCGCGAGGCGCATCTGTCGGCGCTGTATCTGCAGCCCATCATCCAGAACCCGCTCGGCGTCACCATGAACGCGACGCGGCGCGCCGACATCATGCGCGTCGCCGAGAAGCTCGATCTCACCATCATCGAGGACATCGTCTACGGCTTCCTCGCCGACGACACGCCGCTGGCCGCGCTCGGGCCCGACCGCTGCATCGTGATCGACAGCCTGTCCAAGAAAGTCGCGCCGGGGCTCGCGCTCGGCATCCTCGTCGCGCCGCCGCATCTGCGCGAGAGTGTGATGAGCGCGGTGCGCACCGGCGGCTGGATCGCCTCCGGCCATGCGCTCGCGGCCGGGCAGCGGCTGATGGCCGACGGCACCGTCGCCGAGTTGACCCGGCTGAAACGCATCGATGCCGCGCGCCGACAGCAGACCGCCGCACGGCTGCTCTCCAGCTACCAGCTCGCCGCCGATCCGCGCTCCTATCATCTCTGGCTGACGCTGCCACCGCACTGGCGCTCGCAGACCTTCGTCGCCGCAGCAGCAAGGCGCGGCATCGCGCTGACGCCGTCCTCGACCTTTGCGATCGCGCACGGTCATGCGCCGAACGCGGTGCGGCTCGCGCTGGCCCCGCCCTCGCCCGAGCAGCTCGATTCCGGCCTGCGCACCATCGTCTCGCTGCTCGGCACCAAGGAGGACGATTTCGATTCGACGGAGTAGGGCTCTCATTTGACGCGTTTTCTTCACGCGAACGGGACCTCACTTCGCTCGCAAACGCTTTAGGGCAGCAGGGCCTTCGGCACGCGATCGAAACTGTAGCTCTGCGGCCGGTTGCGCCGCACGAAGCCGCCGACCTGCCAGGCGAACAGCGCGGCGAAGCCGAGGATGAACAGCACGCCGGCGAGCTCGCCGGTCAGAAGCGCGCGGATCAACAGCCCCGCCATTGCCACGGCGAGCACGGCCAGGAACGCCAGCACCGCCGCATAGGTCTTGCGGCCGAGGCCCGCGGTCAATTCGGCGCGGCTGCCGGCTTTGGCCATCCGCGCATGCAGCTCGATAAGGAAATCGCGAAAACCGTTGTCCTGCGGCGCCATCAGCGCCGCGGTCTGCCAGCTCGTCGACAGGATCGCGATGCGGCCGCCGCCGGTGCGGCTGATATCGGCGCGGAAGCGGTGCTGCTGCATCGACACCGGGCGGAACGACAGCCGGATCGCCGAAATCTCGTCATAGCGCCACAGGCCGGAGCGGCCGGCGATGTGCCAGGACAGCCCCTGCTCCGTCAGCTCGAAGCGATGCGCCGAGCCGATCAGCGAGGCCTTGTAGGCATAGCTCGTGGTCGAACCCGCTTCCGCTCCCGGCATCTCGTCAACGAACCCATGGGCGATCGCTTGGGCGATCGGCTTGCGCGATCGCCCCCGGCCATCCTACAAGCGAGACATGGCTGAGACGACCTTTTTTCCGCGCCACCTGATTCTCGGCGCCGCGATGATCTCCGGTGTGTTGCTGGCGCTCGCGGTGCACATGCTGGGCGCGCGCTACGGTCTCGATCTCGGCCGCCTCTGGCGCTCCGACACGCATGAGTTCATTCCGGCGGGCGCCGCCATCGCCTGGTGGCTGATCGCCACCGTCGGCTTCTCCGGCGGCTATTTCACGGCGAGCCTGATGCAGAGCGCCGTTTCCGGACAGATCCCGCAGCGGATGCGGCAATTCCTGATCGCGGTCGGCGTGCTGCTGCTTGCGGGAGCGGGTCAGGCGGCGTCGGCGCCGAGCCCGATCCCGACCGTCTCGGGCGTGCTCGCCGGGCTTGCCGCCCTGTGTCTCGGCGCCGTGATGGCGTTCTGCGGCGCGCATTTCGCGCTGCGCCGAAGCTGACCTCTCAAGCCGACGCGCGCAGCCGCGGCCGTTCCAGCATAATCGCGACATCCGAGGCGGGCCGCGGCTTGCTGAACAGATAACCCTGCGCCTGGGTGCAGCCCTCGCGCCGGAGCAGCTCGAGCTGCGCGTCGTTCTCGACGCCCTCCGCCGTGGTGACGATGCCGAGGCTGCGGCCGAGGCCGGTCACGGCGCGAATGATCGCCATGGAATCCTCGCGCGTCGCCAGCTCTGACACGAAGGAGCGGTCGATCTTGATCTTGTCGAACGGGAAGCTGCGCAGATAGCTCAGCGACGAATAGCCGGTGCCGAAATCGTCGAGCGAGATCCGCACGCCCATGGCGCGCAGCTCGTGCAAGGTCGTCAGCGTCGCCTCGCTGTTCTGGAGCAGGACGGATTCGGTGATCTCGAGCTCGAGGCGGCGCGCACCGAGTCCCGAGGCGGCCAACGCCTCGGTCACCCCTGCGATCAGGTTTGGGCTCTTGAACTGCACCGGCGACAAATTGACGGCAACGTCGATACCGTCGGGCCAGGTCGCCGCGTCGGCACAGGCCCGGTGCAGCACGAACTCGCCGAGCTGGATGATGAGGCCCGTCTCTTCGGCCAGCGGAATGAATTTGATAGGTGCGATCAGCCCGCGCTGCGGATGTCTCCAGCGCAGCAGCGCCTCGAAGGCCACGACGCGCTCGCTGAGGACGTCGCGGATCGGCTGATAATGCACCTCGAATTCGTTCCGTTGGAGCGCCGCGCGGAGATCCATTTCCAGTAGCCGCCGCGCCTGCGCGCGCGCATCCATACCGGTCTCGAAGAAGCGGTAGGTGCCCCGACCGTCCGCCTTGGCGCGGTACAATGCGAGGTCGGCGTTCTTCAACAGCTCGTCTGGACTGCTGCCGTCCTGCGGCGACAGCGAGATGCCGATCGAGACGCCGATCACGATCTGATGCTGGTCGATCTGGTAAGGCGCCGAGATCACCTCGACGAGACGGCTGGCCAGGGATCTAGCCACCGCCTCCTCGGAGCGCCCGATCAGGACCACGGCGAACTCATCGCCGCCAAGCCGGGCCACGGTGTCGTTCTCGCCGACGCTCGCCTCCAGCCTGCGCCCAACCTCCTTCAACAAGGCATCGCCGATGGGATGGCCGAGCGAGTCATTGATGTCCTTGAAGTGGTCGAGATCGAGACAGAGCACCGCAAGCTGGTCGCCCGAGCTGGTCCGGCGCAGCCCATGCTCGAGCTGTTCGTGGAACAGCACGCGGTTAGGCAGGCCGGTCAGCGCGTCATGGCGCGCCATATGGGAGATCTTCGCCTGCGCCTCCAGCCATTCGGTGATGTCCTCGAAGGTTGCGACCCAACCGCCGCCCTGCATCGGCTGGTTGACCACCCGGATAGAGCGGCCGGAGCGATTGAGGATTTCAGTCGTGGTGCGGCCGTCCCGCGCATCGGCGACGAGGCGGGCGAAGAATTCATCGGCATTGCCCTGCCACTCGCCGCTGGCCTGCTCTTCCCTCAGCACGTCGGCCAGCAGGCGGCCGGTCAGGGCGATCCCGGTGCGGCGGAGCAACGATGCATAACGTTCGTTGAACAGCATGATCTTGCCGTCGGCGTCGAACATGCAGAGCCCCTGCGACATGTTTTCGAGCGCCGTATCCAGCACCATCTGCTGGCGGCCCAATTCGCCCTTGGCGCGGCGGTCGAGGAGCGCGGCGAGCAATGCGATCATGATGATCGCAGCCGCGGCGCTCGCGGTCAAAACCGACAGCGACGTCGGCGGGATTGATAGCCCGCTGATCACCAGTGTCGGATCCGGCGTCAGCTGCACCGCCCCCATCGCCGTGAAATGATGCGAGACGATGGCCACGGTCAGCAGCACCGTGGCACCGAGCGCGCCGGACAGGCTGTCACGCCGGTCAGCAACATGGAGCGCGAGCGCGCCGAAGATCAGCCCGAGCAAGATCGACACGGCCACGGTCCCCGTTGACCAGCTAACGCGCGCAGGGATTTCGAGCGCCATCATGCCCGTATAGTGCATCGCCGCCACGCCGCCTCCGACAACTGCCCCCCCGAGGGCGACGAGGCTGGGCCGGATGGTCGAGACCGCAACACTCAAGCCGACAAAGGTGACGGCGATGGCGAAGATCAGCGACACCAGCGTCACCGGGACATTGTAGGCGCCGCCGACGCCCGGTCCGTACGCCAGCATTGCGATGAAATGCGTCGCCCAGATGCCGCAGCCGGCGACGACTGCGTCGAGCGTTAGCCACACCAGGCGCCCCGATCCCTGCGTCGCGCGCGCCCTGTGAAACAGGCTGATCGCCGCCGCACTGGCGAGCAGACACACCGCGCCGGCAAGCGCGACCAGCCGCCAGTCATGTTCGTCGGTCAGACAGTAGAGCACCTGATACATAAGCATTCCCCAAGCCTGCCATCACCAAAGCCGGGAAGTGGTGGATATTAGGTAACGAAGGATGATTGGCGTGCCGGATGGTGAACAGGAGCTTCCAAAATCAACCGATCGTTGCCGGTCAGCACGCGTTCGCTCCCCGTTTTTCAATTGGCGGATGAGCGGGTGCCAATACAATCAACCTTCCCGCGCGCGCATGCCAGCCGCGCCGGGGACACAGGGAACGGGGGTGATTGCTTCGAGTTGGCCGCCGGGACTACATCCAGAGGTTAGGCATGGCAACGAAGCACTACTCCATTGATCACACAGTGGGTCCGAATTCGGCAAGCTGGCTACGCTTGCAATCGTCGCCGGCCTGATCGGCGTGCTGTTCGCGGGCAGCACCCTGGTGACGCCGCTTTATGTGCTCTACGAGCGACAGTTCGGCTTCTCGCAAATCACCCTGACGCTGATCTACCTATGTGATCGGCAATCTGGCTGCGCTGCTGGTGTTCGGGCGCATCTCGGACCAGATTGGCCGCCGCCGGACAGCGCTCACTGCAACGGTCGTTGCCATCATCACGCCGTGGCCGGGGCTGTCTTCCTCGAGTTCTCCGCAGTGGTGGCCATCGTTATTGCGCTGACGCTCGCTGTCGAGCAGCACGGCCATGCTGTGCTCCCTCGGCCTCATGCTCCCGAGCGTGGCACTGATCGTCGCTGCACAATTTCAGGCATCGATGGCCCTGATGATCGCGGCAACTACGCTATGCGCAGTTGCGGTGGGGCTGGGTTATCGTGGCAGCCTGCAGGTGGTGAACCAGATCGCGCCGGAGGATCGTCGCGCGGAAGTGGTCTCGGCCTATTTCATCTGCGGCTTTCTAGGCAACGCGCTTCCTGTGATCGGCATCGGGGTGATCTTGACGCTGGCAAGCCCACGCCTTGCGAGTATCGTCTTCGCCGCCATGATCGCGGCCTTTGCCGTGATCGCGCTCGGCTTCGGGCTCAAATATAGGCCCACTAAATCAGGAACGCCGCGCTGATGGCGCGGCGTTCTCGGCGTCGGTCCAGTGCAATCGCATCAGCTCGCCGCGCGCAGATTCACCTTGCTCTCGGCGAGCGTCGTCAGCTTCTGGTCGGTCGCCTTCTCCTCCTCGAGCGTCTTGGCGAGCACCGCCGCACAATCCTTGCGGCCGAGCTGCTTGGCCCAGGCGATCAGGCTGCCATAGCGGACGATCTCGTAATGCTCCGCGGCCTGCGCCGCATTGATCAGGGCCGCGTCGAGCACCGCCTTGTCGGCGACGTCGCCGGCGGTCTCGTCGGCTTCCTCGATGATGCCGTCGATTGCCGGGCAGTCGACCGCCTTCACGGGGACGCCGTGCATCTTGAAGACCTCCTCGAGCCGCGCAACGTGCTGCTTGGTTTCCTCGAGGTGCGTCAAAAAGCCCTGTTTCAGCTGCGGATCAGTGGCCTTGGTCGCCATCTTCGGCAGCGCCTTGGTGAGCTGCTGCTCGGCGTAATAGATGTCCTGGAGCTGATGTACGAACAGGTCGTTCATGGTCTTGATGTCTTTTGTGAACAGTCCCATCGTTCTGATCCTCTCGGGTTTTGGGAACACGGAGGCGCCGGCTTGCACGAAAAAGCCGCGTATTCCGCCATGTTCGATTGCTGATGGAGCCTAACGACCACGCGACATCGACGTTCCAAAAACGTCGATGCGGCCTGCGCTGGAACAATGCGGACGGCGCCGGGATTTGAGATCGTGCCGGCACGGTGAGCGCGCGGACGGAGCCGGGTTTCGCGACTCAAATGCTTAACGGGCCGCCGATATGAACCGCGTATGACAAAGTTGCTCGCCGAACGCAGAACCTATTGTTGTCAAGGGCTGCACAAGCCGCTGATTTTGCCTTAAATGAGCTGGATCATGCCTAGCGATCGATGCCTTCCTTTTGGCCGTGATCGCACCCGACCGGCCAATGCCTGGCCCGGTCGATCTTGCCCCCCGCCGGGAGGATGAATGCACGGACTGCTGCCCGCGCTGAAGCGCGGCTTCAAGAGATGGATCGGCTGGCGACGGCTCGGAGTTGCCGCGAGCATCTTCATCATCGCCTTTGCGATCACCACGCTGGTGCGAACCCTCAAGGGCATCGATACCGGGGTCATCCTGACCGCGTTGACGGAGATTCCCCGCGGCAACATTGGGCTGGCGGCGATCTGCGTGGTCTTCGCGTTCTGTACGCTGACCTTCTACGACTATTTTGCACTGCGAACGATCGGCAAGAAGCACGTGCCCTATCGCATCGCGGCGCTATCCAGCTTCACGTCCTATTCGATCGGCCACAACATCGGCGCCACGGTCTTCACCGGCGGCGCGATCCGTTTCCGGATCTATTCGGACTACGGATTGAACGCGATCGACGTCGCGAAGATCTGCTTCCTGTCGGGCCTGACCTTCTGGCTCGGTAACATCTTCGTGCTCTCGATCGGCATGGCCGTCCATCCGGATGCGGCCTCCTCGATGGATCAGCTCCCCTCTTCGCTCAATCGGTTGATCGCCCTCGGCGGCCTCGCATCGATCGGCGCCTATCTGGTCTGGCTCTGCATGGGCGAGAAGCGCCGCGAGCTCGGCCAGAAAGGCTGGAAGGTGGTGCTGCCCTCGGCACCGCTGACCTTGGTGCAGATCCTGATCGGCGTCGTCGATCTCGGCTTCTGCGCCACCGCAATGTACCTCCTAATGCCGGCTAACCCGCCGATCGACTTCATGTCGCTCGCGGTCGTGTTCATCCTGGCGACCCTGATCGGCTTTGCCAGCCACGCCCCCGGCTCGATCGGCGTGTTCGATGCCGCCATGCTGGTGGCGCTGCCCCAGTTCGGCCGCGAGGAGCTTCTGGCCACGCTGCTGGTGTTCCGCATTCTCTATTTCGTGATCCCGTTCGGCCTCGCCATCTCCATCATGGGCATGCGCGAGCTCTGGATGAATGTGGTCGCACCGTGGCAGGAGCGGCGGCGGCTGGCGGAAGCCTGCGCGCAGGCCAACCTGCCGAAGGAGGTGACGCCGATGGAGCGCGAACGGCTGCTGCGGCAGGCCGGCAAGCGCTGAGCCGCCGAAGGCACCTCGGAATCATCGGACAAAGGTTGCGGGCCGGCGCGCAATCCTCTCTTATTTCCGCCTCAACTTTGCCGTTGAAGACGCGGGCCATGATTTCCGTATTCCTTCGCACCCTTTCGGCAGGCGCCGTGCTGCTTACCAGCCTCCTCGCTTTGCCCGAGCGTGCCGCCGCGCAGGACGCCGGCACCATGCAGATCAGCTGGGAGGTGCGTAACCGCTTCCGGCTATTCCGCGAGGAGCGTGATTTCCTGCTCCATGTCGAGAACGCGCGTAACCGCAGCATTCTGGCCGCCGAGCAGTCGCTGGAGCTCCAGAGCGAGGGCCGCGGCTGGGCCCGCAACATGGTCAACCGGCTGTGCATCGATCTGCAGGGGCGGGTCAACCAGCCCTGCACCCGCGACAATGTCAAAGAGAACTACATCACGCCGATCGACCATCCGGTGACAGTGCGCCTGACCGGTGCGGTGCCGGTCGGCGCCACCTGCGCCTGGTCGTTCGATGACGGCGACGGGCCGCAGAGCTCGACCTTCGACTGTGCTGAGCCGGTCAATTTGCGCGTCCGCTACGGCAAGCAGACGGTCGCGACCGTCGATGTCTCGGCCGGCTCCGATCCGACCCAGCGGGTCCAGACCGAGATCCAGGTCCGCGACATCTTCATCGCAGGTCTAGGCGACAGCATCGCCTCGGGCGAAGGCAACCCGGACCGGCCACTGGCGCTGTCGGACGAAGGTTTTTGCTTCCGCTCCTATCTCGGCACCGCCGGCGAGCAGTACTATCGGCCGAGCCGCCACGGCTTCAAGGGCGGCCGCGCCTGCGAGGCGCCGGATACGCTCGCCAACTGGCAGCGCTACAGCGCGCTCTGGTTCAATGCGCCGTGCCATCGATCGCTCTACAGCTATCAGGCGCGCACCGCGCTGGCACTCGCGGTGCGCTACACCCACATCGCCGTGACCTTCCTGCCGCTCGCCTGCACTGGCGCCAGCATCGTCGACGGGCTGCTCGGCTCGCAGCGCGCCCGCGAATGCCCGCCCGGCAAGACCGGCGTCTGCAACACCAGCGTGAACGCGCAAGTCGCCGAGCTGCGGGAAGCCGTCACCGCGGCGAAGAAGCGCCAGCCCGATCGCACGCTCGATCTCGTGCTGCTCTCGGTCGGCGCCAACGACGTCTATTTCTCCGGCCTGGTCGCCGACGTCATCGTCGAAACCGCCACCGAGCGCGCGCTGTTCCGCCGCTCCGGCGTGATGGCAAGCGTCGACGATTCCCGCGATGCGCTCCAACGCGAGCTGCCGCAGGCTTTCGTCAAGCTGCGCGAGGCGTTGAAGCCGCTGGTCGGCGGCGACCTCTCGCACGTGGTCTATGTCTCCTATGCCAATCCTGCACTCGCCGACGGCGGCGCGCCCTGCCGCGGCGGCCGGGCCGGCTTCGACATCCACCCGTCCTTCAATGCCGATCCGCAGCGCCTTTCCCGCGTCTCCGCCTTCGTCGACAGCGAATTCCTGCCGCAGCTGAAGGGGCTCGCCACCTGCACCCGCGGTGCGCTGTGCCGCGATCCCGAAGCCGACCGCATGACCTTCGTCGATGCGCACCAGGCCGCGTTCGCCGAGCACGGCTTCTGCGCCCGTTCCGGCAACGATCCCGAATTCGACCGCAGCTGCTTTGCCGCGAACGGCCAGAGCTTCGATCCCGACATCGTCAGCGCGGCGAGCCAGCCGATGCTGTGCGGCCGCGGCGCCTCGGAATACCGCGCCTACCTGCCCCGCGCGCGCTGGATCCGCGACGCCAATGACAGCTATTTCGCCGCGATGACCTATCCGCAAGGCCTGCCGGCGGCGAGCCAGCCGACCGACATCCACGATGCGGCCTGGGGCGTGCTCTCCGCCGTCTATGGCGGCGCGGTGCATCCGAGCGCCGAGGGCCATGCCGCGATGGCCGACGCGGCGCTGCCGGCGGCGAGCGCCGTGCTCGGTCTCGACGCCGTGCCGCCGAACGTGACGCGCGGACTGCTGCCGCAGTTGCTGCCCAGCGCGCAGCAATAGCGCGCGCTGCCTCCACACACCCACCGTCGTCGCCCGGCTTGACCGGGCGATCCAGTACTCCGTGACAGCAGTGATTGAATCGAGACGCCGCTGCGTACTGGATTCCCCGCCTTCGCGGGGAATGACAGCGCTGGTTTGATAGGGTTTCCCAACACCGATCATCCCCCACTTCGCCGTTCCATCGATCCAAAAACAGCATCGATCGATACTGCCTTGAACTTGGACACTTCGCCGCGCGCACCTCTAGGACTCGTGTCGGGCAAACGGCCGAGGCTTAAGAGAGGCGCGTGATGAGCGCAGTGGCGTCCGCAGCGGACGTCAGGCGGTCTCGCATCAGCCTGTTCCTCCTGAGGGCTCCCATGGGAGAGCCTGACCAGGCAACTCAACGGCGGCCCACAAGGCCGCCGTCTTTGTTTTGGGGGTGATCGATGCTAGAAGTGCCGGGGAAACGCCTTATTCATCTAAGGCATGTATCGATGTTCGACCTCAACCAGCTCCGCTGTTTCGTCACGGTGGCGGAGGAATTGCATTTCGGCCGCGCCGCCGTGCGGCTCAACATGACGCAGCCGCCGCTGTCCCGGCAGATCCAGGTGCTCGAGCACATCATCGACGCGCCGCTCTTGGAGCGCACCAGCCGCTCGGTACGCCTCACCCCGGCCGGGCGCAGCTTCCTGCCGGAGGCGCGGCGCATCCTCAAGCTTGCGGAAAGCGCCTCGCAGGTGGCCCGCCGCATTGCGCTCGGCAAGACCGGCTCGCTGAAGGTCGGCTTCACCGCGGCCGCGGCCTATGGCTTTCTGCCCGAGCTCATCGCCGCCTGCCGCGCCAAATTGCCGGAGGTCGATTTCTCTCTGAAGGAGATGGTATCGGGCGACCAGTTCGAGGCGCTGACCTCGGGCCAGATCGATGCCGGCCTGCTGCGGCCGCCGATCGCGCGGCCCGAGCTTGCCAGCCGCCGCGTCGTCGCCGAGCCGCTGCTCGCGGCGATCCCGAAGAAGCATCCGCTGGCGAATGCCGACGGCATCACCATCAAGGATTTCGACGACCAGCCCTTCGTGATGTACTCGCCCTACGAGAGCCGCTACTTTCACGACCTCCTGGTGGCGCTGTTCACCCGCGCCGACGTGCTGCCGCGCTACGTCCAGCATCTCAGCCAGATCCACTCGATCCTCGCGATGGTGCGCGCCGGCCTCGGCCTCGCCATCGTACCGGCGGCAGCGGCGAGCCTGAAGATCTCCGACGTCCGCCTGCGTCCGCTGAAGCTGCGCACGCGCGTTCCGGTCGAGCTGTTCATGGTGTGGCGGCGCGAGGACGAGAACCCGTTGCTGTCGGCCCTGGTCAAGATCGCCGGCGAATTGTCCTCCGCGGAGCTGGCGGAGGATTGATGCTCAATCCGCATCGGTCGATATAGGCTTTGGCTTGGACGCGTATCGAACGGTCTCCTAAACCACGGCGCATGGACGTGCGGCCTCTGCTTGCGTCCTCCGCAACACGAGAAGGGAGCGCCCATGAGCAAGATGACCCCGCAGGAAATGGCCCAGAAGATCGGATCGGGCCTCCTGTCCTTCCCCGTCACGCCGTTTAGGGTGGACTATTCCTTCGACGAGGCGACCTATCGCGCCAACATGGACTGGCTGTGCGGTTATGACGTCGCAGGCCTGTTCGCCGCGGGCGGCACCGGCGAGTTCTTCTCGCTGACGCCATCAGAGGTTCCGCAGGTCGTCAAGGTCGCCGTCGACGAGACCAAGGGCCGCGTGCCCGTGCTCGCCGGCACCGGCTACGGCACCGCGATTGCCCGCGAGATCGCCATCGGTGCGGAAAAGGCAGGCGCCGACGGCCTCCTGCTGCTGCCGCCCTACCTCACCCATTCCGAGCAGGAAGGCCTTGCCGCCCATGTCGAGGCGGTCTGCGCCGCCGTGAAGATCGGCGTCATCGTCTATAACCGCGACAACGCCATCCTCCAGCCCGACACGCTCGCGCGCCTTGCTGAGCGCTGCCCGAACCTCGTCGGCTACAAGGACGGCATCGGCGACATCGAGCTGATGACCCGCGTCTACACCAAGCTCGGCGACCGCCTCACCTATGTCGGCGGCCTGCCGACCGCCGAGACCTTCGCGCTGCCCTATCTCGACATGGGCGTGACGACCTATTCCTCGGCCGTGTTCAACTTCGTGCCGGAATTCGCCACCAACTTCTACGCCGCGGTGCGCAAGCGCGACCACGCCACTATCCAGGCCGGCCTGAAGGATTTCATCCTGCCGCTGATCGCGATCCGGAACCGCAAGAAGGGTTACGCGGTCTCGATCATCAAGGCCGGCATGAAGGTGATTGGCCGCGATTCCGGCCCGGTCCGTCCGCCGCTGACTGATCTCACCGAGCAGGAGATGGCGGAGCTGACCGCACTGGTGCAGAAGCTGCCCGCCGCACGATCGTCACAACAGGCTGCAGAATAATAAGACGACACGGAGGAGCCTGCGATGGCCCAGACTGAGATTTCCGGCGCACCTGTTATCACGGCGATGCAGGTGATCCCGGTCGCGGGCCGCGACGGCATGCTCCTCAACCTGAGCGGCGCGCATGCGCCGTTCTTCACCCGCAACATCGTCATCCTCACCGACAATGCCGGCCACACCGGCGTCGGCGAGGTGCCGGGCGGGCAGAAGATCTGGCAGACGCTCCAGGACGCCCGCGACCTCGTGATCGGAAAGACGGTCGGCGCGATGAACAACATCCTCGCCGATATCCGTACCGCCTTCGCCGACCGCGACGTCGGCGGACGCGGCAAGCAGACCTTTGATCTTCGCGTGATGATCCATGCGGTCACCGCGATCGAATCCGCGCTGCTCGACCTGCTCGGCCAGCATCTCGGACTGCCCGTCGCAGCACTGCTTGGCGAAGGCCAGCAGCGCACCAGCGTCGAGACGCTCGGCTATCTCTTCTTCGTTGGCGACCGTCGTAAGTCGAAGCTCGACTACGTCACGGGCGAGACCGGAAAGGCGGAATGGTTCAATCTCCGCCACCAGGAGGCGATGACGCCCGAGGCCGTGGTGCGGCTCGCGGAGGCGACCCACGACCATTACGGCTTCGCCGACTTCAAGCTCAAGGGCGGCGTGCTCCGCGGCGAGCAGGAGATCGAGGCGGTTACCGCAATCGCAAAACGCTTCCCCAGCGCGCGCGTCACGCTGGACCCCAACGGCGCCTGGTCGCTGGATGAGGCGATCAGCCTCTGCAAGGGCATGCATGGCATCCTCGCCTATGCCGAGGACCCCTGCGGCGCCGAGGCCGGCTTCTCCGGCCGCGAGATCATGGCCGAGTTCCGCCGCGCCACCGGCCTGCCGACCGCCACCAACATGATCGCGACCGATTGGCGGCAACTCTCCCATGCGCTGCGGCTCGGGGCGGTGGACATCCCGCTGGCCGATCCCCATTTCTGGACGATGCAAGGCTCGGTGCGCGTGGCGCAGACCTGCCGTGACAACGGCCTGACCTGGGGCTCGCACTCCAACAACCATTTCGACATTTCGCTTGCCATGTTCACCCATGTCGGCGCCGCCGCCCCCGGCAAGGTCACCGCGATCGACACCCACTGGATCTGGCAGGACGGTCAGGCGCTGACAAAGGAGCCGCTCAAGATCAAGGGTGGCAAGATCGCCGTTCCGGACCGCCCGGGCCTCGGCATCGAGATCGACCGCCCCGCCATCGAGGCCGCGCACGAGCTTTATAAGAAGCATGGACTCGGCGGGCGGGATGACGCTATGGCCATGCAGGACTTGATCCCCGGCTGGACGTTTGACGACAAGCGTCCCTGCCTCGTGCGTTAGAAACGTTCCCCTGGAGGAAAAAGATGACAGCGATCCTGAAGAACTTCATCGGCGGCGAATGGGTCGACGGCTCCGGCGTCACCAGGAACATCAACCCCTCCAACACCAATGATCTCGTCGGCGAATATGCCAAGGCCGACAAGGCGCAGACCGAGAAGGCGATCGCCGCCGCGAAGGCCGCCTTCCCCGCCTGGGCACAGTCGACCCCGCAGGCGCGCTACGACGCGCTCAACAAGATCTCGACTGAAATCCTCGCCCGTAAGGAAGAGCTCGGCCGCCTGCTCGCGCGCGAGGAAGGCAAGACCCTCCCCGAAGGCATCGGCGAGGTCGCCCGCGCCGGCCAGATCTTCGCGTTCTTCGCCGGCGAAGCGCTGCGCCTGATCGGCGAGAAGGGCGCCTCGGTGCGTCCCGGCCTCGACGTCGAGCTCACCCGTGAGCCGGTCGGCGTCGTCGGCATGATCACGCCCTGGAATTTCCCGATCGCAATCCCTGCCTGGAAGATCGCGCCGGCGCTTTGCTACGGCAACACCGTGGTGTTCAAGCCGGCCGAGCTGGTGCCCGGCTCGGCGCATGCGCTGTCCGAGATCATCACCCGCTCCGGCATTCCCGCGGGCGTGTTCAACCTCGTCGTCGGCTCCGGCTCGGTCGTTGGCCAGACCCTGCTCGAGCATCCGGACGTCGCCGCGATCTCCTTCACCGGCTCGGTGCAGACGGGACGCAAGATCGCGCAGGCCTGCGTGCTCTCGAACCCCATGAAGAAGTTTCAGCTCGAGATGGGCGGCAAGAATCCGCTGGTCGTGCTCGACGACGCCGACCTCAAGACCGCCGTCGAGGTCGCCGTCAACGGCGCTTATTTCTCGACCGGCCAGCGCTGTACCGCCTCCTCGCGTCTTATCGTCACCGAGGGCATTCACGACCGCTTCGTCGCCGCCATGGCCGAGCGCCTGAACAGCCTGTCGGTGGACGATGCGCTCAAGGCCGGCGTGCATATCGGCCCCGTGGTCGACCAGAACCAGCTCGACCAGGACCTGCGCTACATCAAGATCGGCCAGGACGAAGGCGCCAAGCTCGCCTTCGGCGGCGAGCTGCTGAAGCGCGAGAATCCCGGCCACTATCTCCAGCCGGCGCTGTTCACCGAAGCCAACAACAACATGCGCATCGCGCGTGAGGAGATTTTTGGTCCGGTCGCCGCCGTCATTCGTGCGAAGAATTACGAAGAGGCGCTCGCCATCTCCAACGATACCGAGTTCGGCCTCGCCTCCGGCATCTGCACCACCAGCCTGAAATACGCATCGCACTACAAGCGCAACAGCGAGTCCGGCATGGTGATGGTCAATCTGCCGACCGCCGGTGTCGATTATCACGTGCCGTTCGGTGGCCGGAAGGGCTCGAGCTACGGCGCCCGCGAGCAGGGCTCCTACGCGCGCGAGTTCTACACCACGGTGAAGACGGCTTATACGTTCCCGGGCTGAGATATCGTTGAAATTGTAGGGTGGGTTAGCGCAGCGTAACCCACCTCTTCTGCTTTCCGCAGATACAGACATTGGTGGGTTACGCCGAGTGATTGCGCTCCGCGCTATCACGGGGCTAACCCACCCTACACTTCGGAGTCCTCGATGGACCAGGACGTCGCAGCGAAAGAGCAGCCCCGCTACATCAAGCTCAACGAGCGCGACAATGTCGCGATCGTGGTCAATGATTTCGGGCTCCCCGCCGGCGCGCGCTTTGCCAGCGGCCTGACGTTGCGCGCCTTCGTGCCGCAGGGACACAAGACCGCGCTGGTCGACATCGCGGAAGGCGAACCGATCGTCCGCTATGGCGAGATCATCGGCTACGCGCTGTCGCCGATCCTGGCCGGCGAATGGGTCGACGAGGCGCGCATCCGCATGCCGGAGGCCCCTGCCCTCGACAAGCTCGAGATCTCGACCGCCGTCCCCGCACCGCTGCCGCCGCTCGAAGGCTTCACCTTCGAGGGCTACCGCAATCCGGACGGTTCGGTCGGCACCAAGAACATCCTCGGCATCTCCTCCTCCGTGCAATGCGTCAAGGGCACGATGGAATATGCGGTCAAGCGCATCCGCGCCGAGCTGCTGCCGAAATATCCGAACGTGGATGACGTCGTGCCGCTGACGCACGCCTATGGCTGCGGCGTCGCCATCACCGCGCCCGACGCGGTGGTGCCGATCCGCACTCTGCAGAACCTCGCGCTCAACCCGAATTTCGGCGGCGAGATCCTCGTTGTCGGCCTCGGCTGCGAGAAGCTCGCACCCGAACGCCTGGTGCCGGAAGGCGTGGGTGACGCGATCATCCGCATGCAGGATGAGGCTTTCGACGGCTTTGGTGCGATCGTCGAGGCGATCATGACCCAGGCCGAGGCGCGGCTGAAGGTGCTCAACACGCGCAAGCGCGAGACCTGTCCGGCGTCCGACCTCGTGATCGGGCTGCAATGCGGCGGCAGCGATGCCTTCTCCGGCGTCACCGCCAATCCCGCCGTCGGCTTCGCCGCGGACCTCCTGGTGCGCGCCGGCGCGACCGTGATGTTCTCGGAAGTGACTGAAGTGCGCGACGCGATCCAGCTGCTCACTCGCCGCGCCATCAACGAGGACGTCGGCCGCGCGCTGGTGCGCGAGATGGCTTGGTACGATTCCTATCTCGCCCGCGGCGGCGCCGACCGCAGCGCCAACACCACGCCCGGCAACAAGAAGGGGGGCCTTGCCAACATCGTCGAGAAGTCGCTCGGCTCCATCGTCAAGTCCGGCTCGAGCGCCATCACCGGCGTGCTCTCGCCCGGCGAGAAGGCGACGCAGAAGGGCATGCTGTTCGCCGCGACACCCGCCTCCGACTTCATCTGCGGCACGCTGCAGCTCGCCTCAGGCATGACGTTGCAAGTGTTCACCACCGGCCGCGGCACGCCCTATGGCCTTGCTGCAGCACCGGTGATCAAGGTCGCGACGCGCAGCGAGCTGGCGCGGCGCTGGAAAGACCTGATCGACTTCGACGCCGGCAAGATCGCAACCGGCGAGAAGACCATCGAGGAGACCGGCTGGGACCTGTTCCGCCTGATCCTCGATGTCGCCAGCGGCCGAACCAAACCCTGGTCGGACCGCTGGGGCATCCACAACGACCTCACGCTGTTCAATCCCGCGCCGGTGACCTAAAGCGTTCCGAGCGAAGTGGGTCCCGGTTCGCGTCAAGAACCGTCACTGCCCCTCGATCAAGTGCATGTCGCCCAGCGTGAGCGGCAGGCTTCGGACGATGAGATTCGCGATCGCCGCACGCAGCCGTTCGCTCGAACCCGCGTCCTCGAACGTCGCTTCGATCGGTCCGCTCGGGCCGGCGATCCGCACCGTTCCAGTGTTGTCGAGCGGCGCGGCCGCCCTCTTCTCGATCACGTCGAACGACTTGCCCTCGATGATGCGAACCTCGTACAACGCGTGGATCAGTCCGTAATCCGCAAGCAGCGTCCGATACTCGGCGAATCCGACGCCCTCGACGTTGCGGCCGTTTCCAAGCTTCGATCTCGCCCGGGTGATGACGATATACGCGTCCAGTCCCTGCGGCGTGACATCGCTGCGAACCAGCTCCTTGAACGGGTCGCTCCGCAGCAGATTGACCGGGGCGACCGCCGAATCCCTGATCGCGGCGAAGGCCGCGCGCCGGTAGCTCACCGGCTGCACATGAAACCGTCCGCTCAGTAGCTTCGTCGCCTGCTGGACGATCAGCTCGTCCAGCCCCCATGCGCCGATCGAGGCGGTCTGCGCGGCGTTGTCGAGCCCGGTCAGGCCGGCTCGCGTCAGGCTGATCTCCTCGCCGATCGCCGAGATGATGCCGACGGTCTTGATCGCCTGGAGCCGGCTCGCACGCGTTTCGAACGCCGCGGCGGCACCGAGCGCGACGCTGGCGATCGCGCAGGCGAGAGTTAGGATGATCTTGCCGCGCATGGTCTATCGGATCCTGAAATCGAACGAATAGGACGCACCGAGACCGACGGTGGTCTGGTTCGAGGATCCCCGCAGCTTCACCAGTGGGCTGTCCGCGACATCGCCGAGCAGCTTCTGGTACTCGACATAGGCGTGGACCTCCCACTGCGGGTTGATGCGGTAGGAGATCTGGCTGCCGAAACCGACCGAGTGCGCACCGCCCCTGGCATCGTATCTCGGAAGCCCCGATGCCAGTGCCTGCGTGTCTGTGACGCCGAAATATGGCGCAGTGGCATTGGCGCTCTTCCAGGTGAAGCGCGGGCCGGCCGAGATCGTCAGCCTTTGAATCAGCGGCACGATGACGTCGGCAGACACATCCGCGACGGTGCCGGTATGGCCGCCCATGCCCTGGCGCAACTCGCTGCGCAGGCGCAGCCAGTCGACCGGATAATACTCCACGAAGCCGCCGAGCTCATAGGCGGCGTCGACATTGCCAAGGCCGGTCAGCTCGGCATATTTGTCGGCCTTCCTTGAGGCGACGTATTTGAACGCGGGGCCGGCGCGAAAATTGCCGACGTCGAGCAGCGCGATGCTGGCGCTGTCGCGCGGTCCGCGAAACTGGTCGATCGATCCGGCGCGGCGGATGGAGAAGATCGGGATCGGAAAAAACTTCCCGTTGTTCGATCCGACGAACTCGGGCTTGTACTCACCGCCGATGCCGACCATGACGGTCCAGTTTCCCGACGGCGAGGGCAACATCGGCAGCTCCAATGGCGGCGCTGGCAGCGTGAAGGCGGTCTGCGCCGAGACTGATGGCGCAGTTGCCATGATCGCACCGAGTGCGGTGAGACAGGCGGTCGTCCGCCGCACAATCGCCGTGAGGCGGAGAGCGGCTTCTTCGAAATCATTCATTGCGGGGCCCCGGACCGGCCTTGCAGGCCAAGTCGACTGTTGTGGTTAGGAGCCACAGCATCTGGTCCGGCAAAATTGCCCCAAGATTGCAAGGTGCGATCGGATGCTCCCAGGGCCATGTCTGGCGCTGGCAGGCACGCCCGCCGGCTCAACATTGCCCCAACATTGCACCACCGCGATCACGCCCTCAAAAACGTGACGAGCCGTGCCCGCGAGCTCACTCGGTCCTGCCTTTTATTCGCCAAGCTCGCCGCCTTTATGGGAACCCTCGCGCACGAGCCGAAGCGCCAGACTTCGGCCAGGGAGCGTCACGGTCAGGGTTTTGTTGCCCCAGCAGAGTCAAGGACGACCCGCGTGCGCTCCCTCGTGATCGAAGACGAACCACAGATCGGCGCCTATGTCAGCCGGCTGCTCGGGCAATTGCACGGCATCGTCGACCTCGTCGGCTCGATCGCCGATGCCCGCCAGGCACTGAACAATTTCAAGTATGATCTGGCGATCGTCGACCGGATGCTACCCGACGGAGATGCGCTCCAGGTGGTCACGGCGCTGAGCCAATCGGCGGAGCGGCCCGCAATCATCATGCTGACATCCAAGGACGCCAAGGAGGATGTCGTCGAAGGGCTCAACGGCGGGGCCGACGATTATCTCGGCAAGCCGTTCGAGCCGCAGGAGCTGCTTGCGCGCGTGCGCGCGGTGCTGCGCCGGCCTCGGCTGCTGGCCCCATCGGTGCTGTCGCTCGGCAACGTCGAGCTGCACCTCGGCAGCAACGAGGCGGTAGTCGCCGACACCAGGATCCTGCTGCGCCGGCGCGAGGCGCTGATCCTGGGGGCGCTGCTGATGCGGCGCGACCGCGTCATCACCCGCGCCGCCCTGATCGAGGAGATCTACGGCTTCGACGACGAGATCGAGTCCAACACGCTCGAGGCGCAAGTCTCGCGCTTGCGCAAGAAACTGGCCGAACTCGGCGGCGACGTCGAGATCCGCAGCATGCGGGGCATCGGCTACATCCTGCGGCTGGCAACGCCGCGATGAAGTCAATCGCCCGAACCTTTGCGTTCTCGCTCGGTATCGCCGCCACCACGATCTTCCTGATCATGCTTGGCCTCTTCATATGGCGTTACCCGACGGAGGAGCGCGAGTTCAGGGCGTGCCAGGTCGTAGCGGCCGTTCTCGATCGCGCGACGGTGATCGAAGGGCAAAGACTGATAATACGTTCGACTCCTGCGCTCGAGGAATTGAAGCTGGACAGCCCAAACCTCTGGTACGTGGTGTCCGCGGGCGACCTGCTCAGCGAGTACGGCAGCGAACACCGGCCTCCCCTTCCCTTCGTGCTGCCCTACCACGGGCCCATCGGCTCGTCCGTTTTCAGCACGCTCGACCAGAAGAGCACCTTCTGTCTTTCCGCCGTGCAACGGGGCCCGTTGCGGCTCGCGATGATGGTCGGCGAGCCTCAGGTTCGCTTTGGCCGGATTGCAAGGACTTTCCTCCTCCGCAGGGTCTTTTCGATCGCCCTGGTGGCGCTGGCCTTTGCCGCGACCGTCGCCATCGGTTCAGCGCTTGCCGCACGTTTCGTCTCTCGCAGCATCGAGCGGGTGGCGCGTCGCGCGCTCGCGATCGACCCCTCGGCGCCGCAAGGTTTGATATCGCTGTCGGAGGTCCCTCGCGAGTTGAAGCCGCTGGTCGAGGCGCTGAACCGCGCTTTCGGCGAGATCGACGCCTATATCAGGATGCAGCGCCGCTTCCTCGGCAATGCCGCCCATCAGCTTCGCACGCCGCTGACGCTGCTGCGCGCCAAGATCGAGGACGTGCCCGAGCCGGCCCTGAAGGCCGAGCTGGTGCGCGACGTCCGCCGGCTGACCTCGCTGGTCTCCGCGATGCTGGACCTGGCGCGATTGCAAAATCATGCGATCGAGAAGCGGCCGATCGATCTTGCCCAAATCACGCTGGACGTGCTGGCCGATTTCAGCCCGTCGGCGCTGGACGCCGGCATCGAGCTTGCGCTGGAGCACGATGGAAGAGGTCCCTTCGTGGTGCAGGGCGTAGACGCTGCGATCCGAAGTGCACTTGCCAATCTCGTCGGCAATGCGCTCATCCACGCCCATGGCGCGCGGCGCATCGTCGCCACGATCGGCTGCGATGGCGTGGCTATTCACGATGATGGGGCGGGCCTGCCCGATGGCGCCGAACACAGGCTGACCGAGCCGTTTCAGACCGGCAACGCCGCAGGTGCAGGCGCCGGTCTCGGCCTGTCGATCGTCCGCGAGATCATGGCGGCGCATGGCGGGGAGTTGGTCGTCGCTTCCGCGCCCGGCTACGGCACGACGATGCGCCTGCGCTTTGCCGCGGCCGCCGCGCTGGCGAGATCTGCGCAGTTCGATCTGCAAGAGCATTGAGCGGGCGCATCGGCGCTTTTCGCGAAACCGTCCGGAAACATTGGCGCGGAAAACGTCTTCCGCGTTTCGTCCCTTCGCATCACGCAATTAATATCTGCGCCGAAGACAACGGGAATGTTCCCGCCCGGGCGAACCTGTTCCGCCATCGCGGCGACCAAACCTCCGATTGACATCTTCCACGGAGATTTTCCAATGCGTGTTCTCTCGATGATTGCCGTTGCCGGCGCCATGATTGCGAGCTCTGCCGCCGCGTTCGCCAGCGAGCTTCCCTCCTACGAAGTGACGTCGTTTCCGATCACGACAACGCAAGTGCAGGTGCTCGGCGGCGCCGGCGTCCAGGAGCAGTCTGCGAGCCCCGCGATGATCGTCGCCGCCATGCCGGCCTCGCCCGTGCAGGTCGCCGTGCTGTCGCCGCGGATCAAGCAGCTCGCGAGCGCGGATTCGAACAACCAGGCGCGCTAAGCCTGGCGTTGTCGTTCCGGCTCGGCGCTCCGCGCCGGCCGGAATGGCACGCGCGTCTACGTCATGCTGCCCGGCATGAAGCAGCGCACGCGCGGATGGCCGTCGATATAGTGCTTCCACACCATGGTGCGGCCGATCTTGTTCGGCACGGTGATCACGGCGCCGTCGGGCACCACGACCCACTCGTCGTCGATGCGCACGCGGTAGCGACCGCGATCGGACTCCCAATCGACGTCGGCGATGACGTAGCCGTCGGCATCCGAGCAGCATTGCCCGAACTCGCTACGCAGACTCTCGAACCAGGGTTTCAGGGGCGAGTTGGCGAAGCGGCCGTCGTCGCGCGCCAGCGCCGAATGCGTCACAACCGCCAGCCCCAGCAGCACGGCGGCACACTGTCTTGCAGGTTTCATGTGGTCTCCGCGGTCGAAGTGATCACCGCGGGGCAAACGCTGCCGTCCGCCTTCCGCATGGTGCGCGGCAGGCGTGGAGACGGCGACTCGCTCCCCCAGCAGCTTTGCCGACAGCTATGCAAATCCGGCGCCAGCGCGCATTCCGGGGAACTACTGGAGGGCGCCCGAGGCACGTTCGTCCTTCGGCGAAGGTGCCCGCACAGGCTGGAGACCCTGCGCTAGGGCCTTTGAGACCGCGCGGCGCGCGGCTTGCGCCTTTACTGCTTTGCCGGCGCCATCATCGCGCCGCCCTTCTTCGCCGCGGGCGCCGGTTGCTTGGCGGCTGCAGCCTGCGCGGGCAAGTATTTTGCGACGATGGCCGGATCGACCTGCGCGATGTTGGCATCAGGCAGGCGCGTCCAGGTCTCGTCCTTGCCGAGCAGCGCGATGCCGAGATAGCCGCGCAACGTCAGGGTCTGACCGTCGGGGCTGACCCGCATGTTGGCCTTCCAGATCTGGCCGTCGCGCGGATTGAGCACGTTGCCGCCCTCGTACTTCAATCCTTCGCGCTTCATGTCGCGGACGAAGGAAATGCCGAGCACCCGAGCGTTCTTGCGATCGTCGGTGCACTTGGAGCAGACCTCATTCGGGTCGTCGGTTGGCCGCGGGAAGGTCTTGGCGATCACGCCTTCGAAGACGCCGTTGCGATCGACGAAGAGGAACCATCCGACCGTCCTGCCGTCTTCGACCTTCTGCCAGAGGCCCGCCGCCGTGGGCTCGGCGGTCTGCGCCGCGCACGGCGTCACGATCGCGAGCGACAATGCGAGCGCCAGGAAGGAGAGCAGCCGAAAGCTGGAAACGAGAGTCCGCATTATGATCACCTTGCTGAGCCAATCACCTTTGCTGAGCCAAGACTTCGCAGAGCCAAACTGTGCTAAGCCAAAAACCTGGCCAAGCCTATGACCGGAATGGCCGTAGACTACGGCGATTTCACGAACGGTTCCAGCACCAGAAACATGGGGCATCGCCGCCCCGAACGCTTCCGTCAGTTGACACCGAGCTTCTTTTGCAGGCTGGAGGACGAGGTCGTGTACTGGAACACGAGCCGCTTCTCCGGATAGACATAACGATGGGCTTTTTGCGACATCAGCGCGCCCTCGTGGAAGCCGCACAGGATCAACTTGATCTTGCCGGGATAGGTGTTGATGTCGCCGATCGCGAAGATGCCCGGCACATTGGTCTCGAACGCGGACGTCTCGACCGGCACCAGATTGTTCTCCAGCGCGATGCCCCAATTCGCGACCGGGCCGAGCTTCATGGTCAGCCCGAAGAACGGCAGCATGGTGTCGCAGGCGATTTCGGTGACGCTGTTGTCGTTGCCCTTGACGGTCGCGCCGGTGAGCTTTCCGTCAGCCCCGGAGAGCGCGGTGACCTGGCCGAGCCGCAGATCCATCTTGCCGCCGGCAACCAGCGCGCGCATCTGCTCGACACTATGGGGCGCGGCGCGAAACTCGTCGCGCCGATGCAGCAGCGTGATGCGCTTCGCAATCGGATGCAGATTGAGCGTCCAGTCGAGCGCGGAATCACCGCCGCCGACGATCAGCACGCTCTTGTCGCGGAACGTCTCCATCTTGCGCACGGCGTAATGCACCGAGGTGCCTTCATAGGCCTCGATACCCGGTACCGGCGGGCGCTTGGGCTGGAACGAGCCGCCGCCGGCCGCGATCACCACCACCTTGCATTCGAACACCTTGCCGGCATCCGTGGTGCAGCGAAACAAGGGATCGCCGATCTTCTCCACGGTCTCGATCATCTCGCCAAGATGGAAGGTCGGATGAAACGGCTTGATCTGCTCCATCAGCGCGTCGGTCAGCCCCTGCCCCGAAACCTGGGGAATGCCGGGAATGTCGTAAATCGGCTTTTCCGGATAGAGCTCGGCACACTGGCCGCCGACCTTGTCGAGGATGTCGACGAAATGCGCCTTCATGTCGAGAAGGCCGAGCTCGAAGGCGGCGAACAGACCACAGGGCCCGGCCCCAATAATCAGCACATCGGTTTTGATCACGTCGCTCATGTCGTCTCTTTATCGATCGTTATCGGTTGGACGGCGCCCGTTGGGCAGAGGTGACCCTGCCTGTCTAGCCAACGGGGATGGAACAGGAAAGGCATAAAAGCGGGATCGCCCCGCCGCCGCGCCCACTTGCCGGGCCAAAATAACTGGGCTGTAACGAGGATGGATATGACGGAGATCAATCGGTGAACGCGCCAGCCCGCCTCGACACGACCCCGCGCCTTGAGGACTTTCCGTTTCGCCTCAGCGACAACGTCCGGTTCGGCGACCTAGACCCGAACCAGCACGTCAACAACGCGGTCTATGCCACATATTTCGAGACCGGCCGTGTCACGCTGATGAAGCTTCCCGAATACGGGCTGACCCCGCCGGGGCTCGCCTGGATCATGGTGCGGCTCGACATGCATTTTCGCGCCGAGCTGCACTGGCCCGGCTCGATCGAGCTCGGCCTCGGCGTGGTCAAGCTCGGGCGAACGTCGGTGACATTCGAGCAGGTCGTGTTCTCGAACGGCACGTGCATTGCGTCGGCGACGTCGGTCGGCGTCCTGCTCGACGAGGCGACGCGGCGACCGGCGCCGCTGACCGCAGAGGTGATCGAGAAGCTCAGACCCTGGCACAAGCGCGGCATCGAGGTCGCGCCGCCGAGCACCTAGTCGACTTGGACAGTCTGCTTGGAGACGATCAGGCCTGGCGCTCGGGCGTCGCCACGACGAGGCCGTCGAGCTCGTCGGAGACCTTGATTTGGCAAGACAGGCGCGAATTCGGGCGCACGTCGAAGCCGAAGTCGAGCATGTCCTCTTCCATCGGCGTCGGGCTGCCGACCTTCTCGCGCCAGGCTTCGTCGACATAGACATGGCAGGTTGCGCAGGCGCAGGCGCCGCCGCATTCGGCCTCGATGCCGGGAATGCTGTTGCGGATCGCAGCTTCCATCACGGTTGCGCCGTTCTCGATTTCCACCGTGCGGGTTTCGCCCTTGTGGTCGACAAAGTGAATCTTGGCCATGTGTGCTCGTGCTGCCGCGGTGCTTTGAATGAAGGAGGGTCCCGGCTGTCCTATAACGGGTCGGTCAGCCCGGCGCCATAGCGTTTTGAAGCCAAATGATTCCCGCTTTGCGGGAAGAAAACGCGTCAAAACAAGCGACTAGAGCCCGGCTCCGATCGTATCGGCTCAACGCTTCAGCATCGCCGCGATGGCAGCGCGGGCCTCGGCCACCGACTCTTTCAGCGCGGCGAAGGCGTAGGGCCGGCCATGGCCGGTCCGGATCGCAGTCTCCAGGCTGGCAGCGGCATCAGCGACCGCAAAGGCGCCGATCCCGCGCGCCGAACCCTTGAGCTTGTGCGCAAGCGTGCCGGTCTCGGCCGGCAATGCCGTCATCGCCGCGAGCAGGCGGGCCGCCTGCTCCGCGAACATGGCCAGCACTTCCTGCTCCAGCTCAGCGTCGCCGAGCGTCATTCGGGAGAGGTGATCGAGGTCGAGCGGGCTGTCGATGGGCGCAAGCGGGGGCGAAGGCATCCAGTCCATCCCTTGCAGTTCAGGCGTCATGGCGCAGGCCCCGGCTTCGCGCGACGGCCGCCGGTCCGGCGGTCAGATTCCCCTCACCCAAGCATGGAAATGGTTAACGAAATGTTTGGGGGATTTGACGCAGATCCGCCGGTTTATTGACGAAAAGTTGCCGCAATTGGCCGAGTCCGGTTGAGAATTGCGTTGATTGCTAAGGCGTTACGGCGCGATCCTGTTAACGATGATTAAGAATGTCTTAATCGCGGGCATTTCATTCGCGACGCTCTGCCAATAGGATGTTGCAGAAATTGGCGGACAAGCCGTCCGGGTGGGGACGGCTCGGAGATCCGCGCAAGCGGCATGATCCGGTCTGTGGGCTTGCGCCGCGCGCAGGGCTCGCGGGGGGACGCGTACAAGTAACGAGGGCTCGGACTGAACATGGCGAACACTCCGAAAAAGGTCAAAGACCCTACAGAAGTTGCGCTTTCTGCAATCCAGGAAGCTCTGAACATCAGCGACACCGCGGCCGATACCAGCCGCAACGCCGCAATGCGCAACGAAGCGGCGCCCCCGGTGCCGCCGGCCGCGCCTCCGGTCTTCGACGAGCCGAGCTTCGAGCCGCGCCCCGCCGCCAACGAGCGCTCGACCGTGTTCGACCCGGTCGAGGAGCCGCGCGCCGCGCGCCGCGCTGCCAACGACGATCGCGAGACCATCGGCCAGTTGCTCCAGGCGCTGCAGAAGGGCCGCCCTGCGCGCAGCGTCTACACCTTCGCCACCATCTTCGCCGGCATCTGGCTCGCCGCCTGCGCCGCGTTGACCGTCGGCTTCCTGCCCTCGATCCAGGCCGCGATGGGCCAGAGCGGCGGCGTGCTCGTGATCGCCGGCCTCGTCGCGATGTTCTTCGCGCCAGTCATGCTGTTCTACTTCCTCGCGAGCCTCGTCTGGCGCGGCCAGGAAATGCGCATGATCGCGCAGGCGATGGCGCAGGTCGCGATCCGCTTCTCCGAGCCGGAAGGCTCGGCCTCCGATTCCATGGTCACCGTCGGCCAGGCCATCCGCCGCGAGGTCGCGGCGATGGGCGACGGCATCGAGCGTGCGATCGCGCGCGCCGGTGAGCTCGAGACGCTGGTCGCCAACGAGGTCGCCGCGCTCGAACGCGCCTATTCCGACAACGAGGTGCGCATCCGCGCTTTGCTCCAGGACATCGCGCATCAGCGCGACAACCTGGTCGGCCAGGCCGAGCAGGTTCGCAGCGCCATTTCCGGCGTGCAGATCGACCTGCGCCACGACATCGCGCTGATCTCGGACGCGATCGCCTCCCGCGTCGACGAAGTGGCCAAGTCGATCACCGGCGCTCTGGAAGAGCGCGGCGCCCACATCACTCAGGCGCTGAGCAATGCCGGCGACAACATGATCCTGGCGCTCGGCGAGCGCGGCGGCGACCTGCTCGACCGTCTCGAGGAGGCCAGCAACGAGACCACGCGCGCCGTGCTCGACGCCAGCGAGCGGCTGACCACCAGCCTCAACTTCAAGACCGGCCACGTCCACGACGAATTCGTCGACCTCGCCGACCGCGTCCACGAGATGCTGAACGAGCGCATCGACCGCATCACCGGCGAGTTCGAGCAGCGTTCCGCCGCGATCGTCGACGGCATCTCCGAGCGCACCGAGCAGGTGCACGATTCCTTGAAGAACTCGTCGGACTCCCTGCTGCTCGAGCTCGAGCTGCGGTCCAACGACATCTCCGCCAAGATCGACGACGCCGGCAACCGCCTCGCCGGCCAGATCATGACGAGCGGTGACAAGGCCAGCGAGGCGCTCGACGCCACCGTCAACGCCCTGGTCGCCAAGGTCGTCAGCCAGACCGAGACCGCGCACGATTCGCTGTCGCTGCAGATGAGCGCGTTCGACGAGCTGGTGCGGAACCAGGGCACCGAGCTGGTCGAGAAGTTCGCCCGCGACTCCGGCACGCTGGGCGCGCTGATCACCCGCCACATCTCCGAATTCGACCGCACCGTGAAGACCTTTGGCGGCGAGATCGTCGAGCGCATGGGCCAGCGCACGCAGGATATCGCCGAAACGCTGAAGACCTATGTCGACGATTTCGACACCCGCTTCACCTCGAACGGCGGCCAGATCACGGCGGTGCTCGACCAGCGCCTCGCGCAGTTCGAGACCACGATCGGCGAACGTGTCGGCAATATCGATGCCTCGCTGAACGGCAAGATCGCCAGCCTCGACGGCACCATCCAAGGCCACATCAGGACCTTCGACGAGCAGCTCGTCGGCCGCGTCGCCGCGCTCGAGCTGTCGTTCGACAGCCGCGCGAAGTCGATGACCGCGACCATCGACGGACGCATCAACACGCTGGCGAACTCGCTGACCGACGGTGCCGCGCAGGCGATCCAGTCGATCGACTCCCGCCTCACCTACCTCACGACGACGCTCACTGGCGGCGCAACGCAGGCCATCGAAACCATCGATGCGCGCCTCAACCACCTCACGAGCTCGCTGACCGACGGTGCATCGCAGACCATCCAGACGATCGATACCCGCCTGACGCATCTCACGACGACGCTCAGCGGCGGCGCGACGCAGGCGCTCGAATCCATCGATTCCCGCCTCACCTACCTGACCACCGCGGTAACGAACGGCGCCTCGCAGGCGGTGCAGTCGATCGATACGCGGCTGACCCTCCTCACCTCGACCCTCACCGACGGCACCGCGCAGGCGATCGAGGCGGTCGATCGCCGCATTACCGGGGTTGCCGAGATCATCGACGGCCGCAGCACCCATCTGACCGACACGGTCACCGCGCGTTTCCAGGAGATCCAGCAGGCAATCGAGACCAAGGTCGGCTCGGTCGCCAGCGACATCGACGTGCGCGTGGCACAGTTCGAAGACCTGCTCGGCTCGCGCGTCGAGGCCGTCGCCGGCCGCATCGAAAGCAGCGGACGCCAGGCCAGCGAGGACATGATGTCCCGCGCCGAGATGATCTCGACCGCGATCCGCTCGCATGTCGAGGACGCCGAGCGCTCGCTCACCAACCTCGTCGTCAACACCAGCGAGACCATCCAGACCGGCGCGCGCACCGCCCAGCAGTCGCTGCTGACGGTCTCCTCCGATGTCAACGCCCAGCTCAAGATGACCTCTGCCGAGGTCGAGCAGGCGCTGACCGCAGTCGGCACCGGTGCGGCGAACTCGATCCTGACCAGCGCGCGCGAAGCGCAGTCGACGCTGGTTGCGGCCTCGGGCGAAGCCTCCAACCAGATCAAGGGGCTGGCGGCCGACGTCGAGCGCACGCTGTCGGCGGCGGGCTCCGCCACCGCGGCCTCGATCCTGGCCGGCGCCCGCGAGGTGCAGACCACGCTGGTCACGGCGTCCTCGGATGCGGCGAGCCAGGTCAAGACGCTCACCGCCGACGTGCAGCGCTCGCTGTCGATGGCCGGCACCGCCACGGCGGAGTCGATCACCGCCGGCGCCCGCGATGCGCAGAGCACGCTGATCGCGGCCTCGACCGAGACCGCAAACCAGATCAAGGCGCTGTCCTCGGACGTGCAGCGCTCGCTGACGATGGCGGGCACCTCGACGGCCGAGACCATCATGAGCGGCGCCCGCGAGGCTCAGAGCACGCTGGTGACGGCGTCCTCGGACGCGGCGAGCCAGGTCAAGTCGCTCGCGGCCGAAGTGCATCGCTCGCTCTCGCAGGTCGGCCAGACCACCGCCGAGACGATCACCACCAGCGCCCGCGACGCCCAGAGCACCCTTCTTGCTGTCTCCGCAGAACAAACCAGCCAGGTCCGTTCGCTCGCGGCCGAGATGCAGCGCGCGCTGGCGACCGCCGGCGGCGCCACCATCGAGGCGCTGACCAGCGGCGTGCGCGAGGCCCAGGGTACGCTGATCTCCGCGTCGACCGATGCGGCGGGCCAGATCAAGTCGCTGACGGCGGACATCGAGCGCACGCTGACCGCGGTCGGCGCCGACACCGCCTCGACCATCCTCAACAGCGCGCGTGAAGCCCAGATCTCGCTGACCTCGACCTCGGCCGATGCCGCGAGCCAGATCCGCACGATCTCGACCGAGATCGAGCGCACGCTGAGCGCGGCCACCGCCAACGCGACCAACGACATCCAGACCAGCGCGCTCAACGCCCAGAACGCGCTGATCTCCGCCTCCAACGAGGCGAGCTCGCGCGTCAAGTCGAGCTCGGCCGACGTCGAGCGCTCGGTGCTCGCCGCCAGCTCCAGCTTCGGCCAGGCCATGACCGGCAAGACCGACGAGATCGTCACCTACGTGCAGCAGCAGGCCGACCGCCTGTCGAACATGATCGACGCCAAGCGCGGCGCACTGGTCGACGCGATCGGCTCCAAGACCAGCCAGCTCACGCTCGACATTGACCGCGTCACCTCCGACGCGCTGAAGTCGATCGAGACGCGCGGCCAGGCTTTCTCGCAGACCATGATGGGCAACGGCTCGGAAGTCGCCCGCACCATCAACGCGGCGAGCGAGGTTGCCACCAGCGCCGTCGGCAAGTCGCTCAAGGACCTCGAGCAGGCCTCGCGTTCGGCGATCGACCAGTCGCGCCAGGTCTCGATCGCGGCCGTCACGGAGATGCAGGAGACCAGCAAAATCCTGCGCACCGACACGGTCGCCCTGTTCGAGCGCCTGCGCGAAGGCAACATCCTGCTCCAGGAGGTGCTGACCGGTGCGCACGACAACCTCAACTCGCTCGAGCGGGCGCTGGTGACCCGCGTCGCCGACTTCGTCTCGGCAATGAACGACGTCACCTCGCGCAACGGCGCTGCGACGCAGAACCTGGAAGAGCAGCTCAACGTCTTCAACAGCAAGACCACGAAGGCGCTGCAGGATCTCGGCGAGCTGTCGACCCAGTTCGACAAGCATGGCCAGGCGCTGGTCGAGGCCGCGCAGGTCGTCGAGCAGAGCAACAAGAACACCACCGCCTCGCTCGCCGAACGCAAGCAGGCGCTGGAATCGCTCGTCACCACGATCGACCTGCGCACGGCCGATCTCGACCAGCGGCTGTCGCGCTTCACCGGCCTGCTCGATGAATCGCTTGCCGCGGCCGAAGAGCGCGCCCGCGACATCGCCCGCGTCGTCGCCGAGACCGCTGGCGCCGGCTCGGCCGCGATCACCCGCCAGTTCGAGGCGGTGCGCGCGGCGTCCGAAGAGGAGCACCGGCAGACCATCGAGGCCATGCACGACATCTACCGCCAGACCACGGACGAGGCGGATACGATGTTCAAGCAGTCGACCGAGAAGTTCACCAACCTCGTCGCCAGCATGAAGCAGATGGCTCTCGAGATGCACAACGAACTCGAAGCCACCCGCAACGAGCTGCGCCGCGGCGTACTCGAGATGCCGCAGGAGGCCGCCGAGAGCACGGCGCAGATGCGCAAGGTGATCGTCGACCAGATCGAGGCGCTCGCCGAGCTCAACCGCATTGTGGCCCAGCACGGCCGCGGGCTCGACGTCACCACGGCGGGCCGCGCCAGCGTGCAGCGCCAGGAAGAGCCGGTGCTGGCCGCCGTCGGCGGCCGGGC
>NZ_LFKZ01000112.1:0-49413 GCF_028128975.1 Bradyrhizobium sp. CCBAU 45321
TTTCTCGAGGAGCTCGGTCTCAAGGTCGGCATCATCAATGGATCATCCGGCCAAAGAAACCAAGAGACCATAGCTCGGTTCCGTGCCGATCCGCCTGAAATCCGTGCCATCGTTTCAACCGAAGCTGGCTCGGAAGGCGTCAATCTTCAAATTGCCAACGTGCTGATCAATTTCGATCTGCCTTGGAATCCGATGATCGTGGAGCAGCGTATCGGTCGCGTTCAGCGTCTCGGCTCTGAGCATAAGAACGTAATCATCTACAATGTGATGCTCGCCGGCACGTTCGAAGAATATATTGTCGGCCGTCTGATGACCAAATTGCAGATGGCGACAGATGCCATCGGCGATATCGAGTCCTTGCTCGAGGCATCGGGCGTCGGCGACGAGGAAGAGGGAGCCGGATTCGACGAAAAAATACGCGAGCTTGTGGTCGCAGCGCTCGCCGGCCACGACATGAAAGCTGCCGCAGAGAGGATCGCCCGCAGCATCGAAGCTGCCAAGAAGACCCTCGAAGAAGAACAAGAGAATATCGAGCAAACGTTAGGGTCGCAGGATGGTTACGGCTATGTCGGCCCCCAGACGCCGACGCTCGAAAAGATCAAACCTTCCATGGAGTTCGAGCCTTTCGTGCGCGCGGCCCTTACAAGCCTCGGCGGGGCCGTCAACGATATCGCTCCCGGTGTCTTGCGCGTCACTGGCAAAGGTGCCCCCGAATTCGTACGCCTCATAGAGGATGCTGGTCCCGATTATGCAAAGGTGCCGCTCTATAGGCCGGGCAGTACCGCCTTTCTTCGCCTTATTGATCGCGTCACGGCTTCCGGCCTTCATGAGGTTCAGGATATCGATCATGAACCGCGACAGCGGATAGAGCAGCTTGTCGACGAGTGGGTATCTAGCTTTAAGGGAACGAAGCCGGAGGTGACAATCCAGAGCACGCAGCGCCGGTTCGGAGGCAATGCTATTGCCCGCATACGCGCGACAACGGCTCATGACAGTTACGAGCGCATCGTGACGATTACCTGCAATCCAATCGAGCACACCCAGGCGGCCGCTGCGCTCGACGCTATGCCGGCTCTACTTCAGCAGCCCGAGGTCGCTGGTCTCAATTCAAATCTCGTTTTGGATGAAGCCAATCGCGACCCAAACGTCGTCGAATTTAACCGCTTCTATCTCGAGCGGCGCGACGCTGAACTGAGGTCGGCCGGTAAAGATGCTCGGAAGCGCAAGAAGCTGGAAGATGAATTCACGCCGCAGATTGACACAACACTTGTGGCCTTGGACGGCCAGGTGAGCCGGCGGGTAGATCTAAAGGTACGATACCAGCTAGATGGCGCGTCATATGAGAGCGACCTCGTCATCACGCCTTCCGCCGATCGGATCGACACTGCGCCGGCGCTGGAGCCATGCGCGCTGATGCGTGTAGAGGTGCCTGCCGACTGCCTCGCCGCCTGTGAACTGTCGGGCGTGCGCGCGTTAAGGCACCGATTGGCGCGCTCGGAGGTGAGCGGACGTTACGGATTACCTGAACATCTCCTTCGTTGTTCGCTTTCTGGCAAGTCGCTCCTCGTTGACGAAGCTGGCATGTCCGACATCACGAATGCTGTCGTTGACCGGACATTGCTCAAATCTTGCGCCATCACCGGCAAGAAAGGAGAGCCCGCCCATTTTGGGCAATGCGCCTTCACAAGGGCCAATGTGCTCTCGGAGCAGCTTGGGAAAAGCGAGGTTTCGGGCAAGCCCTATCGGCTTGATCAAGAGGTGTCCTCCGTGGTCTCAGGTAAGCGCGGACATGTTGGGGAATTTGTCCGCTGCCAGGAAACCAAACGCACATTGCTGCCGCGTGAGGCCGAACGCTGCGCCAAGACTGGACGGATCGTTGCACCAGACGTCCTTCAACCCTGCGACGTCACAGGCAAGCGCGTGCTGCCCAGTGAGCTTCGGACATCGTCCGTCAGCCGCAAACGTGTGCTAGCGGAGCATTTGGTCTCGAGCAATCTGTCCGACGCTATTTTCCTAGGAGATGAGGGCATCCGGTCTGCTTACGGGAAGTTCTGCGCGCCAATCGAGGCGAAGCACTGTCAGTGGAGCGGTGCCGCTACCCATCCGGATGATCTCAAGACCTGCGCTCTCTTGGGGCTTTCCGTTCATTTCCAGTATCTGTCAGACGAGTCGGGTCGTCTTCAGCCTGTTGAAGAGCTTCTCGCCGGCAGGCGCCGTGCCGTGGATGCTCGAGATCGTTGGGACATCATCCTTCCTTTGGTGTCGTCAGCGGTAAACACGAAGAGGTGCCAAATCGAGTCCGGACAACTCTCGCCCGATGGTCAAAAGCTCGCGCTCGCCGTCGAGATCAAATCCTTGCTAGGGCTCAGAACGCAACATGCGGCGATGCTCTACTCACTCAAAGACAATGCGATCCTTGGTAATATTGCGATCGTCAAGCGAGACGGACATGGCGGTTTCCGCTAGAGCATACTTCAATTCCAGTGAACGGATGTCTAACAATGGCAGATATCGAAACTATCAAGTGCAATTTCATCGGTGACTTCAAGGTCGGCGACAACATTCTGGCCAATGGCAAGGCTCTGTGTCGTTTAAGTTCGACCAACGAAGCCAATACGTTCAACAAGCTCATGGTGGTCCAAGCGGGCTCTATCGTTGAAGCGGCGCTTGATCAGATTATCTATCGAGCACAAAATTACACTACGGAAGGGGTGCCCAACATTCCGGCTGAAGTCCTCAAAAAAATCCGTGACACCGAGATCGAGCGATTTAACAACATCATTCAGGCGATGAAGACCCACAAGCTTCTCGATGGTCTGGGCGCGACCATCTACGACGACCTGCATCGCCTGCGCGAGCTTCGCAACCGCGTACATATTCAATTCGACGATAAGCCCGAGGAATTGGGCCGGAGCGACCATGACGCTTTTACCAGCAAGAATGTTGCATGGTCGCTTGATCTGTGCATCAAAATCTTGAAGCATTTGAGCGAGAAATTTCCGAGGCCCGAAAGGCTGGGCATGTTTGCCCACGACGTTTCCATTCCGAGAAGTTAGACGATAGCAGGCAAGACGTGTCATCCGCATTCAGTGAAAAGCAGGTTCACGACGCTTTGTGTGTCAAGGGCGGACTTGAATCGCTCGTTCAGGATAGTCCGGAGATTGAGAAGGCGCTCGATGAAGCGGATTACACGCCGCCGAAGATTGATCCAGCGGAGTATCCCGGTCCTGATTTCGAGCTTTGGAAATTCGTGAAGTCGCGCGCCCTGCAAAAGATCGGTCGATTGCATCGGACCATACGTTACGGCGAGTTTATCGGCAGCAAAATCAATCTTCGTACCGACGATACGAAGCCAATGCAGCTCGACCTTTTGGGGCAGCACGAACCTGGCTTATTCATTCTGGAGCTGAAGGTCGATAAAACGGCGGAGCGCAACGCGTTCTCAGAGCTGTTCGCATACAGCAATTACATCGCCGAGATGTTCGCTTTGTCGGGCAGCAAGGATATCACGAATGTTCTGGTAGCCAACTTGGACAACAAGATCACCACGCAAGCCTACCTGTACGATCTGCTGATCGCCGATCGCAACGTGATCGTCTACCGGCCCGAATTCCCGACCGCTTCATTGGACGATCTCACCCTTCACCTGCATATTCCTAGCGACGAGGATTTTAAGCATCTCACCAATTGTTTGCTGTCCCACGAGTCGATGGACTGCGTTGTCGTTTCCTTCGATGACATGGAGGGATGGTTCGATAGCAATGAAGATGGCTGCGACCTCAACGATCATACGATCGAGCATCTGAGCAAGCTAAGTACTTACGCAGCGCAGCTCATGGAAGCCGAGCGGCTTCACGGATTTTGCTTCGTCCGGAGGCGTTGGAAAGAGGTCCAGATGGGCTGTGGCAATAGCCTGATCTTTTGCGCGATCAATCCGTTTCGGATCGCTGGCCGCGAGCAATCAAATGACATTTTGGAGCAACTCGACGAAAAGCACCACTACGCATTCTTCGAAGTGCCTGAAATGGGGTTCGACAGTCGCCTTTTCGCGCTGGCGAAGCGTGCGATCAAGGATGGCCTCACCCACGATTACGACTGTGAGTTGGAAAGCGCGGTATGGAGTGCGATGGTCGTCTCCATGATCGAAGTTGTTTTTACGCACAACTTTGCTTTCCGGCCTACCGGAATTTTTCGCGAGGCCTACTCAAACTATCTGAACATGCTCTATGCCGATGAAAATGCAGGCCTGTGCGACGAGGATATCTCGGTGCTCAAGGTCAACGAGCTGTACAGCTGGTTCAACGCTTGGCAGTTCATGGAGCGGTGCGGTTTCACCGAGCCCGATCACAAGAACGGGTTGGAAGATGAGAGTGTGGGATAGCCGGGAGAGAGCTTTCTTGGCGTTATGTGCTTCTCATCACCTTATTCTAAAGCTCAACGACGCCAGCCAGGACTGTAAGGGCTGAAGCCGATGACCTCGTCGATCGTCAGCAGGATGCGTTTGATTGGGCCAAAGGAGTTCCCCGCACGGCGGCTGCTATGTCATGACCGGAATCTCGATAACTGGCCGGAGCGCTTCGAGCTGGCGTGCATATTTGCGAACGATCTTGTCGTAGAGGTCACCAAGGTGCTTGGCGTGGACACTGACGACAAGTGCGTACGGCAGATCCTCCTTCGGCGAGAAGTTACGCCCGCCGAGACGCGCGTTGTAATGAATGTCGAGAACAGGATTGCGCAGCGTCTTGCCCATGAACGTAACGCGGGTGTGGAGGCAGTTCTCCCATTTCCAGGCATCGCGGCGGAGCTCATCCTCCATCAGGCCGCTCTGTGTCTTGCCGAAGAAGCTCTTGCTGTCGGCGTGGACCTGGTTCGGATCCTTGCGCTTCTGGTCATGTGGCCTGAAGGTCGGCTCGAGCCCGGCGCGGGTGTAATTGCCGGGATGGTGCGGATCGACGCCAGTCGGATAGCAAAGCGTCGCAGTAATCGTGACCTTGCCGGGTACGGTGCCCGATGGCATGGGGATCGGGGCGCGGATATAGCGGGTCGGCGTGATTTTGCCCTGGTGGACGACGCGCACCGTGTCGTCGTCGCATAGGACGATGTTCTGTACGGATCGCGCGACACGGCCGCGGCCGACATCCTCGGCGGGATGGTCTGACGGTTGGGCCGTGTGGATGAGCAGCGCCCGGATCGCAAGCATGTCCAGGCTGTCACCGAAATGCGCGCGAACACCGGCGCCAAGGCGTAGGACCGACGGCGCGGAGAAGGACGTCCCCTCCGTGGCTTCGAATGCCGCTGCCGGTGTCTCGCTGACGACGATGAATGGCCGTTGCAGGCAACCTCCGAATTCCACGAAGTCGGGTTTGACCACACCGGGGCTGCGTCCCGGACCAATCGAGCTGTAGCCGCTGCGCTGCCACGGGGTCTCAGGGCTGTCGCATGATCCGACCGCGAGGGCATTCACGCAATCTGACGGGACCTGGATGCGGTTGAAGCCGCCCTTGGCCGGTCCGTCTCCATCGTTGCCGACGGCGATGGTCGCCAGAGTGGTGCCCGCTGACAGTCGGTCGTCGAGGACGGCGGTCCACGCATGAACGTCATCGTCTTCGATTGGAAGCCGGGGGCCGATGCTGAGGTTGATGAAATGGTAGTGCTTCTCGACCAGGACCTGGTCGATACGAGAGAGCACCTCATAGAGCTCGTGCGGATTCTGTTTTGGGGCGGTATCGAGAACGCGATAGTGGTCGACCGCCGCATACGGACGCGGAACAGGGCTTGCGGGATCGATATGCCCGAACAGGAATGCGGAGCTGACCCCCACGCCGTGCTTCTGCAAATCGGGAATGGTGCCGCCGATACCGGAGGGATCGATGGGCTTGACCCATTTGCTGATCGGATGGTTCTTCGGCATGCCACCATCGAAGATCGCGACGCGGATCTTTGGATCGATCGGACCGACAGTCGGCAACACGATGTTTTCCATCGGGACGCGCGACGAACGGAATGTCGGGCGCAGCATGCGCAGGCTCGGCATCTGCCGCAACGCGCGGACAGGTGTGAAGGTGGCGATTTCGTCAGCGAGCTCCACGGGGGCCTCGAGTTCGACAAAACACAGCCCGCCGGCCGAGAACCGTCGGCCAAGGGCCTGATCAATGCCGATCTCCTCGAGATATTCGCTGAACAGCGGAATGATCCCGTTGGAGCCAGTGCCCGCGTCACTGTGCAGGACGACCTCGAAGACAGTCTCGCCGGTTTTCGGGAGCCTGCCCTTGATCTTGTCGCGCGGCGTTGGCGCAGCCACCTGCTCGATGGTCGGCAGCTCATCGGCACCCTTCACCTCCTCACCCCACCGGGGCAGTGCGCTGCGCCAGGCGCGAAAGGCGTCGCGGCTGCCTGCAACGAACAGCTCCGTGGTGATGGTCTCTTCGGGTTCGCGACCCTTCGAGCGCTTCTGCGGCTTGATGCGCCGCGGGCGGCTTCCGATCGGCTCTAGCCCGACGGATTCGAGAGGCGTTCCGGGAAATACGATTTTGCAATGTATTCGGGGTTGAGCGTGACCGTTGCAACGGCGCGATTGTCCGGACAGGCCGCGTCCGGCAGCTGGTCGATGCCGCGGACCACGCGCGCGAGCATGGGCGCAATGCGCTCCCTCGCCTCGGAGAACGTGTAAGGATGGCTCTTCGGTGCGCCGCCGCGGACGCCTGCGACATCTTCGACAAGGCGTTCGCCCTTACCCAATAAAAAATTGCGTTTGGTCATGACGTATCTCTGCCGTTTTTCCGTTTCGTCATTTTCTTAGATTTGCCGGCGCGACTGCGGATGGTGTCACGCGCCACGCCGGTAAGCTCGCCCGCCTTGCGCTGCGAGAGGAGGCCGCGATTGACAATCGCTGTCGCCAGTTGAATGCGTTTGGCTTTGACAATCGATTTGTTGGTGAGCAGCCCGGCCAGTTGCTCTTCGAGCGGGACATTGCCTAGCGCTGCGCCACGTCTCGCGGCAGATAGATCGCGCTCGATGTCGCTGAAGGATCGGCCGGCGAAGCCCGTAGCAAGCAAACCGCTCCACTGTTTCGTTGCTGGAAAATAGGGGGCGAGTGTCGCCTCAATGAAGCGCGCAATTGCCTCCTGGTCTGGCAAAGGGAATTCAACGTGCAGCTCGAACCGGCGCCATATGGCGGGATCGAGAAGATCGGGGTGGTTGGTTGCCGCAAGGAGCACACCCGAGGTCGGCCAGTCGTCAATTTGCTGAATGAGGACCGTGACAAGCCGCTTGAGCTCGCCGATCTCACCGCGATCATCGCGGCGTTTGGCTATGGCGTCGAGTTCATCGAGAAGCAGGACACAGTCGATGGTCTTCGCGTATTCCAGAACATGGCGCAGATTGCTGCCCGTCCTGCCGAGCAGGCTGCTCATGACAGCGGCCAGGTCCAGGATGAGGAGCGGGCGCTTGAGCTCGCGCGCCAGCCATCGCGCCGCCATAGTCTTCCCGACGCCGGGAGGCCCCACGAACAAGGCCGCCCGTGTGGGATCGAGACCGGCACGGGCCAGTGCCTGCGGATTGCGACGCTCTTCCACGACCTGACGCAAGGCGCGTTCCAGCTCGGGTGAAAAGATCGGGTCGTGATCGAGAACAGGCTCGGATTCGACCCGCATCAGGTGAAGCCGGGAGTCGATGTCGACCGGCAGCGGCACTTCGGCCTGCCGGCGCAAGGGGGAAGCCGGAGAGGGCGATTCGTGAAGCAGGCTGGTGAGCGCCTCGGCGAACTGAGGCACGGCCTGGTGGTAGCGCTTGGCCGCGCGTCGCAGGACGACCTGGACGTCCTGTATGCGGCCAGTACAAGGGTTCAACAGGCCTGCACCCTAGCAGGGGTGGACGAGTTTTCACATGGAAAATGAAAACTCGCCCATAATAGAAAAAACATAAGTTATTACAATTAGATGAAGGTGGGCGAATTATATTGATTTTCGACCACGCAGCCGAATCAAGAGGCGACGCCACCACGGCAGCCGCACGCGCTCCGATGCCGGCGCCGGCCGCGGTGCAAAGGCCTGCTTGCGGATGTCGAACAGCGGATCTCCGGCCTCGTCGTGCGGGTGGTGAGGGCAGACTTGATCCTTGAGCAGCTCCATGCGGGCGTTGCGGGTGACCGTTCCCTTGTTGCCGTCGTAGTCGAGGAACACGAAGGACGGCGGGTTTTGGTACCACGGCGTAAGCACCTGGGTCAGCAAGCCGACCGTCGTCGACGCGAGCACGCCATTCGACCAGACCACCTGGGGGCGCGAGCCTGCAGCACCGTACTTGCGGGCTTCCTGCTCGAGCCTCTCGTCGGTGATGAAGCCGCAGCAGCGCATGCACGGTGCTCCCGGCATCGAGAGGATGATTTGGCCGCTGACCAGGTACCCCTCCTTGCCGAGATCGTGCACGTCCATGCCGATGTCGATGTACGGGATAAGGTGACGGCCGGCGAAACGCTCAAGCTGTTCGCGCTCGCGGAAGCCGTCGACCGCGCCGACGATGATGTCGCAGCGCTTGAGATCATCGACGGCGTTATGCCAGTCGTCCTGCACCGAGATGATCCGCGCGCCGGGATTGAGGCCGCGGATGAGGCGCGCTGCAATCGCGACCTTGGGCATGCGCGAGTCCACGTCGGCTAGCGTCCCGCCGATCAGGCGGTTGGTGTTCGTGTCCTCGATCACGTCTGGGTCGGCGTTCACATACCCGCCCACGCCCATATGCGCCGTCTGCTGCGCCACGTGCGACCCGCCGCCGCCGAGGCCGACGATGCCGATGGTTGCGCCTTCCAGGATTGCGTCACTGTTAGGCCCCAGGAAGCTTTGTCGGTCGAGGCGGCTCATGCAGCCCTCCATGTGTGAACGGGCATGCCGACCTCGGTGAAGCGGGCGATAAACGGCTGTGGCGCGTCGCGACCAAGCCAGACCTGGCCGAAGGCGGCCGTGTCGCTGAGAACGATCGCGCCGTGGACCGCATGGGGCGCGACCGACACGAAATTCGGGATGAACCTGGCGTTCTCACGGTTATCGACGCCGCTAAACCCCGGCACGCCATGGCCGCCATGCGTATGTACGTGGAAGATGGCGGCGCGGTCGTTCATGGCCCACTGGCGCGCGCGGCGGATCGCCTCGGCGCTCATCATTGCGCCGACGCTCGGGTCGCGCAGATATTCTTCATCGAGCACGGGACGGTATTCCCGGGCCAGGATCATCAGCTCGTCGTGGGCGGCGGCAAGGCCGGCGGCGATGAAACCGACGCGCTCGTGCGCGAAGGCGTGAGGGCGGCGCAGATCGGCGCGGATGCCGGCCAGCAAGGCCTTGTTGATCTTGAAATGAATGTTCATGCGACGGCCCTCAGATGCGCCAGCAACATTTGCGTCCATCGCAGCGAGGCAGGCACGTGATTCCACGACGGTGCCCACCAGTTGCGCTCGACCACGCGGTGCGGGTTCCAGTTGGCGCCGCGCCCTTCGATCTTGTCTCGAAGAACAGGCGGGTGTCGTAGCCCGAGTGAGCAAACGGCACGAGCAGCAGGTCCATGCGGTACGCAATGTCGGCCGCCATGAAGCCGAAGGAGGGCAGCAGTGCGACCGGCTGGCCGCCCTCCTTGAGGAGGACGGCCTCACGGTGCATCGCCTGCAGCCCGGCGAAGTTCGCGGGGGCGTCGGTCACGAGGAACCTCCGCAGGGCACCTGCTCGAAGAAGCGCATCCCGTCCTTGACGCGGAGCTTCTTACCGGGCTTGAGCTCGGTGAGGTTGCCTTCCTCGTTGATGACCTCGAGGACGTAGCCCTGCTGCACGCCGAACAGGTCCTTGAGCTGCTCGGTGGTGTAGGTCCCGCGAGGGATTTCCCGGGGCTTGTTCTCGAAGAACACCGTGATGAGCCGCTTCTCGGTGTGCAGGTGCTCGGTGCCGGCCTCGCTAAGGTCGAGCTCGTCGCCCCGCTTAAGCTCGACGTCGTCGCTATCGCGGTCCTGGATGATGACCTCGTCGTCGCGGACGTGGCCGATGACGCGCAGCTCCGGCTCCCCGATCTTGCGGATCCCCCATTCGAAGCCGTGGTCATTAAGGGTGAACCGGAAGATACGGTCGCTCTTGAAGGCCCGGAACGCCTCGGTGCCCGGCGCGGTCAGGTCGACCGTTTCGTCGAGCCCGATCGAGCGGGTCCCGTGACGCATCAGCTGGATCAGCACGTAATCGCCGGCCGGCTTGAAGCCCGCCTTCTCCAGGATGCGGTCGCCCTTGGGCGGCGCATCGCCGAATTCGACCGTGATGCCATTCACGGTTGTCGAGAACTTGCCGTCCGGCCCGGGGCGGCGCGCCGCTTCGGCCTCGACATGTTGGTTGCGGCCCTGGCCGCCAGTCTGGGTATTTTCCATCGTCCTAGTCCTTGCCTTTCTGCCAGCCCATCGCCAGCTCGGTAATGATAAGATAAGGCGGCGTGCAAAGAACGTCAAGCACTTTACGTGCACGCTTGACATTCTTATCGTTTGTGCTAAATACACTAACGGAATCAAGCAGTTTGGAGGACGATAGACATGGCCAAGAAGAGCGCTGAGCCCGAGGTCAAGCTCACGCTTGGACAATATCTCGCCTCAATTCGTGAAGACCGCGACCTCTCGCAGCGCGATGTCGAGAAGGCCACCGGCAAAGTCGTGTCCAATGCGTACTTGTCCCAGATCGAAAACGGTCTGATCAAAAAACCGAATCCGAACATCCTGCATGCGCTCTCGGAGCTTTACGCGATCAGCTACGAGGATCTGATGGAGCGCGCGGGCTATATCGTGCCCACGCGTTCGCGCGGCGCAGGGCAGCGCCACGGGCGCGTCGCCACCTTCGCAGGACATAACCTGACGGACGAAGAGGAAGCGAAGCTCGTCGAGTTTCTTGGATATTTGCGCAGCAGGAAGAAGCCTGGTGAAAGCTGACGACAGTAGTCTCGATCCCGAAGAGGTGCGCGCTGTGCATGCCGCTGCACGGCGCGCACTGGACCGGGCGTCGGCATGGGGTGTCTATCCCACACCCACTTCCGTCATCCTCGAAGCGGCAAGCCTGAAGATCGCGCCAAAGAGCGCATTCGACCCGCGACGGATCACGGAATTTCTGCTGGGCAAGGCCGAGAGCGCAGCCACGGCTCTCAAATCCGCAATCGCAAAGGTGTTCGGTATCTACGATGCCGGCGAGCAGTTGATCCATATCGACGACAGCGTTCACAAATCCAAGCAAAACTTTCTCAAACTGCATGAGGCAGGGCACCACGAGCTCCCTGCTCATCGCAGCGCGTTCCGGTTGTTCCACGACTGCGAAAAAACACTGGATCCTGCGATCTCCGACCTCTTTGAGCGGGAAGCAAACAACTTCGCCAGGTTCGTGCTGTTTCAGGGGGACGGTTACGCGTCGATGGCCGTCGATCACAAGTTCGAGCTGCGCACGCCGATCAAGCTGGCGGGAAAATTCGGGGCGTCGGTCTATGCCTCTTGCCGCGAGTTTGTGCGGACGCATCACCGGGCATGCGTCATCTACATCCTCGAGCCGGTCACGTACTGCGAACGCACTGGCGCCCGCGCCGAGGTACGCCGGATCGAAGCGTCGCCGGCCTATCTGAAGCAGTTTCGCCGGCCAGATGAGGACGTGATAACCCTCGATCATTCGCTCGGACGCGTACTACCGATCGGCAGGAAAATGACCCGTCCGACGACGGTTTCAATCACTGACCGTAACGGTCAGGCCCACGAATGCATTGCAGAGGCATTCAACACGACCTTCAATATCCTACTGCTGGTCTACCCGGTGAAGGCCCTTACGAGCACCACGATCATCCTTTAGGGATAAGGTGCTCGCAGCGCGGCCGCGGCTCGCCGCGCGATCGAAGATCCTAATCGGTACAGACTGAGCTCGACGACCAACTTGAAAAGGAAGTGAAGTGACGCGATTACATCGGCAACGCCAGCTGTGGTTCCGTGTCATCGACATGCTGCAGCGCCGATAGCGAGATGCCCAGAAGCCGCACCGGCTTAGGGAGCGGCATCTCGTTCTGCAGCAAAGCGACCGATAGGCATTCCAGCTCGCTGCGGCTCGACACCACGATGGGTACGGATCTGCTTCGCGTGATAATCTCGAAGTCGTTGAACTTCATTTTCAGAGTCAAGGTGCGTCCCCGGTTGCCAGCGCCCTCGCAGTATCGCCAGACCTTGTCGATGAGCGGCTTCAGTTCGACAATCATGGCGTCGAAGTCGGTAAGGTCGGCGGAGAATGTGTTCTCCGCACCGACTGACTTTCGTATTCGGTCGGCGCGGACTTCGCGATTATCGACGCCTCTCGATATCCAATAGTAGTGTTTGCCCGCTTTGCCGAAATTTGCCTGCATGAAATCGAGCGACTGATTGCGCATGTCGAGGCCGGTGTAGAGACCCAAGGAATTCATCTTGGCGCTGGTAGCCGGACCGATGCCGTGGAATTTGCCCACGGGTAAGGCTTCGACGAAGGGCGGCCCCATCTCCGGCGTGATGACGTACTGGCCGTTCGGCTTGCGGTGGTCTGAGGCGAGCTTCGCCAGAAACTTGTTGTAGGAGATCCCGGCGGATGCGTTGAGGCCGGTTACCTCCTTGATCTTCGTACGGATCGCCAACGCGACGTCTCGGGCTAACGGAATGCGCTGCAGATTTTCCGTGACGTCTAGGTAGGCTTCGTAAAGCGACAACGGTTCGATGATTGGGGTGTGCTCCGCGAAGATCTCGCGGATCTGCTGGGAGACCGCCTTGTAGATTTCGAAACGGGGTTTCACGAAGATCAGGTCCGGGCACTGCCGCTTGACTGTCACCGATGGCATGGCCGATCGGACACCGAATTTGCGCGCTTCGTAGCTGGCCGCCGCCACGACGCCGCGCTCCCGGGATCCTCCAACGGCGACCGGCTTGCCGCGCAGATCCGGATTGTCCCGCTGCTCGACCGACGCATAGAAGGCGTCCATGTCGATGTGAATGATCTTACGCTGGCGGCTCGGGGAGGCTGCCTGGTCGTCATCGTCCTCGATGGTCACGTCGCTAGCCCGGCCGTGTCTTCCTTGACGCCACGGGCGACAATCCGGAGCATTCCGTCGGCAAGCGGCCGCTGCAGCTTTAGCGCCTCGTCCGGAGGAGCCATCATCCAGGCCTCGACCTCGTCCGGCGTCGTCAGGATCAACGGCATTGCCCTCGGGTGGATGGCACCGACCTCGGCGTTCGGCTCTGTCGTGAGGAACGCGTACAGGTCGTTGGTCGTCTCACCTTCCTTGACCTTGCGGACGGACGTCCAGTTGGTCCAGATGCCGGCGAAACAGGCGAGGGGACGGGTCTCATCAAGCGCGAACCAGATGTCGCCGCCCTCGGCCTTGTTGAACTCGCTGAACGAGTTGAATGGCACCACGCAGCGATTTTCGGTCCCCAGCCATCGCGTCCAGTGCTTGCTCTTCACGTTGCGGATGTTGGTCGTGCCGCCGTCCGGCTCCATTCTGAGCAATTCCTTGAAATCCACCGCCTTGCCCTTGGCCTGAAGCTTCTCGGCTCGCTTCCTCGTGGCATCCATCAGCGCTTTTGACGACGATGGCATGCCCCAGCGCGCCGTGGCGAGCTCGCGGCCCTCGGCTCCGTTGCGCACGATCGGTGCCTTGTAGTCCGGAAATACCCCCGGCATCGGCGCCAGATTTCCAACGTATCGGTTCACGACGCGGAACAGCGCGCTGATGGCAGCTTGGTTGGTCGTGATCGAGTAAAGATTGCACATCGGTCAGGATTCGGCTCGAGGGTGGCGCGGCTGCCGTGTCAACTGTAGCAGAGTCGCGGATGGACGCCGGCCCGCCCCGGCGCATTTGCGGCAGCGCAGCCGGCTGGCGAGATCGTGCACGAAGGTGGTCGGAGAGTGTTTCATCGCTGCGAGGTCCACGTCGCTCGCCGTCTTGCAGCGCGCACACCTGATCTCCAGCCAGGGGAAGCCTCCGTTCACGGCCTGATCGATGGTCGGCGACGGATCAATCGGTTCGCCGTCACTCCACATCCGCTCGTTCCAGCTTTCGCAAAGCAGCCTGTCGGCCTGCTGGATCATCGCCTCACCTTTGGCCCGCATCTCCGCCGATTGGATCGCCAAGATGCTCGCCATCGCGCGCGCCTTGCCGAGCTCTTTTGCAAGAGCCTTGCGATCGCCGCCCGACAGGGGCGTAGGGTGATACTTCGGGGCCATCCGCACATCCAGGCGCAACGATCGGATCGGCAAATCCTGAGCGACTACGGCGTCTCGAACGCTGGCCAGCACCCGTCTTCCTCATGCCTGCCGGTGCGCTGCTGGCAGGTGTTGTCGAGCAACCGCTGCGCCACGTCCTTCCAGATTGCGTTGGCGCCATACAAGCGGACGGCATCGGCGGTCTGGATTTCCACGGTCCGCTCGCAGCGGCGGCAGGAGATGCGCAGCACGTGGGCCTTGATTTCCGAAAGGCGTCGCTGTCGGGCCTGGGCCACGGTCGCGCCGGCGCGAGGGTCTTTGAGGACCGATTCCCAATATCCGGCCGGGACGGGCGCATCTGGAGCCGCAGCCGAGGGCGCTCGTCTACGGTCGGCTTCAGCGGCCAGTTTTTCATCTGCTTCGGGGTCGGCATGCGCCAGCTCGCGGGTCGATCGGTCATGCCTGAATTAGAACATAACAAGAACAAATGTCGAGTCCGTCCAAGAGGTGGATGAGAAAAATCCTCCTGTGGGGCGGGTCGATGCGCTGAACGCCGAGCAGGCCAAGCTGGAAACCGACTACCAGGACGCCGACGAATTGCCCGAAGAGGTTGATCAGCGTCTTGGCGAGATCGAGTCGGCACTGGCGGCTTTCGAAGACCGGCCGATGCTTTACGAACCGACCGAGATCGCCCGAGCTGGCGTCTTCATCAGCATCGATTCCGAAGGACGCCTCTCCGTGGACCGGGGTTACGTCCGGTCAGAGGACGAGGTGCCGGCAACTGATTGCCACGTCGGGCAAGACGCCGGTGCGTTGTCGACCGAAGGTCAGGAAGAGGGCGCTTCCGTTCAGCGGACGGTGATCGCGGTCGCGGGTAATGCTCCCGATGCTGAAGAAGATGATGAGGATGCGGCCAGGCCTCTGCCGGATCGGCTGATCACCGAGCTGACGGCGCATCGTACGCTGGCACTGCGGGATGCACTGGCAGAAAATCCTGCGATCGCGTTCCAGGCGGTGCTGCATAATTTCGTGCTGACGGCCTTTTACCGGTTCGCCTCGTCCGGAAGCTGTCTCGAGATCAGCCTTCGGACGCCGAACTTTTCAACTCAAGCTCCGGGGCTGAGAGAAAGCGTCTCCGCCAAGGCCGTCGAGGCGCGGCATGAGGCCTGGAAGGCAAGGTTGCCGAAGAGCGAGAACGATCTCTGGGATGCGCTGACGACTCTCGATGGTGGTGCACAGGCGTCGCTGTTCGCCCACTGTGCATCATTTGCGGTCAATGCCGTCTATGAGCCGGCCAACCGCTACAATCAGGGCCGGGTCTCCGCTCACGGTGTCCGCACCCGTCTCGACCAAGCGGATGTGCTGGCGCGCGCGATCGGGCTCGACATGGTGCAGGCTGGCTGGCGGCCGACCGTCGACAACTATCTCGGCCGGGTCACCAAGCCACGAATTCTGGAGGCGGTGCGTGAAGCCAAGGGCGAGTCGTCGGCGCAATTGATCGATCATCTCAAGAAGGCCGACATGGCCAAGGAGGCCGAGCGTCTTCTGGATGGCTCGGGCTGGTTGCCGGAGCCGCTGCGTCTCGTCGATCTCGATGCGGCGCCAGTGGGGCAGGAGGGCGAAGCAGGTCCGCTGCCCGAATTCCTTGCCGACGAGGAGGCTCAGGAGAACGCCCGCGACGATTATCCTCAACGGCTCGATGCGGCTGAGTGAACATCATCGATTGGATGGCTCGGGTCGTCCCGCAGTTGCTTGGGGACCGTGTATAGCGCCGGTCCCCATTCTTATGGGCGAGGGCGTGAGAGGGAGAGCCGGGCCGGGAAGGGTTTGAGCCGTTAGGTCAAAGGAGAGCGCCTGGTGGTTCGACCCATTCCTGCTCCCCGAAGGAAATCCTGTCATGACTGAATCTCTCGCGGGCGGCGCTGCCGCCGCGCCGCTCTCGATGCGTGCCGCTGCTACTCTCACCTCTGCTGCTATCAAGGCCGCCCGACAGCTCTTGACTGATCTCGAACGCGGCCGTCGCATTGATGCCGCCGTCCTGCGTGGCGCCATGGAAGCGGCCTTCGGCGCCTCGGATGCGGCCGGCGCCTGGAACTGGAAGACCGCGTATGACGTCTGCGAGGCGGCAACAGTTCTATTCCTTCGCAAGTTCGGTCCGGCCATGCGCGCCGAGGCTGGCTCGACGGCTGCCATGCTGCCGATGCTCGCGAGAATCGCGAGCTGTCTGCCGACCCATACGCGGCGCTCCGAGGACAGTCAGGCGCTCCAGCAATTTTCGACGCCGATCCCGCTTGGGCTGGCCGCATGCACCGCGGCCGGCATTACGCCTGTCGACCGCGTTCTGGAGCCATCCGCTGGGACCGGCTTGCTCGCAATCCTTGCCGAGCTCGCCGGCGGCTCTCTGATGTTGAACGAGTTGGCAGAGGGCCGCGCAGCGCTGCTCGATCATCTGTTCGCCAACGTTGAGGTCACCCGGTTCGACGCCGCGCAGATTGATGATCATCTCGACGCGAACGTTGTGCCGAGCGTCGTTCTGATGAACCCGCCGTTCTCCGCGGTAACGAATGTCGATCGACGGATGGCGGACGCCGCCTTCCGGCACATCGCTTCGGCGCTCGCGCGCCTTTGCGACGGTGGACGCCTCGTCGCCATCGCTGGCGCGGGCCTTGCGCCGGATAACCCTACGTGGCTAGAGGCCTTTGTTCGCCTCCAGGAGCGCGGGCGGGTCGTGTTTTCTGCCGCGATCGACGGCGCCGTCTACGCCAAGCACGGCACTCAGACGGACGCGCGGTTGCTTGTGATCGACAAGCTGCCTGCTGCCGATCCGAAGGCTTTTCCTGCCTCGCAAGGCATGGCTGGCGATGTCGCCACCTTGCTCAATTGGGTAACCCAGCATGTGTCTCCGAGGCTGCCCCTCGCCGCGCCGGTCGTGGCCGATGTCGTCAGGCGGCGTGCGATGTCTCGATCAGCGGGCGCTTCCGCATCACGTCTGTCGTCCACTTCGGAAAGTGCAGCGCCAAATGGCGTCGAACTAACGTACGAGACGGTCGAATGGTCGCCGCCGGACGGCGCCCGGCTAACCGACGCGCTCTATGAGGAGTACGGATTGCAGTCGATCCGTATTCCCGGATCATGCGCACATCCGACCAAGCTCGTGCAGTACGCGGCGATGGCCTCCCTTGCGCCACCGAAGCCCTCCTATCGTCCGCATCTGCGTTCAAGCCTGGTCGCAGACGGAGTTCTGTCGGATGCCCAGATCGAGAGCGTTATTTATGCCGGCGAGGCGCATTCCGAATTTCTCGCGGGCTCCTGGACCGTCGATGCGACCTTTGACCTTGTGGCCGCCGCGCGCGACGACGCAGAAGATGCCGTCCGCTTTCGCCGCGGCTGGTTCTTGGGTGATGGGACCGGTGCGGGCAAGGGCCGGCAGGTCGCCGGCATCCTGCTCGACAATTGGCTCAAGGGCCGCCGCCGTGCTGTCTGGATCAGCAAATCCGACAAGCTGATCGAAGATGCGCAGCGCGACTGGTCCGCGCTCGGCATGGAGCGACTGCTCGTTACGCCCCTGTCCCGGTTCCGCCAGGGCACACCGATCCGGCTTTCGGAAGGCGTCCTTTTTGCCACCTACGCCACGCTACGCACCGACGAGCGTGGCGAGAAGCTTTCACGCGTAAGTCAGATCGTTGAATGGTTGGGCTCCGACTTCGACGGAGTGATCGTCTTCGACGAGAGCCATGCCATGCAGAATGCGGTCGGCGGCAAGGGCGAGCGCGGCGACCAGGCGGCCTCTCAGCAGGGGCGCGCGGGCCTGAGGCTCCAGCACGCCCTGCCCAATGCTCGCGTGGTTTATGTGTCGGCGACGGGCGCTACCACGGTCCACAACCTAGCTTATGCCCAACGCCTGGGCCTTTGGGGCGGCGCCGACTTCCCATTCGCCACGCGCGCCGAGTTCGTCGAAGCGATCGAGCAGGGCGGGGTCGCGGCGATGGAGGTGCTGGCCCGTGATCTCAAGGCGCTCGGCCTCTACGCGGCCCGCTCGCTCTCTTACGAAGGCGTCGAGTATGAGCTCCTCGAGCACCAGCTTACGCCGGAGCAGGTCCGCATCTACGACGCCTATACCAGTGCGTTCAGCGTCATCCATAACAACCTCGACGCTGCGATGCGGGCCGCCAACATCACCGGCGAAACCGGAACGCTGAACGGGCAGGCAAAGTCCGCGGCCCGATCCGCCTTCGAGAGCGCCAAGCAGCGCTTCTTCGGCCATCTGCTGACCTCGATGAAGACGCCGTCGCTCATCCGATCGATCGACCGCGATCTAGACGCCGGCCATGCCGCTGTCATCCAGATTGTTTCAACGGGCGAAGCGCTGATGGAGCGCCGGCTCGCCGAGATCTCGACCGAGGATTGGGGCGACGTCCAGGTCGATATCACCCCGCGCGAGTATGTGCTCGACTATCTCGCCCATTCCTTCCCGGTCCAGCTCTACGAGCCGTTCACCGACTCTGAGGGCAACCTATGCTCTCGGCCCGTCTATCGCAACGGACAGCCAGTCGAGAGCCGGGAAGCCGTCGCACGCCGCGATCGCCTCATCGAGAAACTCGCCTCGCTGCCTCCGGTACCCGGCGCGCTGGATCAAATCGTGCAGCGCTTCGGCACCGGCACGGTCGCCGAAGTGACTGGCCGCTCGCGACGGGTCATCCGAAAGGGCGAGCGCTTGGTGGTCGAGAACCGCGCGGATTCGGCCAATCTCGCTGAGACCTCGGCGTTTATGGATGACGTCAAGCGCATCCTTGTGTTCTCCGACGCGGGCGGCACGGGGAGGAGCTACCACGCCGAGTTGTCGGCCCGGAATCGCCGCTTGCGGGTTCATTACCTGCTCGAACCCGGCTGGAAGGCGGATGCTGCGATCCAAGGTCTCGGTCGAACCAACCGGACCAATCAGGCGCAGCCGCCGCTGTTTCGCCCGATCGCGACCGACGTGAAGGCCGAAAAGCGATTTCTCAGCACCATTGCCCGCCGGCTCGACACGTTGGGGGCCATCACGCGCGGCCAGCGCCAGACCGGAGGGCAGGGTCTATTCCGGCCGGAGGACAATCTCGAAAGTCAGTACGGGCGCGATGCGTTGCGTCAACTCTACACGCTGCTCGTCCGAGGCAAGGTCGAAGGTTGCTCGCTCGAGAGGTTCGAGGATGCGACCGGCCTGAAACTGACGGATATCAATGGCCTTAGGGATGACCTGCCGCCGATCACGACCTTCCTGAATAGGTTATTGGCGCTCACCATCGACCTGCAGAATGTCCGGTTCACCGCCTTCGAGCAGCTCTTGACCGCTCGGATCGAGGGCGCTGTCGCGTCGGGCACCTACGACCTCGGGCTGGAAACGCTCCGCGCCGAAAGCTTTGTCGTCACCGACCGGCGGACGATCTATGTCCATCCGGGCATCAGCGCCGAGACCCGGCTGCTCACAATCATCCAGCGCCAGCGTAACCATCCTGTTGGTTTGGATGACGCCCTTGCTCGTCTTTCTAGTCATGCTGTCCTGCTGATCAACGAGCGCTCGGGCAGGGCGGCCGTGCAGGTCCCGGCCTCGAGCATCATGCTCGACGACGGCGAGATCGAGAGCCGCGTCCGGTTGATCCGACCGATGGAGCAGCACCAGGTCCCCTTGAACATGATGGTGGAGAGCCATTGGGTTGAAGCGGATCGCGAGCGCTTTGCCGCTGCCTGGCTGGCGGAGCTTGCCGAGGTGCCGGAGTTCACGGAAAGCACGATACACGTCGTTGCGGAACTGCTGCTACCCATCTGGAAGCGGCTGCCGAACGAATCGACCCGCGTCTATCGGCTCCAGACCGATGCGGGCGAACGCATCATCGGGCGCAAGGTTTCGGCCGCGTGGGTCGCAAGCGTCCTTGCGACGGACGCGCCTGCGCTGACGCCAGGCGCTGCCTTTGCCGCCCTGATGGAGGGACGGACCGTCCTCGAACTCGCGGAAGAACTCCAGCTTCGCCGCGTTCGGGTGATGGGGGCTTACCGCATCGAGCTGTCGGGCTTCAACGACACGATGCGCGATCGCCTGCGGGCTTACGGTCTCTTTGGGGAGATCATCTCCTGGAAGCTGCGCATGTTCGTGCCCACGGACACGAGCGGTGTCGAGATCCTGTCGAGAGTGCTCGACACCTATCCGGTGGCGCGCATCGGCGAGCGGGAGGCCGCCTGATGTCCCGCGATGCTTCCGAACTGGCACGCCGCCTCTCGCGCGAGGCTGAGGCGGTGTGTCGACACTATCTCTCCAATGGCAGGCGGGCGGGGCGGTACTGGCTGGTCGGCGACGTTCACAACACGCCGGGCCGCTCGTTGTTCGTGCGGCTGCACGAATCGCTGAAGGGACCCGCTGGGAAATGGACCGACGCCGCAACGGGCGAACATGGTGATCTCCTCGACATCATCCGCGAAAGTCTGGCCTTGCGAGACTTTCGCGAGGTCGCCGAGGAGGCGAGGCGGTTTCTAAAGCTGCCTCGTTCAAAGCCGCAATTCGCTCCGAAAACCATTCGTCCGGTCGTGCCGGCCGGTTCGCAGGAAGCCGCTCGTCGGCTCTTTGCGATATCCAGCCCGATTGAAGGGACACTAGCTGAGGCGTACTTGCAGCGCCGCAGAATTACTTGCATCAACCATGGTGGCAGCTTGCGCTTCCATCCTCGTTGCTACTATCGACCAGACGAGCATTCGTCGATCGAAACCTGGCCAGCGATGATAGCCTGTGTCACCGACCTCGATGGACGGATCACAGGCGTACACCGCACTTGGCTCGATCCAGACGGTTTTGATCGCGTGCGGCTCGGCAAGGCTCCGATCGACACACCGCGACGCGCCATGGGTGACCTGCTCGGCAACGCCGTTCGCTTCGGCGTGGTCGATGATGTGCTCGCTGCCGGCGAGGGAATCGAGACCATGCTGTCACTGCGTTACGCACTGCCAGCCCTGCCCATGGCCGCCGCGCTTTCGGCCAATCATCTCGCAGCCATGTTGCTGCCGTCTGGCCTGCGTCGGCTCTATATCGCCCGCGATGACGATGCTGCCGGAGATGCCGTACAGGCTATTCTTACGCAGCGCGCGGAAGCGGTCGGCATTGAAGCGATTGCGCTGTCGCCTCGGGTGGGCGACTTCAACGACGATCTGCACTTATTGGGTCTTGATGCTCTGCGGGCAGCGTTGCGGCCTCAACTCGTACCAGAGGATGTCCTCCGCTTCCTGCATCCGTAGACCTTCAAGCGATAGGGCCATCGACGGCCGACGACGAACGCCGGGACCAGCGTCAACGCGCTTTCATCTGCCTGCTCGGCGGTGTCGTCTACAGGAGCGACAGCATGCCGCCGGCGCGCAGCGGCGGAACCCGGGACCGAGCGCTCCCGGCGAGCGATACATTATGTGAAGCGCGAGGGATCGTCACCCGTAGGGCCGAGGCAAAGCGCATCGTGGCTCGGTGAGCGTGAGCGAATAGTGCCCGGTCCGCAAGGCGGACGCCCCCCACTCGTCAACAAAACCGGGCCGGACCGGTAATTCGACAGGTTCTTAATGGGCGGCGCGAAAGCTTTCGGCCGAACCTAGTGTCGAGAGCGGTACGCTAGCGAGATGGCGACAACCTGTAATGCCGCGATGCCAATGGCGGCCAGTTCGGGAGCGGCGATGCGCAGCCAGATCATCTCCTTCGTCAGTTTTATCCAGTCGGCCGCAAGGTCGAACGGAGGGAAGGAGAAAGATCGCCATTCGTCGTAAGTTGATAGGAGCGCCGCGAGGCCCGCCGCGATGCTGGGTGCCACCCATTGCCAGCGCCAATTCGGTTGCGAAACACGCGCAACTATGGACAGCGCGCGCAGGGATACCGTGGCGCATCCCAAAGCAAGCAGAAGCATCCATCCGCCCGAGGCGGCGATGAGCTTCTCGCAGACGCTCGCGAACGTCGTGAGGATGTCTTCAACGATCCTATCCGGCGTAAGGGGTTCGCTACCAAAGCCGCCCGACTGCGTAAGGCAGGCTGAGAGGTGGGTGAAGAGATAGCCAAAGTCGTAGAGGTTTACCCGCGGCAGAAAACTGGCCAAACACAGAAACACCGCCATTGAAACTGCTGTTTTCCAAGAGATGGGTTTCGAGAAGGCTCGAGATGACATGATCAGCATTGCAACTGTCCTGACATGGGCGGTCGATGCAGTGAGCGCCATCCACGAGTGGTCGAGAACGCCTCCGCCCCAGAGCGGCGTCAAGGGATTGATTGGCAGGAGGAATGGCAGCGCTAGGGAAAGCGCAAAGTAGCGGAGTTTGGGAGTTCCGAGCCGGGATTCGTCCTTTAGCAAAGCGATCCGCTCAAAGGTGGAAAGATGAGTCAGATCGGGCGACAGAAGCGAATGGCGCAGATCGGCAAGCGAGGAAGCCCGCACGGAGGGGTCGTCTGCAAGTGCTTGCGCGAAGCCGGAAAGCCCACTGGTCCAGAGCCCGCCCACAGCATCGGCGCGGATTTCCATGAGAGTAGTGATCAGGCTGACTTGGCGCTTTATCAGCAGCAGTCCGATGGACGGTAGCAGCAGAAAGAGCGTAGAAAAGCAGAGAACGGCAAGAACATGCAGCCCGGCGTCAGTCCACGAGTTTGCACCGGTTCGACCCAGCGGAATAAGGATCACTAACGCGGCGGCGAGAGCCATGATCATGACTATCGTCGCTCGGATCACGATCCGCGATGTGCGGCCCACGGCTTGAAGAAACCGAAGAAGCCGGTCGTCTCGGAAAAGCAGGTGACACATCTCGTGCGCAAGGACGCCCATGGCTACGGGGTCGCGCTTGGCGGCGCGTTGCCACAACGCCGAGCTGACCTGGATTTCGCCGGACGCGCCTGTGCCACGCGCGCTGGCCATGACGTTGAAATTTGGAAACCAGACGAGCGAAGGCGGAGCTCCGTGGGTATGAGGCAAGCTGCGCCACATTTCCGAGACGAGGGCAACGAGATCATCGCCGGCGCGGCCACTCACCGGGCGCAGCCGACGTTCGTTGCTGCGGGAGTCGGGTGCAGCCAGAATAAGATGCCGTATGTGCGCGGCGCTGAACATGAGTATGGATACAAAGGCCGTGCCCAGCAGCAGCTTGAAGTTGACCTCGGTCCAGTCTTGAGCACCGTGAAGGAGTTCAAATCGATCCAATAGCTGCGCCGAGCCGAACGCGACGAGCGCGATCAGAAGAGAGGGAAAAAGCAGCGTTGCCGTTGGCACTACAACAAGGAACAGCAAGGTTGCCTGCGCGACGATTTCTATTGAGCATGCCTCGGCAAGGGATCGCGCGCTGTGGTCATGCTGAGCCGGCATCACGCCGCGCTGACCTCTTTCGTCATCGCCGAGCTTCGGACCGCTGCGGCGAGTTCATCGATTTGCGCTTGAGGCAATTTCTGTCGGGCGCCAACCGCGCGAACAATGGCTTCGAATTCGCTTGCCGCTTCAACGGGCGCGTCTGTCCAGTGGTGCTCGACAAGCTGGACAACTCCGTCAGTCGTCGCATCCGCCAGGGCGCCCGCTGCTTTGTCGGTAAGCTTCTTCACATAGGCCGCCCAAAGCTGCTTGCCGGCCTCGATGAGGATCGGAATGACAATAGCGCCTATAATCTCCGCTCCGAAGTCACCGCCCTCTTTGTCGAACTGACGCATAGCCGCGAGTTCCTGCTCGAGGTCACCGGAAGTTTCGGCCTGCTTGCCAAGATCTTCGAGTGTGAGGACATCAATGTCGCGCGCGCCGGCGCGCAGTGCGGCTCCAGCGATCCAAATTCCGAACTTGTCGCCTTCTTTCATACCAAGCCCCCCAACTTGGGCTGTGCTATACTACCATGGATTGCAGTCTGCGGCGAATGATATTATGCTGCCCACGCGGATTTTGAGCAATTATTATCGGGAGTTGGGATTCATGTGGCGATGGATATTGAGTTTCTCGATGGCGCTTTCGCTGATCGCATTTGTGTCCGTAGGCGAGGCAGGTGCCGGCGATGCGATGCCGGCCCAGCAGAAGTCAGCGGGCCTATTGGGGCCGCGTGTTAGCGCGCCCAACATGTCGCCCGTGCAACGGGTCGCAGATCCTTATTGCCCTGGCGGTTCGTCAGCCTGTCAGGGAAGTTGTCAAACTCACGCCGGGACGTTCAGCTGTAGCCGAGGCTATCTCTGCTGTTACCCAGGCGGCGGCAGGCCGGGGGATTGCGTCTCCGCGGACAAGTGTCGCTGACGCCGACACGCTCGGATGGCGCGCTGAATGGCGCGCGGCGATGCGGGGTGTGCTGAGCGCAAAGCAAACGACGCCGCGATGCTGGCACCGTTTCTTGCTCTACTGCCGGCCAGAGTAAAATGGCCGTCACAAACCATGCACCCATTGCTTCGCAAATCGGCAATCTCAAGGCCCCGAACGAGGACGGAGTTGCCTTCCGCGCCAGTTCGGTGATGACGGGACAAACTGCAGAATTGGTCTTCCAAGGTTCTTTCGTCGAAATGCTGACATTTATTGAAGGGGGATCAATATTATGGAATCACGCCAGGCGCGCCTTGAGAAAGTTGTCAGAGACAGCGAGAAGGAGCGAACGCGCATCCGAACGCTTGTCGAAGAGAAACGTTGGATTGAGGCCGATCCGGATCGAAATCGCGTTGCACGGTACGTGGCACGGAAGTCGGCCACACAGAAGCGGCGTGGCGGGGAAGCCCGGCAAGGTGATACTCTTGACTGGCAAGCGGCCTGGTTTCTGCCGGAAGGCGCTCAGGTCCGACGGGCTGTCGCCTATGTCGAGGTGTTCGATGCCAGATCCTCGACCACTGGCAGCGGGTTCATGATCAGCCCAGAATTGTTCATCACGAACCAGCATGTGATCATGGACGCGGCCGCTGCAAAGGGTGCGCAGATCATTTTTGACCGCGAACTCGATGACGGCGCTAGGTTGCAGCCGACTACGACCTTTTCGCTCGACCCCGATCGGTTCTCTCTGTTCTCGGACGAGACCGCGCTTGATTATGCGATCATTGCCGTCGGTTCAAAAACGATGGGCAACGGAAGTCTTGCGGACTTCAGCTATTGCATCATCTCCGACCGGCCGGACAAGCACGTGCTCGGCATGCCCGTGAATATCATCCAGCATCCGAACGGCGCCCCGAAGATGATCACGGTGCGCAATAACAGGCTTACGTACCGAACTGACCGGACGCTCCTTTACGAGACCGACACGGAGCACGGCTCATCGGGATCTCCGGTCTTCAACGATGAATGGGAAGTCGTCGCCCTGCACCATTACGGCTATCCCTTTCTTGAGCCGAAAGATGAAACGGGGAAGAAAATACCGATCACGGTCAATGAGGGTGTCCGTATCAGTGCGATTTACAGGGACCTTGAAGCCCGGCTACCGACGCTTGCAGCCGAAAAGCAGGCGCTGCTGCGCAAGGCATTAAATTTTACGAAACAAGTTTCTCCCGGTGCGGTGGGCAAGCGGCTGGCGCCCCCGCGGCGGAGCAATGACGGTTCGGAAGGTTTTCTTCTCCTTCAAGGCAGGCAGCTCATGAATGATTCTCAATCGAATGAAAAGGCGGGCGGTCGGGATTTACGGGTTGTGATTCCGATTGAGGTTATCGTACGCGTCGGCGCTGCTGGGGTGGTGGCAGCTACCGACGCCGCGGCAGTGGCTGAGCTTACGCCGCCTAAGGCCCTCGCACCTGGCGGCGAAAAGGTGTCGATCGATCAGGACTACACTAACCGGAGCGGCTACAAACCAAATTTCATACCGGGCGTTTCAATTCCGTTGCCCGAGCCCCAGGGGAAGCTCGCCAGGCAGGTGGCTCCCCTACGCCCCGGCGAGGATGAGGCCGCCGCCGGCGAGCTCAAATACGAGCATTTCAGCCTCAAGATGCACAAGGGCAAACGGATCGCGATGTTTACGGCGACCAACATCGACGGCCGGCGCTATCTGAAGGTAAAGCGGGAAACGGGCGAGGTTGTTGAAGAGGGAGGCGAGGGCGAGACTTGGTACAAGGACTCTCGTATCAGCGCAAGTTTCTACATCGATCAGACCTTCTACTCGGAATGGTCCCATCTGTTCGACCGCGGTCACTTGACGCGGCGCACGGATCCAACCTGGGGCAATACGAACGAAGAAGCGGAACGAGCCAACGCGGATACGTTTCATTTTACGAACTGTTCGCCGCAGCATTTCAGGTTCAACCAAACTACACGCTATTGGCAGGGTGCCGAGCAGTACGTTCTGGAAAATGGTGCCATAGCCGAGGATACGGAGAACAAGATCACCGTGTTTCAGGGCCCGATCTTCGATGATACCGTGGATCTTTGGGCTGACGATGTGCAAATCCCCTCCTCATTCTTCAAAGTCATCGTCTGGAAAGGCAAGCAGGGCCTGAGGTCGGTCGGTCTCGTAGTAGACCAGGCTCAGCTGCTATCGGAAGAGAGGCATGGTCTCGGCAAGCCGAAACCCGCCGAATTCGTCGATGTCTCTCAGTGGCGCGTATCCGTAAAATCGATCCAAGACCGAACGAACCTCGATTTCGGTGAAGATGTGCGCAAGGCAGATACGATCAAGCAGGAAAAGCAACCGGTTGCTGGTGAAGCGCAGGTCAAGGTCAATTCCTTTGCTGATCTGCTGCCGAAGACCGCCTGAGCGTCACGCAAGCGACCCACCTCAGCAACGATGGTGGGCGCGCAACAGCTAGTTTCCGGCTTTGTCGAGCCAGTTGGCTCGGCAGCAGCGACGGCTCAAAACGCGGTCTTGCTTTCAAACAGCTGCGGGCGAGTTATCGCTGTCGTAATGACGGGTTCAATTGACACCAGCAACGACTTTCATCAGGAGAGGTGCCCGTGACGTCACGCTCATCGCTGATTGCCGCCACTGCGCTTGTTGCCGCCATGTGGGCCGGCGAAGCCTTCGCCCTGAAACTTGCTAGCTGGAACATGGAGCATCTGGCCGACAGCGATGGCGAGGGCTGTCGTCCGCGCAAGCCGGCGGATTATCTCGATCTCAAGCGGCATGCCGACAAGCTGAGCGCCGATATCGTCGCCGTTCAGGAGGTCGAGAACGAGCAGGCCCTCGCGCGCGTGTTCGACCCGGAGCAATGGTCGCTGGAGATCGCCCGCAATCCCGACCAGCAGGACGCGCGACCCTGCTCGGGAATGGCCGATAAATTCATCATCACGCAACGGGCCGGCTTCGCGATCCGCAAAGCCCTCAAATACTCACGTAACCCGGACCTGACCGCGCTTGATATCGGGAACGACAATCGTCATCGTTACGGCGTCGATATCACGATCGAGGCCGGCGTCCCGCTTCGACTATTATCGGTCCATCTTAAGTCCGGCTGCCCGACCGGGGCGCCGGGCAGCAGCGACGATGATTGTGAGGTGCTCTTCGATCAGCAGAAGGTCCTCAAAAAATGGGTCGATGATCGGGCGAAGGATGCCATCCCCTTCGTGTTGCTCGGCGATTTCAACCGTCGCCTTCAGGCGGAAGAGCAGTTCTGGACGGGTATCGATACGCCCGGCGACCCGTTGCGGGATCTGACCCTGTCGGTCAAGCGGGACACGGTCGCCCGCTGCCAGGCGGCCTTCCCGCAATTCATCGACTTCATCATCTTCAATCCGGCCAGCCTTGCGCTCTTCAAGGCGGAGAGCTTTCAGGAACTGGTCTACGACGCCGCGCCGGCGTCGGACCATTGCCCGGTTGCCGTTGAACTCACGGTGCCCGATCTTGGCGAAGTCGCTCCCCAAAAGGGCCAGATGACCACGGGCCTCAAATGGTTTCGCCGATCGGCGGAATTTCCACTGCTCACCCAATATCTCTACGAGATGGCGGCGCGCCGGGTCGAAGCCATTCGCCAGTCAGCGAGCGAAGGGCCGAATTGGGTCGTCTCGCTGGATGCAGACGAGACGATCTTCGACAATTCGCTCGGCCAGCTCGAGAACGAGTATCTCGGCGTCGGCTATATGCCCGAACGCTGGAAGGCCTGGGAAGCGCGCGGAGCCGCCAAGGAGATTCCGGGCGCGATTGATTTCGTGAACTACGTGCTGGATAGCGGCGGCAAGATCGCGATTATCACCAACCGCGATGCCGATCTCGAAGAGGTCGCGCGGCAGAACCTCATCCGCCTCGGTATGCGGGATGACCGGCGCAAGGTCTGCATTCTCGGTCGGCGCGCCGTTGATACGCAGGCAGCAAACACGGAGGAATGGCAGCGTTTCGGCTACAAGAACGACAAGGACCGCCGCCGTCGTCTGATCAGCGAGGGAAACGCGGCAGGATGCTGGTCGCGCGACGTGGACGGATCGGTCCGGGCGTCGTGGAGCCGACCACACAGGTTCGCCCTCTGGGTCGGCGACAACATCCTCGATTTGCCTAAAACCACCCAGGCCGAAGCGCGCGTGAACGGCACGCCCGACCTCATATTCGGAAAGGACTACTTCCTGATCCCCAATCCGCTCTATGGTTCGTGGCAGAGCAACAAGCCGTAGCCAAGCCGGCCTCGGTGCCTACTTCGCACGTGGTTTTCGCTTTGCCGACGCGGCGGACCGGAGTCATCTTACCTCGTGTTGACCATCAATCGGTGGAAAGCGATCGGAGAGTATCGGCAGGCCTGCCGTCCTCCGCGGACTGGCCTCCGAATTGTCACGTGGACATGGCGCCGCTTGGCGCATGTAAAAGCTCATCACGCTGCCCAAAGCCTTGGGTCGCAAAGATTGTTGCTCCCGGCGTACGCAATATGCTTTGATGAATCATTGTCGAGCGCTCCAGTGGCGACGCGAGCAATACAAAGCCAGGGTTCAGAGACGTCCAATCTCTTGCAACAAGGAGCCTTCGTATGTCTGCGCCAATCGCTCCAGCCGATAAACAGACTCTGAAAGCCTTCTGGGTCGAAGTCGCGCCAAGCGCGCAAACAGCGGGCCCAGAGAAACAGGCCTTTCGAGGCGTCAATTTGCGCCTTGATCTTCTGAAGTCCCTCAGGGCCACGTGGGAGACAGTCAAGGTGGCCGGAAAGATCAAGCTTGCGCTGTACGCGCCGCCTGACCTCGCGTCGATCCTCGAGATTGGGGTTGAGTCGATAAGCGCTGCGCAGGCCATTTATGAGTCATTTGTGCAGACGATGCGGCCGATCGACTACGTCACCTACATCGTGCTTGCACGAAGTCCCGACGGGATGACGGAAACTGAGCTGAAGACGGCGGTTGACGAGTTTCTCGACAAGCAGAGCGATTACGCGGAAGTGTCGTGGTATCTCCGGATATCGGGCGAGCGACTCGACCGCGCTCGGCAGGCACGGCAAGGAAATTGGATGAAGACGGCATTGGAGAAGCTACTGGAGAACGACATGATCAGCCGTGAGAGCGATAAAGTTTGCTTTAAACCGAGGCACTACACGTTCGGTTGGAAACCCGACTGACGGAGAAGCGCCGATGTTCAGTCCTAGCCTTATCGCGATGATGGTTCACAGCCTCGGATCGCAAGGGCTATCGCCGGACCGCCCGACATCGCCGTTACCTCCGATGCGTTTCCACCAGACCAAGATGGGTGAGCTTGCTGATTTCCTCTCGACCGGCGTGAAAACGCGAGCCACCGGTTGGCCGGTCATACCGATCAGCGGCCGCACCACTCGCGAAGTCAAGAAGCTTGAAGATCAAGCGCAGCAAACCTTCGGTTCTACCGCCGCCACTGACGGCGGCTTCTTTTTCTGGGCACGCGTCCCTCTTCATCACCTCGTGAATCTTTTCGCGTCATGGTATGGGCTGTCCGCTCACGTGGAATATGTCGATCTGGGCACGCCGGTGCGCGCTCTCGGAAGTGGCTCGACCTACGACCAAGAATGCCAGCGCTTGCTGAATCAATCTGCTGCCCCAAACGCTGCGACGGTCGGTGCCGCCATTGTCGACATGGGCGACTTGTCGTCGGGCGGGCCAGATAGCTACGGCGGAATGCTTCGACACACCGTGAGCTCGGGAGTAGAACTCTCCCAACATGCCGAACAGGTCTTGTCCGTTCTGTTGCAACGATTGGCTCCTGTGCTCAGAAACACGACGGTCAGCTGCGCACTCGTTAAACCGCCGTCTAGGCCGATCGTTGTGGGACGCTCCTGCTTCGATCAGGCCTGCACACCGGAGATGCAGACTGCGATGCAAGCTCTCGCCACTCAATTGGCGAACGACGGCCTTCCAGCTGCCGTGAATCTCTCGCTTGGCACCCACGTCGGACCGCATAACGGATTGTCTCCGCTCGAGCAGTACGTGGCCAACACGCTAATCACAACAGATCGCTATGTCGTGGCGGCTGCCGGGAACGACGGAGGGACGGGATGCGCCGCGAAGCGAACTATGATAGCAGACGAGCCCGAGACTTTCGGGCTGCGCTCTGGCGTCAGTTGCGAGGAACTTCTGGTCGAGTTTTGGTGGGACGATGCAACGGCAAAAGATGTTGAGGTCGTCGCCGACGTTTATGAGATCGTCCAAGGCGGCGCCATGAGCAATCTTGCCACGCTCACGATCGACCAGACGTCCGCCGGCATGCTCACCACAACTCCCGTTGGCCTCCCGGGGAGCATGGCAACTCACTCCCTCTTCAGCGCGAAATGTCAGAACAATTTCCGTTGTGCCGCATTCGCGTTAAGTTCGGGAATGCCTGGACAAAAGCTGCCTCTACTCCACGTGCAGTTCAAGCTAACCGCAAAAAGGGATGTTACGATCAATAGTTGGATCGTGATCGCCGAAAAGAACCCCTGTCTCACAGCTTTCGTCGAAGGCGGGCACGAAGGAAGCATCTGTGTGCCTGCGAGCGACCCGAGCGTTTTGAGCGTCGCGGGCCTGCTGTCTACCGGTAAGATGTGGACAGGCTCGTCGCGAGGACCCTCGGCGGAATATGACGCGGCAGGGACATCCGCGGGAAGCCCCCATATGGCTCATCTCGCTGATCTCGGCGGCGGTGTTTTTGGCACGAGCTTCGCGAGCCCGCGAGCTTGCGGTGACGCCGTTGCCACCCTGAATTCTTCGAAACTTTCAAAATGCACAAGCGCCCTGACGTTGCTAAACGAGACATACCAGCTTGGAAAGCTGCCTTGGAACCCTCGTTTCGGTTACCACAAAGCGAAGTAGCGCTCGTAGGTTGGTAGAAGGGCCCGCATACTTTGGTCGTTCCCAACGCGGCTCGGCGTGCGCTTAGAGCGCTGCTCTTTGTTTTGATGCCATGGAAGCCGGAGCGTAGCGACCATACGGTTAGCGTTTTGCGCTCGCCTTGGCCTTAACGGGCTGGGGCCGCAGGGCCCCGTTCGTCACGGGCGCAAGCCCGAATAAACGACGGAGATGAACCGCTGCCGAAACTAAGACGGCGACTTCGCCGCCGGCTTGCGAAGCACGAAGTGCGTTTGCTGGAAGCTTCGTGCGGTCGGGCGGCTTCAGCCGACCGAGGCGACCCGCTAAACGGACGTTTACTGGACGGCCCCGAGGAGAGGCCCGCCAACTAGATTGAAGCTATCTGGACCACGCGGTCTCCTGCCACGGTCCTTGTTTATCGGGAGGGGTGCGATGAATGAGAGAGTCAAGATATTCCGCGAACGTCTTGCAGGACCGCCGCGAGAGATGAGAGAGCCTTTATCCCTGGACCAAGTCGTGAAAGTTCTGGGATATCTCCTTGCGGCGCTCTACATCTCCGGCTTGATCATCTTGAATTCAGCGCTTGAACACCTAGGACTGTCCGATTTCTCCGTTCTGCAGCCGCGTTGCATTGCTGCTGGTTTGCTGCTCGCCTTCTATATGCTCCTCGATTTGGCGTTGGTCGCGCCACTGGTCGGCGCTTCCTGGCTTGCCCTGTACTATGTGATGCTGCCAAAATTAACACGCAAAACGCGCGTTCGCCGGGCGATTCTCTGCATTGTTGCTTACTTCTTCGTGCAACTCGTAGTGCTTAGGTTGACAGCTTTGCTATACGGCAGTCTTACCCCATGGTTTTCCGCTTACGAGCATGCGGGCCGCTTGGATTGGGAATTGCTAAAGGTGTGGTGGGAGCTGTTTGGGCACCGTTGGAATTTCGGTTCGGCTTATCTCGTGTTCATGGCCTTCGCGGTGTACGTCTGGCTTTACGTCCTGTTTTCCCTCGAGATCAAGTTCGAGCGGCTGCAATTTTCGCAGCAGCAATGGATATTGGTGAGCTTGTTATTGCTCGCACCCGTTATCATGATTTTCGTTTTTACCATCCCAGGGTTTGCGCGCGATGTATATCCAAACTTGGCTCAGAGCGTGGGGGGTGGCCAGCCGATCATTGCGCGACTGCAACTTAGCGATCCAGTGCCGCTAATCGAAGACGGCAGAACATTCCGCCGCGTGGCCGAACAGGTACCCGGAAAAGACCCTAAGCTCTACGTTCTAACCGACCCCGTTGTAGTTTGGTATCAGACCGCGTCCTACGTGTATGTCAGTCCGCTCGCCATAAATAGCGGGAAAGTCCGCCCGATCGCGATTGATATCAGATCCGTCAAGGTGATTCAGCAAATCGCTCAAGTCATCCAGGTGCGCAACGGGACGGCCATTATGGCTATCCGCAATCAACGCTAGAGAGCGGAGCTGACACGAACATTGCACGCAACGTGAGGCCGCTGGCCACCGGGCCCGGGCGATATGGCTATCATGGGCGCACTGGGTGCGAGCGAATTCCTAGTCCACATTGATATGCAGCACGAGAAGTGCAGCTTCCTGCCAGGAAGCACCGTCCGCATCGGCATCACGCAAACGCAGATAGGTGATCATGTGCTTCTTGTCGTACGCCGGCAGTACAGTGCAGGAAAACTCCCGCTGAAGCGCCTTGACGCCTCCTGCATAACAATATGCGCGCCTTCCTGCCAGGAGGTGCTTTATGGCCTTCAGCGAGTTTCCCGATCGCCCCGTCCGAATGGTGCACTTTCTGGATCCGTCGGGCTTCAAAGTTCTGCGAAAGCAAGAACACGTGTGCTATTCTGCGCGACCGTCGCTCGGAGCACCGCCGCATCCATCCCGAGTAACTTCGCGACACCATCGCAAGTCTGGAGCACATCCCAAGGCGCAGTGGTGCGGCCGGCGATGGATGTGAATGGGGAGTCCGTCTCCATCAGAAGCCTATCGTGGGGGATGCATTTGATTAGAGCTTGGCCACTGGCGGTTCCGAGCATGCTGACATTGACGGAGAAGTAACAGCCGCAAGCAAGAGCCTTCCTTGCGCTCGCGACCGATCCGGAAAACCAATGTAGAACCGGTAGCAATCTGTCCGGCGTCGTCAGGGCTTCGAGCATCGTGATCACGTCGTTTGCTGCGCGGCGGCTATGGATTGTAACGACCCTACCGCCCAAAGATTGCGCGGCGGCCAGAATCCTTCCGAAGACCTCCTTTTGCTTCGGCAGGCTCACCGCGTGCTGTCGGCTGCCGTCGAGACCGACTTCTCCCACGAGCCGGCTTTCGGGCAGCAGGCGTTCGAGGAGACCGAGTTCCGTGTGACGATCGGCTACGAGTTCGGGATGCAGACCAACCGCGGGATGAACGTATCTGCTCTGCCGCATCCATTCTTTGTTGTGAGTCCAGGCCTTGGGGGTGGTTGTGACCGCAACCGTAGCAATGCGCTCGCGTTCGCATGCCGCAACCAACGCGGCGGGGTCGCGGTCAAGATCCACGTGACAATGAAAATCGGCTCCGCGGATATCATCAGCAACCATCAAGGACGCACTGTAACGTGTCTTAGGATACGCGCGACCTCCTCGATTCCGCGGCGGAACACGGCTGCGTATCGCCCGATGTCGCGGCGAGCATAATCCGAAAGCGGCCCCGGCTTGTGAACAAGTATGCTCTCGATGCCGGGTGACCCAGACAGGCGGGACGCCATCATCTGAAATGATCGTACGTGCTCGCTTTCGGCCTTTGCCCCCTCCAGGGGCTGAGCCGCAAGGTTCGAATGGAGTAGAGAGTCCGGTCAGTTCCGAAGGCGGACTCAATCGCGGCGCGCCGGATAAGGCAGGGCGTACAGTAGCCGCAGTGTCGAGGGGAGAGACTTCTGTAACGGGCTTTGCCGAAGGATGAGCACGAGATCGTCTTCGGCGCGAGCCGCTTGGCGAGTCTGCGGTTACGACACTTTTTCAGCATCTCTGCCTTTGTCATGAACCGGTAGGGATTCTTGATGCTCGCGGAGATGCCGAGGGCGTCGATGAGTTGTTGCCAACGCGCGAGGTAGAATGGGTGCGTGGTGCGTGTACTCCACGCGCCTAAGCGCAGGGGGTCGAGTGGCACATTCAGCGAGATCAGGCCATTCTCTGGAATATAGATCGTGGAGTCTTCGAGTGCACTGGCGGCCAAGGCCGCCAACGCCAGAAAAAGGAAGGAACGGCCCCGCGTCGTCAATTCTGGACCAGAACCCTCCACCAGGTCTGCCGGAAACCCGATATTGGCACGAACATGGCGCGGCTCAAGATCACCATAGACCGCGCCAATGCCTTCAGCGCACTCAGTCTGTGTACTCGTGCTGACATCGCCGTAGTGGCTGACAAAAAGCGGGCTATGATCTTCCGCGAGCAGATCGATCGCGCCGACGAAGCTGTCAAGACCGCCCGAAAACAGGCAGACGGAGTCGAAAGTGTCAAAGTTGAGTTCGCCAGCCTGCTCGACGAGCTCGCGATAGTCGCGATGACGCCTGCGAAACGTGAGGCGCCAGTGATCGCCGGTGAGGAAGCGCAGCATTCGCTCGATCAAGGCGGCATGAGGGGTCCACACCTCGGGTTCGAGGACCGGCAGGTAGAGATCGATTTCGCGCGTCCAGCTATCCTGAGACTCGGTCGCGCGCGAAATTCGGGTGTCGGCGGCCATGACGACTGCGGAGAAGATTGCAAGGTCGACCGCGCGCTCTGTGGGAGTCAAGCCCAGATCGGCCAATTGATCGATCATCTGGCCGAGGCCAAAACCTAGTCGGTGATCGCCATCAACGAAGCGGATTGTGGTTTTCACGGTGTCCGTGTCGCGCGGCACGACACGTGTTTTGTCGGTTGGACCGAGACGGGCGATGATACTGTGGCGGCGCATCAGCTCTGATCCCCCCACGTCTCAAAGAGCTCCCAGGCATTCTGGTAGGTCTGGTCGACGATGGTCCGAATCTCGGCATCCGAGAGTTCGGCAATTGAGGAAAAATCCGAGGCGAACGAGTCCCTGACGTCGCGCTCTACGTAGCTGCGAAACTGCGCCTCAAAGGCTTGGATGGCGTTAAGGTCAGCAACCTCAAACCCGTTGACGCCAATCTCTTGGAAGAGTCTGGCTTCGATCGCGTGCGCGATGAAGGCGAGGAAGACGTCTCTGATCTGCTCGGCGGTCAACGCATCGAGGTTATCGATGCCGATCTGTTCGAGATCGACGCAGGTCTCAAGCCAGGCGTCGCGGGCGATGCCCTCGTCAATCGGCCCGCCATCCCGGCAGATGATGTCCGTGAGTCCGATGAACACCTCACGGGTCGGGCGACCGACGAGATTTCCGAGATTAAGCCGGGCGAGCGTGTCGGCAACGCCGTCGCGCTGAAAGCCCCTGAAGACGCCGAGGGCGCCGCTGGCGGCTTCACGGGCCGAACCCATCTTCCGCGTGGCGTTGTGGCTTCCGCCCGCGCCCGATCGCACATAGTCTCGGACGGCACGCCGCAGGGCTCGGCGGTCATTTCCGCCGGATGAGGCAAAGCGTGTGAAGTTGGTGCGAGCCCCAGTATACCGCCCGGCGGCTGGTGGGGGCTGGATGGTAGGTCGCGGCGCTTGCGTCGCGGCTGGCGATAGACCATCGCCGGGCGCCTCACCATCGCCATCCTCGCCACTGTCCGCCGGTTCGGCCTCGCCGCCCGGCAGCGGGTCGCTCGAGATGGGCTCGAGGAACGTCGGGACGAGCGACGTGTTCGAGCCGGGACCTCCTGAAGAGCTTGACGTTCCCATCAGCTCTTCCTTTTGCGAACGGCAGCGGTGGCCTGCCCGGCGGCCCGCTTCAAGGTCGCATTCTCATCTTGCGCCGCCCACTCCTGAAGGAGCGCTTGAAGCTGCCCCATGGCCGCGCCGTCGGTGAGGATCTCGTTCCAGCCCCGGACAATCCAGATACCAAGGGATTTGACGTCGAGGGCGCTGATGAGGTTGACCAACTGCGACTGAAACCGGGGATGGTGTTTGGCGAGAATGCCGAGTCCCTCGAAGCCCTCCGGCGGGCTTTTAAGTTCCGTGGCTTGAAGGACGCGCTCGCTGAGCGCCTTGAAGGCGGCCTCGGCATCCTGTGTCGGCAGCGCTCGGACCTCGGGCTCGATCATTCGCAACGCGAGTCCAGAGCCGGTAAGTTTCTCGACCAGCCCTTCGATGCCACCGATGCTTGCCGGTCCAGCCAGAGCGCGCTTGTCGCGTGTGACAAAGACATAAGGCCGCAGATCGGTATCGCCTAGCGATGGCGGAATGGTGAGCCAGCGTCTGAGCCAGTCTCGTGCAAGCCATTTCGCGCCGTCATCTTCGGCCGACTCTGACGTCTGCTGGCTCGGTTTCTTCTTCGGCGTGTCGGTCTCTTCCTTCTCCGCCTTCAGCTCCTCCTCGAAAGCGCGCAGTTCGGCCACTTTGCCGTCGTCCGAGGACATCGCCTTAGCGGCGAGATAGTTATAGAAGTCCTCCTGAAAACGCTCGGCGAGCATCAGCTTAGCGAGCTTGCTTTGATCGACCTCGTCGTCAAAGTTCCGAGCCTTGGCGATGGCCCGGCGCACAAGCATGGCGTTGAGAAAGCGTTTGATCTGGCGCGGATTACCCTTCGTACCTTCGCCCAGGATCGGGCCAATTCGCGTCGCGAGCACGAAAGCGGCGTCGAGCTCGGCTGCCCGCGCCGCATCGGCAGCGCGCACATCGGCGTGGGTGAGGCCCGTGCCGAGCCAGGGGCGGTTGAGCGTGGCCTTTGCGCCTGAAAGCAGCTTCTTGAATCCAGCGTGTTCGCTACCTAACAGACTCTCGATCAACAGAAGCATGACGTAGACGCGGGTCTCCTGGGTGCCGAGCGCCGGTATGCGGAATGGCACCTGAATCAGCTTTTCGAGATAGTTGCGTGTGTAAGAGACTGGCCCAGATGCAAGAGGAAGGTCGGGAAAGTGCTGGCGAACGGCATATTCGATCATGCCCTCGTCGGCGCCGATCACAAAGGCGGTCTTAGGCACGAAAAGAAAGAGTCTGATCGCCTCAAGTGTTGCGATGGCAGTGGCGGGCAGGCAGCGATCGAGGTCATCGATCAGCACCACGAGTTGATTGATCTTCGCTTCATCGAGCAGGTCCGCAAACTCCTTCCGGAAGTGGTGGATGATCTCCGGCAGATTGGCCTCAGCCGCTTCGGCCGGCTTGAGGAAGGTGCTAGCCTCCGTCAGCTTCTCCTTGATCTGATCAGTCGACATATCCTTCAGGCCGCCAATTGTGGCATTGAGCTTTTCAAGGACCGAACCGATCTGATCTGGCGAAGGGAGTCCCGTGACCGCGTTAAACACGAGGCCGCCGCCGCGCTTCAGGAGCTTGAGCCACTCGACGCGCTTGAGCAGTCGCCCGCCGAGTTCTTTCACCTTGCCAAACGTTGAGCGCTGCTGGCAAAGCTCGGTAATGATTGCTTCGATCAGAACGGTCTTGGCGTCCTCGAAGCCTTGGAACGCCCACCCATTGAACCAGAGGCAGGCCACAGCCTTGTCTCCGGCTAGGTCGCGGTCGCGCTGCACCATCTTCAGGATGCTGGATTTGCCCGCACCCCAATCTCCGTGAATGCCGATCGTCAGCGCGCGGCTGCGGTTTTGAACCAGCAATTCAACGACCGTGTTCGAAATGGCTTCGCAGTTCAGAAAATCGACTTCGGTCTCATAATCCGGAATTAACATGCCCCACCCCTGAAAAGGCCGTTACGGCTCTTCTTGTCTGCAACTATAGCGAGCAATGCGTTGGCAGCCAAGCCGCAGACCTGGCCTGCCGCGAACTTGCCTTGCTCCGTCGCCGGCACTCTAGTGTGGGTAAATTTTCACCGACTTCGCCAGCATCCGCAGTGTCGCAGCGCAACCACGTTGCGATGGGCATGCGCCACAGTGAACGCGGATCAGAAGCCGTATTTTTCGCGGCGGAGGTTGAAGGCTGCCTTTCCACCTTCTATGATCTGCTCGATCGCTTCCCCCGGCGGTCGGACCTACGCGATCTCGAGATAATCCGGGCCCGGCAGCTCTGGGAAGGGCGGTCGGTAGCGTCTGCTCCCAGAACGCGACGGAAGCGATGTCGACTTGCAGCGGAAGATATTTTCCGTCCTGGCGCCGGGCAGCCAGCCCAGCGCCTGGATCGTCACGCGCGAATCGCTTTGGAAGCGGACGGGATCGGGGATGTGCCAGCGATGCAGGCCAAAGCGCTGCTGCGACGGTAGCCGCAGAATAGGCCGGTGTTTCGATCGTCGTTATAGGTCGGTCATAACGAGGCCATTGCCTGAATCGGAGGCGACCTCGGCCTTCTAGAGGGCGATCGGACGGCAAGCGGCTCGGGTCGGCAATGGCTGCGCCCGGCTATTTTCCGCCGCGCGCTGCGATGAGCAGACAACAGCCGTCAAACCGGCGCGCTTTGCATCGCGAAGCAAAATAGCCGGCCTTCGCCATCCTCCGCTGCCGCTTCGGCCCTTGCGGGTTCTGGCCCGTTCCGCCCGCCGTCTGAGTGATCGCCACGAAGGCCGCGATGGGCGCGGCCGATCCGGCAAAGGATCCCCCAATGACCGACCACGACGACGTTGAACTGCTGCACGCCTCTTCTCCAACTGACCACGTCCTCACCGAATTGCAGCTCTTTGGATACCGCCCCTTCGACGACCAGCCCGATCCGCGGCCGCTTCCCGAGGGCAGGATCATAGCCGGCGCCGTCGCCGATATCTTTGATGCCTTAGTCGCGACGTTGAGCGACACGCGGCTCGAGCCGGACCTCGACGATCTGCTCTGGTCGACTGTTAACCTGTTCCATCGTGCCGTCGACCGCATCGGTCGCCAACTCGACGACAACGAGCAGGCGCAGCAGAAGCGCCAACGCGAGCAAGACGGCTCCGAAGTCCGATCGGTCGAACTCGAGCGCGTGACCGCGGAAGGCATCTCGCTGATCGAGCGCCGCAACTGCCTGGAGCTCTTCCGTGACCAGGCCATCGAGCGCTTCGAGACCCAGACCGGCTCGTTCTGGCGTCCGCGATCGGGATCACTGGTGAATCATCGCACGCTGACGGCAGCTATGATCGACTCCCGCGATTTTATCGCGGCCAAGCGCCACGCCGAGACCGAGGTCATGCTGCCCGCTGGGCCGAAGATCGCGCTCACCGGAGGGCTCGACTTCAACGACCACCACCTCATCTGGGATCGTCTCGACAAGGTTCATGCCAAGCATCCCGACATGGTCCTGCTCCATGGCGGCTCCCCGAAGGGGGCCGAACTGATCGCATCCAAATGGGCGACGATCCGCAAAGTGCCCCAGATCGCCTTCAAGCCCGACTGGACGAAGCACGCCAAGGCAGCACCGTTCAAGCGCAACGACGCCATGCTCGAACTCCTGCCGATCGGCGTCATGCACTTCCCGGGCACGGGCATCCAGGACAACCTCGCCGACAAGGCGAAGCGTCTCGGCGTCCCCGTCTGGAGGTTCGGTGGCGCGTGAGCGCCGTCCTCGAGTCTCCAAGCGTTAAAGCGGAGTTGCATGCGCCGCAACTCCGCCTCGTTTCGATCCTATGTTGGAAGTAGCGCCGTGATGGTGGTGGCAGGCGCGACTTGCAAATCTATGCACATGGAGCCACCACCATGCTAGCCCTTGGGCTTGTTCTCAATACACTCGGCATCGGCTTGTTCTGCTGGGCGATCTTTGCGCTCGCTGTGTATGCCCTGCCGTTTTTCGTCGCCCTGAGTATCGGGATGACGGCGTTTCAGAGCGGTGCCGGCCTCATCGGCGCGCTGCTTCTCGGAACGGCCGGCGGCGCGTTGACGCTCGTCTTCGGCCAGGTCGCCGTCGCTATTAGCCGGTCCTTGGCCTTGCGCACCGCGATCGCGACAGCATTCGCTGTTCCCGCCGCCGTTGCCGGCTATCATCTGGTGTTCGCCTTGTCCCAGATCGGGGTGCCTTCGCTGGCTTGGCGAGACGTCTTCGCTTGCTTGGGCGCGGTTTGCATTGGCGTCACGTCATGGAAGCGCTTAATCGTGCTTGCCGAGACCCGCCCGTTCAAGTCGGGTAGGGTGGTGGAGAATCCGTCCTAACCAGTTCTTACAGCGGCAAGGCGCGAAGGGATGACCGGTTACGCCTTCATCGTCGTACAGGTTCGCGTAGATCGGTGCGCTGAGCAGGGGTGATCGAGACACTGAGGGCGGGAGACGCAGACCTTCTCGGAGCATTTCGACCAGGCTGCGCCGATCTCCGCGCGGCCCACGCAGCCGCGGCGGAGCGGTGTTGCCTCGATCCGTTCTTGATAGACGATACCGCCCTTTGCAGCAGATTGTTTCTCCTTCTGCGCTGAATCGTTCCGACCTCTTGTTCATCAAAACCGAGATAGCCACGCTTCTCCGTAAGATTGTGGTTCAGCACGCGGATGCACGTGGCCTCGTTGATGGCTTGATCTGGCCGAAGACCGGCTCCGCCTCGATCGTCTGAGCCGCAACGCCGTTGATGCGACTTTCTTCCCCTGGGCTTCGCCCATTCCTCGCGAGACAAGAAAGTCGTCACAACGACGTCCTCCGCTGCGCTCCGGCCCGAGCGGGTGCGTCGCCGATCGTCCTCGGCCCTAGATCGCCATCGAGGCCGCGGTGGTCGCGGGCTCGAAACACAACAGGAGAAGTGACATGGCTAACATCGGTTCTTTCAAGAAGGTCGGCAACGAGTTCCAGGGCGAGATCGTGACCCTGAGCCTGAAGGCCAAGGGTGTCCGCATCGTCGCCGAGACCAACCGGTCCAACGAAAACGCTCCCAGCCATCGCATCTATGTGGGGCGCGCGGAGATCGGCGCAGCCTGGTCGAAGCGCTCCGAAGAGGGCCGCGACTACCTCTCGCTGAAGCTCGATGACCCCTCGTTCAACGCGCCGATCTACGCGAACCTGTTCGACGACGAAGGCAGTGAAGGCTACACCCTGCTCTGGTCGCGGCCGCGCAAGACCGGCGAGTAAGAGCGCCCTACCAAGCCCCGTCCGGTCCGCCGGGCGGGGCTTCTCATCCTTCCAGGCATCAGTGTCCGCAAGCGGCCGCCGGATCGAGCTGCTCGACATCAATCACTCGGCCTGCCCCCGAGTCTTTTTCTTGGCGCTTGCGGGCGGCCGAGTGAGCAGGTCGGCGGCCTCGACACCCAGGCTGCGCGCGAGCCGATCGACAACGTCGATACCCGCCGCATAAACGCTTCGCTCGAGTGCGCTGATATAAGTGCGGTCAATTTCAGCACGATGAGCCAATTCCTCCTGTGACAAACCACGGGCCTGCCGGAGCTTCCGCAAATTGATTGCAAGTATCTCGCGTATATCCATACGCGAGAGGGCATGTCCTTGAAGAGTATTTCACCACGGAGTATTCTCGACAAAACGCCCTCCGGACGGCTCCCGCGACAGCTTTAACGCTTCTGCTCCTTCCGGCCCGCGTGTTAGAAATTGTCTAATCTAAGGCGTGGAGTCTTATGAGGAAGCCGCCGCTCGACCCAGACGTCGCCGATGCTGCGCCTGCAGATCAAATTCTCACTGCCTACGATGAGCGGCATGTGGTGACCTACATGCGCCTTCTGCAGGCCGAAAGCGACGGGGCTGACTGGATGGAAGTTGCTCGAATCGTGCTGCATATCGATCCGGTGCGGGAGCCGGACCGTGCGCGGAGCGCATATCAGAGTCATCTTGCTCGCGCCAAATGGGTGACCGAGCAGGGGCGCCTCTTGCGCGGAACCGGCTCGAAATAGAAGAAAATCGCTGGCTGGCGACTTGCAGACAGAACGATTTTCTTTTGCTGACCAGTGGTTATTCCTGTGCACCACGTGGTGCTAAACTAGGGTCTTCCTACAACCGCTTCGTTCATACCTATTGCGCCGCAATCTTTGTTAGCTGCGTGCAATGGGACGGAAGCAATGCCCGAATTCGACTGGCGGTCGCCGGAATCCTACAAGAGCCTACAAGACGCGGAAGTGACCGACATCGCCTGGGAATGTCTCCGCCGCAACGCCAACTATCGACGCGAGTACGAGGTGATGATTGCCAATAGCCCGAACGGCGAAGTGACTGACGAATTCAGGAGGAAATGGGGCATCTGCTTTCGCCCATGACCCGCAGAGGTCGTTCGACGAGCAGACGATCTTTTGGACGCCTGAGGTTCTAGCGGCAGTCGTTCCGGTCAAGGTGGTAACGGCGGAGGACAGCAGGTCGTCGTCCCAGCCACTGCTTGACCTTACAGCTGGCCAAATGCGCCGCGCTGTCGACGGCTGGCATGCCGTGCTGCGCATCGGTTCGACAGACCACCGCGTGTGGTCCAAAGAGCTGCCGGTGCTCGGCGCGTCATACGCAGCCGAGCTGCCATTCGACGGCGATTTAGAAGCGCGCGCCTATGCAGCCCGGCGGCTGTGGCGCGCGATGAATGGACGCGCGCCAGGTCCTGCCTTTCATGAACTCTCGAAGCAGCGGCGCGAGCGCTTGCGGGCCGCGATCCGTGCGCTCGACGCGCACGGCGCGGGCGCAAGCTATCGCGTCGTCGCAGAAGTACTGTTCGGCAAGAAGCGCATTCCCGATCGCGCCTGGAAGACGCATGATCTGCGCAATCGAACGATACGCTTGGTGCAAGCCGGGCTTGCGTTGATGCGCGGTGGTTACCGCAAACTTCTGCGGCGCGGGCGCAAAGACGAGTAGCGCAGTCCGCAAGGGGTGCCGAAAATCGCTCCCTCCATATTCGGCATCCCCTCCGAGATCCTGCTCCTCCATGATGACCGCACACACGCCGGCCTAGCCAAGCGTGGTGCGATGTTCTCCTGGAGTCCTCAAATGCCCGATCCGATGGCCGGCCTTCCCCCGCGATTCCTGCGTACGCCGGAGGCCGCGCGCTATCTTGGCCTGTCCGGTCGCACGCTGGAGAAGCATCGCACCTACGGTACTGGACCGACATATCGGAAGATTGGCGGACGTGTTGTCTACGCCGTCGATGACCTGAAAGCGTGGGCCGACCGCGGCGCGAAGACCTCGACATCGGATCCGGGCAAGGGGACCGTGTTGCCCGCCAAGAAGCATCCCGCGCTGCGCCCGTATGCGGGCCAGGAACGCCGCTGATCGCCGCGCCAGGACAGTGACCATGCGGCGCAAGCACCATTCCGAGCGCGACCAGCTTGAGCTCTTTCGGGCGCTGCCTGGCGATCTCGCGCCGCGCGATGCGCAGGATCTGATGGCCTATCCGTTCTTCTCGCTCGCAAAAACAAAGCGAACTGTGCCGATCGATTTCCGCGCGGGTGCGATCGCAATTCGTGTCGAAGCCGTGCCGGAACACGGCATGGCGACCATCTGGGATGCAGATGTTTTGATCTGGGCCGCGTCCCAGATTGTCGAAGCTCGTGACGCGGGCTTGAAGACCTCGCGCCTGATGGCTGCAACGCCTTACGAGATTTTGACGTTCGTCGGCCGCGGCACCAGCGCGCGCGACTATGACCGGCTCAAGGCGGGCCTCGACCGACTTCAGTCAACGACGGTGCTGACGTCGATCCGTCAGCCGGCAGAACGGCGCCGGCATCGCTTCTCCTGGATCAACGAGTGGAAGGAGACGGCCGATGCAAATGGCCGTCCATTTGGGATCGAGCTGATCCTGCCGGATTGGTTCTACGCCGGCGTCGTCGATGACGCGCTCGTGCTGACGATTGATCGTGCCTATTTCGAGCTCACGGGCGGGCTGGAGCGGTGGCTCTATCGCCTCGTGCGCAAGCACGGTGGACGCCAGTACGGCGGCTGGAGTTTTGATCTTCTGCACCTCCATGCCAAGTCCGGCATCCTCTCGCCGCTCAAGCATTTTGCTTACGACGTTCGCCAGATCGTCCAGCGCCAGACATTGCCCGGCTATCAGCTCGTGCTCACGCGCGATCCTGACGGCACCGAGCGGCTGAACTTCGCGCCTGCGCCTGTCGATCCCTTAACGGCACGCCTGCGCCGGCGCGGTCTTATTCCAAATTCGGAGGACAACCTGTGAATCAGCTCGTGCTATCGGGGACCGCAACCCTCGTGCTATCAGGGACCCGATCCTCGTGCTATCGGGGACCGGAATCGAGCTTAAGAGCTTGTTTCTCCGCGCTTTCCGGCCGCTCTAACTTTACTAACCAGAAATCCTTCGGATTTCTTCTAACGGAGCGGGCCGAAAGCCGCGTTGGTGACGCTCGGCAACGGCAGTTCGACAGTCCAGCCTGCCTTTGCAGGCCGTACACACTCTCCACTGAGCCCCAAGCTCCCGGCTGCCAGCTCCAGCGTCAGGGAGTCGCCGCATGAGCGATCTCACGGAAGTGGAAGTTCTGTGGCTCGAGAAGCGTATCGAAAACCGCATACGGTTCGGTCGTATTGTCAAAGAACGGAAGCTTGATCGCCATCGGCGCGTCTTGTCATTTGCGCCAGGCAGTATCTTTGCCTTCGTCCGCTGGACCTCCAACGACTTTGGCACGATCATTTCGCGGATCGACATCTTGCGCGCGGTCGCACCGGGACAGCGCTGTTCGACTGTACCGTATGTGACACCCGGCGGTGAGATTCTGCTGCGGCTTTCAGGCTGGCCGAAGGTCGAGCGCGTGCTCCAGATGATCGATGCCATTGAGGCGCTCGGCATCGATCCGGTTGATGTTGCGCCCGATCATTGGCATCACGTTCACAACCGTCTGTCCGTCAACGAGAACCCGCGTCCTTATACGAAAGCGCGCCACCAAGCCTGGCTTCACCGTCAGAGGATAATGCGATGACGGGCCGCGTGAAGACGCTGACCGCGACGTTTGGGGCGGCGGCTGCGCTCGTCGCGACACTCGCTCTGGAGCCGCTTCCGCTTTTCATCTGGAACGCATCTGCGAGCGTGCCGATCGGTCTCTATCGCTTACGACCGACGGAGAGCTTCCATGTCACCGAGCTGGTCGCCGTTCAGCCGCCCGAGCCGCTTGCGACCTTCCTCGACCTTAACGGCTTTTTGCCCATTGGCGTCCCGATGCTGAAGCGCGTGCTTGCCCTTCCGGGGCAAAGCGTTTGCAGAACCGGCCTCATGATTTCGGTCGACGACGTCGCGATGGGCGAGGCGATGGATCGCGACGGACGCGGGCGGCCACTGCCGAAATGGCAGGGCTGCCGCGTCGTTGGCGACGGCGAGCTGTTCCTAATGAACTGGCAGTCGGACGACTCGCTTGATGGCCGGTATTTTGGATTCTTGCCTGCGTCGGCAGTGATCGGCCGTGCGCTGCCCGTGTGGACATGGGAGGAGTGATCGTGCGTGTTCCACGCTCTTACACCGCCATTCCTCTGTTCGATCGATCGCGGGACCATTCCTCGGTCTCGACCAACGCTTGCAGGGCCGACGCGCGCCGCGGAAGTCCAGGGCGGCCGCATGGCCGGCGCGAAGCGGCTTTACCCTGGACGGGCGCGAGCACGACGGCATGCTTGGCTCGGTCGGGCGTGCGTGTTTGGACTGTCGTGTTGCTGTTGCTTGTTTTCGCTGCGTCGGACGGTGCTACTCTAGCTGAGAGTGGAAGGGCATTAGGTCAAGCGGTTGCTCAGGCAGGCAACCCGTTTGCAACTTTCGTCGACGAAGCCTCGCAACGTTTTGCGATTCCGATGAACTGGATCGTTTCGGTCATCAACGTCGAAAGCGCTGGAAACCTGCACGCCAAGTCGCCCAGAGGAGCAATGGGCCTGATGCAAATCATGCCGGCGACCTGGGCGGAACTTCGCGAGCGGTACAATCTCGGGAACGATCCCTACGACCCACACGACAACGTTCTGGCCGGGACGGCCTACTTGCGCGAACTGCTTGACCGATATGGCTCGCCTGGCGTGTTCGCCGCGTACAATGCGGGACCAGCTCGCTACGAAGAGCATCTGGCAGGCACCTCTCTGCCAGACGAGACGCGAGCATACGTCGCAAAGCTTGCAGATCTGCTGACCATCGAACTGCCGCCGAGGTGGGCGTCCAGCGGTCAGTCATCAGCGGCTGCGACGCTATTCGTCACGCGATCCGATCTCTTGAAAACGCGCGATCGGTTGCCGGCGCTCACGCCGTCGAGCGGTGTCACGACCGCAATCTCGGCGCCTGGTGTTTCGCCCATGGTTCCCCGGCCAATTGGCATGTTCGTTCCTCGATCGGATTCGGGAGCATCGCAATGACCAAGTGTACTGGTTCGCGAGCTGATGGCGTTTGGGCGATGCCTTCGGCCCGCGCTCTACTCGTCGCTTCGCTCCTCACCGAGCCACCCTTCGGGTGTCTCGGCCCTTCGGGTAACGATCGCTATCGCAAGCGCTCGGAAGCATTGGAGGCTTCGCGAGTTGGCTGCCAAGTCGCTGCGGCTCTTTCGGCTACCGGGAGACCACGACGGCAGGACGGGCACATGGTTCCTCGGCCAATTAGCCTGTTCGTGCCTCGATCGGATTCGGGAGCATCGCAATGACCAAGCGTGCGGGTTCGCAAGCTGACGGCGTATGGGCGATGCCTTCGGCCCGCGCTCTACTCGTCGCTTCGCTCTTCACCGAGCCACCCTACGGGTGTCTCGGCCCTTCGGGTAACGATCGCTATCGCAAGCGCGCGGACGCAGTGGGGGCTTCGCGAGTTGGCTGCCAAGTCGCTGCGGCTCTTTCCGGATTCAGCGACTGGGAGATCACGACGGCAGGACGGCGAGATAAAAGGGGCTCGCCGGTCGAACCGCAAGCCATTGGCATGGCTTGGTTTCTGGCGTGCCGGTCGGTCGGGGCGCGTGCCGCGCCTTGCATTTTGATGAATGCAATCAAGGGCGTTTCCGGCACCTTGTGCGCTTTTGATCGTTGGAGGGCCCTGCCGTGAGTGTGCGCGACAGCGACCTGCGCGTTCGGCCTGGGCGCATCCGCAGTACCCGCGCGCCGAAGCAAAAGAGCTTCATCAACCAGGTGCTACGTGCCGCGAAGAAAGCAGGACACACCTCAGGGCAGGCTGCAGCTGCCAGGCGTGCCGTGGCTTATGGGCGCTCGACGTTTGGCCGCGGGCGCCTTGCTTTTAGCCGTGCCAGATTGTTCAGCCCGACGCGCCGCGTCGTGGTGAAGGCGCGCGTGGTTCGTCACAAAGGGCGGGCTTTCCGCTCAGCGCCACTGACCGCCCATCTTTCTTATCTGAAGCGCGAAGGCGTGACCCGGAGTAGTGAGCGGGCCGAGATGTTCGGTGAGGGCTGCGACCGCGCCGATAGCGCGGCTTTCGCTGAGCGCTGCAAGGACGACCGGCATCATTTCAGGTTCATCGTCTCGCCCGAGAACGCCGACGAGATGACAGACCTGAAGGCCTTCACCCGCGACCTTGTCAGGCAGATGGAGATCGATCTCGGTACGCGGCTCGATTGGGTGGCTGTCGATCATTGGAATACCGACAATCCTCACGTCCATCTTCTCGTTCGGGGCGTGGACGAGGAAGGGGCGGATTTGGTGATCTCCCGTGATTACATTAGCCAAGGCCTGCGTTCACGCGCTGAGGAACTGGTCGCCATTGAACTGGGTCCAAAACCAGAGCACGAGATCCGCAATTCGCTGGAGAGGGAAGTCACGGCGGAACGATGGACGCGGCTCGATCGGGAGATCCGGCTGGCGGCCGATGAGACCGGCTACATCGATCTTCACCCAGAGAATCCCGGAAGCTCTGATCCCGAGATTCGGCGCCTGATGGTCGGTCGCCTTCAATATCTGGAGAAGATGGGCCTTGCGGCCTCCGCCGCGCCGGGGGAGTGGATGGTCGGGCTCGAGGCCGAGCAGTCCTTGCGCGACCTCGGCTTGCGCGGTGACATCATCAAAACCATGCATCGCACCTTTACCGAGCGTGGCGAAGCGCGCGGCATTGCCGACTTCGTCATCGAGGGTGGACAGCCCACGTCTCAGATTGTCGGACGGCTGCTTGACCGGGGATTGCATGACGAACTGACCGGCGAGGCCTACGCCCTGATAGACGGAACGGACGGGCGCGCACACCACGTACGCTTCCGAGGAATCGAGGCCTTCGAACATGCTCCGCCCGTTGGCGGAATCGTCGAAGTCCGACGTTTCGGTCAAGCTGGCGATCCTCGGCCGACCGTGGTGCTGGCGGTCCGCTCGGATCTCCATCTTGCCGAGCAAGTCACCGCCAGGGGCGCGACCTGGCTCGACCACAGGCTGGTGGAACGCGACCCCATGCCGCTCGCCATGGGCGGATTCGGCCGCGACACCCGCGAGGCCATGGAAGCCCGTACCGAGCATCTGGTCCAGGAGGGCCTGGCGCGGCGGCAGGGCCAACGGATCGTCTTGCAGCGGGACCTCCTGAACACGCTGCGCCGGCGCGAGCTAGACAAGGTGGCCACAAAGGTCTCGACGGAGACCGGCTTGCCTTATGTGAAGGCCGACTCCGGGGACCATGTGGCGGGCACCTATCGCCAGCGGCTGACGCTCACCTCAGGACGCTTCGCCATGATCGATAATGGGCTCGGCTTCCAGCTCGTACCCTGGTCGCGCGAACTCGAACAGAGGCTCGGCCAACACGTCACCGGCGTCGTCAAGGATGGCGGAGGCATCGAATGGGGCGTTGGTCGGAAGCGCGACCTCGGCCTTTAGCAAAATCTACAATTCAAATTGCGGAAGGGCGTTCGGGATGTCCGGAACCAAGATCCTTTGGGGACAGGTGATCGTCGTCGGCCTGATCGTCTTGCTGGCCATCTGGGGAGCCACCGAGTGGACGGCCTGGCGGCTCGCCTGGCAACCGGAACTGGGGCGGCCCTGGTTCGAGCTGTTGGGCTTCAAGGTCTACTATCCGCCCGTCTTCTTTTGGTGGTGGTTCGTCTACGACGCCTATGCACCTCAGGTCTTTGTCGAGGGGGCCTTCATCGCGGCGTCGGGGACCTTCATTTCGATCGCGGTGGCGATCGGCATGTCGGTTTGGCGGGCGCGCGAAGCCAAGAGTGTTGCGACCTATGGTTCGGCGCGCTGGGCAGGTCCCGAGGAGGTGAGGGCGGCTGGACTTCTCGGCCCGGATGGT
>NZ_LFKZ01000113.1:0-53309 GCF_028128975.1 Bradyrhizobium sp. CCBAU 45321
GCCACGAACTTCTTGGCTGCCGTCCATCTCGCCGCCATCGTTGCCTATTGGATCAATTGAGTCCGAGCCCTAGTACGCCGAGCAGATCGGGCAGGGACTCGTCGGCCGGGCCGGCGACCTGGTGCGACGCCTGGATGCCCTACTGCGGGACGGCAGGCACCACAAGGCGACAATCGAATGGAGCATGACTTCGTTCAATCCGTGACGAATCAGCGCCGCGATCCTGGCCACGAGAACAAGATTCTCGGCGACTGCATCTTTTACAGCCTGCAGACGACCGCAGAATTCATCCAGGCGAGCGGAGGCCGCTCACCAATGAGCGAGTTCAGCTTCGGGAAGCAGCTGTCCTCAAGCGAGACGCGCGCCGCGCCAGCCTGACGAAGTTTGCGTGCGAGGAGGCGAGCATTGTTGAAACTGCCGAAGCTGCCATCCCCGTCAACGAGCACAGCTAGCTCTGTCGAGTCCACCATACGTTCGACGCTCTGGACGAGCTGGCTCCATGAAGCTTCATTGGCATCACGATAGCTCAGCGAGCTGGCAATCGACCGACCAGAGCCCAGAGCCCCTTAAATCCTGAGCGCTGGGCGATTGTGGCGGAAGGGCCATCATGGGCTTCTATCAAAACGAGAGCTTATCATTCGAGCAGTCCTGGGCACGAAGCATTTCCACAGGCGAGGGCCGCGCGCGTTGTTGACCTGCGGTGGACCGAACGCCTCTGGCTTGATGCTGCATGCCTAGATCCTGTAAGCCGACCTAGATTGCCACCAACGTCGCTGCCCATATTTTTTCGGGTGATGCCGCTCAATGAACAGCATTGGTAGTTTATTGGGACCGCAAAGGCTTGCATGATCGCCATAGGAGGCGCGCCGAACGCAAAGCTTTCGCTATGGGTTGATTGACATCGCGCCTAAGGCTGGCAAGAAGGGCTTTGGATGCAAAATGAATGACCTGGGTTCGCGAGCCCGTGCTACGCCTCGAGAGAGAATTCCCACAGTCCTTCGGGGGAGGAGTGCTTAGGGAAAGGGTGATATCCGGCTCACATAGATTTAGACGAAAATATCGACAGCCACGGATGTCGTAATGCTGCCGTCGGATTGACGACAATGTCGAAAGCCCGTCGATAGGGCTACAGCAGGATGGCAGCCTCGTGCGAATGGAGCGGCAATCGCCGAAGAACTTGTCCTGCCTCGCCGCCAGTTTGCTGGCGCCACTGAGTGGTATGGCATTTGCTGATGCTTTCCTGTTCTCTGGACTACAGGAGAAATTCATGGCGGATAGGCAAGAGGTTGTGCTGTCGGAACGGGAAAGACAGTGTTTGCGATGGGTCGAGGAAGGGAAGTCATCCTGGGCTATCGGAGTGATCCTGAAAGTGAGCCTGAACACCGTCAACTTTCATGTCAAGAATGCGATGCGAAAGTTGGAAACGACCAGCCGGACGCAGTGCGTCGTCAAGGCGCGGCGTTTGGGTCTTCTTTAAGCCGCGGTTTCGGTGGCGCTGTGGCGAATACAAGCAGACGTCGCGTGGCAAGTGTACAGCGATGATAGAGGTGCTGACACTATGAACAGTGCGTGCTTCCATGTCATCGCTGATTGCGACGGTGAGGCGCAACGTGGACAAGGTAATCAAGCCAACGGCGCACGCGCATCACACTCTTGAAAGCTGGACGGTCGGTCGAATTCCAATGTCCGTCCTCCCCTTACCGGCGTAGCGGTTCGATATGTGTCGGAAGCTGAAATCTGGTGATCATAGCGGCTGACGTGCTGAAATGGTGATCACCCAAACGCGGCTCGGACGGCGCGGGCCGCACCCTAAGACGGCAATGATGGTCGGCAGACGCATTTCCAAAACACGCTGCTGGTAGAAGTTGGACGAACTATGACTCTGCGCGCTCAACCAACGTTCGGGTGATTCCTCCCGAAACGTTGCTGGCTTAGTGACCGATACTTCGCGGACCATCAATGCAGACGTCGTGTTGTTGGATTATTGGGGCGTGTTCGATGCGTGCAACTCTCTTGTGAACCGTTCGCCGCGGCAACTGAAGCGAAGGTCAAATCGCCATCCGGGACCACAGGAATGGAAGCGAAGTGCGGTCGCGTCAGGGGCTTTCTATCGTTTGCATATTGGGCGACAGCTAGGCGATCGGACAGAAAAATGAGACGAGATCTTCGCATTCATGCCGCGATGTTTTTTGCCGCTGCTCTTGATGGCCGGAAGACTCTTCGCTAGATCACAACGGTTCACTATGGAGGTGCCGAGGTGGCAATGGGTATTGTGAAGTGGTTCAATCCGACCAAGGGTTATGGATTCATCAGGCCCGAGGATGGAGGCCCCGATGTCTTCGTGCACGTCAGTGCCGTGGAAAAGGCCGGTTACACCACTCTCGAAGAGGGGGCCCGCGTAAGTTATCAGCCCAAGGCGGGGCGTACGGGCAAGATCTCAGCTGAAGATCTCCGGGTTGGCTGATCGAAAGACGAATGACGCCTTGGACGAGAGCGGGGTCTCTGTCTCGGGTTGATGAGGATAGTTGTCAGGTAATGGTGAGGTCTTGCTGACGTGACCACTCCCCTTCTCAGCTGAAGCAACATAGCCGAGGCGTACGCCGTCCAGGCATTGGGATTGCGACACCGGTGAAGCGCTGCTGGCGCAGAGCCGTCAGTCCGGCCACAAATAGTTCTTGATGCGGGCTGGTAGAGATTGTGGTTCGAGTGCGGTGAATGTTTCATCACGAGAGCCGAGCTAAAAAGGCGCGTCAGCATAGCGCCGCACCGTCCTCTGCCGCAGAGTCTGGCGCGTCTGCTCTGCCTGAACTGCCTACTGAAGATGGTCCGGAATTTATTGCCTGGCATGCGCCGCCTGAGGCACGAACTCGTCCTGGACCTCCATCAAAGCCGTCAGGCTCGACGCGGAGGATTGTCTACGCTCTGCTCCTTCTTTCAAGGACAGCACCGCTACACCGGAGACCTCGCGAGAAGCTGACGGGCTTTGCCGCCGGCTGCAAAAAAGGCGACGCGCCAGTTGCCGCACTCGATCTTGCCGATCACGGGCTGCCATAATCCTAAACGCAATTGTTCAGACCACTGCCGCCAGCTTGCGAATCGATTGTGAAGCCACTCCACCATTCCACAGAGTGCCCGTGAACCGCGTTTCGTGGTGGTTTACGCGAATTCGACCCAAATATACTTCGGGATGGCTGCCCGCCTCAGCCCACGTGAGAGGCGTGCCAGATCGTGCCAATTCTTGGACTCACAGATTTATCGTTCAGTCACTGAAGCCCGGTTTGTATATGGACGGGAAGACGCCGGCCTTTGCCTTGCGCGTCCGCAAGAGGCGAAAAGCCTGGTCGTTGTCAAACAACCGCACCAAAGTTCGGCTGGGTCACTATTCTGACTTGAAACTTGCTGAAGCACGCCGCCGCGGCTTTGCCGCTCTCGGTACTCCCGTTGGGGAAAATGAAACGTCAATGACCTGGGTCAAAAACATGCTGCTCGATTTGAGGAAGCCGATCGCTAACGCAAGCGCCAAGGAGGGGAGAGACATCGAGAATGATGAGGGGCTAAGGCGCCCATGAACTCATTTTCGTGCTTTGCGTTACGACACGGATTTGCGCCTGCAGCATGATCGTACCATACGCTACTACCTTGCGAGTAATCAGCGGAATTCGGTTTATGCGCGCCGCGAATCGTCGCCCCTCTTGAGGCAGTCACTCTGCAACCTTAAGGTCCATTAGGGGTACAAAATTCCACTGCTGAGCAACTGACCCTTTGAATTGGTAGAGCCAAGTAGGATTGCCATTTTTCCTGACGCGGCTTTTGTTGTCGATGCACGGCTTAGTGTCGACGATACTCAGAATAGCAATTCCCATCGCTGCTTGGGATCGGCAGGGTTGTAGACTGCAAGCGTCAGCGCTACTTCCGGAGCGATGCGATCGCCTTCCTGTGCGATTGCGAGCTTACCTGCGCTTGAGTTCAACGTTGATGCGCGAATGTCGGCTTGCAAACGTTTTGCGTCCTGACGGACATGGAGACAGAACAAAATAGGAGACACTTCACAAGTATACACAGCCCAAGCGAGGTACAGCAGCCTTTTGGAAGAAAGGCACGGTCCTTGCTTGGGTGCAGTGAGCGTCACCGGTCTTGCAGGGGCTGTGATGCTGGGGCGGGCCTGATATGGTTCAAGACCATTTCGGGTCCGCCCCGTTACTGCTCGCGAGGCAACATGGAGCAACGCATTCGGGCGGCTTCAGCGGCTATCGCGTTCGCTCATGCGCTCGGTCGCGAAGTCCTCAGCGTGTACGAACATGAAGGCCGCAGGTACAATAGAATCAGAGTCCGCGTAACCGGGAGCATAACAAACGGTTACGACTTCGAAAGTGAATGCCACATCGCCGGTGCGCTACCGAGTGTATATCACTTCGGTGCGGAATCGCATTGGCTACTGAGGCCCAAGTGCCCAGGAGTCTACAGCGGTCTTGATTATTGCACCTCAACCTCCTTCTCCGTGAGAGTGACAGACAATGGTGTCCAGATAGTCGATTGGCGGAGGAATTCCTTCACATACAACGTCTGGTGGGTGGTCCGCGCAATAGAAGGAAGCCGACGATGGAAATTGTGCTAGCAATTGGCGCTGTACTCGTTTTCACCGCAATCACGGTCGCTTGCCTGTGGGCGCTTGGAGCCCGGCGTGGCTGAGTATCTTGGTGAATGAGCCCGATGGAAAAAGGGTTGTCACCATGCCGCTCCTTCTCGTTGAATTTCTGTGCGGTCCGGATTGGGCTGACGGACCCCCAAGCGGTCGTGCTGTTGTGGGTGTTGATTGTGTGCGAGTGCCGCCGGAACAAACGGGTGCGGACTGCTCGAAAGCTATACGGCTGCGTGGCCTAACTCGCGGCCCGCTCTCAGGGCCGCGCGTTTTTGAGCGGATCACTCTGGAAGCTTAAGGTTCAATTAATTCGGAGAGTAGGGCAGGTCAGCGGTTGGCGTGACAGCACCGAAACGCCCATCTTGAAGGCCATGATCTCACCGGCGCTTCCTTTGTAGAGTCACCATAGCTCAATACGTGCGCTAGATTGCGTCTATTCAGTGGAAGGGGCGCGCCGCTGACTTGAATACGCCGATGGCTGTCTTCGCGATGCTTTGTGATGCGCGTGATCTGGCGAGGTGCCATCTGGCTGACTCTGGTTAACTTCCAAAATCTACAGTTCGTCAGAAAGACGCGACACTCCCAGCTTAAGTAGGCCATTTCCCAATGGACCGCGAACGCGTGCGTTATTCTCGCTTGCTGATCGTCCCATGGAAGAACGGCAGGCAGCCACGACGGGCGGTCTCGCCCCAGTGATCATCGTGCGATTGCTCTCTCGTCGGTTTTCCTCGGCTGCTGATCCCACCAACTCTCCCGCTCGTTTTATCAATTCGAGCTAAGCCGCGGATAAAGGATTATGGATTCCGCTACCGGGTTCGCTGTCGGCTACAATTGCCTCCCTCAGTTCTTCGTCAGTGAAGAACTCGGGGACAAAAAATCGCGATCTGTTCTTTGACGGACGGTTGGCGTGCGCGACTTATTCCGCGAGACATGGATCTTCGGACGGCGGTCTCGCTCCCGCAATGAGCAGCTCCACCGTGCTCGCGAGTATCAATTGCGGGAGATTTCGGAGGTCTTGAGCCTCTCATCGGGCAAGCAAGCGAGAACGCGCGATGAAGAGTGAAACCGAAACGCTGTTGACATTCGAACATTGTCCGGGCTCCAGATCGGCTTGAGCTTGGCATATTCGGACGCGAGTGCTTGACTCACTCTAGGCTCAACCGTTCAATCTCCCACGCCATCCAAGATGCCCATGCTGACTGAAGGTGCGACAGTCCGTTCCGAGCGGCGCAGTTGCGTAGCATCGCGACGTAGGATGCAAGCGGGCCACGAACTGATCTTCGACCAGGCTGGGCCAAACGCGGCTTCGGAATTCAAGCGTGAGATCAGTATCGTGAACAGCCGTGGCACCAGATTGCGAGGAGCCTCCAACGCTCTTCTGCATTGGGGATCGACTGCCGATCGGCCGCACAGCACCGTCACTCTGGCGTTAACGCTCGCCACTGTGGCTCACGCCACAACGTCGTGCGCAAAAATGGTGGGAGCACTCTGGCCGAAATGGCTGCCGGAGTGAGCGCCGCTACAGGCTCGTGGTTGCGGCTTTCGCTGTCTTGCTCAAGACATCGGTTGTTTCAGTCGCGACAAATATTATTGCCGGCAGCCAGATGGCGCGAAAAAACTACATAATTCTGTCTATGAAAATGCTCGAGGGCATTGGCATGCCGGTTGCTTGAATGTGTGACGGCACCAATTTGGCCATGATATTCGTTCAGCACCCGATCCAGGTATTCAATGAAACGTGCCCACTTCATCGACGGCAGACGTCTCCTGATGCACGTTCCAAAACGGGCGCCAGCATCGCGAACTCCGCTACCTTCGGATTGCCGTTTGCTTTGCCGGCCAGAGTCCGACTGTCCTGCAACGGGCTCGCGACCAATGGCGGTCCTCAACAAGATGGCGCACACCGGGGTTAAGACGTTACGCTTCTGGACGATCGTTTGCGCCACCTTTAAGCCCTGGCTCAAGCGCCCGTATCGGCGAGATGCCAAGCCTGGGTTCTTGGAGCTAAGCGCCGGCCTTGCATCAGTGGTCACACATGGTAAATGAGCTGTTGCAGGACGATTGGGATGCTGAGAACATAGTCAGGCAGAAGGACGAGCTCAAGGTCAAGCTGCTTCGTGCCCAATCGGTCGTCGCCGAATGTAAAGCAGGATTGGCGGATTTGGAGCGGAGGCTTGAGGGTCGAGCGATCTCATTGCCGATCGATGAACGCCACCGCAACTCTGCGGCAAACAATTGAATACGTGACGCGCTACCGCGCGAACCGCGAAGCATCGATGATCCTGTTGGCTAGTGCCGCCGTGGCGTTTTCCAGGCGATCATGAGACCATTAAAACTGCCGTAACCCACGTTAACGGCGAGAATACCGACCGGCTTGGGAGGCATCATTTTTACGGACCGGGGCGCGCGAACTGGCGGCCTGCCGTTATGCGGGGCGTTTTGGTGATCGCGGTGCGTTGGGCCGGCGGATGGGGCGCGGAGTAACACCACATGCGGGACGTCTCCCTGCGGTGTTGACTAGAGCCTCCTATCTGGAGGGCTGCTCACGCACATGTCTGGATTGAACGTCAAGAGCTGTCCCCCTTACTCAGGGCCAGTTCGGTCGTTTTATCCATCTTCCCGGCCGTAGCCTCGTCAGCTTTTCGAAAGCTTCTCCGAATATGGATAAACCCATTGATCCTGGACGGTAGGCGGGCGTGCACTCGCACAATTTCGACTATCCAGTGCTGCCCCTCCACCATCGGTACAGCACGCCGGACTAAACGATCAGCAGCCGAAACTGGCGGAAGAAGATGCCTTTGAGCCGCAACTGAATACAGCGCGCGTGGCAGGCCTTGCCACGATGCCGCGGTCGCAATCCGCCGTCGAATGGTCTCGCGCGCGGATCATGATTACATTCACGAGATGGTGAGCGGTCCCAGTACTCGTCGGAAACTCTCACCATCTACGGCTGAGAAGTATCTTCAGATGCTTTAAGGTGGCGGATTTTCCCGGCGAGGGCGGCAGTCGCTCCAGGCCAGTGGTGACAGTACACTAAACCAGCTCGCCAACACGGTGTTCAAGGAGAACAAGCACGCAGGTTGGCTTTCCGGACGCTTCAAGAACAGCGCGGAGGGTCAGTAGCAGCAGTCGGGGTCAGGCGCGCGTCAGTGCCGCGGACTTCGGCGGGTACTGGGCAAGCACCAATTGCTCCCAGTGAGGCTGATGCGCCGCTTATCGAAATCGTTATCAAGAGCGAGCACTGGGCGCCGACGACTTTCTAGATGCAAAAAAGCCGAATCCGGCGACCCGCTTGATTGGCGTGAGAAGGCCGACCATTGACGAAGCTGTCGGATTTTGAACATGACGCTTCCTGTTTTTTGCGCATCTGCAAAGTGCTGCTGCGCAGGTGCACGGTCCGGGCCTCTGCTGCGTCTTATAAATGTCATCTTGCGCGCGCCAGTGACGCGCGCGGCTGCTAGATCGAGCCAGCGGCTCGACACCGATGGGGCGTGGATGCCTGACAAAGCACGAGGAGGTCGATGACAAAGCGTTTTCGCAACTTGGCCCTATTGTTCATACTCACCTCCATCGTTGTCTTCCCCACCGCGAAAGCGCAAGACCGCCGGACTATCACTGAGCCTGTTGCACCTCATACGGTGTGCGAACGCCTCGTGCCGTCTGGCAAGCAAGATACGACCACGTTGCAAAATGCCATCGACCAATGTCCTTCCGGGGCCGCCGTGTATTTAGGGCGTGGCGAGTTCCGGTCGGGCCCACTCGAGATGAAATCGGGTGTGACGTTATGGGTCGGACGCGGGGCGGCGCTGATCGCCATCCCCGAACCTGCTGCTTACGACAAGGGCCTCGGACAATGTGGTCGTATTGCGGAAAACGGCGGCGGTTGCCGGCCATTCATCAGCTTTTCCAAAACGAGCGGCGGTGGCATCTACGGAGAAGGCATCATCGATGGTCAGGGCGGCGCAATAATTGGCGGCGGCGCGGAAACCTGGTGGCAGCTAGCGCGCCGCGCTCAAGCCCAGGGCGGCAACCAGAACGCCCCGCGCTTGATCCAAATCGATCATGCGCAGGACATCACTTTCTCTGATGTCACCTTGCGCAACGCTCCCAACTTTCATGTCGCGATGAACCGGGTCCAAGGTGCCACGTTTTGGGGCCTCATAATCGATTCACCGGCGGATGCGCGCAACACTGATGGCATCGATCTTGGCGCGAGTCAGGATGTGACCATTACCCGCAGCTTGATCCGTACGGGTGACGACAACGTCGCAATCAAGGCCGGCGACAATGGCTCAAGCAGCCATATCTCGATCATTGATAATTATTTCGGCTGGGGGCATGGCATGTCGATCGGCAGTGAGGTGAATTCCGGGGCCAGAGACATATTGGTGCGTAATCTGACGCTGGATGGTACGACGTCCGGCCTGCGCATCAAGAGCGATGTTAGCCGAGGCGGTCTGGTCGAGAGCGTGACTTATGAGTACGTGTGCCTGAGGGGCAACCGGTGGCCGCTAGCTTTTGATACGAAATATGATCCGCGCGCACAAGGCACCGAGAATTCCGGTCTATCGGCGAATCGTTCTCCGTCATGTGCATGGCGACACCGGTGTGTTGCTGATGCGCGGCGTAGACGAGGAGCATGCACTTGACGTGACACTCGAAGATGTCCGATTTGCCGATTCCGCCACTTGGCAAGTTGAACATGCGAACGTCACCGCAAATAACTCTGACGTATCACCGCCGCTGCCCGGACGAGCTGCAAAACCGCTGCTGCGCGGCTCGGAGGTATGTTCCAGGACGTTCCGCAACAGCAATCGGTAAGCACTACATCCGGCGCCGAACTCGGGTGGTGAGTTCAGCATCTGGGCCAAGATTACTGGTGTTGACGAAGGTCAGCCTCATGTCCGGACTTGTTTGCAATTGTCTGACGGTTTGCAGGGCCAGGAATGCGAAGGTGACGTGGAGGTTCTGATTTGGCGCGAAAAATGTGTTGGCCATGCGCGGCGGCTATCCCGCCGAGAGAGGCTCTGTCGACTGCGTCGAGGTGCCGCTGACTCAACGAAGTGTAGGATCATGCGTATTTTCGTTCACCCTGCTGCACTTCTGACGGGATGTTTCTGCATCTCGTCAGCATACGCTCAGCCACTGTTCGTGTCGCATGCCGTAAATGCCGACTATCACTCGGTGCAGCAAGCCATCGACGCATTGCCGGCGGAAGGCGGAGATGTTCGGATCGCGCCGGGTATCTATCGTGAGAAGGTCAAAATCTCCAAATCCGGTGTTCATCTCTCAGGCACTGGTAGCAAGCCGGAGAATACCGTCATTGTGTATGGCGATGGCGCGATCAATGTAGGAGGAACCGCCCGGTCGGCGACGCTGGATGCCACTGGCGATGACTTCCGGCTCGAGAATTTGACCATCCAGAACGACTACGCTCTCAACCCGGCCAATCCACCCTCGCAGGCGGTTGCATTATCCCTTACCGGAGACAGGGACGTCGTTACGCGCGTCCGCCTGCTCGGCGCCCAGGACACGCTGCTTGCCGGCAAGGGTCCAAACGGCAGAATGTCACGTCAATACTTCTCGAACTGCTACATCGAAGGGCATGTCGATTTCGTATTTGGCAACGCCAAGGCCTGGTTCCGGAAATGTGAGTTGCACGGCATCGCCAATCAAGCGGTCGTCTTTACCGCTCAGAGCAAGGCAGCCCCTGACGAGGACAGCGGCTATGTTTTTGATCATTGCACTCTAAGTGCCGACCCTGCCGCGCGCGATATCGCGCTTGGCCGCCCCTGGCGGCCGTATGCCACAGTGGTCTTTCTGTCGACAAAGATAGATGCCCAGGTCATTCCGGAGGGCTGGCGCGAATGGGATAGGGGCAAGACCAACAACTTGAGCACGAGCTATTATGCCGAATATAGATCCTTCGGGGTCGGGGCTAACCCCTCAGGCCGCGAACTTTACTCCCATCAACTGACAGATGGGGAAGCCGCGAGATGGTCGCTGACAGCGTTCTTCGGGGGTGCCACGGATTGGCTGCCCGCGGAACCATATCGATGGAAGACAAAACAACGCTGACGGTGAGGGAACGACTGCGATCCTCGGATGAATGACGGAGAGAGCGGACATGATGGAGAGTGGTGTCCAGCAACCAAACTGCCAGGGGCGTGAGAGGGGCAGGGCTTCGGCTGACACTCCACGCTTAGAGGAGCTCGTTAAGACGCTCCATCGCTCGCGGCGGGATGCGATCATCCGCTTATCCCGCCCTTATTGGCAGCCTGTCCAACTACCCGTCGAAGATTGGTGCCAATGGGCGTAAATCGAATGTGAGGCCAACATCGCAGCTCGATTTAATCGAATGCACCAGCGAGCGCAAAAGGTCATTCTTCAGGCTCAGATGAAGGCAAAGTCGGCATAAATTTCTTGTCAGGCGCCGGTCGTCGGCATTCAAGATAACACGGTCAATCGACTCCTTCTTATGTCAAGTGCCGCGCAACATTTCCAAGTGTGCCGATGGCCTTTTTTCTTCTAGGAGAGCCCTGATGCAAGAGCATGCCTTCATCACGGCAAGCAGACCTGCATGGCGCGGTGACGGGGTTGTAGCGGCTCTTCCGTCGTCGGCGGGCTTGCCCAGCGAACCGATTCAAATGGCTCCGATAGCCGGGCACCGCCAGCGGCATATTGCTGCGGGCGTCTCGCGCGATCCGCGATGGCGTCTTTACGGGCGTACGCAAAGCGCTGTCGGCGGTGCCTTGAAGCTTGTTCCCGAAGGAAGGTCCCGAACCGTCTTGGAGCAGGATTACCAGCACATCGTTGATGACGGGCTGTTGTTCGATGTGCCGGACACGTTTGACGAATTAATGAGCCGCTGCGTGGAGATCGAAACGCGCGCGAATAAGCCAGCTTGAACTCTCATTGCAGGCGTGTCCGATAAATGTGTACTGGCGTGCTCCGCATGGAGAGTTGGTATGACTGACGATCCAGTCGTTGCGTATAGGATCCTCAGTAGAGAGCTAGCAGCCAGTCTACTCCAAGCCTCGACCTGACCTACATCAAACGGCAGCATGAGCGACAGGAGCAACGCCCGGTCTCTCGATCGGCACTCCGCTGCATTCGCTGCGCATTACGCGTTCCTCTCGGCCACCAACCGGCGCACCAGAGGAACGGCAGCAAAATTAACAGCATCCTACGGCAAAGGGGCCTTCAGAGCGCGAGGCCGTGCTCATTGAGCACCTTATCTCTTAGGGCGCCCTTGATCTCACGGGCGATCTCTTTGCGAATTGCGGCGCCCAACACTCGCTTGGCATCTTCGAGGAGGCCAGCTTCAGCCCCGGTCAGGCCTTGATCGGCGAGCTGTTGCTCCATTCGGCTGTCGAACTCCTTTCCCATTGCACCAATGAGCTGGTCCTGCGTCTTGGCATGCTCTTCAGGTGCGATGCGGCGAATCACATCCTCCCAAGGCTGCCAATCCATTGCCAAATAGTCGGCAAATTCGGCCGCCTCCCTCTCCCGCACGGATGTCTCTGCCCTGTCAACGTCAGAGTCGGTGACGCCGGAGACCTCAAAGAAGCGCATGTCCGGCGCGACGTGTTGTAGTCCCAGCCGCTCGCGCAGTTTGTTCTGATAGGCAAGAAAGACTTCAACGGCGTCGATGTCTTCTACGTTGTCGACCGAGGCGAGCGAGTGAGCCTTATCGCGCGCGATCGCCTCGAGCGCGTCCATGCGGAACATGACGCGCCCCAATTCGATGAGATCGGCAAGCCGTGCCTTGTTGTCATAGAGGCCGTTCTCGACTTCCGCGATGAGGCGCGCGGTCTGCATTCCGTTCCAGGTTAATGTTCTGCGGTCCTCGCAGCTCTGGTTGGCATCCCATGCCAGTTGAAAGTACTGGGCACGCAATTGCGGGTTTTTTGCCGCCTGACGCAGATCATTGGCCACCGATTGCCGGAACCCTTCATTGCCAGAGCTGACGGACTCGAACAGCTTGGCGAGGAAAAGCCCGTATTCCCGAGCGCCCGGCTCTTCTGCAAAGTTCTGCCAAGCGGCAAGCACCTCCCGATCGTCCTCCTGTGGATTGCCCTTCAGCCATTCTGCAACTGTTTCAGCGAGAGCGTCCGCCTGCTCATCGTCTGTCGCGGACGATTCACTTTCGTCGTCGTGCGAAAGGTGGACAGTCGGGCCGACATAACCCTCCGCGCCTAGGATTGTACTGAGGTTCGCCAGCACCTGCTCAGATAGCGGATTTTCAGTCAGAACTAGGGTGCCACCATCGCCCAAGGCGGTCAGCAGGTTCTCGGGCAGACTGTTCAAATGGTTTTGGCTTACGTCGAGAAACCGGAGCGAAGCTGGGAGAGCCGGCGGCAGATCCGTCAGTTGATTTTGGCTTACGTCGAGAAACTCGAGCATAGCAGGGAGCGCCACCGGTAGACTCGTCAGCTGATTATCGCTGACGTGGAGAAATTGGAGCGAAGCAGGGAAGGAGTCGGGTAGGTTCAGCAGCCGATTGTGGTTGGCGGAAAGAAATTGGAGCCCGGCAGGTAGGACGGCAGGTAGGCTCTCCAGCCGGTTCGAGTTCACGTCGAGGCCTCTGAGCCCGCCCGGGAGCGCGGGCAGGCTGCTCAACTGATTGCCACTAACATCAAGACGCTGGAGCGAAGCCGGAAGTTCGTCAGGCAGATTGGTAAGCCGATTGAAGGGCACATCGAGCACGACGATCTCGCTTGGAAGTCTGGGCAGACTGGTAAGGGACAGCGACTGGAGATCCAGCATGGCGTCTTCACCCAGAGCATTGACCCGCCTTGCCGCTTCGTCCCGGTCCTCGAGGAGACCCACGTGCTGTTCAGAAGCCCAATTCTCAAGGGTCTCGTCTGCTTCGGTCACCGCATGAGTTGAATGCCCGGAGTTTGCTGCGAAACCCGTCACGAATGCATCCCACTGTGCCGCCCCCCGCCCGTCTTCCGCCCCCTCTTGTTGGGAAGATGCAGAAGGAATGCCTCCGTCAGGCCGAATTTGCCCTGTCTCAAAAGGATCCATTTCACCTCCCTTACCACACCGGGCCAACTCAGCCCGTGACGACACCATCTAGGACCTAGGACACTACTCTTTCGACAAGCTGACGGCCCTATCGCAGTTACCGCAGCGATGGCATCGAAGCAGGCATAATTTCGGTGCAACGATTTGGAACAGTGAATCCATGGCGGTCCGTTAGCTCCGCCTACACGTTTCCGCACCGACGCGGCAGCGGCTTAAACATCGAGCCCGGGGCGCGGCAACGGTGCGTTACGTCAATGGCAGGCAGGGGTCCCTTTTCGGCCGAGTCCGTGAAGAACGACGAGCGGCAGGCGCTCGAATACTCACCTCCGCGGCCGCCCTTTCACTTGCCAAGGCAATCGGTGCAACGCTGGTCTTTGCTACGGGTGGCAAACCGAGTGACTTGGGCGTTTTTGCAGCGAGACTCGTCAGCTGATCGACAGGTGGCCGTGCTAGCGGCAGAACGCTTTCACGTTAGCGGTCCTCTGGATCTATCGGCCAACGGAATGGCAGCAAACGTTGCAGCAGCAGCGATCCATTCGCCGCCTCCAAATCGTGTGAAGCTGAGCCGCCTTCGACCAGGGCGGGCCGCCGCGGGCGCACGTGCGCCCGCTCGAATGATTATTGCGCCAGCGCGCAAACTCCTGCTCCGCGGCCTTGCGCAGCGGCACGCGGATTTCTTAGTTTCTGACGAGGGAGATAAGGTGATGGACACAGGACAGGCACAGCGGAGCGCAGGTTCTGCCCCGGATAATTTTGAAGAAGGGGAGCGGGAAAGCTACCTCGGCGGCTTCAACCGCGCCTTGGCAAATTTGGTCGAAAGCTTGACAGGGTATCGGACCCCCAGCTCCGCGCGCGCGCGGATCCTGGACGAGTGGGTTGGCGAAGAGGGGCAGGGCTCAGCGGAGAGCCGCGGACAGGGGCGCTCGCGAATCAGGGCTGCGGACAACATGCGCTCGCACTTGGTCGATTTGTCATCCCTGTCCTTAACCGCTTTGCCCGACGCCCTGCCGCCGAGACTGCTGAACCTCCGCGCCATGCACAACGAGCTAGGCAGCCTGCCCGCTAGCCTCCCACCTGGTCTCCACGAACTTTTTATTAGCCACAACCGGTTGACCAGTTTGCCGGACGCTCTTCCGGCGAGCCTCTATCGCTTAGAGGTGAGCGATAACAGGTTGACGAGTCTCCCAGATAGCCTCCCGGCGGAGCTGGGGATCCTGAACGCAAACAACAACCGACTGACTAGGTTGCCCGACGCTCTCCCGAGCAGCCTCACCTCGCTCGAGGTTAGTGGCAATCAGCTGACCGAACTCCCCGAGTCTCTCCCTTGGCGGCTCGTTGAGCTCGATGTCAGCAGCAATCAATTGGCCAATCTCCCCGAAACCCTTCCGAGCTGGCTTGAATCGATCGATGTCAGCGGTAACCGGCTGACCAGCCTGCCCGAGGATCTCCTACCGGGGAGTTTGAGCCATCCGCTGCAGAACGTCGAGTTCGGTAATAACCCATTCCCGGACGAGGTCCGCGCTCACCTAGCAGCACCCCATCTTGAGCAACTGCCTCTGGACGAGGCTGCCGCGCACTGGCTCGGGGACGATCCGACGGCGCTAGCCGAGTGGCAGCACTTTGCGGATGAGCCTGGCGCCCAAGACTACGCCCGGTTCCTAGAAAGGCTACGTGGGACCGTCAACTATGGCAATCACGAGTTTCGGCAGGCCGTGGCGGACGATCTGCGGCAGGCGGCGACCAATCCGAGATTGCGCGAGCAGTTTTTCACACAGGCTTCCGAAGCCAACGCGAGTTGCGAGGATCGTGTTACTCTGCACTGGAACGGTATGCGGACCGCGCGCCTTAATGCTGACGTCGAGGAGGGGTTGTATGATGATAGGCTCGGCCAACTCATCCAGCGCGGCCGCGTTGCGTTCCGCCTGGACGCGCTGGAAGGCATCGCGCGCGACAGGGTCAACGCGCTCCTCACTCTCCACCCGGACTTAGACGACGTTGAAGTCTACTTGGCCTATCAAAATCTTCTTCGCGAGCCGCTGGAGCTGATTCACGTCGCCCCTGACATGCGCTTTCTGACGGTTTCTCACGTGACATCCGATGATGCGGCGCGCGCACTGGACTCGGTTCGCGAGCAAGAAGCGAACCAGTTTACTGACTACATGGCAACCCGCTGGCAACCGTGGGAGACGGTGCTGAGGCGAATCGCTCCTGATGAATATGAAGCGATGCAAGTCCGGCTCGTCGAAGCCATGGGCGAGGAGTTTCAAACCCGCTTGGATCAGCGACTGGCCGAGCACGGTCTTCTAGGCGATCCGGATGCCGAGCGGGTGCTCGGAGCTCAAGTCCGAAACGAGCTCGCCAGCGAGATCAAACGCGATGTCATGCACCGTGTGCTGGCCGAGCGTGGCGGCCTCGAACTCTGAGGTCTCCTCACGCCGGAGATATATCTATCAATGCTCTGTGGCGGAGCCAAAAAGTCGATCGTCAAAGCCTCGCCAATTGCCGCGAAGGTGCTTTTGCAGGTTGGAAAATGCGGGCCTTTCGGTCTTGCCGAGCGATGAAAACGCGCGCGCAAGGCGAGGCATATCTGCGTCAGCTCCACAGCTCCTCGGGACCAGAGCTCCGTCAGTCGGAAGTTATTGAGCAGACCAGACAGGCCGCTGCGCCGGCCAACCAGCTGGTTTGACGTGGGAGTTAACTGTTCGTCAGATCTAGTTGACTTCGAGTCCTTCCAGCGAGATCCATCTGGGCAAGCAGTGTTGGAGTACCGTATTCGCAGCTTACGATGGCCAATCCGTCATGCGGGCGAAGTCCTGCACGCGCTTGATCGAGGCGCTTCCGAGACTGCACGACAAGCCTTGCGGTTCCGCAGTCAAGGGACGAATGAAGCCTGCCGGATTTTCATTTGCCGAGCTGGCCTGCCAAGCTCAGCCTCGAACTGCGCTGCCTGTCCGCTCCCGAGCGCCGAGAGGCGCTCGGGATGACTGCTGAGAACTCAGGACAACCTGCACATCTTCTTGAAAAAGCTGTCTGGGCGATTTGATATCTGAACCCGCTGTTCCTCTCGTCTAGGCGACTACGCTCCCTCAAGGGCAGCCCTATGTGATCCACGTCTTCCGGAAAGCGGGGGATACGCCGTAAGCCTTCGAAAGGGACGTTCTGCATTCGAGCGAAAGCGCCGGACCTCGTAAACCGCAGTAGGCCAATTCGGTCCCTCACAAGCGCAGCCGAAAGCAACAAATGGAAGTCCAGGTCACCAGAACGCCCCCGGTCTGCGTCAAGGAGAGGTCGCTGTCCGCCGTTGAAGAGCACCCGCAGGATAAGCTCAGCGCCAAAGTTGATGCGAAGGAGGAGAAGATGCTCGTCACGCATGACCTTAGACATTCTTAGCGGCTGAGTGAGTTCCGGGCCTGATGCTTGAATTGCTCACACGATCGACAGGACGATCCATTGGTATCATCGGCTTACAAAATTCGCCGACTGGAACAGGCCGGGCGAAGAGGTGCGAAAAAATTGGAGCGCCTGTCGCCAGGCGGTGGCCGATGCGAGGCCGTCAATCGCGCAGCAATGTCCTGATCTCGTCAGCTTTTCGAAAGGCTGCGGCTACAACAATCCACAATCTGTTTCTTGCTAGACGATCTGCTACGAGGCCGTACCGATTGCTGTCCGGCCTGTACAAACATGAGGAGAGCAGGGTGGATCCGGTTGACCCATTCTTCGATTCAGGAGCCTGGATGCGGGAGTACGCCGCCCTGCAAGAGCGGACCGCGCAGCGAGGAGACAACCAAAGGGAGCGCCGTGGTTTTGAACGGCGGCTGGAGGATTTGAGTCTCGATCCGTCAGATGAAAGCAACTCAAATTCGCCTGATCGGGCTCCCGCAGGAGGGGGGCGAGCAGTCCGGCGGGAGGATTTCGGCGGTTCGATGCGGGTGCCGCCGGACTCCGCTTTTAGGGAGAGTGCGCTGGGCGGCACGCGCCGGAGCGTAGACATTCCCAGCTTCCAGCTTCCCGCTTCGGCGCAAGTGCCGCAGTCCGGCTTGCGAGATGATCCGTTCAGCAGCGCGCGCTACAGCTTTCCAGACGCAGAGTCTGCCGCGTCGGCCAAGAGCGGAAAGAGCGGCGGATTATGGTCACGCTTCAAGTCGGGAATCGGCAAGGCTTTTGGCGGGAGCAGCAGCGAAAAGTACTCGCGCAATGCGGGACAGGGGGATGCCTTTTCCACGACCCTTCGCATTGACTATGCTCGCCAGCCAGGCCGGACGCGCGCTGTCCCAGAGGAGGACGAGGTGCTGATAAGAGATTTCAGAAACAAGGCGGCGGGTAACCTCACCGACGGCACGATCAAGAATGCCGCAGCCGATTTGCGCCATTTGAGCGCGCGCCTGAGCACGGCCGGAAGGCCCTCAATTGCGGATCGAATTCAACGGGAATCAGAAAACGCGCAGCAGGACAACCCGGAGGTGGAAAACCGTCAGCTGGAAGCTGAGCTGGATGAGGATGTCGATACCTACGCAAAGGACAGAAGCAGACGCATCAAAGCGGCCTTGAAGAAGCTCCGCGAGGTCGGTGCCGGAAACGCCCTGGCGCCTGATCTCCGCCGACTGGCCCCTCACCGCGCGGACGCAATCCTCATCGACATGTGGTCGGCGGCGGAAAAGGCGGCGCACAGGATCGAGCCGGAGACGATCGACAGGCAAGCTCGCCGCATGTATAGGCTAAGTGAGTGGCTGCAGACGCATGATCGGCCGGCAATGGCTGGCAGACTTTCCACCCCAGCGCTTGACCGGGACGTCGAGGAATACAGGCGCGAAACCAAGGACGGCAAGATCAAGCCTGATCTAGTCAAGCTTGGCCAATACGAGCAAATCCTGGAGGCGAACAGGGCGCTTGGATTGCGGCCTCCTGACGATCCGGGCCAGCCTTCTTGGGAAGCTGCTCGACAGCCGCACTCAATGCAGGAGCCTCCTGCAACGCCAGCCACCCCGAGCGCGGGAGCCTGGGATTGGCTTGGCGAGCAGATCCACGGGCCCACCACATCGATGCGAGCGCCTAGCGATTGGCAGGCCGGTTCGTCGCAACAGCTTCCCGCAGCCCCGGCAACGCCGAGCGCGGCAGCCCGGGATTGGATTGGCGAGCAAATCCACGAACCCGCCTCACCAGTGCCAGCGCCGCACTGGGCCGCGCAAGCTCATCCGCCGCTCGAGCTTCCTGCTACTCCGGCCACCCCGAGCCAGGGAGCCTGGGCCTGGCTTGGGCAACAGATGCAAGAACCCGCATCGCCGTCATCGGTAAGGCCCCGATCGTCAAACATCTACGGCGGTCTCGACTCCTTCGTTGATCTGGATCCACCCACACCGCACGACTTGCGTGACGATGCGCGCTCTGCGCCAGCACCTGAATTTGCAGTCACCTCGTGGTTCGCAGGACCGCCGGGGCCGGCTCCGGAGCTGCGGGATATCGGAGCGATCGTTGGCGCCGACTGGCGCCACGGCTCCCAGGCGGCTTCAGACGTGTTGATCGATGTCTTGAGCAATATCAATCTGCTGCCAAACCAGTTCGGGCCAAGTCAGTTTGCGATCAATGGGGAGCACTATTCCGCGACTGTCGGGCCGGAAGGCCCCATGGATGTTCGCCTGATCCACCACGCGCGCGCTGGCGGGATAAACGAAGCTGGCCCATCGCAGCCCCTCTATCGTCCCCCGCAGATCGTCAGGGCCGCGCGACCCGACGAAGGTACAGTCGATCTTGGGTACTTGATTCGGGGCGGATGGGAGCACCGGGAGCGATTCCTGCCCGATTACCTTGTCCGCGTCCTTGAAGGGCAGCGCATCATGCCCGAAGTTGGGCGCCCGACCTATTTCGATATCCGTGGAGTGCCTTATAGGGGCGAGTTGGTGGAAAGCGAGGGACGCCGGCGCGTTCGCGCCTATCCCGAACGTGGCTGAAGAATCAAACTTGGCTGCATTTCCAATTGCTCGGCGGGCAGTTCGCGCGCGGCCTTCGCTCACGTCGCGCTTGATGGGCCATGCAGCCAGTCGATGTAGATTGCAGAGCTGAGGCGTGACGTTGGCGATGGTGCTGGCGGTCGGTTTATCGTGCTACAACTTCAATGCTCGTACTCAGACACGAGGTTGGTCTCGAAGACGACTGTCTCTCGCCAACGCCGTGTGCACCCCGATCGATAGGGCCCTCCCGCAACGCTTACCCGAGGGTTCCTCCCGAGAGCCCTGCTCTGCGTCGATCCCCCCTCGAGAACTGCTCCTCATCACAGTAAACTCTTCTGGATCAACGAAGAACGAGAGGCCAAGGGATGCTTCCATTGCCGCTGAAGCTCGTCACGTAAGTCCTTTCGAGCTGCTGAAGCTCCTGCGAAGGGACGGAACACGGCAAGGGTATGGATTGGTCGCCCAGATGATCCAGTAGGCAGCGAAGCTGCTCTTAAGAAGCTGCTCTGGACCGACAAGGACCTGTCCTTCGTGGAGAGCCGACGGTACGGGCGTATTATCCTGCCCACCCTGATGCTCCTCTTGCCGATTAGCCTCGTGCGGCGCGCGGTCCTGCACAGGGGCGCCATCGATCCGTGTCCGTGGGTGTGGCGTCCGGATTGATGAGAGTCCGGTTCTGTGGGGGAAGGATTGAGATTAGCGCGAGTGCGCCTTGAACGCACGATGGGCACGACGCCCCCGTCGAGCGAAAGGTCCGTAGATACTTTAATGCTTCAACGAGTCTGTTGCTATTCGCGTCCCCGCTGAACTCGCGCACGTCACCGCCGGGTCAGCGACTTTCCGTCAAGCCGAGCAACAATGCCTGGCTAGCGCAGATGCGGCGGATCCTTTCAAAGAGATCGCCAAGCTCAAGTCCCTCGGGTCACGAGGAGTTGGTAGCACAATGGCGGTTGCGATGATCAGAAGAATATTAACGTAGATAGCAACAGATTGAGCGCGTCTTTAGTCTGGGGTGTGTGCGTGATGCTTGTCGGGTTATGAATGTATGACAGTCCGACCCCTGCATATATTCCCGGAGCGAGATGGGCGGTATATGTTGCGGTGATTGCTGTTGTGTCGCGATGCGCAAGCTGCCCTTTGGCGAGGGCAGCATCCACCGCAAATTTGCTCCAGCTCGTGTTGCTAGCAACGAGTGCAATCAGATCACTGGGCCGACTGTCAAATGCTCCCCTCGCGTAAAGACGAAGCTCAGAATACCGGCTGATCCTGTTCAGGTCCGGCGGAGCTTCCATGATGGAGAAGCCGCCATAGATGCCGCGAGATGGGATCCCATCGGGGTCGTTCTGCCAGAACTGCCTGTCCGCAGCGATGTAGTGAAAGTTATTCCCGCTTTCCCTCCCTCGCTTGGGATCCGTCAAACTCGTGTACCGGCTGGTGTTGAAACCAACGCCCGCCCGCAGCCACGTATCGGGTACGCCGGGAGCTGCCTTGCTCTTGTAGCCGGCTTCATCAATGAGAAGAATGCCTGCATGGGGCGTGCTCCAGTTCAAGCCCGTGGGATTCTCCGTTATCTGGACATAGGGACCATCTGGACTAACTGAGCGCTGGACGGAGACCTTGTTGTACAAGCCACGGTCAAAATTGTACTTCAGGTTGACCGCGGGCGTCGGTGCGGCATTAGTGCTCATGCCCCCCTGGAACAAGGCAGACATGTTCGATCCTGTAATCCCTCCGAACAATGTGCCGGTGAATTCATTTTGGTTTCTGAGATAGCCGAGTTTAAGCTCTAGTGTCTTGTCGAAGAAAGTCTGGTAGTAGGCGAGCGTATTGAGCCCCACTCGATCTGGTCCCGGGCGATCCCACGTCCAGTGTTGCTGCTCGGCCCCTATGACAATTTGTCCGTCGGAAATGCCAAGCCGGCTGAGATCGTAGGTGACGATCATGAAGTTTGCCGACGCGAAGGTCGGATTCTGGCCCATATAGAGCTGGTTTGCGATAGTACTTCTGGCGGCATTCGGCAGCAGGTTGTTTGCAAAGCTGTTGTGTGTCCAGCCGATGTAACCGATGCCGACATCTGCAAGCGCCGATCTAACGCCGCCCTTGTCCTGATCGATCGTGTCCACAGCGCCGGGTATGTTGAACCACACTCCTTTTTCACGCAGATTGTCGTACCGTGCGAAGGGATCGACCGTCTTTTGCGTTCTAGTCTGAGTAGCTCTGTCCGCACGAGCGCGCTTTTCGAAAGGCGCGCCGGGATTTGGTGCTGGCGCCGGGGCACGAGGGCTGGTTGCCAGGCCCATCCGGAGCTTTTCGGCCGGATCAGAAGCCTTTCGTCTTTTGCTGGCCTGATCCACAGGGTGGCTCCTAGGATCAAACCCGCTGGCGGTTTGTGCCAGTACGGAATTGTCGACCAGATAAGCTGCGAGCGAAACTGCGATAACAAGCCAATGTTGCTTTCCTCTCGGCTTTAAATTAAAGGAAAGTGCTTTGGCCGCCGGGTATCCCCACGGCAAACTCGTCTCAAGAAAGCGATCACGCACGGCGCAGCTTGCTTTCATCTTTCCCGGCCATGAATAGATTGCGCTGCGGCCTGATTGGCGAACGGTAAGCTCTCAGGGTTTTCTCGTTCGAGGGCGAGGACGGCGAGCTGGATCTCGATTGTTCCGACAAGAACCATCCACGCCTTGTAAAGCTGTTAGCTCGCGACGTGATGATCCGCTTCGCAACCACGGCTATGAACGAGGCCGGTGCGCCGAGAGCCAGCCCCGAGCGTTGGTTCATCAAGATGCTAATCACGAGCGCGCAGCGCCTCGCTGCAATGGGCACGAAAGCGTTGCGAATCTCCACTTTGCTCACCGTGAGTCAGCCGATTTGGCGGTGAGACCAGGCTTCACGAAGCGCTTCATCGGCATCGTTGTCACGGAAAGACGAGACAATCGCCAAGCTCGCCGAGGCGCGCCTTTGAATTTGCGCGTCCGGCAATCACACCAGAAGGTCTAACCGGATGGCCCAGGAGGCCGGAGGGAACAGCCATACAGCGGCTTTGCCGCCTATCTGCGAGCACGTTGCTGGCTCTGTTACCGCGGTTGTCAGTGCAAAATCTGTGTTGCATCGGAGTCCATAACGTGCGCGGCGTTCGTTGGTCACGCTTGCCATCTATCCGTCATCTCAAGCAACCCGCCGGAATTGGGAGTTGAACAGTTTGCAATGATAGCTAGTCCGATCGGCCATTGCGGGTCGGCCGTTCAGCCGTTGTGCCTATGTGGCGTGTCCCGGATGAAGTTTGTGATGTCGTCAAGGCCTGAGGCGAGGCTGCTCTATCCAACACAATGCAGGAAGCCGCGGACGATTTGCATTCGTGCGACGCTCGAGAAAATCTGCAAGATTCTTCTGAATGAGCAAAATGCTGGGCCATCGCCATGGCCAAACGACGACCACCAATGCTCGCTGCGGGACTCTATCATGGAGAACGAGCGCAAATTGTCGAGTTGCTGAAGGGGATAGCATCGAAAGCAGGAGCAGCCGATCGGGAAGGTGGCCGAAATTGCTTATTGTGGACGCTAGTAGCCCTTAGAAGCGCGTCAGCATCGTAGGCTCTCACGTCGACAAAGAAACCTGCTGGGAGGGATGTTGAGGGAGGAGCAATGGAGTCGATTGCTCAAGCGGCCGGTTCAGACGTGCGGCCGCTCCTGCATAGGCCGTCAAGACGGAATCTCGCGGTTTTGGTGCTGCCGCTTGTCCTCGTCGGCTCGCTTCTGGCGCGTGGCTTTGGGCCATCTTGAATAATTTGTCGAGTCGCCAGAAGTGCAGGAGGTCGCTTCAAAGATGAGCCCGTCACCACGGGAGACAGGTTCAGTCCGAGATAAGGGAGGCGCAACAGAAAGCTGACGATGAGATCGCGGAACTCAAGCGCCGGGCCGTTGCCCAGCGTGATGACCTGAAAGGGATCCTGGATCAGATCACGATCCTGACCTCGCGAATCGACTCGCTGCAGAGTTTAACTCCTCTCCCATCTGCTGCTCCCGCGACTGCTTTGTCGGCAGCCCGGGCTGTTCAAGCAGCGCCAGGAAACCCTTCGGCCGGTCCAAACCAGAAGGGCCTGTTTCTCTCGGAGGCGCGCCAATGATCGCAGGACCGAAGAAAGCCGAGCCTTGAGGCCGAGACTGCTGCAGGTGTACTCGAGTCTTCAACTCCGCTCGAGGCGTGGCTTAGCTAATGGGGGTACGGTCGAGATAAGTGTCGAATGCGGCAGCAACCGCACGAACGACGAACCGATGCTCCTGCTTGACCCGAATTAAACCCCCTTCAACGTCCACTATCCCGTCTTCGGCAAGCATTCCCAGCCGGCCTGCAGAATTGAGAAGAGGAATCGGATCAAATCCGTGAGCAGCACAGATCGCTGGTATGTCGGCGTGCAAATCGCACATTAGACGCTCGATGATTGCGGCGCGGAGGCGATCTTCGGTCGACAGACAATAGCCTTTTGAGGTTGCCAGGCGGCCGGCTCGAACGTGTTCGTGATAGGAAGTGGTTGCGATCTCGTTCTGCACATAACCCTCACGCAAACGGCCGATCGCGGAAGGACCTAAGCCGATTACGGTTTTGCAGGTATCAGCCGAATAGCCGAGGGAGTTGCGGCGCAGTCGACCAGCTTTCTGCGCTAGGGCGAGCTCGTCGTTGGGCAGGGCGAAATGGTCGAGCCCGATCTGGTGGTAGCCGGCCGAGACCAGAGTATTTGCAATGGCCGCGGCTTGCTCAGCGCGGGCAATATTGTCCGGCAGCGACCTCTCATCGAGCTGGCGTTGACGTTTCATATAGGAGGGGACGTGAGCATAGCCGAAAACTGCAAGCCGGTCTGGCCGCATGGCCAGAGCTGTCCGCGCGGTGTCCACGCAGGACCGCACCGTTTGATGCGGTAGTCCGAAGAGAAGGTCGAAATTGATGCGGTTTATCCCATGCTGGCGTAGAGTTTCGACGACAGAAGCCGTCAGCACCTCGCTCTGCGCGCGGTTGACCGACCTTTGAACTATAGGATCGAAGCTTTGCACGCCGATGCTCGCGCGGCTGACCCCGGCCGCTTGTAACGTTTCGACCATCTCGGGCGTGACCCCACGCGGATCGATTTCTATGGCGATGGTAGCTGATTTTTTGAACGCAAAGCAGTGGCGCAGGAGTTCCATCAAGGCGAGAAAATCGCTCGGTGCAATGGTCGTCGGCGTCCCGCCGCCAAAATGCACGTCGCTCACCGGCAGAGCGCGCGGCACTTGCTCTGCGACCAAGCCTATCTCCTCTCGCAACTGCCAAGTAATTGCGGACCGGTCGCTCGCTGCGAGTGAGGCTTGTAGGGAAGCCGCGATACCAACAGATAGAGCGACAGAACGGAACGTGGATGTAGAGCGATACGGGCTCGTCGGGCGGCAGTCGCCTCAGCCATGTCTCACAAGTCTCGGCACCGACCATCGCGGAGAAATCCGGTACGGTTGGATAGATGGTGTACCAAGGCAGGCGAGCATCGCAATACTTGTTCAGAAGGGAGGTCTGCAAGTCCTAACTTTCCAATGCTCAGGCCAGCATAAAGCTGACGAATACCCTCTCTAATGTCTTTGCGATATGTCAAACCCGCCTAGTGGTTTCTGAGATCTGGTCCCGTTTTCGATGTTACTGCAAACGCGGCTTAGGGGCAGGGTGAGGGAGTGAGAGTCGCTCGTTGGCGGCTATCTGAACGTTTAGGATATGAATTTCTCATGCGAGCACGGTCGAAGCGACTAGACGTGCCCGACGAGCCTGCGCAACGTTCAATCGCTCATACGAGGGCACGTCGTTTCCGCATTCGCTGAGGGCTGCTCATTCTGCGACGAAAACAGGGATTGCAGGTCTCACCAGAAGCAGCTGAGCTGGCGCAGATTTTCAAACCGGTTTTTCCAAGCAAAAGCCGATTTGGTTGCTCACAGGGTTCAAAGGATGCCTCCCGTCAAAGGCCGGCGTGCCACGGAAAGACAAGTTGCTTGCTGGATGAGAGCGAGAGGAGCGCAATAGTACAACGTGACGCGACGTGCGATTCAAGTCTGTCGGCGCAGCCGACGAAAGCTCGCTTTGATCTCTAGTATCGAAGCATAAGCCTCAATTCCGCCACGCTGCTTGTCTCATTGCCACAAGCATCATCACGGATGTACTGATGATGTTGGGGCGAACCCGGCGCACTTTCAGCCCCCCGGCCGAGTGCGTCGGGGCGCCTTGGTTCGGCGGCGTCTGGTTCCTGTCTAATGCAGCTCACCAACTCACAACGGTTGTGGACGTTCTGCTGATGGCAAAGCGAATTCTGGCCAGATACATCAGATGTAACACTATCTGTATGGTCTATTCTGCGTGACCAGCTGGGTAGTTTTCTTTGGAACATAGCCTTTGCAGCTATCGATCGCTGCCAGACGCGCATATCTACTCCGTTAGCCTTCATTCGCGTCGCGTCGATGTGATGCACCTGCAGCTCTCAGTGTCACATAGGGCGCCCGGTCAGGCGTCGACCATCCAGTCACTATGTTCTCGATGCTGCGAGCTCGAGCCGTCTATGCAGGATCGGGGTGGAGAGCTTGCGGCTTTTCATTGCATGAATGCGTTCCCATCCTGGTATTCCAGTCCGGTCACAATGGATTGAGGAAGTTTGTGGTTCGGTAGACCAATCGAGCCTGCAGATGCTCTTGCGCGAATGCGAGCTGAGCCTACCCAGGCGTCGAGGAGATTGCGGCAACCGCTTGATCAGGCGAAAGTGGGTGCCCCACCCGACCTCTGTTGTACAATGCAGTGGCATACCAACGAAAGTTATTAGCAACAGAAATGCAGTACCACCCGCCTCACCAACGCTCGCATAGAGCAGCGAGATGATCGCGAAGAGCGGAGGCTAAGCTCTTGGCCGTTTTCCACCGAGCCCTTCATAAGTTGTGCATCAGGTGCGGCCTAGTTGTGTTCCGCAAGGGGCTTAAGTGGGATGGCGCGGCCGGAGCTGCAGTCAGGTCAAGGTCCTTAACGAGCGTCGTGTGTAGACCGTCCCATCAACTGCCGAACTTTGTACTTGACTGGGCTGGAATAGGGCTGCGCTTTTGGCCCTGAGAGGGCCGGACTCGAGGGGCCGCCGAGGTAAGCTGCATTTCTTGCTGTAAGTCACCTCGTGTCCCTGCTTCGCAAATGGTGCTGTCGCCTTCCCTACCAATGTCATGATTGCCGTTTTTGTGGGATCAACTCGCGAAAGAACCCCGACCGCAGGCCGGGGTTCCGATTCACGCAGCCGCGTGGAGGTCTCTATCTAGCAAAGGGCGAGCCAAACTTGTAATTGAGCCGTGCCGTGATGAGATCGACATCCTGGTGGACGCGATCCGTACCAAGAGCCGCTGGGAAGCTGATGTTGCTGCGCTGCATGAACAAGTGGTTATACTCGACGCCAGCTGACCAGTTCGGCGTGAGGCTGACTTCGGCACCGGCGCCCAGCACGCCACCCCAACGCACATCACTGCTTTTGCCAATCTCGGTGCCAGTAGCCAACGAGTTGACCTGATAGGTGTTGCTGGTCACCGCAGCACCACCCTTGCCGTATAGTAGCACGGCATTGAACGCGTAGCCGATATGGCCCGTGAGTAGACCGAATGCATCTGTCGTGGTGCCAACGGTGCTTGCCGGAAAGGCGGTGCTGATATTGGAGCCGCTGAAGTCGGCCCAGTTGCCCTGACCTTCGATGCCGTAGACCATGTTGAAGATGTGCCAACGATAGCCAATCTGGCCGCCAATGGTCCCGCCGGTCGAATTATGGCAGCCCTCGGGAGTGGCGCCATTAAAATCCCAGCAATTGTGGCTCGTTCCCCAGCCGCCATTTGCACCGATATAGTAGCCGGACCAATCTGTAATCGGGGCCGCGGCCGGCAGCGGTGCCGCTTTGACCTTGACAGGCTGCCCGGCCAAGTCCGTGCCGAAGGAGGGAGTGGCCGCAACGAATGCGCCGATGCTTGCAGTCAGAATCAGAATGTTTTTCATTCGAGTGTCGTTTCCTTTCGGTGCCCCCCGGCGCCGTGCGTTTATCAATATGAACGCGAATTGCTGTAACTGCCGCACAACATGTCTTGGAAAGAAATGTGTCCAATCGTACGCGGCGTTAGATTGCGGAGCGCGCAAAATGCCGCTGCTCCACATCCATCGAGACGCTGCGGCCCGGCAGTGGTGCCTCGCGGGGCCCTTCTTTGGACACGAGCCGTTCATGATGACGTCGATGCGACTGCAAAGTTGGGAGGTGCTTGGCTCCTTCTGTTGCAAACCGGCAAACCGAGGCCGCGCTTACACACTTCGTGTATGCTGACGGCTCAGGCAGATCGGTAATGAAGGCCTTGATTGCAGGCGCGCCGGGCAGAGCCTCAGTAGAGGAAAGTCTGCTCGACCACGCTCTGACCCGATTTCTACGCATAGACCCGTTAGATGTGTTTACCCAGCCAGACGCTCCCAGCGGTACGGCTGCAAGCGCTCATTGCTCCGTCGACGGCGCGAGTTCAGCACGCAAGTTGCGTATCGCCTCATTTGCCAGATTGAGAGTATTCCGTTCGCCTTTTCTTATCGAACACTCAAGGTAAGTGCGCAATCGTCTATGAAGGACGGCCTTGAGATTATGTGCCAGCAAGGGATCCTTCTCGACAAAGCCCCAAGCCTTGTCAAATGCGACGCTCACGACAGCATCTGGCACCTGCACTTGGTCGGAAGAAAACTGATCCATCTAAAACACTCCTCGACATCCTGACACAAGGGAGTACCCTCCCAAAAGCTAACCGAGATTTCGTGACGTGTAGCAAGCAAGACATCAGCGTGCAGACCCCCCATCGAGCTGCTCTCGGGCTTCAGGGAAGTTTATAGATCGTTGTTGAAAGTCGGATGACCGAATGTCGTATTGCCAGGCGCAGTCGAATAATTCTGAAAGGAGTAAAACGCAGGATTCGAGCGCGCTTCTTTACCGTAGTGCGCTGTTGATTGGCGTCGACAATAAATTGTGGATATTCGTCCTGCAATCGGAAGATCCGCGCCAGGCCAGTCACGACTAACCGGACGTGAGCGGCCCAACCGCAATATGGTGATCTCGGAAGCTATGTGAGGTTCTCGGATACGGACAGGTGGTGCGCGCCGCGTCTCAGCGCCACCAGTGCGCGGCGGACAATATCGTGGTGCCTCGCGGAAAGATTGCTAACGTGCGGAGAGGCTGATCGCCCTGTTCCGAGCATTAGCTTTGAAGGGTACCACACATCCAACATGTCGTAGCTGCCTTATCTGGTAGATCTTGATCGGAAGAAGAAGCACCACATCCCCTAGCAGGCCGTTGAAAAAGGCGCTCGCCGCCGACCGGCGGCCGTGATTCATTGGCTCCGACGAGATTCGGAGATGGTGCGTGCGCGGCGGCGACTATCGAGCGGGCGAGCTGTTCAGCTACGTCGACCTGGAGGCGCGGGTGCGGGATAATCATCCGCTACGAGCGATCCGGACGATTGGGAACGAAGCGCTGTCGGCGCTGGAGCGCGAGTTTGCCGCGCACTATTCGCCGATTGGGCGGCCGTCGATCCCGCCGGAGAAGCTGCTGCGGGCGATGCTGTTGCAGGCGTTTTATTCGATCCGCTCGGAGCGGCTTCTGATGGAGCGACTGGAATACGACCTGCTGTCCGTTGGTTCGTCGGAATCGGCCTTGACGACGCAGCCTGGGACCATTCGGTGTTCTCGAAGAACCGCGACCGGCTGCTGGAAGGCGACATCGCGGCCAAGTTTCTGGCGGCGGTGCTGGCGCAGCCCAAGGTGAAGAGGCTTCTGTCGAGCGATCACTTCTCGGTCGACGGTACGCTGATCGAGGCCTGGGCCTCGATGAAGAGCGTCAAGCCGAAGGATGGCTCCGGCGAGCCGCCAGCGCCCGGCGGCGGGCGCAATGCCGAAGCGGACTTCCATGGGCAGAAACGCCCGAACGACACCCACGCTTCCACTGATCCCGATGCCAGGCTCTATCTCAAGCGGAAAGGCAGGGAGACCAAGCTGTGCTTCATCGGGCACGGGCTGATGGAGAGCCGCCACGGCCTGCTGGTCGACGCTTGCCTGACGCAGGCCGACGGGCATGCCGAGCGAGTGGCCGCGCTGCACATGATCGAACCACATGCCGACCGGCCGACGGCGATCACGCTTGGCGCCGACAAAGCCTACGACGCAGAAGACTTCGTCAACGAACTGCGCTCGATGAACGTGACGCCGCATGTTGCACAGAACACCAGCGGCCGTAGTTCCGCGATTGACGGACGAACGACCCGGCACGGCGGCTATGCCGTCAGTCAGCGCATCCGTAAGCGCATCGAGGAGGCATTCGGCTGGATCAACACGGTCGCCGGGCAAGAGAAGACCAGCTTCCGTGGCCGTGATCGCGTCGCATGGGCCTTTACCTTCGCTGCCGCCGCCTACAATCTGTTGCGACTGCCCAAGCTGATTGCGGAGACCGGCTGATGGCCAAGGTGCCCGGCTTCGCCAAGGCCTGTGTCGGCCGCTGGCGCATCGTCGAGATGGACGTCTGGGACAGCGACTTCCTTGATCTTGTCGAAGAGGCGCATCTCACCTTCCAGGGCAAGTCCGATGGCGAAATCGCCTTTGGGGCTCTCAAGGGCTTCCTGGACGTGCGCTACGGCACCCGCGACGGATCGGCCTGCGCCGAGTTCTCATGGGAAGGGCACGACGAGAATGATCCGGCCTGTGGTCGCGGATGGGCTATAATCGGCACTGCGGGCAGGCTCGTCGGCCACTTCTACATCCACAATGGCGACGATTCAGCCTTCGTTTGCGAACGCGGCTGAGTTCTTCAACAGCCTCCTATGGCTGCTTTGGGAATCGTATCTGATACATGTAGCGAGTTCGAAGGTCGGCGCAGGGAGCGGTCGGAAGCGGCGATAGCCGTCCGGTGTCTCGAACGTATGTGTTGGGTTGCGCTTCCGCGCTACCAGCTCTTGGTGGCCACAGGCGTCGAGGAACAGCAAGGTCTTGCTAGATCCGAACGTAATTGCGTCGTCCGCGGCGCGAGATAAAGCGAGCCTTGCTCTCGAACGTCGTCACGAGCAGTTGCGATATAGAAAGCCAGCGGAAGCGACCCGCTTGTGGGACGGGGAGCCCATAAGCCGCATACCTCCATCTGGTGCGGACGACATTGGCACGATTGTCAGTCCAGCGATAAACGTTCGGTCAGCGCCCTCAACCCAGAAAAAGCCAAATGAAAGTTCAGTCCGCCGCCGCACGTGAAAAAATCAGCTTGGCGATCGTCATTCGATTGACGGAAGTTCGGAGCGCTGCCGGTAATGCTGCCACAGTCTGATCGAAGAGGCGTCCCAAGAACTGAAGGTCCTCGGGCTGGTAAACGCCACGGTCTCGAAACAGTCGCATTCGTCCGTCACCGGTGCTCGTATCACCACGCTGGCCGAGCTCCAGCTCCGCCGTAATCATTTGGCCTATGAGTGCATTGAGCAGTCGGATCGCTTCGAGCTCGTTGCCTTCTTCGCGCATGAGCGCGGCCACGATGTCGAGTTGCAGGTCGATGCGATCCTCGAGATCCTGTATGCGTGAATTGGAAGGGTCAAGTTTCACGGTATTTCTCCAAAGTGGTGAAATGCAAGACAGGCGGAATAAGGGTAGTCGTTTCCCGTTCGCCAGACGCCGGATGCGTCGGCCGACAAATCGCTGTTGCACAGGAGGTGCGCACGCTCCCCAAACAGGGCGGCACACATGTCCCGCGACAGGATCGCAAAGGGGAAGTGGGCGTATATGGAAAAGCCGACAAGCGTTGTAGATGGCCCGGAAGTCTATTGGACCGTAATCGAGCCGTCCGGCGTGTCGGATAACTGCAGTGACTCCAGTCGGGGTCACACAGGTGGTTGTACTGCCTTGCTTGGAGCCGCGGCGACCCGGCTGGATTGTTGATGCTATCGGCTCTGGTCAGAGCGAAAAGTCCGGCCCGCACCGGTGCAAAGGACAGTTCACCTGCCCGAGTTCTATGCTGCGGACGCATTTACCTTCGCCGAACAGTGCGCGTGAAAGCTGTCTTCTTAGAGCCGCCAAGTATCATCGCAAAGGCGAGAGACGACAACGTGATAGGCTGCGCGCCCGCCTGCGGTTGCTCATCGCACTGCATTGGTGCCCCGCGTGTTTCGCTGTCAAACATTGCGTGATGCAGCCACGACAGACGCGAATTGAGCTGCGACCAACCTGCAAAGAGCCATTGTCACGAGACATTCGTGGACTGTTCTTTCCGTAATCCGGCGTCGACTTATGCGGTGTTTGGGTTGAATTAGTACAATCGAAAGTGTTGATGGGATGCATCCAGTTCGTTGATAGCGCCCGCGAGCAGCCTCACCGCCTTCATGGGAGCCGGTTAACTGGTTTTTCCCGCGGTCTGGGCTCAGAGCATAAGGGATGTCGGGCAGGGTTGCTGATCCGTTGATCACCGATCATGATTGACAAAGAAAAGTCGCAGGGCTGCACGTTTGCGAATAGCTTTGAAATGGAGCCGAAGAAGCTCTGCCGTAGTCCCGAGCCGAAGAGACAGACATGCAATCTCGGCGCCGACGATCCACCAGCTGTGGTTACCCGCAATACCCGGCTATAGCCTATGTAATGGGCCCTGATTGCTTCATGCCGTCCCGCTCTCTCTTCCCTGCGTGGATCCGAGCTTGCGCGATATGATCGGTACAGGAGAATGCGTCAATGGCGATCCGGCTATCAGTTTGATCGAAGTAGCGAACGCGGCCCCCATCTGAGCCATTGCGTGACTGTAAACTCGTTGGCTTCGCGTTCCTCGTCCTGAACCTTCAATCGCTTGGCGCAGAAAGGTCATGCCTTCAGACCCGCCAGAACTGTAGTCGACCGCTCAGCGGTCCTGTGCTGCCGGACGGATCAGGACAACGGGGCTGCTAATTGTCTATCATCGGACGTAGCACCTCCGTCAGCTCGACCCTAGCTAGCTCTGCGAGCGCCGCCGCGAACGCGAAAAACGCTCCGAAAGCAGCAAGTATTAAAGAGCTAGCGAGTATCGCTGCGATAACGTTCTGAGGGCGTCTCGTCATTCGTGATACATTGCGTTTGGAGCCGGCGGTGCGTGCCAATCAGTACTTCTTGACACGTTCAACACGGCCGTCGCGCCAGCGGTAGACCAAAAATCCAGAAGCCGAGTTGTCTCCCTTTTTGTCGAACCGGACCGGGCCAATTACGGTGTCGACCGGCCGTGAACGAAGTGCGCTGGTGACCCGCGTAGCATGGAAGGAGCCGCTCCGGTTCACCGCCTCTGCCCAGGCTTGCACAGCTGCATAGGCGTATAGTGTGTAGCCTTCACCGGACAGGCCGGAAGCTTTGAGTCCGGCGACCACGCCGGCCGCCTTGGCACTCCCGGCGGGATTGGGCATGAAGGTAAACAATGTGCCATTCCCAGCGCTGCCGGTAATCGCCCAGAATTCAGAGGTCATCAGCGGATCGTTTGCCATGACTATGAAGTCTGCTTTTGAATCTGATGCCTGGCGCACAAACAATCCGATTTCCGTATGATAGCCGCCGATATAGGCGACGCGCACTCGATCTTTTTCATTCTTGAGACTAGCGCTCTGAAGTCCCGTTCACCTGCAACATAGCTTTGCCGACTGACTTGTCGTCCGAATCGATGAAGCTGGGCTTCGACCACGTCGGCAATGCCCTTTCCAGCAGTGCTCTTGTCGTCGAGCACCGCGATGTTCTCGTTGGGATGGTTCACGTGAATGTACTCGGCGGCACTGTTCCCTGTTGGTCGTCGCGGCCGGAGATCCGAAAGACAGTCTTAAGGCCGCGCTCTGTTAGCTGAGGAGTTGACGAGCCTGGTGACACCTGAACGATGCCTGCTTCAGCGTAGATGTCGGAGGCCGGGATCGACGAAGAGGAACAAAAATGGCCAACCACCAACAGGACGCGCTCTGTCGCGAGCTTATTCGCAACTGCGACAGCTTGCCTTGGATCGCAGGCGTCGTCAGCGACCCTCAATATAACTTTGGCATTATCCGGAAGTAGGCCCCAAGCGTTCAAGTCCTCAACCGCCGCAGCTGCACCATCGCGCATTTGCGCGCCGAACGCGGCGCTGCTTCCAGTCATTGGGCCAGCCACGGCGATCTTTACTTCAGAACCGCGCGCAAGCGGGGCGGCGAGAGCGCAGAAGAGAATCGCCGCACTTGCAACAGAAGCGCGCTGCGTATTTGCAATTGTATAGCCTTCAATGCTCACTGAAGTGATCCCAAGTGGTTGTGATCAGACACCCCTGCAGGTCAAGGCTGCTCCAAGCCGAACGTGCGTTGGTTCGACCAGCTTCCAATTTCCGTAGAGTCTACAATTTGACGTTACGTGCGGATCAAGCCGTTTTAAGGGGCATGGGTGCGTCAGGAGCGCGCATCGGCGGGCCATGACCATTTGTTCGCTTAAGCTCGTAAAGCTTTCAGCCCGCATCAGAGCGCGGCCGATCAACCTAGCATTGTCAGGTTGCCTTCAACCGACGTGTGGAAACGGCCATGAACGGGTCAGTACGGCTAATCCTCCAACCCGCCAAGGGCGAGATCGAGATATTGCATCAGGCAGGGATCCCAACCAGCCAGAGCGCGGGGGGCGCTCAGTCGTGCAAGTACCTTCAGGATCATCGAAACGCGTGAATCGGCGCCGGCGATTTCGCTGATCAGCAAGCGTGCTGCAACTGCGACAGCCTTTGCGCGCTCACCGCAAGGGGGCTCGCGCCGATCCATGCAATCGCGAAGGTCGTCACGGATTCGCCGCCACCGGTCCTCGCGCTCTGAAGCTAAATTGCAGATGCATGGGGACGTTTGACTACGCGTCTCGACTCGCGACATGGCATTCAGAGTGGCAGGCAGCTCATCCACACTTACTTGCGCCTCGCCGTCGATGGTCATGTTGCGCAAACGGTCGCGCAACAGAGTTGCTCGAGCGACTTGAAGTTCTATGCGCTCTAAATGTTTGCGCAGCAGGTCCGTGAGAGAAGTCGTGCCCTCCATGGCTTTACGGATCTCGACAAGTGAGAAGCCAAGCTCGCGCAGCGCGCGAATCTGCTGAACCCGCTGCAGGCTTTCGCGGTCATACATCCGGTGGCCGCCGTCAGTACGCTCTGTGGCTGCTAGGAGTCCTGTGTGCTCATAATGGTGCAGCGTGCGTACCGTTACTCCGGTCGCCTCTGCAAGTTCGCCAATGCGCCATCGACGCCTTCTTGGTGTAGGTTTGTTCATGTTGTTCAATTTTGAAGCCTACAACCTGACGTCACGTATGATTCAAGCTGCTTCTAAGCGTCAGCCTGAATCGTCTTCCATTCTCCAGCGCGAGAGTGGTGACTATCCTTAGAATGGCGGCGGATCAACCCTGAGGGGAAAGGGTGATCAACAAGTTCGCAAGGCATGCCAGTTGAGTCTCGCCAGCCACTGTACGCTCCAGGATGAGCTTGGCGATTGCCGTGCGATTCTCTGGACTCCGCATCGATGGGGGTAGCGCGTCGATGGCGCTGTCATAAAGTCGTCCGAGGGCAGAAAGCTCTTCTGGATCGAACACGCCGCTGGATAGCTTCAACCTTCAGCTCCTTGTTTGAATTGGGTCCAGGGCAGCGCAGGTCGTCAAGACGTTTGGCTGCGGTAGGGCCAAAAGAAGTCATACCTGCGGCGCAGAGCGATGGGGATGCTGTGTACTGTAGAGTGATGCCATAGCGCCACACGCGAGCGCGGATGCTTGCTTCGTCTTTATGATCGACGACCTCTATGCTCACGATGCATTTTGTTGCGACTCCAAAGAAGCCGATCGCCTCCATTCATCGGGAGCAACTACTAACCCGGAGAGTTGACGAGAGGATCCCGTGCCGGTCCTGCCTTCTCGAGAGACGGGATTGGCGGCCGCCGTTGCAACGTAAACGCCTGGCCTAAGCGCGAACCTGCTGCTCCGTCTCTAAAGCCAGGCCAACACTCTGCGTTTGTGACATCTCGCCTAACCCCAACGCGCGAAAGAAAATCAAGAACGTCTCAAGGACCCCGCGCGCCCGGAGGGTCTTTGTCCCGGGACGAGGAGAGCAAGGCAGGCAAAGAAATAGTGTGTAAGTGTTGGAATTTGAGGTTCGTAGACTTCACGAACGTCCTTACGGCAACGGCGAGACGGATTGTGCGAATTTTCCGGCACTGCCCGCTCCTTCCGGAGTGCTGGTGACGGGGGGCTCTTGTGCAGTTGCCATGCGCGTGGCCTCCTCGAACAATATCTCCCGTATCCACAGGCTTTCCGGGTCATTGTTGTGAAGTGCGGGCCATTGGACCGCTTCAGTGAAGGCGGGGAATGGATCCGGAAGCTCGACAATCTGAAGAGGCATCGTCTTTTGGAAATGCCTCACGAGCCCTAATGGCATCGTGCCTATGCGGTTCGTCCCAACAAGGAGGGGCGGGATCATGCTGAAGCTCTGCACGAGAATGTCGATGCGCCGAGTAGGACCGAGATCGATTAAAAATGATTGCTCAACTGGCGCGTGGGGCGCGCCTCCGTGCTTAACTGCAACGTGACCCATCGACACATATCGATCGAATGTAAGCCCGCGTTGTAATTCCCTGTTCGTGCAGCAGCCTACGCAGACGAGTCTCTCCTCAAATAGGGCCGCCCTGGGGTGCGCGCTGGACATGAGAGAATCTGGCAGGATAACAAAATCGACTTCGCCGCGGCGGAGGAGCTCCTCGTGCTCAGCGGTCGGCGCCGCCAGTTCGAAGCTGACGGTGGGGGCTTCTCGTGTGACGCGCTCCACGACATTTTTTAAGAATACAACTGTTATGAAATCAGAAAGGGCGATCCTGAACCGCCGGCTCGATCGAGCTGGATCGAAGACATCTCGCGCCATAATTGAGAGTTCAATGTGCATCAGAGCCTGGCGTACAGGAGCTGCGAGCCCTTCCGCGCGCGAGGTCAAGACAAGTTCGCGCCCCCTCATCCCAAACAGTTCATCGCCAAAATATGTGCGCAACCGGGCAACGGCTGCGCTCATGGCCGGCTGACTGAGATTGATGCTACGCGCCGCTGAGGTGAGATTGCGCTCAGTTATCAGAGCATCCAGCGCAACGAGAAGATTTAGATCCAGACCTTTGAAACGCATCTCTTCTTATCCGGCGCAAACGTCCTTGCTGCGAAAAAGCGTGCGGTGGCGGCTGCGTCTGGAGCAATCGTCCTGGCTCGCCCGAATGGACATCGGCTCAACCCTGCCATCACGACAAGAAGCTCGCGAAATGACCACAAGAATGGACGGCAAGCGGTAAGCCGATCGGCCGTGGCGGGAAAGCTTCAGGAACCTCCAAGCTGATCCGTCTCGCCGGTTTCGGCCGACCACGTAGCTGGTCCGTTCAGCTCGCTGATGGCAGATCATCCCAGCGTCCGTGAGCGCCGTGAGGTCCCCAAAGCGCTCCGTCGACGGCTGCGTCGTGCAGCGCTAGTCGCGACGGTCAACCTACAACCTGACGCAATGTGCGATTCAAGCCATTTTATGGGCCAAGCTAAACATTTGTAATGGAGGTGTGTTCTATCCGCGACAGTGCCAGGGGGAGCCCTGAACGCGGCGCGAGCCCATCAAACAACACCTGGGAAGTCACCACGCTTAGAAAAGTCTTCGCAAACGGATCGCTGCATTGTGAGGTCGTGGCAGTGTCTCGCCAGGAGACGCGGAAGCGAGGAAGGGACCGAGCACGTCGAAGGGCCTGTAGCGTGCTTGGGATATTCGGAGTCGCAGCTTGCGGTAAGCCTAACAGCGCCTGCGAGTTGGAGGCTTTTGCTCACTAGATGCCATGTTGGATGCCTCCTCGAGCAATATCCGCCGCATCCAGATGCTCGCGGGATCGGTATTGTGGAACGAGGGCCACTGCACGGCCTCTGTGAATATGGGTAGGGGGAGAGGCGGTTCGATGATCCGCAGTGGCATCCGCTTTTCGAAGTGTCTGGCCAGTCGTAAGGGCATCGTGCCGATACGGCTCGTGTCTAACAATATGGGCGGAATCAGGCTAAAGCCCTGCACGACCACCTCAATTCGTCTCCTCAGACCGTGCTCAAGCAGAAACCATTCTTCCAGGTTCGGTCTCAGTGCCCGTCCGAACTTGGCAGTAACGTGCCCCATCGAGATGTATTTCTCGAACGTAAGCTGTCGGGATAGCTGTTTGTTCGCGCGGCATCCCACGCACACGAGGGTCTCGTCGAACAGCGTCGCCTTAGGGTGCGCACTCGACATGAACAGTTCCGGCAGAATGAGAAAGTCGACTTCGCCCCGACGGAGCAGCTCATCGGGTTCATCGGAAAATGGCAGCAATTCGAACCGCACGGCGGGAGCTTCTTGTGCCATGCGGTCCACAATTCTGCGGAAGAAAACGATCGTCATGAAATCTGAAAGAATGACCCTGAAGCGCCGACTAGACTGAGTCGGGTCGAACGCGTCGCGTGATATGATTGAGAGTTGGATGTGCAGCAGGGCCTCGCGAACCGGACCTGCAAGCGCCTCCGCGCCAGGTGTCGGGACAAGCTCTCGACCTCTCATAGTAAATAGTTCATCGCGGAAATAGGTGCGCAGCCGTGCGATCGCAGCGCTCATAGCGGGCTGGCTGAGGTTAATTTTGCGAGCCGCCGCTGTGAGATTGCGCTCCGTCATCACGGCATCGAGCGCAACGAGAAGATTTAGATCAAGTCCCTTGAACCGCATGTTGTGAGTCTATCCATCGTGTGGATGTGTTCTATCGAAACAATCGATTTTACCAAATTGCGGGATGTTGAATAGCAAACTGAAGTTTGAAAAAGTAACCAGGCACACCACAATGGTTTATGGTCGTTCAGGTGAGCTCAGAGGAAAGCTCCTGGACGTGCGAGCGCGCCGCCGAGTCCGTTTCATGGGCGTCTACAGGCGCGGCATGCGAGCCGTGTTGCGTCTCCGTGCGAAGTGCGCTCGTTTGGTCGGCAAGCGAGGTCCGATAAACCTTGGTATGGGGATGCCATCCGTTTCCATATTCGAGGTTTACCCGCGTACACTTGAGAGCGCATTCAGCATCATTCTAGTGTCAGGGAATAGCGGCAGGCGCAGATTGCGGATGCCAAGAATTCCAGGCGCCTTTCCAAATGGCTCGCCTGTCCAGTGCATTTGGGGCGTGTCGAAGATGTATGAAAGCCAGTTTGACTTGATGCCGATCCGAAGCGCCGTCCATGAGGGCCGCGCGTCGATGGCCTGCCCTCAGAGATCAAAGCGACGGACATCGATGCGACAGGAGGCGCAAAAGCTCTTTGGTGCAGACAGGTTCTGGCTAGTCGAATCGCATCGTGGGCATCTTCCGATATATGGCGCGCAAGGCATTGGCCGGATGAGGAGCGCGAACCGAGCGCTCGCTGCCTCGCGAGCATGGCGCCAGCGGCGCTGTGCAGGCGAGCGGTGCCGAGCCCCGACACAGCAAGTCCGCGCATCTCGGTATTGATCGGCGGTTCGGCGACTAACGAGTTCACGTGAACGTCTCGCTCTTAATTCCATTGGCGCAAGGAAGCTTGCCATGAACATTGCCGTGTCCCCGGCTGCGGAACGTTCTTCTACGCGCGCTCAAGTGCAGTGGAGCCTTCGTTGGGAGAACGAGCTGCGGCTCGCCGATCATGCCGAGCTCGCGGAGTTTTTCCGCAAGAGTTATGGACCGACGGGTGCGTTCAATGCGCAGCCTTTTGAGGGAAGCCGAAGTTGGGCCGGCGCAAGACCGGAGCTCCGTGCAATTGGTTACGACGCGCGCGGGGTAGCGGCCCACCTCGGGCTACTACGTCGCTTCATCAAAGTTAGTGAAGTCGATCTCCTCGTAGCAGAACTGGGGTTGTATGCGGTGCGTCCGGACCTCGAAGGGCTCGGAATAAGCCACGCAATGCGCGTGATGTATCCCGTACTGCAGGAGCTTGGCGTTCCATTCAGCTTTGGCACGGTTCGGTCGGCGCTTGAGAAACATATGACGCGACTGGTCGAAAGGCAGGGGCTCGCCACCCTGATGCATGGCATTCGCGTCCGCTCCACGCAGCCGGATGTCTATCCCAATTTATCGCCGACCCGCATCGAGGATGTGATCGTGGTGGTGTTTCCGCTGGGACGCTCAATAAGCGAATGGCCGGCCGGGACTTTCATCGATCGGAACGGGCCAGAGTTGTGACAGAGCGTTCCACCCCATCCACTGTCCGCTGCGACTACGCTGACGTGAGCGGAAGTCGAGCTGTCTATTTGACCTTTGACGACGGGCCGAACCCGTTTTGTACGCCAGAGGTGCTCGATGTGCTGGCGCAACATCGGGTTCCGGCGACATTCTTCGTCATCGGCACGTACGCGATCGAGCATCCTGACCTCATCCGACGAGTGATTGCGGAAGGGCATGAGGTTGCGAACCATACGATGACCCATCCTGATCTATCCAGATGCGGACCTGCGGAGCTACAGGATGAAGTGCTGACCGCGAGCGAGGCGATCCGTCTGGCGTGCCCGAAGGCCTCGCCCAGGCATATGCGAGCGCCTTACGGCATATGGACGCAACAGGTGCTCGGAATGACTGCGAGCGCTGGTCTCACGGCTCTGCACTGGTCGGTCGACCCGAGAGATTGGTCCCGCCCTGGGGTTGATACAATTGTGAATTCGGTGCTGGCGAACGTTCGCCCGGGCGCAATTGTGCTCCTGCACGACGGGTATCCACCCGATGAGGATAGACTGTGCACCGATACAACGCTGCGCGATCAGACCACGAAGGCGCTGGCATCTCTGATTCCGGCACTACAACGGCGCGGGTTTGTAATCCGTCCACTCCCTCAACTTCACTAAACAAGAACTGACACCCTATGGACCTGCTCGCGATAACCAGTGCTGCCGCTGTTTCGAGTTATGCGCTACTCTCGACTATCTATAAGAGTGTGCAAGCGCTTTATGCCCAGCCGACGATCAACTCACCGCTACAGGACAGCCTCGGACAAGCCGAGGTGGTCCTTCCTACTGTGGACGTCATCGTGCCGTGCTTCAACGAGAATCCAAACACGCTTGCCGAATGTCTGGAGTCGATTGCCAGTCAAGACTACACCGGAAAGATGCAGGTCTATGTGGTCGATGACGGGTCTGCAAACCGCGACGTAGTCGCGCCTGTACACCAGATATATGCCAACGATCCGAGATTCAATATCATCTTGTTGGCCAACAACGTCGGAAAGCGCAAGGCGCAGATCGCTGCAATACGCAGCTCATCCGGGGATCTGGTTCTCAACGTCGATTCCGACACGATTCTTGCTGCCGACGTCGTCACGAAGCTTGTATTGAAGATGCATGACCCGGAAATCGGTGCGGCGATGGGTCAACTCATAGCAAGTAATCGCGACCAGACCTGGCTGACCAGGCTGATCGATATGGAATATTGGCTCGCGTGCAACGAAGAGCGCGCGGCACAGGCGCGCTTCGGTGCCGTCATGTGTTGCTGCGGCCCATGTGCAATGTATCGGCGTTCCGCACTCACCTTGCTTCTTGATCAATACGAAGCGCAATTCTTTCGTGGGAAGCCGAGTGATTTCGGCGAGGACCGCCATCTAACGATACTCATGCTCAAGGCGGGGTTTCGAACCGAATACGTCCCAGACGCGATAGCAGCCACCGTCGTCCCGCACAGTCTTGGGCCATATCTGCGTCAGCAGCTCCGTTGGGCGCGCAGTACCTTTCGAGATACGTTTCTTGCATTGCGCCTGCTGCCAGAGCTCGATGGTTATTTGACCCTAGATGTTATCGGGCAAAATCTCGGCCCATTTCTCCTTGCCGTTTCAACACTTGCTGCGCTTGCACAGCTCGTGATTGGCGGCTCTATACCCTGGTGGACGGGACTGACGATTGCTGCAATGACTATGGTCCGGTGCAGTGTGGCAGCAATTCGTGCTCGCGATTTGCGGTTTATCGGCTTCTCGCTCCATACACCGATCAATATCTTTCTATTACTACCATTGAAGGCCTATGCGCTTTGTACATTGAGCAATAGCGATTGGCTATCGCGAAAAGTTACCAATGTGCCGGCGGAAGAGGAGAAACAGCGTGTGATCCTGCGCCACAATGCCGGACGAGGTGCGGTTAGTGTAGGGGTGGGGCCTACTGCCATTCATAAAGCGGGGGTATCGCACCGTCCATCGAGCCTGGCGGCCATGGAGAGTGTTTCCGGTCGCGAACGCTCGACTGCCTACAAATAAGTGGTCGTCTCATGAATCTGGACGCGAACCATCAGCTATTAGAGCGAGAGTTAGCTGTCGACGACCCATGGCGCCTTGACAGTAGTTCGTTCGAGCAGGAGCGATACGCGCAAATGCTCCGGATGTCGTTTGGCAACGGAGATGCTGCGTCTGCCCTCGAAGTAGGATGTGCAGCCGGTGCATTCACGGACATGCTGGCGCCGCTATGCGAGCGACTTACCGTGGTGGATGTCATGCCGCAGGCAATCGAGCGAGCGCGACTGCGAACCAGTAAGTGGTCACATATTACTTGGGTGACCTGCGACATTCAGCGGTTCTCGACCACTGAGCAGTTCGATTTGATTGTCGTGGCCGAGGTTCTTTACTACCTCAAAGACGTGAGCGAAATGCATGCGGCTATCCGCAACCTGGTGAGTATGCTTGCGCCAGGTGGCACTCTGATTTTCGGGTCTGCGCGTGATGAACTATGTCAACGCTGGGGGCATGCTGCTGGTGCCGAAACTGTGATCGCTCTCTTTAGCGAGAGCCTACCGGAGGTCGAGCGTCGGCACTGCTGCACCGGATCGGCAAACGAAGACTGCTTGATCGTCCGGTTTCGGAAGCCGGGCGCCTCGTCAGAACAATCGAACGTCGGTCAATAGGCCAGGAGGACGTATGCGCATCTGCGGAATAAAGCTGACACATGACGGAGCAATTGCTGTCGTCGAAGACGGTCGGCTTCTTTTTTGTGTTGAGCAAGAGAAGCGCGACAACAGTCCACGCTATCAGTCCGTCGACAATCTCGATGCAGTCGTGTGCGCCCTGGCGGAGCATGGCCTGGAGCCGCGGGATATCGATCAGTTCGTCATTGACGGCTGGGACGGGGAGAGTGAATCGCAGTTCCAGCTCCTAAGCGGAGCGGTGCAGGTCGCGCTAAAAGGCGCGCCATATGTCGAGCGTCATGCTGAGGGCCTCCTTGATCCGGTCGACGGCGTTGGCCTCCTCCTCGGAGGCAAGGAGTTTCCATATAAGAGCTACCCGCATGTCACGGGCCATGTCGCGTCAGCATATAGCACCAGTCCCTTTGCAGCCGCGGGAAAGCCCTCGTTCTGTCTGGTATGGGATGGCTGTATCTTTCCACGTCTTTACTATGTCGAACCGCGCGGGGCTCGGTTCATTGGATCGCTGTTTCCGATGATTGGCCACGCCTATGCTGCCGCGGGCCTTCACTTCGGGCCATACCGGCAGCCGAACCGCTCCAGTTGGGATCTGGGCATCGCCGGCAAGCTGATGGCTTACATCGCGCTTGGCTCCGTCGATGAAAGCATCGTGGAAGTGTTTCAGGAGCTTTATGAAACACGCTTGGCGGCCGACACGGAGCAGGCTCGACGCTACCGCGAAGACATCAACAATGCGGAATCGTCTCTTGCAGCTATGCACGCGTTCTTCGAGGCAAGCGCATTGCGCCTGGCCACCAAGCGAGCGGAGGACGTCCTCGCCTCGTTCCATGTGTTTCTGGAACGTCTTCTTGTTAAGGAAATCGCGCTGCTCCTGCTAAGATATTCGTCGCTTCCGGGAGCGCGAAATCTATGTGTCGCCGGAGGTTGCGGTCTCAATATCAAATGGAACAGCGCGCTTCGCGCGACAGGATTGTTCGATGATGTCTGGGTGCCGCCGTTTCCGAATGACAGCGGCTCGGCAATCGGCGCGGCGTGCGGCGCCATGGCAGCGCAGGATGGCTTCGGGCCATTGCAATGGTCAGTTTACAGTGGTCCTGCCCTCCAGGAGAGCGAGGTGCCGCCGGACTGGGACGCCGCACCTTGCAGTCTGAGTGAACTTGCGTCGATTCTTGCCGACAATAAGCCCGTCATCTTTCTTTCCGGGTGCGCCGAACTTGGGCCGCGGGCGTTGGGGGGTAGAAGCATTCTTGCAGCCCCAACATGCCCTTCAATGAAGGATCATCTCAACGACATTAAACGTCGCGAGCACTTCCGACCAGTGGCGCCGATCTGTCTCGAGGATCGGGCGCCGGAGATCTTCAGCCCGGGCACGCCAGATCCTTACATGCTGTTCGATCACCAGACTCGGGCGAATTGGCGCGACAAGGTCCCGGCGGTGGTCCACCTTGACGGCTCGGCGCGGCTGCAGACAATTTCCCGCAACTCTCCTCACGAAATTGCTGCGCTTCTCGTCGAATTTGAGCAACTCACGGGCATTCCGCTGCTCTGCAACACGAGCGCCAACCTCCACGGACGAGGATTCTTTCCGGACGCTGCGGCAGCTTGCCAATGGGGGCGTGTCGACCATGTTTGGTGCGAGGGCATGCTCTGGAGCAAAACGGTCGCCAAGAAGCCATCGTCCACGGAACGACTTCTGTCAGCCTAAGATGAATATGTCCACTGTGGCGATCGACCTTGCCGATGTAAAGAAGTCATTTGGCGACAAGCTTATCGTCAACGACCTGTCGTTCTCGGTTGCGCGCGGAGAGTGCTTCGGACTGCTTGGGCCGAATGGAGCTGGCAAGAGTACGATTGCGCGCATGCTCCTCGGCATGATTTCGCCCGACGGAGGCAAAATTACAGTCCTCGATGAGCCTGTGCCTTCCCGCGCTCGTGCGGCGCGTGTGCGCGTCGGGGTGGTGCCGCAGTTCGACAACCTTGAGCTCGAGTTCACAGTTCGAGAGAACCTGCTTGTGTTTGGCCGCTATTTCGGCATGAGCGCTCGCAGGATCGAGGCGGTTGCGCCCGCCCTGCTTGAGTTTGCGCGCCTTGAAAGCAAGGCGGACGTGCGTGTCTCCGAGTTGTCCGGTGGCATGAAGCGGCGGCTGACGCTGGCGCGTGCCCTGATTAACGATCCAGATCTACTCGTGATGGACGAGCCGACCACTGGGCTGGATCCGCATGCACGCCATCTGATTTGGGAACGTCTGCGGGCCCTGCTTGCGCGTGGCAAGACGATCCTATTGACCACTCACTTCATGGAAGAGGCCGAACGCCTGTGCGATCGGCTATGCGTGCTTGAGAGTGGATGCAAAATCGCCGAAGGCAAGCCAGACGCCTTGATCGACGAGCATATCGGGTGCAACGTGATCGAGATCTATGGTGGTGATCTCAATCAACTCCGGGAGCTGATCCGGCCTTATGCGCGGCATATCGAAGTGAGTGGAGAGACGCTTTTTTGTTACGCGCGATATCCGGAGCAAGTCCGCGTGCACCTGCGCGGGCAAGCGAACCTTCGCGTACTGCAGCGTCCCCCGAATCTCGAAGACGTGTTTTTGCGGTTGACCGGGCGCGAGATGGAGAAATGAGCAATGGATGATGGTTACGCGTCGTTGATGCCGGCTAACGCGTACAACTGGATCGCGGTATGGCGACGAAACTTCCTGGGATGGAGGAAAGTCGCGCTTGCATCGCTTCTCGGCAATCTCGCAGACCCCATAACCAATCTGTTGGGCCTTGGCTTTGGCCTCGGACTCATCGTGGGACGGGTTGAGGGGACTTCGTACATTGCCTTTTTGGCGGCCGGTATGGTCGCAATCAGCGCGATGACATCAGCGACCTTTGAAACCCTGTATGCGGCCTTTGCTAGGATGGGTGTCAAGCGCACCTGGGAGGGAATTCTGTTCACACAGCTCACGCTCGGCGATATCGTTCTAGGTGAGTTGGTGTGGGCCGCCAGTAAGTCCGTTCTAGCCGGGACAGCAATCGGGATTGTCGCTGCCGCGCTGGGTTATGCATCCTGGACGTCCATTCTTTGTGCGATACCAACAGTCGCCCTTACGGGCCTTGTCTTCGCCAGCCTGGCAATGGTCGTCATATCTCTTGCGCCAACTTACGATTACTTCGTGTTTTACCAGTCGCTCGTCCTTACGCCTATGGTGTTTCTTTGTGGCGCGGTCTTTCCGACGAGCCAACTGCCCGACTCATTTCAGCATTTTGCCGGCTTGTTGCCGCTCGCACATTCGGTCGACCTTATTCGTCCAACGATGCTTGAGCGCGGCGCCGACAGTGCTGCCCTGCACGTAGGTGCGCTCTGTGTTTACGCGGTCTTGCCATTTTTCGCGTCGACAGCACTATTTCGGCGGCGCCTGCTGCGTTGACGTGAGTTGAGCGAAAGGAAGAAAGTCAATCGATGAAGTGTCATCAGCCCTTCCGCGGTAGCTCGCGAGTGACCTGGTCTGTTACAGCGGCTTCTGCAACGGCCTTAAGAGGCCGCGATCGAGCCAGCTCTATGGCCGCCTGTTCGGTCCATCTGCATCGGACGCCAGCACCCTATTTCTGAGCGCCTGTCGCTAGTCGCCGAGACAGACCTTGCAAACTCGTGTTGTGCTGTCTGGCCCGCGCACCGGCGGAGCGTGACTGTACAGGTTAGTTCGGTGGGACGGCAGTTGGCCTTCCCGTCATGACGATGGAGAACGGGATGTTGTGCCCGGGACTGAGTGGTGACCTTGACAGAATCCATGAAAGCTCTCCGGAGCTGCCGAATGCATTTGTTCACGATGGCGCTGCGGTTCTTGTGCAGGATGGCCGCGCAATTGCTGCTCTCGAAGAGGAGCGTCTCAACTGTGTCAAGCACTCCAACAAGTCTCCCAGCAACTCGATCCGATACTGCCTGTCTACCGCAGGAGTCGAGCTCGGGGAGATCGACCGCATCGCGTTCTACGCGACTGAAGCCTGTTGCAAAACCATGCTCGAGCGTCCTGTTGTTTCTCGGCCCGTTACGTTGGACGCCAAACTGTTGCGGCGCAGCTGCTGGCACGGGAGTGTGGGGCAGAGATCGATCCGTCTCCGACTTTCCTTCGTGAATCACCACGAAGCGCATGCCGTGAGCGCGTTTGCCATGTCCGGGTTCGAGCAAAGTCTCGTCCTTGCGATCAACGGCGGCGGCGAGTGTCTCTCAGGCTTATTGGCGGTAGGATCTGACACGGGAGTTGCGCAACTTGATAGCCGTAAGTCATGAGCATGGCCACGCTCCTATGCCTGCATGTGAGGGGACCAGTCCATCCGACGCACAGGGAGCATTGGGCATCGGACTTCGGGCAGGTCGATGCAACACCGCTGACAGAAAGTGTTGAGAGAACGCGGCCATCACGGGTAGCCCTGCTATGAAGTTCTACCGACGCAGCTCGCCGGCACCGCGATTTCAGACCGTGACGCCGGGCGAGAAGAGACGGGAGATGTCTGTATCGATGTCTTTTGTCCAACCAGGAGCGCGCGAAAAGGCAATCGAGATGGTTAGCGGTGCGATGAATGATCGGTTCGTAGTGTCCCGGCGACGTACGGGTTTTGGCGACTGTCTGTGGTCCCTGGCGGCAGCTTGGCGTTTTGCAAAGCAGACAGGGCGCATGCTAGCCATCGATTGGCGGGGGTCTTGCTATCTTGATGAACCATTCACCAATGCCTTTCCGGTCTTCTTCGAACCGGTCGAAGACATTGCCGGCGTGCCGGTGATTTGCGACGACGACATCAACAAACGTTCGTTTCCGGGACCATTCTTTCCGGCATGGTGGAACAAGCCATCTATCGATTGCGTCTACCGCCCGGACGAGCAGATCTTCCGGGAACGCGACCAACTCGATCAATTGTTCCAAAGTCAGAGAGATAGTGACGCTAACACGGTTGTGTGTGATGCCTGCCTGATGTGGCGCTGCGATCAGGAGGCGGAGCGAGAGATCTTTCGGAGTATCAAGCCGCGAGCGGCAATTCAGGCTCGGATTGATGCCATCTACCGCAAGCACTTTGAGCCGTACAGCGTGATCGGCATTCATGTCAGGCATGGCAACGGTGAGGACATTATGGGGCATGCTCCCTACTGGGCGGACGCGGAGCGCGCGTTTCGACAGATCTGTAATGCCATTGACAAGGCGAGGGCGTTAGCACATGCGAAGCCTGTGAGGGCATTCCTGTGCACGGACAGCGCGCTCATCCTTGAGCAGGTTTCGGCAATATTCCCCGATGTTTTTGCGATTCCAAAACAGTTCCAGGCGCCTCACGCCGGCCCGTTGCACAACGCCGCCCTCGGAGCCGAAGGTGGCTTTTCTGCCCTCACTGAGATGTATCTCCTTGCGCGCTGCGACACGGTGATCCGTTTTCCCCCAACGAGCGCCTTCACGCGCTATGCGCGTCTCTTTGCTCCACGCGTTATAGAATTCGAGTTGAACGATCCGAGCAGGTTGATCTTGGTCGAAGACAACTCGCAACAGCTCGTGGCTTCATGAAAGTTGTAGCCCGCTTGATCGACCTGATTGTCGCTCTTTGCATCCAAGAGTACTGCCAGTTCTTGTACAGGCGACAATCGTCTGCCCAACGTGATGCTGTTGGCGAGAACTTGCAGCGAAGAGCAGAACGAAGCGACGCGGGGGTGCCTTCGCTTGAGCCGTGACGTCGATAACAACCGCCCTAAAGTGCTGCGCAGCGTTAAGCAGACGGAGCACGTCGTCGTCCTTCGGTCAGCTAAAAATCGGAGCTGATCAGTGCTCGAGCGTGGATGAACATATCAGTTCGCCAGCTCGTGCCTGGAGCGAACCCGTCCAGCGATATCCCCAACTCTGCCCAGGGGGTGCGACAAACGGAATCGACGATTGACGAATCTGACGTGCGAGGCTGGTACGTCAGTTTTGGAGTTAGCGCGGCAAAATGTCCGTGGTCGCTCTCGAGCGGTCGTTGGTTTCGGCGAGGCGCCGACAAGCCGCAGCTCATTCGGTTGCGCGATCAAGAAAGCGAGCGCGGCCCGTCCCCTGTGATGAAGCAGGCGAGTGTGCTAGAGAGCTTACGTAGCTGATTTGCCATCGTTGTCACAAAGCACACCCACGGCTGTCTGAAATCGGCCAAGTGTTCGGCGTGCGCGACGTTAGGACGCAAAGCGGAGGTGATTTACCTGCACCGCGGTGGCGCAAATCCTGCTAATCGTCCGCTGGCTTAACAGTAGAGGAGGCGGCCTTGGGTCTCGATTTGCCGAATGACAATCTGATTAGAGAGCCACTGGCCGAAACACATTTGGGTTGCCTCGTTTACGCCGATAAAGCGCGTGATGATCGTAGAGAACAAAAGACGATGTTGCTCACGGGGGCATCGCGCGGAATTGGTCATGCCACTGCCAAGCTGTTCTCGGAGGCGGGCTGGCGTGTCATTTCTTGCGCGCGCCAACCTTTCGACAGCGAGCGCTGCTCCTGGGAGGCAGGGAATGACGATCATTTCCAGATCGACCTCAGCAATCATCGAATGCTGCCGCGTGCGATCACCGAGGTCAAGAAGCGCTTGGCTGGTGCGCCCTTGCACGCGCTGGTGAATAATGCCGGGGTCTCGCCGAAAACGCCCACTGGCGATCGGATGACGTCGTTGACCACGTCAACCGAGACCTGGATGGGGGTGTTTCATCTTAATCTGGTAGCTCCGATCCTGCTGGCGCAGGGTCTGTTTGACGAGCTAAGAGCCGCGTCAGGATCAATCGTAAATGTGACTTCAATAGCAGGCTCACGGGTGCACCCATTCGCCGGTAGCGCCTATGCGACCTCGAAAGCGGCGCTTGCGAGCCTCACCCGCGAGCTGGCCTATGATTATGCGCCGCATGGCATTCGTGTGAATGCGATCGCGCCCGGCGAAATCAAGACCGACATGCTATCGCCAGACACGGAAGCCCGTCTCGTGCCAGGTATCCCGCTGCGCAGAGTGGGGACCCCGGATGAAGTGGCCAAGGTCATCTTCTTCCTGTGCTCGGATGCGGCGAGTTATGTCACGGGAGCCGAGGTGCCGATCAATGGCGGGCAGCATTTGTAAAGCCGCCGCTCTGGCGACGCAGCTGACGTGTCCTGCAGCGGCACGTATGTTCTCCACTGACGACGCGCACGATCCGCAAAAAGTGAAACGAGGGCACATTGCAAGTGTGGTGTCGTGCCATAATAAGGTGTCACGGTTCTATGTCATCTCCTCAACACGTGGGGCTAGATCAGAGAGTGACATGCAAAACGAAGCTCGCCAATCCCAACATGGCTCCACGGAGGATAATCAAGACAACGGAGACAGGCTCATGCTGCACATCCCATCCTCGGGCGAACGACCTGCCTCGCAACCGGAGCCGGAGCGTGATCCCTCGGGGCAGCCGTCGTATGAGAGCGCGCTGGCCGGCATCTTCGAAATATCGAAAATAGTCAGCGCCCCTGGTCGGCTCGAAGTCACGTTGGCCAAGGTCCTTGGCCTGCTGCAATCGTTTGTGCAGATGCGACACGGCATCGTCTCGCTATTCCACGATGACGGTATCCCGGAAATTACCGTTGGCGCCGGCTGGAGCGAAGGCAGTGACGAACGTTACCGCACGTGCCTGCCGCAGAAAGCAATTGCCCAGATCGTAGCGACAGACGGGCCTCTTATTGTCGAGAGCGTAGCCGGCGAGCCAGCCTTCAGCGCTGCCGACCGGGAGTTTCTCGGCGCCTCCGACAGCGTGCGCGTATCGTTTATTGGGGTTCCTATTCGTATTGAGGCGAGGGTGGTTGGTACGCTGACGGCAGACCGCATCCAGGACGATAGTTCCAGTCTTCGGCTCGAGTACGATGCGCGACTGCTGGCTATGGTCGCCAACTTGGTGGGACAAACAGTCAAGCTACATCGCTTGTTGGCCTGCGATCGCGAACGATTGTTAGTGGACAAAGACCAGCCACAGAAGATTGTTGAGCTTGAGGTGGCCGCTCGCGAGCGCAAGAAGCTTCACGCCCACGGGATCATTGGCGACAGCGCCGCGCTAAGCGCTCTGCTCGAGAAGATTGCGGTTGTAGCCAAATCGAACAGCACGGTTCTGCTGCGGGGCGAATCCGGCACCGGCAAGGAGCTCGTAGCCAAGGCCATTCACGAGTCCTCGTCCCGCGCTAAACGACCGTTCGTTAAACTGAATTGCGCGGCGCTGCCAGAGACGGTCCTGGAATCGGAATTGTTTGGCCATGAGAAAGGTGCCTTTACCGGTGCGGTCAGCTCGCGCAAGGGGCGCTTCGAGCTTGCTGACAAAGGGACGCTATTTCTGGATGAGATCGGAGAGATCTCAGCTCCGTTCCAGGCGAAATTGCTGCGAGTTCTGCAAGAGCAGGAGTTCGAGCGCGTCGGTAGCAATCACACGATTAAGGTCGATGTTCGAGTCATAGCTGCGACCAACAAGAACCTTGAAGAGGCTGTGGCAAGGAGCGAGTTCCGCGCGGACCTCTACTATCGTATTAGCGTAGTTCCCTTGTTGTTGCCGCCGCTGCGCGAAAGACGCACTGATATTCCGCTGCTAGCCCGAGAGTTCCTCAGAAAGTTCAACAGCGAGAACGGCCGTACGCTCACCCTGGAGGCGAGTGCGATCGAGGTACTGATGAACTGCGGGTTTCCGGGAAATATTCGCGAACTCGAAAATTGCATCGAGCGAACAGCGACGCTGTGTACCGGGCCGTCGATTGTGAGAAGTGACTTTGCATGCTGCCAAGGCCAGTGCCTTTCCATGATGCTCTGGAAAAGCACATCGAATGACAAGACCGACGTGGCAGTACCCATGCAGCCGATGCCTGCAAAGTCCATCATTCCGCTAGCTCAAACGACATTGCCACCGCAGTCTGTCTGCGGACCGGCCCCACCGGCACCTGCCGGCACAGTTCTCGTTGGTGGTGCAAGCATGACCGATCGCGAGCGTGTCATTGCGGCCATGGAAAAATCTGGCTGGGTGCAGGCCAAGGCAGCGCGCCTACTCGGACTAACCCCGCGCCAAATCGGCTATGCGCTGCGAAAATACGGAGTTGAGATAAAGCGGTTCTGAACAACCACATCCGCCGGAACTTCTGCTGCCAAACAGATCGTGTCCGAAGAGGCAATCTACGCAGTCTGCAGGGAATGGGCCGGCCTGCGGCGACGACGTGGGCGCGCGCGCAACATGGATTTGTGCGCCATGAGTTGGAGCCTCACCTGCGGGCCATACAATGGCGAACCATCGGTAGCTCGAACATGTAACAAGCTATCATCCCTATTTTGCGGACGAGTGAGCGGCAATGCTTAACCGTCGATCGGCCCGATGCCCGCAGGTGGTTCGCGGCAGTTATCCTGCGAGCATTCCTTGCGTCTCTCGGCTGGCGTGACGAGCGGAACCGCCTTGTCGGTGCCCTGACTTGTGTCGGCATTCGTTCGTCAGGAAGAGCGGGCTGGAGCGACTTATAGCCCGGTTTAAGCCTTTGTGACAGCGAGCCGATTCCAGAACGGCAGCGATGGTACAACACTTGCTCTTCTCTTCGTAGCTATCGCAACTGTTGGAGCAACATCGTGCACAATGTCGTCTGCATCAAACAGGTACCGGACTCGGCGCAAATCCGTGTTCACCCCGTGACCAATACAATCATGCGCCAGGGAGTGCCGACCATCATCAACCCATATGACCTCTTCGCGCTCGAGGCCGCGCTGGAGCTGCGCGATCGGTTCGGCGGCGAAATTACCGTGCTTACCATGGGACCGCCATCGGCAGATGAGTCCTTGCGAAGGGCGCTGGCTTATGGTGCCGATCGCGCCGTCCTACTCACCGATCGCTGCTTTGCGGGCTCCGACACACTGGCCACAACGTACGCACTTGCAACCGCCATCCGAAAAATCGGTAAGGACTATGGCCCGACGAATCTCATTTTCACGGGAAAGCAGACCATCGATGGCGATACTGCGCAGGTTGGGCCCGGCATCGCAAAGCGAATGGGCGTAGGGCAGCTGACTTACGTTGCGAAGATCAGATCCTTGGACCTCGCCGCTCAAACGATTGAAGTGGAACGACGCTGCGAAGGTGGTGTGCAGGTGTTGCAAACCAAATTGCCGTGCCTCATCACCATGCTTGAGGCGACGAATCAGATCCGGCGCGGCGCGATGGCGGATGCCTTGCGTGCCGCGCGCGCCCAAATCGTGAAATGGAGCGCGCACGAAGCCGGTGTCGAAGACACCTCCAACTGCGGCCTCAAAGGCTCACCAACGGTCGTTAAGCGTGTGTTCGCTCCCTCTGCGCGGGCCGAGAAGGCGTCGCTGGTTGAGGCCGCTGAGCAACCGGCGCAGGCGTTGATAGACGCAATTTTCTCGCTTCAACCGAAGCTCGAAACCGATCTTGCGGCACTTGCTCGTGAGGCTCGATCTGGAGAGTCCAGGCCATGATGGTAGATACGCCCAGGAATGTATCAACGCCGCACCCGTGTCGAAGAGCGCGCAACATGTAGGACGCATCTCGGCCAGCTACCAATAGGGTCTGCCTATAGCATCCGTCGATCTCGCGAGCAGCTGGGTCCGCATGTTCCGTAGACCAAGTTATGGCTACGATCGATGCCGGAGTCGCGCGGAATTGTCGGGGCAAAGGTCAAAGGGGCCTGCGCATGTTCCAGGGTCACCGTTCGGTCGTGTTCGAGGGCGTGGAAGGCCATTGCTTCTCACGTAACGGTCACGAGCGAAGACTGAATAATCAGCGACCCGGGTCAC
>NZ_LFKZ01000114.1:0-55923 GCF_028128975.1 Bradyrhizobium sp. CCBAU 45321
AGCCACGAACTTCTTGGCTGCCGTCCATCTCGCCGCCATCGTTGCCTATTGGATCAATTGAGTCCGAGCCCTAGTTCCGTGAAGGCCATGCGGTGAATAATGGTCTAGCTACGAGTGCTTAGACAGATCGATCCAGAGATCCGGAGCACCATTTAGGAGGGTATCCTGATCTGGAACATAGATACTCGAAAACCCTCAGGCCGTGAGCCGTTGCCGCGCCGATAATGATGAAAGGGAGCTTGACCTGCTCTAGATCTTCGAAGCTGTCACCGCCGACAATCCGAAGATAATCGAATTTAAACCGTCGGAACTTTATGTGAGATGCAGCCGACGCTACAAGGTCCTTGACGCTCGACGCTCCTCGGACGATCTGGTTGAGTGCCGTGAAGAGGCATGACAGCTCATCAAGCTCAGACCGGCTAAATCGCCTTAAGCGCGACGAAATCGGCACTCCATTCTTCTCACGGTCGGCACAAACCTTATCTCGCAATCGAGAAGGAGGTCTGCAACGGCGCGCTTCACCAGGATCGCCTGACCGATATCTTTCAGGCCGAAGTAGCTGCGAGTTGGCCGCGCATAGCAGATCCAGCGGACCGCACCGGTCAGGGCTTCCTTCAAGCACGCCTCAGGCCCATCTAAACGCAAATGATAGTCACCTTGCGATACGAACGTTCGATAGCCAGGCGGAAACATTTCGGTGTCGCTCGAGGAGATCACGGCAGTCGCTCCCGAACGTAGGGCAAGTCCAATATCATCGTCCAAATTGAAATTGTAGCTCCCACCTGGTCTAAGCTGGATCTTGTTCGGGTACACTGTGACAATCGCGACGTCATTCTCCAAGGCCGCTCTTCTGATCAGTTCTGCATGCCCAAGATGCAGGGCGCCCAGAGTGTGTACTGTGCCAATGGTCTGACCTGTTCTTGCGACCTCCCGGATGAACGCCTTGCCTGCGGAAAGACCTGCCAGATGCATGTTCTTACTCCAGTTTCCTTGAACGCAAAAAGAGTGGAGCGCTTGGATCTCGGAAGATGCGCGGCGGGGGCATCCTGTGTGGGCCGCGCACGCAGACGAGCTCCAAAGAGCTTCAACGCCCGCTTACAGTCGAATGACCGCATCAAATTGATCTAAGCTCATGGGCACTGTAGCTCCCTCTGTTCTTGCGGTTTTCAAAGGAGTCAGGTTGACCCTTCTCGACCACGTCGCATCAACGATGAGAGTTCAGCCAGATAGTTCGATGACTCGTTCAGCTGATCCCCCTCCAGAGCGACCTGCAGTCCCCGACAACGGTCGGCAAAAAACGGTGGTTATCTTAGCGCCTAAAAAGTCGACCTTCACGAAGCTGGCCTGGAATGGCGATATCCCACTCAGGTTCGCATCGCGCAGGGACGATTGGTTCATGCGAACGTATGCGGCCCGCGTTGCCTCCAGGTTGCTATCGGTCATACCCGCGGCGAGATATGCCTGAACGAGATTGGAGCCTTCGAGATTTGCGTGACCCAATGCCATTGATTGCGGCGGATCACCGGTGATCATCGACCTGTAGAGGTAAGCCTGTGATAGGTCCGCATGTTCGAGATCGCAGTCGCGCACAAAGGCGCAGCGGCCGCGAAAACCGGTGAGTTTGGCGGCTCGCATTGTGCTCTCTGTTATCGAAATGCTCTCACCTGATGCCTGAGATAGGTCCGCTCCGTCCAGCTGACAGGAATGAATAGATGCACTGTTGAGCACAGCACCGACGAGGTTCGCGTCGGACAGGCCTACGGACAGAAGCCGCGCCTCGGTGAGGTCTGCCTGTTCCAGCTCAGCGCTCGCGAGATTTGACAGGTGAAGATCAGCGAATGGGGCGCTCAGGGCTCTCGCCCGAATCCGCCCGCTCACCTTTGAGAGTCTCAGATACGGAAGATGAGCACCTTCCAAGACAAGACCATCGATGGAGGTGGGACGCACGATCGATAAGCAGTCTCCCTTTGAGTGGAAGAACGAGCAATCCGCCAGATGCGTCTTCGTGATAGCGACTTGGCTCAGCTTAGCAAAGCGGAAGGAAGCGGAAGGAAGGAAGCATTCATTGATAGTTGACCCTTGCAGTTCCGCGCCATCGAATACAGCATTACTCGCGTCGCACTGATAAAGGAGAAGCCCGCTGAGCATCGCGTTGTCAAAGCGTGTTCTTTTCATACTGCAACCATGAAATAGGCTGCCGGTTGCATCAATTAAATTGCGCAGACTGGCGTCATCGAAGTTGCATGCCTGCGCTGCCATGGCGTGCATATAGGCAAAATCAAGCTTGGCCCCGAGGAAACTTGCCCGCTCTAGCCCCGGACGGGGAAATGGATGACCCAGAACCTTGGCGGCCTCCACATACCCTGTCCCTTTGATGGCAAGCATCTGGCCCCTGATCATGCACGCATAGCCTGGCGCTGTGCCGATTCCGACAGCTATGACCTCAGTCAATAGGGACGGGCCAAAAACGGTCACGAACACAAGGGCGAGCAAGAGCGTGGGAATCGCAAAGAGCACGTCGACAATCCGGCTGAGGATGCTATCGACTACGCCACCAGAAAGCGCTGCGGCGACGCCGATAACGATCGCAATGAACATGCTCAGCGCCGTTGCGCCAAGTCCGATGGCGAGGGATTGGCCCGTCCCCTCGACTATTCGAGAGTAAAGATCTCGCCCCAATTGATCAGTTCCCAACCAATGAATGATCGACGGAGACTGCAATGACGATCTCAAATCTATAGCGAGCGGATCGTGCGTCTGCAGTACCTTTGGGGCCATAGCCGCGAAGGCAAAGAGGCCAATTATTATAAGAGAGACGGTAACCCGGAAGGGAACATGGCGCGTGATTGCCAGGACTTCTTTGAGCGAACGAGATATGGTGACTTCGGCGAACATGCTCATGTCAACTTGAACCTCGGATCGACCAGCCGGTAAGTCAGATCGACGATCAAATTGGCAAGAGCGAATACGCCCGCAGAGATCAAAACAGCTCCCGAGACAATCGGAACGTCTCTCGAGGACGTTGCAGCGACGAGGACTCCACCTAGGCCTTGACGGGCGAAAACCACCTCGATCAAAATCGCGCCCGAAAGAAGTTTGCCGAGCGCCCAGCCTGACAAAGTAATCCCGGGCAATGCGGCGTGGCGGAGGACATGGCGAAGCCTGACGCCAAAATCACTCATACCTCGGGCCCGCGCGGACGTGACGAAGGGCTGCTCGAGCACGCGCGTGAACTCGTTCTGAACGACTTGTCCAAAAAAGCCCGACAGTTCAAGAGCCAACGCAAGTGTCGGGAGAATGAGCCCGACCGGGGAATTTCCACCGATGACCGGAAGAATGCGCAGCTTTACCGCAAAAACAACCAGCAAAATTGTGGCCAGCCAGTAAGGCGGCACTGTTGCCAAAAAGACTTGCGTGTCCTTGAGCAGCTTCGACCATATGTTGTCTCTGCCGGCGATGAACAAGGTTGTCAGGATGGCGATAATCCATGCAATCAGCAGCGCGGCGACCGCCAGAATAATCGTAGGCCCAATCTGATCCGCGATGATCCCTGCGACAGGCCGATGCTGCTGGTAGGATTCACCAAGATCTCCATGCAGGATTCCCAGCATGTATTTTCCGTATTGAACCACGAGTGGTTGATCAAAGCCGTATTTCGCATTGATCGCCGCGAGTTCTGCCGCGGACGCCGGCCCGACGTTGCCACTTGTCACATTAATGATGATCTGGGCGCGATCGCCAGGCATCACACACTGAATTAAGAACGCAAACGTTGCGGCAGCCCACACCACCACCACGCCGGCCAATATCCGGCGCGTGAACCAAACAATGGCATGATGGGTTGCTATCTTCATGGCATCATTTCTTGTCGTCAAAATGGGCATCATAGAAGACAGGTTCGCCAACTGACCCACGGTCCAGCCAGACGTCTTTCAGGGTCGGCTTGGTCGCCAAAGTTACGTCCAGGACAGTAAGGCCAATAACGGGTGCCTCATCCACGATCTTCCGTTCCGCCTGCTGATAAAGGGCGGTACGTTCAGCTCCATTGAAATTCTGTTCCGCCTTTCGAATGATGTCCCAAAGCATCAGATCCTGGTAGCGTGAGGGATTGAAGCGATTGGGCTCGCCATTCTGATCGGGCTTCCACGAGATCCGGAATATCTCAGCGCCGGGGGCAACCCAATAGAGGAGAACGACCTCATAATCATCGGGTCCGAGGTTTTTCCCGGCGAAGAAGTCAGCCGGATTGGTGGGTTGAAGACGTACGTCAAAACCGGCCGCCCGTCCCTGCTGCTGGACAACTTGCAAGGCTTGCTCGCCATCCGGCTTGAGAAAAGCGTACGAATAGGAAATGCGCACGATGAGCGGACGACCGTTCTTGACACGAACGCCCGTAGGATTGCGCTCAGTCCAACCCGCCTGATCAAGCAGCTGATTGGCCTTGCGAATATCGTACCCATAGGACTGCCCGAGTTCAGGCAGGTATTCCGGCGAGCTCTGACTTAGCGCACCGTTGCCCTCGACGGTAAAGAGCCGAGGAAGGATGTGTCGACCGCGGCCTTTCGGTCAGTAGAATAGGCAAAGGCCCTGCGGACGAGCACGTCGTCAAATGGGGGCCGGGCCGTATACAATGCGAGGCGCAGGGGGGGGTTCCCCGTCAGGTGCCGTAATACTGGAAAGCGGAAGTTGGCGTCCTTCCATGCGACAGCCGGAATATCGTATATGGCATCGGTCTCCCCCGCGATCAGCGAGCCGTATCGGACAGTCTGATCTGGCAGAAACTTCCAACTGATCCCGTCAACGTAAGCCGGCCCCTGATGTCTGGCGGTGGCCGGCGCCGAATTGTATTCGGGATTGCGGCGGAAGGTGACTTCTCGCCCATGGTGCCACTTGTCGACAATGAATGGACCTGAACCGACGGGGTTCTCGCAATTGACCGCAAGTCCACGTTTGAGTGCCGATGGCGAGAGAATGCCTTGTGAGGATTGGGCGAACACGTTCAGCAAGGGCTGGAACGGCACCTTCAATTTTACTTCCAATCTCAGAGGAGCAATTGCCCTCGCCGATTCGAAGCTCTCGCCGAGATAAGGAGCGGCAGTCGGATTGCGAAGATCGGGGTCATTGCTGAGCCACCCGTTGATATTGTCAGCGATGGCCTGCGCATCGAGGGCGCTCCCGTCAGTGAACTTTACATTCGGCTTTATCTCGAATGTGTACACCTTTTTGTCGTCGGAGATGGTCCAAGACTCGGCCAGCCATGGCAAAATCTTGCCGTCCTCGTTGCGCGCAACCAGATTATCGCTGTACTGGCGTTGCAGATACCATTGCTGCACCCATCCTCCGAACAGGCAGGCAGGCTCTTGAAAATGCCCGTAACGAATAACGCCTCCTCGCTTGACGCTGCCGGCCAAGCCTTCCTGCGCATGAACGCTGGGCGCCAATTGGGACAGGCCCAAGAGCATGACAAGGGTAGCCGCCAGTGTTCTTGCTTGACGGTTGGACTTGCCAGTGAAGCGCCTCGCTGACGGCGCATTGGCTAAATGCATATCCAGGCTCCAGAGATTTGGTGTTGAGGAAGCGTCAGAGCGGTGAGCTAGCTGTGGCTCGTGCCGGCTCGAACGGAGTAGAAATGCCGAAATGCTCTCGCAGTGTCTGTCCCAGATATTCTTTGCGAAACAGCCCGCGCTTCTGCAGGATGGGAACCACATTGTCGACAAACGCTGAAGTGCCATCGGTGAGAACATCCGGAATGATGTTGAAACCATCGACCGCGCCGGCGCGGAACCATGCCTCAATCGAATCCGCGATCTGCTCGGGTGCACCCACAAGCAAGCGGTGGCCAAAAGCTTGAACGCTGCTGATGATCTCGCGAACCGTCCGACCTTGACGCGCCAGAGCTTCAATCGTGCGATGGTGACCGACAGAAAACGGAACATGATCTGCATCAGGCAGAATCTCCTCCGGGATTGGCCTCTCGAGGCTGAGCTTCTCGACCGCCACACCCATGCTTCTTGCAAGGGCGCCGAGGGCGCGCTCCAGATCGAGCAGTCCATCAAGGTTTTCTTTGCGACGAGCCGCCTCGTCCTCGGTGCCCCCGATACAGGTGACAAGGCCCGGCAGGATGAGCGGAGCCGCAGGGCGGCCGAATTGCCGAGAGAGCGCACGCAGGCGCTCTGCCTCCCTCAGAGCCGTCGTCAAGTCCCCGGCGGCCGCAAACACGACATCTGCACTGCGGGCACCAAGCCATAGTCCGGGATCCGAACCGCCCGCCTGAACGATGACTGGGTGACCTTGGGGCGAAGCGGGATGCGTCAGTGGGCCTCGGATGCCGAAACTATTGGTATCCGGATCCAGGAGGCGGAATTGACTCTGATCTGCGTAAACTCCCGCAGCCTGATCGGCGATGACCACCTCGCCGCTCCAGCTCAGCCAGAGAGCGCGGACCGTTTCAACGAAGTCCTCGGCCCGTCTGTAGCGATCCACTCGCCCGACTTCTCGACCGCCAAAGTTTGCTACCGTCGCCGGGCTCGACGTCGTGACTGCGTTCCAGGCAACGCGGCCACCGCTGATGACCTCGAGCGATTGGAAACGCCGAGCGAGATTGTATGGTTCATTGTAGGTCGTCGACGCTGTCGCGATCAGGCCAATCCGCTGCGTTTCGCGTGCAATCACCGCAAGAACGAGGGTAGGTTCGAGCCCATTCAGCGGTGGCTGGTGCGTAATGTCGAAACTTATCGCGGGAGTATCGGCGAGGAATACAGCATCCAGCAGACCACGCTCCGCAACCTTCGCAGCCCGGACGTAGTGCTCGACATCGAAAAAGGCGCTTGGATTTGTACCTGGCCAGCGCCACGCGGCGGAATGGCCACCAGCGCCATGAAGATTTAGGCCGAGATGAAGCATGGAGTTAACCGAAGACATCACAACCCCTAATGCGGCGGCCTCTGAGCCAGTTGGTGGGCGTTGAGGACAAATCAGCGACCACCCTGCCCTTTCGCGCAAGCTCACGCTCAATGTGCGCCGGGCAACCGATTTGAGGCATGGATAACAAACCGTCGGCTGATGTTAGAGGGCTCTCCCCGAAGAAGATTCGGGTACGTGCTATGATGTTCTGTGCGCAGGCGCAGCCCAAAAGAGCTTCGACAACGGTGGTCGCCGATTGACGCTGTCGTGACAGCCAGTTTCCAGCGGCTAGTTGATCCCACACGAGTACACTCACATCTGCGCTCCAGAATTCATCAAGGCCAGCTGCTTCTCAGGAAGGTGTTCTGATGCCCATTCGCGATCGGAACGTTTGGACTCGCGACCGGGCGAGCAAGGATCGATTAGAGGATTTTTAGAGGGCGAAACCACGCAAACGCAATAGTTGAGTATTTCAATCTACTATCGTCTGTTGGCATCCCCTTCTATTGCGAAGTCTATCTGTCCATCGCTTAGCCCAAATGGTCTCTGATCAGGCTCCCCGAACATGCGCTGCGTGATTGCAGCGACTTTAATTGGCAGCGCCGGCTCAAAGCGAGGGACATGAATTGATGCGCTCGAGAACACAAACAGATTAGGCGAGACATTGCTGATCAGCCGCATGCTGCCCCGTTGCAAAGCGACATCCGATCAATAAGGCCGGGCCAAGCCAACCATCTAATAATGCGATGAAACATTCTAGATTATAGATGCCTAAAGCATTGCTTGGACGCTGAGCTTTGTTCTGCAGCACCGTGGCGCCTGCTGCATTCGAGGATGCTGCGGATCTTCGCGTGATTGTCTTGCAGGCGCCGCATGTTCTCGCTTTTTCCATCGGTATGATGACCGACGCGACTTTGGAAGAATGCCGTCCCCGAGGCCGCCTTCGTGAGCGCGCCCCGCTATGTGCACGGGACTCAGTTACTTGTGAACACAAAGGCCCTGGAGCATCAAACACCCGGAGCATCAACGTTCACGAAATCACTCAGTTGGGTATCGGAGCGCGTCACTTACCGGCAGATGAGGTCGGGCGCGCCTCTCGTGATGAATCGCAGGCTATCAGCTTCATCAATGCCGGTTTGAACCGTCTGGCTAGCCTCGAGGTCTGCGGCCACCTCCGGCGCGAAAGATCACGGACGACACGCTCCGCGCCAGCATGGTGGACGACCGCAGCCCCGGCGATCTGACCTAAGCCATCGCCGTCCTGCCACTAGCAACAGAAATGCAACCCTCGGAGCGCCAAGAGCCGCCTCCTTCGGCCATCCGGGCTGGTCGCTTTGGATCGACCCAAGAAGACTGATGCTAGTCACATTTTCATGCGTCGGTGCCTGAGATCTATCGCTACTTTGACCGGAACCGCGCCGGGGTTCGGAGATGGCAAGGAGGGGCCGATACGACCGACCGCGGAGATTGCCCTGGATCTTTTTGTTCTGCTGCGCCTGCAGGTCACACTAAAAGGCTTGTGCGGCGATATGTTTGTAAGGCGCGACCAACGTTGTGGTGCATTGTGTGGCGCATCGGCTGCAAGCGTCAACGCGCCGTTTTTCTTTTCCGAACTGAGGCGCCCGTGCGCCAGTTCTTGCCGCCGCGGGTTCTATGCACCCGAATCGTTTGTGGCCCAGTCAAGCTCTGGTTGGCAGTTCAACGTCTCGCGGCCGCACAGCGTTTTAATGTTGTCAGTTAAGCCATTACCCATGTGTTGCGGATGCCCGAATCGAAGTCGCACGCGCGGCTCTTGTTTTACGGCCAGCGCCCCGGCGCACCGACGCGAGGTCTCGTTTCAGCAGTCCCGACAGAGGAATAAGCTTCACGCCACCCCGGCCCGGACACGAGCCCGGCGGCTGCGGCCAGACTCAGCTGTTCGGATCCAGCTAGCACCTTGACGAGCATTTCAAGGAGATCCACTCGGAGCCGATGCAAGCTGGCCCAGGCATACTTCTCCACGCCGCTCAAGGTCACCGATAGCAGCGCTTCCGCCGCGCTGCTTCTCCCCGGACCTTCACACGGCCCTGCCGTGGAGCGGATAGCGAGGATGGCCGTATCTCCCAAACTCTGCTCTGCATGAACAACAGGCTCGCGGGGGTAGTCGGAAAGGACCCCGCGTTTTCTTCAAGCACTGAGTCTGGTCAGCTGTTCGACAGCTAAGCCTTCTAGCATCGCAGCATCTTTATCCGGACGGCAGGCCGACTTGATGGCCCAAGCTCTGGAACAGAAGAATGACTTGGATCGGCGGTCAGTCCGACCCGTATGCCCTCAACACACCGATCGGTTCGAGAACCGGAGCCGGTGCGTTTTATCGACATTGCGGGCGTCTCGGTTTCTGATCCTTATCGGATCAACTTCGTACGAATGATAGTGACAAGGCTACCAAAGGGGGACCGACATGGACCCATTTGAGGACGTCAACCGATCCGAGGCTCGGATGAATTACCTCGAGCCTCAACAGGAAGAGATAGCGCAAGCAGATTTTGAGCAGCGGCTTAGAGAGTCTCGGCCAATCCTCGCAGCATTGGCTTCACCTGGGGCCGGATCGAGCCGGACGGTAACGGACGGTAACAAGAGAGCGCAAGCTATCCCGGAGAATGAACGCTGCACGGCTGCATCCTTTGTCAGAACACGCGCTCAACTTGCCGCAACGCTGACGTGCGCTAACATTGCGGAACTCAGAAGAGAAATCGAACTCGCTGCGCAAAGATCAGCAAAATGGTCACGAGCGAGTGGATCGTCAGTCGACCGCGTGGACAGTGGCCGCGTTTACGATGACGTGGTGGGATCGTCATACGTGGAGCTGGAGCGCTTTCAAAACCACGCCAGGCATTGCAAGCCACATGCGTTGGACCGTCAAAGCGCGATGGCCCATTTGCGTTCCATGGCGGCTTTGCGTTATGAGGCCGCCCCCTGGAATATCTGGGGAGGCCAACGACTTGATCTGGGTCGCACAGCGGCAGAGCACATGAGGGGAGGTACCAGTTCTTCGCCTTTTGTGTCACTGTCTGAGGAGGCCTCACAACTGCTCCTTTCGCCGGACGATGACAACGAGTATGGCGCCAAAGCAATCGCGGAAAACGCGAATGAGTTGCACACCTACACGGTCCCGAGAGTCACAACATGGACGGCGGAAGACATCGTCAGTATTCTCGAGGACGGGACTGAGAATGACGAACCCGCTCTGGCTTGGGTGAGCGATACCCCAACTGAGGAGCGTGAGGTACTATTTCTCGGCGGGAACCTGGATGACTATCGGACCGCTAGCGCATCTAATCCATACAAAACGTCAGGAACAAACGACTGAGTGGTACAGGCCTCGGAAAGGGTGACTTGCCTTTTACGACGCTCGGAGAAATCAAACAGTAGCGTTTCACGCTACCAATAATACTCCGGCCCAACTGGCCAGCGCGGGGGACTGGCCGCGTACCGCGCTTGGAGATCGTGTCCCTGAGCGTGGTGTAACTGGCGGTGGGACACCGCGTTCGCCGGCAAAAGCCGGACTGGTCAGCTGGCGATAGCCGGGAGGCTGACGGTTGGATCATCGCTCGACGGCGCGATGGTTTCCAGCGTCATGTAACGGGCGCGCTGGACGGCCCATTCATCATTCTGTTCGAGCAGGATCGCGCCGATGAGGCGGACGATTGCGTCCTCATTGGGGAAGATGCCGACGACCTCGGTCCGGCGCTTGATCTCGCCGTTGAGGCGCTCGATCGGGTTGGTCGAGTGCAGCTTGGTGCGGTGCTGCGGCGGGAACGTCATGTAGGCCAGCACATCGGTCTCGGCCTCGTCGAGGAAGCCGGCGAGCTTGGGTAGCTTGGGGCGGAGCTGATCGGCGACCTTCCGCCATTGCGCTCGTGCGGCCTCGGCATCGTCCTAGGCAAACGCAGTGGCGATGAAGGCGGAGACGACACGCCGTCCACTTTTGCCGGCATGGGCCAGCGCGTTGCGCATGAAGTGCACGCGGCAACGCTGCCAACTGGCGTTGAGCACCTTGGCGACGGTCGCCTTGATGCCCTCGTGGGCGTCGGAGACGACCAGCTTGACGCCGCGCAGGCCGCGGCGGGCGAGCTTGCGCAGGAACGCCGTCCAGAATGTCTCGGCCTCCGAGGGACCAATGTCCATGCCGAGAACTTCGCGCCGGCCATCGCTGTTGACGCCGACCGCGACGATCACCGCGACCGACACGATGCGCCCCTGCTGGCGCACCTTCACGTAGGTGGCGTCGATCCACAGATAGGGCCAATCGCCCTCGATCGGGCGAGCGAGGAACGCCTTCACCTTGTCATCGATCTCCGCGCACAGCCGCGAGACCTGGGTCTTGGAGATGCCGCTCATGCCCATCGCCTGCACCAGATCGTCGACGGAGCGGGTCGAGACGCCCTGCACATAAGCTTCCTGCACCACGGCGGTGAGCGCCTTCTCGGCCATCCGGCGCGGCTCCAGAAAGCCGGGGAAGTAGGAGCCTTTGCGCAGCTTGGGAATGCGCAGCTCGACCGTGCCGGCGCGGGTCTCCCAGGTCCGGTCGCGGTAGCCGTTGCGCTGCGCCAGACGCTCGGGGTTCTTCTCGCCGTAGGCGGCCCCGGTCTGGCCTTCCACTTCCAGCTCCATCAGGCGCTGGGCAGCAAAGCCGATCATCTCGCGCAGCAGATCCGCATCGGGGGTCTTCTCCACGAGCGAGCGGAGGTTCATCATCTCATCGGTCATCGGTGGTTCCTCGAATCAGGTTGGTGTCAGCAACCCGACCCTACCGGCGAACTGCCGGTGACCACCGCAAAGCCGCCCGCCCGCTACGGCGCCATGGGAGGGCGCGCGTGCGGACGGCTTTGCTCTACCGAGCTACACCATCACCGGGGACACGACCCGCTTGGTGGAAACATGAGAGTTCAGCCCAACCCTGTATCGTCTCTGAAGTTCGCCGCACTTATCCGCGGGTTGGAACGACCCTTGCCCACTATTCATTCTAGGTTTCCGCCTGGGCAGGTCAGCTTTTGCGAAGCTAACATGGTAGCGATAGAACGAGGTAGCCATGCCCGCCGACCGCAGAATGGATCGATACAACGCGATCAGCCTAACCGATGGCCGCGCTCAGCTCTTCCGTTGGCGCGCAATTTGGCTGAACGAGGTGCTCGTCGGCACCTCGAGCAGTTGCTCAAGCTGCCGAAACCACGGATCGTTTGCTCAGAGAGCTTCGATCTGCGCGCGAACGCAGTTTACGAGCGGTGAGCAAACCCATAGCGGCCAGCCCAGATGATCTTAAGCGGGATGGTTCAATCACCTTGTGGCTGCATTCGGCAGCACTGAGATTTCAAGGTAAAGGACCCCAAAAGAGGCGGATGAAGGATACGAGCGCATCCTGGGCGCCTAGGTCGAGTGTCATCAACGCGAGCCCGCGGCTGGATCGACTTGGAATGTTCTTACGATGACCGCAGACTGCGTGAGGGCGTCCTTGGCGAGTTCATCTGAAGCGTTCAAGTGAGAGCCTTGCTCCCCCCATCCGACGACTGGCTGAACCGCCGATCTTCCAATCCCTGATATCGAATCTAGATCGGCGGCCCTCATGAGTTACCTGAGCAGCAAGTTCGTGCAACTTGATCCTCGCCCGACGAAACGACCGTCAGAAACACTCTGATCGTTCCTGACGATCGAAAGGATCCGTATCCGTGCGAAGGTGTCCGCGCGATTAAAGGATCAAGTCTTTGAAGCGCCCCCTGCTCTGTGCTCTTCGTTACCAGATGAACTTTGCGCCATCCGGCAGTTCGCAGATGAATTCGCCCTGGTTCACGAGTTCGGTGGTCCCGACGACAAGTTTCGAGGCTCGCACCGTCAGCTTGCCCTCGCGGCTAAGGCTATGGCGGATGTACTCGGTCACGGCATGTCCGGAGCTGTCGACCGTTTGATGAGCATTGGCGAAGCTGATGCCGTTCTGGACGGTTACCCTGAATGCATTGATGAGCAGGCCGGCTTGCGTCGCCGACGCAGGCTTGCCACCCTCCGCTGTGGTACAGCGGCTCATGTCCAGTATGAGCTTTACATTCTTCCCCGCCTGGAGGGCACTGAGCACCTCGGTGTATTTCGGCGAGGGCTCGTCGGCTCTCGCCGGCGCGCTCACGCTCGCGGCCGAAAGCAAGGACAACAGGATCGTTAGTGCTCGGCCAGTAAACTTCATATGCTCTTCTCCCTCGATAAGTACCGCAAATTGCGCTTTTAAAGACGTCGTGCTCGCAAGCCCTTTGTCTGATTCCAGACACAACGCGCGCTCGCGCCTGTACAAAAGCAGCCTGTCGCAACGAGGCGCAAGTCGCTGTGATGGCTATTCCGACATCACAACCTCGTAGGTCAGGTTTGCTGAAGTGGCTTAGCTTCGCGCGCGTCGACTACAACGATTTGATCCAGCGTCGTCCTCCGCTTGGAAACAACAAAACGGAAGCCGGTTGCGCTTGTCCATCGCAGTCCTAACGGGCGCGAGAATGCAGTTCTCACATCTGCATAAGGAGACGATCTACGAAAGACATTCGGCCAGCCGCAAGCGCCAGTCCGTCCGTCTTGCTGTGCAAGGACCGTCTCCCTGGATGAAGCGTCCGCATGAGGTAGTGGAGCGAACCTGGCGCGGCGGTCCGAAAAAGCTCACTCAGCGGCGCCGATCTCGGCTGATCGAACACCAATGCCGGAGGGCACAAGGCAGCACGGTGTCGTGGTACGTCGCCTCCCGCGGCTTCCGTGCAGCTGACCGTTCGCCTCGTTGACTGACTCTATTCGACCCTTTCCAAAGCTAAATGACCTCCTTCCTGGTCGGTCAGCTTCTCGAAAGCTGCACCTGCAACAACTACGCCGACCGCCTGCACTTCGAAGGGAGAGAGAGATGAATGTTGATACAGGAAATGCCGCAGACACTCCCTTTGAGGTTCACAACCCGCTACAGGAGCCGCACCGGGTCCACGGGCCACAAGACGAGCTTAACACCCAGATCAGCGCATCGGCGCACAGTTCAGACGATCAAGAAAGCTTCGAGCAGCACTTGAATGACTTGAATCTAGACGACGTAGACTCGGTCTATTCAACCTCGGCTTCACCCCCCTTAGCGGCAAATTCCGCTACCGCCCGCTCCTCGTCTGCGCCAGGCGGCGCGGCCTCGGAAACCAGTCGCTATCCAGCCCCATCATTTGTCGGCGCGCGCGCCCAGCTTGCGGCAACGCTAATGGGCGCCACGCTCCAAGAGCTCAAGAACGAGATCGCCCTCGCCGAAAACCAGTCAGCGCGATGGGCGCCAGCGGGGGACAACGGTGTCGACCGGGATCGCATTTTCGAAAATATAGCGGCATCGACATATCTCAAGCTGCATCGTTTCCAGAACCAGGACAGCGATTGCAAACCGCGCACGGAAGCCACCACATCTGCAATATCACACGTCCGTAACACGGCGCGCGATCATTCTTCCATTGGAGATCCTCTGGAGCGATATCCCCTGGACCTGGCACGCCAGGCTGGATGGCATATGCGCGGTAAGACCGCTTCTCCATTCGTGTCGTTGGTCGAAGACCCTTCGAAACTCAGCGTCTCCCGAGACGACTGGGCGAGAGCGATCGCAAACAATGCCGACAAGCTGCATACCTACGTCGTCCCGAAGTCTGCGGTCTGGACGCCCGACGACGTACTGAGCAGTATTGGCCTTGCAATGAATGTGGAGGATAGCGACAACATCGATGCGGATGTGGATTTGATGTGTTCGCTTGGCAGAACGCCAACTAGTGAGACAGAGCGCTTGTTCCTCGGCGGCAATTTGGAAAGCTATCGAGTCGCCAGTGAAGACAACCCCTTCAAGCGGAGGACTGGAGAGTAACGATTAGCCAACTGGCGACTGCGCCATGCTCGTAGGTCCCTTAATGCTGACTAGATGACCACCCGAAGGAAGGGTCATCCCAGGCGAGCCCGCTTCACGGACAACGATAATGGCTTGGCCACAGGCGCTGAGACCTATCCCTTGACCGGGCGAGGGACGAAGGGGCGCCCACATCCCAAGAGGTACCCGACAGTGTGGCGGAGGACACACTCGCGCCATTGTTTGTTCTTCCCCGGCCTCATTCGAGTGCTGCGGCCTCCTCGCTCGATCCAGCCGCCGCCGACACGTTCGGAAGAAAGTTCAGATGACGTGAGCCACTAAGGCCGCGCATCGATCGTTTCCGCAGCTCGACCTGCCATCGATGGTGCGATCAATCGCAAGAGCTCGAACGCTAGCGCATCAAAGATCAAGTCAATAGAGTCTCGCTCGCGCGGCAAGCCGTGCCCTCGCACAATGGTCTATCTGCTACCTGGATGCGTTCCATCAAAAGAATCGATTTTGCCGATCTTGCCTAAAAGCTCCATAGTCGCTCGTGATGTATGGAGGCAGCATTCAAGAATGTCGTTTCGCAATTCTTCCAGTCCCTTGTCAGTCAAATCAGCTTGCGAGCTCCGGCGCCTGCATCCCATAGGTTAGCTCCTGCGCCTCACATAGAAGCATCACGGGGCGCCACTGTCTCCCTGCTGAGTTCGCACGCACGAAGTCGACCGCACGACCACGACGTCACACCTAAAGGGCCAGCAAAGACGACGGCCCTCACACACTGTCATCGCCTTTGGCTCAAGCTACGCTTTTGGACCGACGAAATGCTCATGACCTTGAGGAGAGGGACGCGCGCGACGCGCAGCTCGATAGTTTGGTTAGGACGTGTCGTCATTGCTAAAGACTCGTCGAGTTCGAGAGCACCGCTACGGACCAGCGGTCAAAAGCACTTGAACCTCACCTAGCGTCAGATTGTAGGATTTCTGACAGTCGCGACACCGCCCCCCGCTCGCGTGAACTCTTCCTGACAGGTAGCAAGAATTGCGAACGTCTCAAAAGAACAATGCTCCGCTGCGCCGCCCAATCATGCTGCTGGATAGCTCCTCTCCAGGGCCAGCGTCCCACACCGCCTATGTGGAGATCGAAGGACGCAGCGCCGATCCTATCCCAAGCGAATCAAGATGCGCCGTGCGAGAAGAACGCTGGCGGCCGCTATCTCGGCCTTGCGGGGCACACTCCAACTCCGAAATCGAGATCCGATCATTTTGGGGCTGTGCACTCCGTGAGGCGAAGTTGTTCTGGTGTAGGCACCGGGATCTATGCGCAATGGCAAAACTGTGGAGCTCGGTTCTGCAATCGCTCGCAGCTTTCGCTGGGCTGCGACGTATGCGGGGACCTCGGGCGCGTCACAACTTCAGCACGGTTGACACCTTGCGTGCGAACAATTGCGCGCGAGAGGGTGCTCTTCCGGCCGCGAGGGGCAGATCGTTTCGGCGTGCATCTCGGGCTGTGAAGCCAGTGGCCAGATGCCTCGCGTGATGTGTCCTTGAATACCGGAAAGACTTGCACTGTCGTGACTTCACGACACGACAGGCTCGACAGCCCAGCAAGACTGGCCGCAGACCAAGACTAATTGGGGAGTTTCCATGTCAGTTTCGCTCATCTGTTCAGCCACAAATCCGATCGTCTCCCGCGCTTTGGTTTCGGTTGCGCGGCTCGGCGCTATTCTTTCTGCGGGGGCCGGGTCAGTGCGTGCAAGGACGGGCGTGATCGGCCCACGGACGCGTCAGCGGGCTGCCGCGGCTGTCAGCCTCTTAAACAAAAACAGATCTGGCATGAGGGGCATGTTGAGCAGCGCCGACGCCGTAAGCAGGCTGCAGCGGTCCGTGGTCCATCCGACGACAATCGACCCGCAGGTATTGATCGCCAGCCAACATGCTCCGCCCTCTCGTTTCGGGCTGTCCAAACTCACACCGGTCCAGCCTCCTCTCAGTTACATCGAGCCCATGCTCAATCGTGACGCGCTCAGGTCTGCGTGGATGGACGAGAGGCAATGAAATGCGAATTCTCCTGGTTGATCATCATGCGGACTTTGCCCGCCACGTGAAGGAAGTGCTGTTAGGTTGCGGCTTCGCCGTCGACGTAACACGCACGCTGGATGAGGCGGCGGCCGCGCTCGATTGCGCGAACTACCACATGGTCCTGCTCGAATCGGCTTTGCCCGATGGAGACGGATTGGACTGGCTGAAGCAGTTGCGGCGCGAGGGACGGTCAATGCCCACCATGATGATGAGTAGTCTCAATGATCTCGGCCGGCGGATTGCGATTTTCAATGCGGGCGCGGATGATTTTCTGCCTAAGCCCGTCTCTACCGACGAACTCATTGCTCGGATGCGAGCGATTTTGCGACGGTCAACGCAAATGACGGCGCCGGTGGTGACATTCGGGAATCTGCATTTCGATCCAATCGCGCGGCAAGTCTCGGTCGGTGGCCGAATCCTCAGAATTGCGCGCCGGGAAGTGTGCATTCTTGAACATCTGCTCAACCGCGCGGGGCGTACCGTGCCGCGCGCATCGCTCGAAGATAGCTTGTATGCATTTGACGACGAGGTCTCGACCAATGCGCTGGAAGTCGGGATCTATCGATTGCGCACGCATTTGAGCCAGGCGGGCGCAACGCTCAGGATCAAGACCGCGCGCGGTGTCGGTTACACCCTTGAACTCATTGGCGCAGCCTCGGCTGCCTAGCCGATCGAACTTGAAAGCGACACTCCCTTGAACATCGTTAACAATGCCCCCGGCGCTGATGAGCCGTCCATGGTGGCAGGCCGCTCGCACTATGCCGCTTTTCGCCGCCTCTGGTACGCCCTGTGCGCAGTCGCTCTGTTATTTCCGTTTGCTGCCACAGCTCAGACAAAGCGAGATGGCAAAGCAGAACAGCCACGCGCGGCGTCTGGCAGCACCACCGGCACGCTCAGCCTTACTTCCTCACAGGGCAAGACAGTTCATCTGACCGGACCGGCTGCGAGCATTTTTGTCGCCGACCCGGCGATTGCGGACTATCAGGCGCCCTCAAACACCACGATCTTCGTCTTTGGCAAAAAGGCGGGACGGACCAGCCTGTTCGCCCTGAACGACAAGGGAGAGGCTCTGGCTGAGCTGCGTATTGTCGTTACCCAACCGATCCAGGATCTGCGGGCCGCGCTGAGGGCTGAGGTCGGCGACTATCCGATACAGGTCAGCTATACTCCCCGGGGCGCAATTCTTAGCGGGACCGCGCCCACTGCCGATGTCGTCGAGAACGCCAGGAAGGTCACTGAGCAGTTTCTTGGGGCGGGCGCGCTGGTTGCCAACAAGATCCAGGTGGCTGGCTCGTTGCAGGTGAATCTCAGCGTACGGGTGGCAGAAGTCTCCCGCAGCGCGGTCAAGGATCTCAACATCAACTTCACCGCCTCCGGCCCAAACGGCGCTTTCCTTATTACCGGAAAAGGGGGCGGGTCCGGCGCGGCCGGCGGCGGCGGCACGATCGGAATCGGGTTTAGCGCCGGCAATACCAATCTCAGCGCTGTTCTCGACGCTCTCGCGAGCGAGCACCTCGCCTCTATCTTGGCTGAGCCGAATCTGACGGCGATGTCCGGCGAAGCCGCAAGCTTTCTCGCCGGCGGGGAATTTCCGATTCCGGTCATGCAGGACAATCGACAGGTTTCCGTGCAATTCCGGCAGTTCGGCGTCAGCCTGGAATTCGTCCCAACTGTGCTGAACAACAATCAGATCAATATACGTGTGAAGCCCGAAGTCAGTGAACTGTCGAGCGAAGGCGAAGTCAAAATCAATGGCATGGCGGTCCCTGCACTATCAACGCGGCGCGCGAGCACCGTTGTGGAGCTTGCCAGCGGTCAGAGCTTTGCAATCGGCGGCCTCATCAGGCGCAACTTCAACACTGATATCGGCGAGTTTCCCTGGCTCGGCGATGTGCCGATCCTCGGTGCGCTGTTTCGCTCTTCATCGTTTCAAAAACGTGAAACCGAGCTGGTCATTATTGTCACGCCGTACATCGTGCGGCCGGCATCGAACCCGAACAAGATGAGTGCACCGAGCGATCGCATCTCACCGCCCTCAGACGCGGGGCGCATTTTGACGAACACGGTGGCCCGGCCGCCGCGAGACCGCGATGCTCCTCGCACCAGCACACCAGGATTGACCGGCAGTGCCGGCTTTATCATCGAATGAGGACCCTCATATGACCTTGCGACATTTGTGTCACTTGATCGCTATAGGAGCAACATTGGGTGGCTGTGCAAATAGTGCCTCGATCCATCTCGGGCCGGCTGAACAAGCAATACAGGTAGAGCAGAAGAAACGTATCTTGTTCCTGCGGAGCCTGCGTGGCTCCGAAAAGCGTCAACTGCGGAGCTTTATCGCGAACGCCAGTGGCGGCCGGCGGGATGCGCTCCATGTGGATGTCACCGGCTCACCCAGGCTCCTTGCCCAAGTGGCGCACGAGGCCCGCGCCATGGGCGTTGCACCTTATAACATCCGCCTGTCCGCTTCTCCCGTCGATTTACCGCCCCGTTCCGGCGTGAGGATCGAGGCGATCACCTTTGATGCCCATCCTCCGATCTGTCCGTCGCTTTTGATCGTCGGACCAGCCGTGAACGACAATTCGTTCGAACCCACGCTTGGTTGCTCGACCAAAAACAATCTGGCAGTTATGGTAAACGATCCGCTCGACTTGCTGGATAATCGGTCTGTCATCACAAGTAATGGCGATCGCGCCGCCATTCCCCTGGCCAACTACGGTACCTTCGCCCCGCGTAACAAGAGCAACAGAGAAGATGGAGCAGGTACGGCAGCCCCGAACGCGGCGGGAACGACAGAACCGAATGTGCAGCCGCTCCGATAGCGGTTTTTGGCGAATGTCGGAAATCACAATAGCTGCTGCCATGTGGCTAGCAAGGAGAGGCGGCTCGATCGTGACACACAAACCCGCGCTCTGTTTCGGGAGCGGTGACGATCAAGCGCAACGTGCTGCACAGCTCTCGAACGGATGGCGGATCTTGTTCACCCGCACCAATGGATCTCGTCCAGAAATTCCACGTGGCGTGCGCGTGCTCAACAAGGCCGCCATCACGACCCTGAGCGCTTCGACGGTGAAACCGTGACCGGACGTGCCTAAGCGAGATCGACGGCGAAGACCGAGCCTACGATCTATGGGGCGTCTCCAAGAGGGCAACTTAGGCTTGGCGACCACGTCGGTCGTTTGGCTCCGCGCCGTTATGGCTATGGAGCACCCATTTGTGGCTCCAGTTCAGTAACGCGCTCGGCAGCTGGTCTGCATCATCGTCCGTCTTATCCGATGGATGCAATGCCCTCTTGCGCGAGCGCCACAGTTGCCGCGCGCTGGACGCTATGTAGGAGGCACATCGGATTAAGCCAAACAATAACATGGTTTGTCCTGGGTGTCTGAATGCACGCGGCTTCACAGGCTAGCGTTGCCTCTCAATGGCAACGACCGAGCCATCAGCAGTCAAAACGCGCTCGGCCGCTGGCTTCATGGATCAATGGCCCTCGGCAATCCCGCCCTAATCTGCCACCCAGCATGTCGGAGCGTGTGTGTTGAAAGTGAACATGACCACAAGGTGGTATACGAATGGCTTCGTTTCGCTTCTATTCTCGCAGCAGGCGACCACCAACCAGAGCTTGCGAGCTTTATTGAAAGCGCGCGTTCCTGGGAATGCTGGTCAGGAACGCGCAAGAGTGCCCTCAATTCTGGTGCCGCCCATACCGATATCTCGTTGGTTCAAGGAGCGAGCGCCCCGTCGCCGCCTCAGCCCGACCTCCGAGTAATCGAAAGCCCCCGGATGACCCGGTCCTCACGATCATACCGCCGTGAAGGGACCGAGATCTGAAGCGCTGTGGCGCATCACACCACCATTTCAGCTCAACACTTCAGTTGAAGACGCTGTTTTTTCTTCCGGCGCTTTCTTTTGCCTGCTCGAGCGATGCTACAGCGCACGCCGGCCATCATTCACATGTCATTCTACCTTTCCGCCGGCCACGTCAGATTTTGGAAAGCTAACGTGAGTAGCGAAGTGGCGAAAAAGCGATGCCAGCGGACTGACCATGGACCGATTCAACACGATCAACCCAGCCGATAGAGAGTCCACTGCGTCAGATGCCAGCGTGGAACAGCCGCAACAGCCGCATGTTGCGTTTGAGCAGCACCTGGCAGGCGCGCGAGAGGCGGGCCCCGTATATCCTCACGCGGCATTGTATGATGTCACTGACGAAGACGATCGCCTCATCCAGGCGGCATCGGCCGCTGCTCTCGATCGAGGGCCACCGCCGAGTAAAACCACCGTCGAAATTTATGATCGTCGGCTTCGCAAATTCGCCGACGCACTGAAGAAGTCTGGCAAATCAATCTCTGGGCTGGATGACGACACGTTAGCCGGTTACGCTAAGAAGCTGCTGCCAGGCGATAAGGTCATTGCCCCAGCATTGTCAATGGTCAGTCAGTACCGCGAGCCTGACGCCGACGCTGGCCCCATCTCAACACATTATCGTCCTTCCAGGGAAGATGAGAGGGTCATCAGGAAGGCCGCCAACGCAGGTTTTGGTCGACGGATTGGCAAGAGAACGGCCGAGAGCTATGCGAGCCATCTGCGGAAATTGGCGGTAGCGCTCCGCCCCTTGTCCATGGCCGAGCTCAGTGATGATAGACTGCTTGGCCACGCGGACAGGTTGTTTCCAAAGGACAAGACGCTCATCGCCGCCTTGAACGGCCTCCGCGATTATCGCGCGACTACCCTGCAGAACAATTTAGGCGGGGAAGGAGGCAGCTCGCGTCAGGTCATTCAGCCGTCCGCGCCCTCGCCCATGCCCCCGGCCGATGGGCAGCCGATGGGGAGCGGCGCGGATGGGGGCGGCTCATTGCCGCCCGGGTTCGATGTTCCGCAGGTCAGGCATGCAATGGGTTTAGCGGCCCATTCTCCTATACAAAGTGTCGCCCAGGACGAGCTTTTCGATGCGGCGGATCGCGAGGTCCTCTTGCCGGCGACAACACATGCACCGGTGCCTTGGCCAACGACGAGTTCAATCGCCCCCTCGCCGGTGCAAAGTGTCGCTCAGGAAGGGCTTTTCGATGCAGCGGATCGCGAGAACCTCTTGCCAGCGTCGACCTTCGATGCACCGGTGCCTTGGCCAACGATGAGTCCAACCATCCCCTCCCCGGTGCAAGGTATCGCTCAGGAAGAGCTCTTCGATGCCGCGGATCGCGAGAACCTCTTGCCCACCCCAACCTTCGATGCACCGGCGCCTTGGCCAATGATGAATCTAACAATCCCCTGGCCGGTGCAAAGTGTCTCTCAGGAAGAGCTTTTCGATGCCGCGGATCGCGAGAACCTCTTGTTGGCCCCACCCTTCAATGCACCGGTGCCTTGGCCAACGATGAGTCTAACCATCCCCTCGCCGGTTCAAAGTGTCGCTCAGGAAGAGCTTTTCGATGCCGCGGATCGCGAGAACCTCTTGCCGGCCCCGGCCTTCGATGCACCGGTGCCTTGGCCAACGCTCAGTCCAATAATCCCCTCGCCGGTGCAAAGTGTCTCTCAGGAAGAGCTTTTCGATGCCGCGACTTGGCAGCCGAGCTCGCGGCAGCCGAATTCCGCCTCTGAAGACCACCCTGGACGGATGATGAACCAAGGCGCTGCGGCCCAGACCATGCTTGAGCAGACGGTCGCGGCAGCCGGCGACGCCTTTGATGCGTCTTTGAGCGTTCCCGAGGATTTCTCGCACGGCACCCAGGCCGCGCCCAATATGATGCACACGCTTCGCCGCTGGGGCCTCCTGCCGGATGCAGCACAGCGGATAAAGACCTACGATATTCGCGGTGAACGCTATATCGCCGTCTTGGGACCGGGAGGGCTCAATGATGTTCGGCTCGTCCATCTGCGGTCGCCCGCTGTCGGCGATACGTTTGATGTTTCGTTCGCCGTTCCCGAGAATTTTTCCCATCACACCCAGCTGGCCCCCGACATGATGCTGTCCACGTTGGGGGATTGGGACTTCTTGCCTGTTGCGAAACATCCAATCATGAACTACGAAATCGGCGGCGAACGCTACACGGCCATCTTGGGACCGGAAGGCCCCAAGGACGTTCAGCTCATTCATCACCCTCGGCCCGGTTTGCCGGGTGAAGCTACGCCTGCGGCACCGAGGACTTCCTCAGATATTTACGGCGGTCTTGCGCCCGGCTTTGATTGGCTGGCACCTTTCGAATCGCGTGAGGACCCTCCCTCGGCACTGCCACCAAGCCTTTCCCTGCCGTCTGCCGCACCGGCATCAGGTCATCAACCCTTCCCCCAAGTGCCTGAACTGGGAGAGTTGTTGGGCGACGACTGGACGCACGGCCCCCAAGAGGCTTCGCCTGCCGTGATCGACATATTGCAGATCCTTGGCCTTCTGCCGAGTCGCGACGTCCCAATGACCGTGTTTTTGATCCACGGTCAGCGCTACACGGCCGAAAGCCTAGCGGGAGGCGGCGTTCTTCTGTTCCATCGGCCATAATTTGGCTGAACGAGCGGCTCGTCGGCACCACAGGCCCGTTGAGAGCGTGCTCCAGATGGGAGCCGTCCTAGTTCATGATCAGCAGTACCGCGTCATCCGAGTGGCACCCCCTGTAGCTACGGTACAAGTCGACGTCCTCGAGGGTGCAGGCGCGGAAAGCACTCGAAATCGGCGAACAAGTTGTTGCGCTTGGCGCCGCAGCTGATCCAGGGATCCGGTCGGCGAGCCCGTGGCCCAGAGGCTATCTGGGCGAGCCTATCGGCCCGTCGCGCAAGATCCCAGCGTCCATTGGGCGCACTCTGCAGATCGCAGCGTCAGGACAGGATGATCTAGACTAGCCCCGCCGCATAGAGTGCTTTTGCGACCGACTCGAAATATTGCGAGGGAACGGGGTTGCCGAGCTTTGCTTTGCCGAGCAGCTGACGCGTCAGGACATCGTCATCCACAATGTTGAGGCGCAGCGCGCGCGCCTCACCAAGCAGCTGTAAAGCAGCTTCGCCCTCGCCACGGCAGACCAAGACCGGCACGCCGGTCTCGCCGCGAACATAGCGCAGCCCAATCAACGTTGCCGATCCCCGCAATATCAACGTGGCTCGACTGACGCCGACCGGAGCCTCGTTGGCCGACTCTTGCCGCAGACGCCGGTGCTCACGCTTCACCTGCGGATTGCCCTGCTGTTCCTTGTTCTCCCGCTTGGCCTCCGTTTCAGTCATGCGCATGTCCTGCATAAATAACCAGCGCTGGATTAGGAGGTCAGCCAATCCGCCGACCAGAAAAGCTCCAGCGGCAATCCCAGTCAGCAATTTAACCTCGGTGAAAACGAAGCCAAAACAGCTCATCCCGCAGACTGGCAGGTACACCAGCGCTTTCCAGCTGGCGGTCACCGTGAGAAAGAAAGTCGCACTAAGCAAAACCACTTTAGCCAGTGTCTTGCCAAGCTCGATGGCCGAACGTTTCGAGGCGATGCGTTTCAAGCCTTTGATTGGATCCAGTTTCTCGAGCTTCGGCTTGAGCGGCTCCGAAGCAAACATAAAGCCGCCATTGGCCAGGACATTGGCGAGAAGAGCTGCTGTGACGGCAGCAGCGAGCAACGGAGCGACGGTGGCAATCGAAAGTTCTAGCAAGCCGCTGAGCGCTTGTGGCACTGCGTTTGTGAACGGCTGCTCCTGCAGTTTATCGACCAGTTGGACCGTCTCTTGCCACTTGTCCTTGATCGCACCCGCTCGCCACCACAGACAGCCGAAACCGGCACAGGCGCTGACGCCGCTCACCAGATCCGAGCTGCGGGCGCTCTGCCCCTTCTTGCGGGCATCACGCAGCTTCTTGGGCGTCGGAGGAAGCTTTTTCTCCTCACTTGTAGAGCTCATTTCAACAGCTTCTTCAGATACTCAAGCATGCTGTTCGAGGTCAGGATTTCAGCTCCGGCGTATTCAAGCAGATAGACGGCGTAGCTAACCATGATGACCCCGAATGCAAGATTCTTGATCATTGGGGAGAGATCGTTCAGCTTGAGCTGAGATGCAAAACGGCCGAGTATCATGACCGAGACATCGACCAGCAGCAGCAGGGCCAGCACCGGCCCGGCAACTAACAAGGTCGTCATCATGATGCGATCGAGAAGGGCCAGACATTCCATTGCACCCTGCGCTGTCACGGCAGGCAGAAACTGATAGACAGGCCACACTAGGTAGCTGCCATAAAGGCCGCTCACCATGGTCTGCAGCCCGCCGACCAGTACGAAGATCGTAACTGCCGTAACGCCGAGAAAAAGCCCGGTCCCGGACGCTTGGCTGTGCGTCGCGGGATCCTCCCCCGCAACTTGGCTCGAAATTCCTCGTTGAGTATCGATGATGTCGCCGACTGCCTGTATGCTCCATAGTGGAATACTGAGCAGGATGCCGAGCATAAGACCGACGAACACCTCCTTCAGGCCAAGCATGGTAACGCTGACTAGGCGAGTGTTCGGGTCCAGGGTCTGCAGACCGAGCTTGATCTGAGCGAGGCACGGTAGGCCGATCGCAATCGTAAGGCTTCCCCGAACCAGACCGCTGATGCGCGGCCGGGTGAAGACCGGAAGCACCAGCATGATGCCGAGGGCGCGGGCCGCACTCAGGCCGGTTGCGGCGACGAGCTCGATCGTGCCCTGTACGAGAGCTTGCGCCTCCGCGGGTGACAGGCCAGCCATCCAAGCTCTGCTAATATCTTGCGGTGAGTGCTGGAAACTCGCTGAAGATGTGCTCGGCCTGGTCGATCAGAGGAGCGCTGAGCACGGGAGAAAACCCGGCGAGCACGGCTACAACAACCAGAAGCTTGACTGTCAGTGGCAAGGTTTGATCCTGGAGCTGAGTTGCCGCCTGGATGAGGCCAATGATCAGTCCAGAGATGAGAGCTGCGAGCAGCGGCGGCAGAACCCAGATCATGAAGAGCACGAGCGATTGACTCAGGTGCGTAAGGATACTGGCTTCGTTCATGGTCAACCTCCTGGGGTCGTGTAGCTTAATACCAGCCCGTGCATGAGACGTGACCAGCCGTCGATCGTGACGAACAAAAAGAGCTTGAAGGGGACAGATATCACCGTGGGGGATACCATCGACATACCCATGGCCATCAAAATCGTCGTTACAATGAGATCGATCGTGATGAAGGGAAGATAGAGAAGAAAACCGATTTCGAATCCACGCTTGAGTTCAGAGATCAAAAACGACGGCACGAGAATCGCAAAATCATCTGCCGTGACGCTGCCGCGCATGTCCTCCGACCAGACGTGTTCCGTTGAGGACAGGAAGAAGCGGCGTTGCTCTTCATTAGTGAATTTCTTCAGATGAGCTCGGAGCGGCTCCTGTCCCTCCTTGGCGGCCGTCACCCAGTCATCGAAACTTTGGTAGCGAAGTTGCGGATCGGTAAGGCGGTTATAGGTCTGCTCGAAGACCGGAGCGCTGATGAAGACGGTCAGGATCAGTGCCGCTCCGTAGAGGACGATGTTCGGCGGTATCGATTGAGTCCCCAGCGCATTGCGCACGAGGAAGAGAACAACGGAGACCTTGATAAAGGCGGTCGTTGTCACGACAGCAAAGGCCAGCAGGCCAAGGCCGACGGTAATCGCAAGAAGCGCAAGGATGCTGGGTTGAACCTCAGTCATTAAGCGCCAACCTGCCGCGCAGCCTGACGGCCAGCTCGTCCCCGATCCGCACGATGTCGCCCTGGCCGATACGTTGGCCGTTGGCAAGGATATCAACCGGCCCATCCAGAGGCCGGCCAAGTTCGAACACGTGGCCTTCGTTGAGGGTTCGCAAGGTTCCCAAGGGCATCGGCCAGCGGCCACATTCGAATATGAGTGTGATCTCGATGCTGTCGATATCCGCCTCTGACGGAGGCTGCTGTTGCACCTGGTTTTGGGGCATTATATCTTCACTCGTTAGGGGGTGGGATCGCAAGCGGAATGGTCCTCGCAGCACCAGCCTGTCGCCGCCAATCTCTGCAGGGGCCCACAATCGGTCTGCAGCGAGAATGATCTGTCCTCGCGCGAGTGGAATTACGTCCGGGAGCAGCGCGTCGCCTTGCTCTGCTCGGCGAAGAACGCCGATCGCGACGCGAAGCGAACCGACTTGGCCTGCAACGATGACCGGGAGTTCGGAAGGCAGCTTGGCCGTCTGTCGCGGTGATCGGCCGAGCAGCTCGCCGAGGGCGGTGAAGGCCGGCGGAACGGGACCGTCAAGCGGCGAGAATAGAAGCAGCCGCGCCTTGCTGGCGAGCTCACCAAAGGCGACGTCAAATTCAAGATAAGGCCTCGTATTCGGCGCTTCCTCGGTGCGAACAAGCTGCAGATTGCGCTGCGTCATTCTTTCCAGCGGAGCCAGCAAGGGTTCCAGCGCAAGTTCCAGGACCAGCGAACGCGTCGGCTCAGAAGGTAAGGTAAGGCCATCCTGCAAGGTCCCAATCAGCGCTTCCGCAAGCGCAACTGGCAAGGACAGGATCAGGGTTTCACCATTTACTTCGAAGACGCAATCAAGCATCGACGTCGCAGCCGGCTCCGCCTGCCAGACGGTTCGGCTCACCCGCACAGATAGCGGCTTCTCGCCGAGGAGGGTTTGCAGAGGCGCACGCAACGCTGCGATCTCGTTAAGCCACGAGGTCACGGCGTGCGAGAGGATCAGCGTCGGCGTGAAGGCTGCGCGTTCAGCCGGCCGATATGGCGCGGATGCGGCTTCCGCGTCGCAGGCCCCTAGCTCGCGCGGGAGAGGATCTGCAATCATGTTGGCTCACCTCCCGTCTGCCCTGATCGGCCTCGCCGGTAGCGGAGCAAGACTTCATCATCGGCTTCGATTTCGGCGGCAGCCTCGAAATGTGCATTCGTGATGCGCCGAACGTCGTGATCGATCTCACGCCATTTCTGGCTCGCCGCTGAACGCTTGGTCCAAACGGCTCGGGCCTCAAGAGCCGCAGCCTCAGCTTGCTCTTGGGCAGCACGGGCCTTGTCAAGAACGCACTGCGCCGCTGTGATCTCGTCTGTGAGTCGCCCGATGATGAGATGATAGCGTCGCTGCAGTTCGCATACAGATATCGCATCGGCCGCTAGCATCTCCCGATAGAGCTCCGCCTCGACCTTTGCGCGGCGCTCTTCGGCATGTGCAAGATGCTCGCACGCTTGTTGGACAGCTTGAATCGCGAGGTGGCGCTTGGCTTCCATGTTGGACAATTCACGAAGGGCGCTTCGTTCCCGCATGTCCTTTACCAGCCGCAGCTTTGAGGCGTGAACGGGACTTAGGCCGTCAGACGCGATATCCATGCGACCGTCTCCTCAAAGCTGCACGCCTCACCCTGCCCCTGGCGCAAAAAGGCCCGCAGCTGCTCGATCGAGGCGATTGCTCGATCGGTCAACGGATCAGAACCTTGCTTGTATTCACCGACCTTGATCAAGAACTCGGCCTCAGCGTAGCGTGAGAGCAGATCACGGAAGAAGGATGCGGCCTTGCGATGCGGCACCGACACGATCGCATCCATGACACGGCTGCGGCTAGACAGCACATCGATAGCCGGAAAATGCTCTCGAGAGGCCAGCGCGCGGGACAGAATAATGTGGCCATCAAGGATGCCGCGTGATTCTTCCGCTATTGGATCGCCCGTGCCATCACCCTCGACAAGCACCGTATAGAAGGCCGTAATGGAGCCATGCTCGCCCATGCCGGCGCGCTCCAACAAGCCCGGCAACAGCGCAAAAACGGAGGGCGGAAATCCGCGCCGGGTCGGCGGCTCTCCTGCGGCGAGGCCGATTTCACGCATGGCGCGGCTAAAGCGCGTCAAAGAATCCATCATCAAAACGACGCGAAGGCCCTGATCACGAAAATATTCCGCCAGTGCTGTCGCCATGTGGGCGCATTGGGCCCGCTCCATCGCCGAACGGTCGGAGGTCTCCACCACAACGACGGAACGGTGAAGGGCTTCGCCAAGATGACGTTCGATGAATTCACGCACCTCTCGACCGCGCTCACCGATCAGCGCAACGATGGTGACGTCGGCCGCCGCGCCTCTTACGATTTGCGACATCAGCGTCGACTTGCCGCAACCCGCATCACCATAGATTCCGATCCGCTGACCTTCTCCACATGTCAGAAGGCCATCCAGGACACGAACGCCTAGCGGGAACGGCTGTTCAATTCCGCGCCGTTTCATCGGATTGGGCGCCCTGCCGCGCAGCGGTCTGGCTTCGCCGGCTTTTATCGGGCCCTTGCCGTCGAGCGGTCGGCCAAAACTGTCGATGACGCGGCCGAGCAAACCGGGGCCGACAGCCACTTCCTGCATTCGCCCGGTCGTCACCACCTCCGCACGATTGGACAGCCCCACCATGTCCCCGATGGGCGTGAGTAACACCCCGTCCGGCAACAGGCCGATCACCTCCGCCTCGAGCGACCATCCGCTACGAGGATCCTGCAATAGGCATAGCTCTCCGACCCGGGCCTCCGGCAAGACGGCGTGCAGCAGCGTGCCCACCGCCCGCGTGATCCGGCCGCGGACGGCGCGTGTATCGATGTGCCTGGCGGAAGATCTCAAGGACGAGAGTGCGGCCTCTACACTTCCTTCTGCGGCCTCGGCATCATGGGTCGCTCGTTGCCCGGTCACGATTCAGCTTCCTCTGACAAGCCAAACCCGAGACGCAGCGCGCGCAGCTGCGCGGCAAGTCCAAGATCGACATTGCCAAACTCGCTCCACAAGACACATTGGTCCGCACTCAGCGCCGGATCCGCCTCAATCCTGACCTTCGGCCGGCCCTCAAGTCCGTCATAGTCCTTGAACTCACTGGCTAGCAGGTCGGCCTTCAGTGGGGAGACGTGGAGGCAAACCTCCGTGTTCTTATATCTTTGCTCGATCGCATGACGAACGCCGTGGACCAGCAGCTCACCGGGGTCAAACGCGCCAAGCAGATCGCGAACGATCTCGAAGACCAGTTGCGGCAATTCCCGCTCCAGAGCCGCCTTGCGCTGGGCCAGTTCACAAGTCGCCTGCGCAATCAGCCGCGCCATTTCCTCTGCGCCAGCCTTTGCACCCTCGGCGCGGCCCCGCGCCCGTTCCCGCTCATAAGCCTGGCGTGCCCACCCGCGAACCCGCTGCAGATGCCGCTCGGCAGCGGCTCGCGCCCGTACGGCATCGTGCCAGATCTCAAGCTGCGCAGCTGGGATCAGCGGTCCAAGTGGCCGAATCTGCGGGGCCGCGGGTGATGCGGGATCATCGGCCGTCATGCTCCGGCAGCCTCTGCACGCAAATGCGCCATGACGAGGGAAAGCAGGGGGCCTGCTGCGCTACGGTGTTCAGCAGTTGGACTCTCGGCGGCCGTCCCAACAGGCAAGCGTAGAAGCACGCGGATACGACCAAGCGATGAAGTCTCTTCGAGCCAGGCGCCGAGACAAGCGTGCCCGTCATATTCGATCTGTCGCGACAATTGCTCTGGATCGACGATCGGGATCGTTGCGACGGCACTGGATAAATGCCGGACTGCGAAAGCATGCGCTTCGGCACTGATCAACTCCACCAATATCGGCAGATCGTGCCTGGAAACCAGCTTGAGGATAGAGCGTGCATGCCAGATGCTGCCCGCGAGCAGCGCAGCCCGCCGCGGCTCATGCCCCAGGAGAGCATCTTCGTTCCAGTCGGCGCAGCTCACCTCGACCTTGCCGCCCAGCAGCAGTTCGGCGAGCCTTGGCTGCAGCCTGGAACTCTGCTGTAGCCGAGCCAACGTGGAAGGCGAAAGCAGCGGGTCAAGAAGCCCAGCAAAACGACCGGGATCGACCGAGGCAGCAAGCTCGCGCAGCCGATCGGCTGGGAGCGTGAACGAACGATTGGGTTTTGTGGATGACATTGATGCCGACATGAGCGTCCAGACTATGTCGCATCAGCAATCAACTTTTTGTCCGACTCCTGCTCAGCAGACACACGCGAGCCAAACACGCTCAGCTTGCGCGATGATCGTCCAAACTGACGCATGCGCGGGCCCAGCAATACGCAAGATACGATGCCGAATAGCGCTCCGGCGCCTCCCACAGCAAGCGCAAGTAACGGGGCTGAGCCCGCTCTTGCTGACTGAGCCGCAGGAACTACCGGCGCGGCAGACTGCTCGATTGGAGCGCGCTCGACCGGCACGAAGACGACCGCGACCTTGTCATAGGACAGGCCTTCAATGCTGTTTGCGACGAGCATCTTGATCTGCGGCAACAGTGCCGAGAGCTTCGCGCTGGAGCCATGGCGAATGAAGACCGAGGCGGAGGACGGGGTCGCATCTTGTCGCAACAAGTCGTTCTTCGGCAGAACGACGTGGACGCGCGCTGAAAGGACGCCATCTATATCGCTGATCGTGCGCGACAATTCTTCGCTTAGAGCATAAACGTAACGTGCCCGCTCCTCGATCGGCGAGGCAACGAGGCCCGATCCCTTGAACACCTCGCCGAGATTCTTGAAGGATTGGCGCGGCAACCCTTCGACATTTAGCAGGTCAATCGAATAAGCGAGCTGCTTTTCCTCGACCTGGATTGTACTGGTCCCGTCCTTGGCGACAACACGGACAGCATCAACGCCCTTGCTAAGGAGAAGCGCGAGCATCTCATTAGCCTCGCGCTCCTGAATTTTGGTGTAGAGATCAGCCTTACAGCCGATCAGCGAGAGGAGAAGGGGCATCGCGAGACACACGCGAAGCCGCCGCCACGATTGACGGCCGCCACAGCTAGCCCTCTTCATATCGCCAGTCATCAGCTTATTCAGCCGGCCGATAGCAGCTTGTTTAGCGACGAGCTGACAGCGCTGGTGCCCTTAGAGACGAGGGAAACCTGAATAACGTCCCTGTATACGTCTCGCAGATTCGTCATCATCGACTCAAAATCGGCTCCAACCGGTTTAACATCCGCATGTGCACCGACGTTATCCGTCTGCAAAAGCGGCTGCGTAGCCGGTCCAGGCTGTACATTAGTCACGGCAGCCGACGCAACCGCCGGAGGAACGGCGCGGCCCTGGTACATACTGGAAAGGGTTTGGAGGATTCGGTCACCCGGCGGACTTGCCAGCACATTCGTGCGCTGGACCTCCAATATCGGCGAAGCCGCTACGGGCCGATCCGCAGGCGGGAGAGCAGATCCCTGATTTGCAGATACTTGCGCTAGGGACTGCTCAAAGCCCGCCTGCTCGCCAGCAGCTGCGGGCGAGCAGGCACTGGAAAGACAGTCGGCAGGACTGGGAGAGATCGGCGTTGCGCCTAACAACATGGAATGAGTCATTGTGCTCGTGTGGTGAGACCTAGGCGTTAACCGATGAACCGATCAAGTTCATAGGCTGGCGAGCTGACGAAAACCTGACGGAGATCGGTCTGACTACGTCATCTAAAGATCACTTTTCGCTTTCAAGCTAGGACCAAACTCCAACTTGATGATGATGAGCGGAAGGCGTCCGGGAATGCTCGCGCGATCCACGATCGTACATATTCTAAAAAGAATTTTTTGTGCCGGCGTTTTTGTCTGTATCGGGATAATGCGCTCGTCTGCTGCATCCCTTTCGCTGCCGTCCGCCCCTTATAGCTACACTGTTCTCGATCAGGATCTTCCTGCGGCGCTGCAGGAGTTCGGCAACAATCTCAATATCAGGGTCAATGTCAGCGCCGAGGTCAAGGGCCGGATTCGCGGACGAATGCCGGACCTGCCGCCACGAGAATTCCTTGATCGTTTGACTAACCTGTACAATCTTCAGTGGTATTACGACGGGCTCGTCCTTTACATCTCCGCCGCCCACGAGGCGCAAAGCCGGCTCATCGTATTGAACCCGATCAGCTTCGATGCGTTCACCTCCGCGCTCGACGCGCTCAACATCTCGGATGAGCGCTATATCGTGAAACCGGCTCCGGGAGAGGGCCTCATCCTTGCTTCTGGCCCACCCCGATTTGTTGCGCTGGTGGACCAGACCCTTAAAGGCCTTGTGGCGGAAGCGCAGGCCCGGCGCGGCCCCGTCGCAGCCGAGAGGCCACAACGCGAGTCGGTTTTGATGTTGTTTCGCGGTTCCTCGAGCACGGTCTTGCGAGACGGGCGGCCGGAAGGTTCTCCCGAAACGCCGCACCATGAGGGCACTTTGCGCGAAACCGGTCCAGGCCAGAAGTGAGGTCGAAGATGCAAAACCGCTCCGAGCAAAGTCGGTCCGTCCGGCGTACGCCTATATTCATCCGATCGTCAGCTTTTCGAAAGCTACGGTCCCCAGCATGAGCCTGCGAGGTCTGGACGGCTGCCTTGCTTGGGGCAACCCTGATAGAGGGATCAGAGACCAGGCGCTCAAGGGAAATTAGGTAGTGCTGTCTTTGCAGGCGGCGCGAGTATTAAAAATCAATGTGGGCCTCCGCACGTGTGCTTCCGAGCTAGCCGAGGCTTCGCGGAACTCGATGCGCGTCATCAGTTGGAAGGAGGAACAGGGTGGATTTCAATGCAGTCGCCCCGGCGAATACGAGCCCGGAGCCCGACGCAGCACGGAAGGCTTCAGATGCAACCGAATTCGACCGGCAGCTCAGCGACGCACAGGCTCCCGCTTTGGCGCAGGGCGTCGCCCATCCACTGCTGCAGGGCGAGGCTTATTCACCCTATCTGGACGCGGGCCATCCCTACTCTCCATACTTTGATACCGGACACCTGTATCCGCCTTACGAAGATTTAGCGCATCCCCATTCGCCAGACTCGGGTTGGCAGGATAATCTAATGCCGCGCCTGCGGCTGTCGCCGCGCCTGAGCCGGAAAACGGCCGGCAGCATCTCTCGCCGCAGACCATCGCTCATGCGATCGAGGAACATCCCGGCTTCGATCAAGATCTGATATGGCAGAATCTGGATGTCGACCCGTCTGATGCCGAGCCACGGCACAGTGAGCCACAAGCGGGCCCATCGCATGCAGGACCATCGCACACCGCCCCTTTTCAGGGTGAGCCGTCGCACGCCGGCCCCTCCCATGCCCGGCCATTGCAGGCGGGACCGGCCCAACCTGGGTCTTCCGCAGCTCCGCCAGAACTTTCCGAGTTCCGTATGTGGGACGGACATCTCGCCAAGGACTATTGGGTGTTTACGCCTCAAACAGCCACCGGCGCTCAGATGGACATGCTGGAGCGCAGCGGAGTGAAGCCAAGCAAAGACAACCCGACAACAGTTTTCGCCATTCTCGGCGTGCCTCATACGGCCGAATGGAGAGAGGAGGACTTCATTCGTCTCACACCTTCGCTAGATCCGACCCTTTGGCCTGAAGAGGAAGGGCAAGACCAACCTCTAGATGCGGAAGATCCGCCCATCCCCTAACGGCTGCAGCCGTGCAACGGAAGGGCGATCTCCGCGGGGCCGACAAAGACTCAGAGATCGCAGGACACCTGGTGAGAGGCGAGCTTGCCGGCGGGTATTCGCGGCCACCCTTCTCTTTTCCGGCCACTCCTAAGTGCCAGACCAGCTCGCGAGGGGTAGCGGCCAAATCAAAGACCGCGCGAGCCGAATGCGTGAAACAGTTCTCAATGGTTCGCTGAGAACACAATGGCCCGCGGAGAAGAACATCGCAATTTAGCTGCGAAATCAGGTCTGGCGCGCCGGACCCGCGAGTACGGTGCGATTTAAGAGCACGGCGAGACGTTCATGCCGTCGAGATGAGGGTAAGGGCGTTCCGGATCAGGAGAGTCAGGGTATGACCGCCCCCCTGAGCACCTTCAACATCGAAGTGCTTGCTCTGCCGCTTGTCCGCCGTTCCTTGGCGAACGATTGATCATTCGCAAAACGAGGACTCTAGCATCCGGCGGTAACGGCCTGCTGATAACAGCTCTCAGTGACGTATGCCCGCGGATCATCCAAAGCATGATCATCAGAGATCGACGGATTGATCCGCGAAAACTCTGTTCGGCACCCCAAGGTCTCTCATCTCCTTTTTGCAGCCGGGCCAAAGCAGCCACTTGCACGCGATGGCCTGTTTCAGAAGCCGGGCAAGGCGCACCTCCGTCGATAGCTTTTTAGCTCGTATCGTGAGACAGAGGCCAGCTCTCTACGGCAGCCGAGCGCAGATGCCCATCCGATCCACTGGCCCTCAGTCGCGCCTGGAGCCGGACCGATGCGCGCCGATGTTCCTGGAGACAACAGCGGCCGAATGATTCGAACCGGCACCGTCCTTTGCGCATCAAACTCCAAAGGCGCGGAGCCACCCGAGATCACTGAGCGCAGGAATCACAGCATTAATCCAGCCTCACTCTTCGTCAGCTTCTTGCAAGCTGTCCCTGCTAGAACGGCGGGAATAGGTCATCTCGCGGCGCCGCCGCTATCTGGGTTTTATGACATGGACACAGGCACAGCCGATATCGCAGCAACGGCGCCAGAAGCTGGCACAAACACCGACAACGCCGCGAACGGCGGCGACAACTCGCCCGCAGCATTGTTGCAGCGAGCCTTCGAAAAGGCTCTGGTTGCCGTCGCCACCCAGGTCATAAGCGATTCCCAGTCAGATATGGATGACGCTATGAGCGAGCTAGATGATGGGTGAAGGCCCGTATTATCAGACGCGCACAGGGAAGACTCTTCGGAAGGCAAGCCGAACCGAGAACGACCGGGCGAAGCAGCCGACTTGGCAAACCAGCCGCTAGACGCGTCTTAGGTGGTCCTCCAGGTTGGCGGTGCGGCCGGTCGCAATCCGATCGCACTGGGAACTCTCGGAAGACGCCGCAGCGTCTAGCTAGGCGGGCATACGCCACACTCTTCGATGCGGATTCATCGAGTGCTTTTCAGTCAGCAGGTTTCAAGCGGAACCAACCGCTTCCCCATTGATGATCAATTCGGTCAGCTGGCTGTCCTGGATCGGTTCTGGAGCCGCCCGCGAAATTGGGCGTCAGAGAGACCCTCTGAGATCATAAAGTCGGCAGCTTTGGCGCTCGCTGCGCGCATACCAGCACAGCTCCTGGACCGCTGAGACCAGCATCGAAAAATGTTGCGGGTACCTGATCAGTGAGGTCATGGCGGGTCTGTCGGTACGATTGGCGCCCAAGCTTAGACAGCCCCGATCGCGAGATGAGAGCGGCGATCCAGATCGATACGCCGCCGCACCTACTATCTTCATCTGCCTCGCCGAACACGAAAAGCGGGCGCTAACGCCCGCTTCAGTGACTTACCCACAAGCTGAGAACGCTTCGCCAGGCTTGCGGCCAACTCAAGCGTCCGACGGTGTGCCTGGATTCTCATTGCTGTCGATGATCGCCTGGTTAACCTGGCGTCCAGACCGATCGACCCAGCCCGAGCCTGGTTGTTCATAAATCGTCTGGGCTCCATCCGAAGTCAGCTGATCAAGCGTACGGCCCGCATTTGACTGCGTCACCTTAAGGTTGTTCTTACCGTCGAAGCGGTCTCCAAGACCTTCGACGACCATGGCATTGTCGCCGTTGGTAATGGTCAGCTTCGATGCCATCGTTTTGCCGTTGCCGATATCAACGGTGTCGATGGTAATTTTCGTGCCGTCGTCGAGCTGGAAGGTCATGTTCTTTTTGAAGTCAAAATCGATCTTGCCGTCACCGTCGGCATCGACGTGGGGGTCGCCGTGGATCGCTGTGATCTTGCCCGTTTGATTGTTGCGAATGAGCACCGTTCCGTCACGTTCGTCCACCAGCATCGAATACTTATCACCAAGCTTGATCTCGGCCCTGCTGCCCCTGACCTCATGCGACCAGACTGGCGCCGGCTGAGACGACTGCGTCGGTGCCTGGGCGACCGCAACAGGCACCATCGCAAGAGGCGGCGGCGGCGGAGGAACGAAGAAGACGGGGGCGGTAGAGGCAGGCGCTGCGCTTGCATACTGGTAGTTACCAGGCCCGCGCCCTTGTTCGCCTGCATCGATGCTCGCCTGATTCACCGCGCGTCCGGCCCCATCGACCCAGCCTTGGCCACTCTCATGGATCGTTTGGGCACCATCGGACGTCAGCTCGTCAAGCGTCATACCAGCATTGGACTGCGTCACCCTTAGATTGTTTTTGCCATCCTTGTCGTCGCCGAGCCCCTCGACAACCATCGCGTTATGGCCGTTCGTAATGGTAAGCTTTGAAGAGATGGCCTCACCATTACCGTAGTCGACGTTATTGACAGTAATTTTCGTGCCGTCGTCGAGCTGAAACGTCATATCCTTCTTGAAATCGAAGTCATCTTTGCCGTCTCCGTCGGCATCAACGTGGGGATCGCCATGAATTACCGTGACATGACCAGTCTGGTTGTTGCGAACTGTCCAGGTGCCATCCTTTTCATTGGCCGTAATCGTGTACTTGTCACCAAGGTTGATCGTGGCCTTGCCATCCTTGACCTCATGCGTCCACACCGGATCCACAGCAGGCTCAGAATTTTGATTCAGCTGGCTCATCAGCATGGTGGGAGGAGGAGGCGCCATCATGTACGCCTGGGTCGTAACGACGGCTGGCGTCACGACGACGGGAACGGCGACCGAACTGACGAGGGCTGGTGAGGCCACCGGTAGGTACTGGTAGCTCGCCGGAGCATACTGTCCCAACAAGGCGTTGAAGGCGGGAGTGACAACCGCGCCTTCTGGCACCACTCCATTCATCGAGTCGGGCGCGCCCACCACCGGAAGACCGGCCACGGGAAGATACGGCATTTAGTTTACTCCTGTTGCATAGACGAAATCTGTAAAACTGCGAGCGCTACGCATAGTCAACCAAGGTACGCAGCTTCGATTTGCATGAGAACGCACCATTAGCTCATCCGAACGAACGACTGCTTCTCTTGCCAGAACCACCAGCCCTAATGAGATCTTCCTCTCGCCGCACCACGGTAACCGCACGATCACATCACCGCATTTAACTCACAAAGACTGTAGCCCGAATACCTGTCGAAAAGCTGACGACGATGAGCGAGCGAAGCCGCACGCACTTTGACATCGATCGCATGTGCGAGACGCATCCTTCGCTAAGCTGTATCGCAAGCTTCAACGCACCTGTCCGCAAGAATCGTCTGGTACCAGATGTGCCCCTATGTCTTCGCGATACGCCACGTCTGCCGGTCATCAACCAGTCATCTCATCCTCCCCGCGCAATCAGCGCTCCCGCCGGTCGTGCACATCATCTGCGAGCAGCGATCGATCGGTTGAGCACGCGCGCGCACCAGTCTCTCCGGCATTAGGATCTTCACGGAACCTGATTTTTCGCAAGCCGCCCATGTTAGCCAAGCGAGTCAAGCGCGGACTGAGACCCGCACAACTCTATGACCTTATCCCGCTTCCGCGCTCTATCCGGCAGGCCACGCGCCTGTGCAGGGTCCGCAAGGTAAACTCATTCCTGAACGCGCAGCTAAGCACCATCCAACCCGGCCTTGAGCCAAGCCGATTATAGGCGGGGCTGGGAACGCCCGGGCGAGCCGGTGATTGCGAGCAGATGCAAGGCTGCCGCAAAAGATCAACCCACTCGCCTCAACATGAGGCTCGTCAGCTTTTCGAAAGCTAGCGCCCCTAGCATGAGGCCGCTGAAATCTAGGCGAGCAGTCGTCTATTGAGCGCAACAAGACGAGGATAGGAGAATGCGATGATCGGAGAAATGATCGGAAGCGCTGCCGGCGGATACCTTGGCGGTCCTGCCGGAGCGGCCATTGGTTCGGCACTGGGCGGGACCGTGGACAAGGTCTTTGACAAGGTGGTCCACACCTCGGTGCCCGACGAGGGTAACCACTATAAGGCCGCAGACGACAAAGACGCCGGCGACAAGAGCGAGGTACAACCCAAGTCAGATACTCTCAGCAAGAGCCCGGAGCTGAACCTTGGGCTCAGCACGCTCGGCGGTACGCCCATGTTCCTTTCGATTCCTGCGATCATCTCGCCGGCCCACAACTCGTAACAAGTCAGAACCAAGGTTATCCTAACAGAAAGGTAAGTAGACATGGCAGTTGACAATGTTGGCGGAAATGGCGGCGCTGCTGGTGCCCAGCCGACGGGCGATACGGGCTTCCAGAACCAGATGGCTGAATTCGAGCGTGTTAGCCAGAAAGTTCAGGCCCAGGCCGTGGCAATGCGTCGAATCACGACCGAACTCTCGTCCGAGAAGAAGGTCGCCGACGAGCGCGTTCAGTAGTTCTGCAAGACGGGTGGCTCACCGCGTTGCTACCGTCGCCGCGCTGTGAATGACGAAATCTGGATGAGCCGTACGGCACTGCCGTACGGCTTCTCTCGTTATTCAGGAGGTTATCGTGAACGACTCTGTTTCGCTCGAGTTCGAGGTGCTTTCGGGGCTCTATACCGGGCTCAAGGGAAAGGCAGCGGGCGGCGAAAGCATTGTTGGCAGCGGCCTCGATGCCGACATGATCTTCGTTGAACAAGGGCTTGAACCGCATCACCTTCGGATCATCGCGCAGCGCGATTCGATTGAAGTCGAGGCGCTCGCCGCCAATATCAGCATAGACGGCCTCGCGAGCATCACTTCAGGTGAGAGCGTCAGAGTGCCCCTACCCGCGGTCATTCATGCTGGTGCGATGTCCATCCGCTGGTCGACAGAGGATGTCCAGCCAGTTGCTTCGAGCAAGCGCTCTCGCAGCTCGATCATCGCACTCAGCCTGGTTCTGCTCAGCTCTGTCGTGATCGGCACCGTCTCAATTATCCTCTCCCCCGGCGATAGGGCGGTGGTGCCAAGTACCCAGTCGTCGCGCGCCGTCGAGATTGCCACTAAGCCAACCGTCGATCATTTCGATCCGAGAGCTGCTGATGAAATGGCCGTATCGCTGCGGCAAGAAATCGAACGAGCGGGCCTTCTTGACGTTAAGATCGGGCGCGGCCCCGGCGTTGTGACCGCGGAAGGCACAATTGCGCCGAACCTCGTCGCAAAATGGAAAGAAATCCAGCAATGGTTCGATCGCCAAACCAACGGTACCACGACCCTTGTGAATGCTGTCACGGTGAAAGAGGAGAAGATGCCGTCTTCGATTGCTGTCCAAGCCGTCTGGCGCGGAAGCGAACCTTATCTGCTTATTGCCGGACAGAAGTATTTCGTCGGCGCGCTCTTAAGTAATGGATGGACCGTTGATCGAATTGAGGATGGACGTGTTCTGCTCAGTCGCAACGGCCGATCTGCTGCTTTGCCATATTAAAGTCTCTACCCTGCAAGAAAGAAGGAGAAGGCGATGGCTAGGCTGCCCCAGCACTCTGTAGGGCCCGGCACCTCATCGCAGGGATTAGATGCGGGCCAGCACGCACCGGTCATCGGCTCGCCTCCCTCGCGAGGTGATAAACTCGAAGTCGGAGGCGTCCATGCGGATAGCGGCACGAAGCGCGCGTCGTGGCGGGATGCGGTTACGCATGATCTGCCAATTGATGGTGCGAGCGAAGCGGCGCTCGAGGTCAACTCCGTCGGCGCCATCCAGCGCGTCACTCTATTCGAAAGCGAAGCAGGGGCAAATGAGCTAGATCCGCGCGCGGTATTGGCTTCGCTCTATGGTCCCAATCTGTCCCGCGGACTACTCTCCTTCGTCGTTCCACGCCTCCGTCATCCGGACGTACTGCGCGCCGACAAGCATGGTGTTCTTCTGGAGCGCTTGACGCGAACGTTGGAGGCGACGCCGAATGACAAAACGGCGCGAGAATGTTTGGCAATCCTGCAGCAGGAACTACAGCGGCTATTAATGCTCCGGCAAAATCAAAACAGCTTAATCAAGGGCTAGCCATGGCCGATCCTGATGGATTGCAGCATGTGCCCGCTCCCCTGGAGCCAGAAGTCTCCAAATCCGGCGATATTCTGTCGATCTCCGGGCCGGAGCGCGACCTGCTTTGTGCGCTCTCGTATGTACATCTCGCGTGCGGGCAGAGCGCACAGAGTCTGGCTCTGTTGCGAATTGCAGCTCGCGAGCATTCCAACGACGTCGGTTTACTCCGCATCCTAGCTTACACGCTAATCTCCGAGGGCCTTGGCGACGAAGCACTCCACGTGTTGGACCGGCTGGACGCACTCGATACGCAACCCTCTTCCCGCATACCGATGACCCTGTTGCGCAGCCACGCCCTGCGTCACGCTGGCCGCATGCCCGAGGCTCGCGAGGTCTTCCAGCGCTATGTGTCACTGCGCGCGGGCAGGGCCCTCATCAAAAAGCAATAGGGATCTATCATGGCCAACGTCTTGCGTGACTTCATCGTGCGCGCTCCGGCCCACCCGGATTTCATGGTTGCCTTGATGCTGCTTCTGGCGATCGGCATGATGATCATGCCAATCCCAATCATCGTGATCGACATGCTGATCGGCTTCAATCTTGGGTTTGCCATATTGCTGCTGATGGTTGCCCTCTATCTCACCACACCGCTTGATTTTTCGTCCTTACCGGGCGTCATCCTGATCTCCACCGTATTCCGACTGGCGCTAACGATAGCAACAACGCGGCTGATCCTTGCCGAGGGCGACGCCGGCAGCATCATTCACACATTCGGCGACTTCGTCATTTCAGGGAATATCGCGGTCGGAATCGTCATATTCTTGATCGTGACCATGGTGCAATTCATGGTTCTTGCCAAGGGTGCCGAACGCGTCGCAGAGGTGTCTGCGCGCTTCACCCTTGACGCGCTACCAGGCAAACAGATGGCGATCGATGCGGAACTGCGCAACAGCCACATCGATCAGCACGAAGCACGTCGCCGACGTGCCGCCTTGGAGCAAGAGAGTCAACTTCATGGCGCGATGGATGGTGCCATGAAGTTCGTTAAGGGAGACGCGATCGCCGGGCTAATCGTGATCTGCATCAATATGCTGGGCGGAATCAGCATCGGTCTGCTCTCAAAAGGTATGTCGCTCGATGACGCGCTGCATCAATATACGCTTTTGACGATCGGTGATGCGCTCATTTCGCAGATTCCGGCGTTGCTGCTGTCAATTACCGCTGCGACCATTGTCACGCGCGTCAACGGGCCCTCCAAGCTCAAACTCGGCGCCGATATCGTTCACCAACTTACCGCAAGTACGCAGGCGCTTAGGCTAGCCGCCTGCGTCTTGGTATTCATGGGGCTCGTTCCCGGCTTTCCTTTGCCCCCGTTTTTCGTGCTGGCCGTCCTGTTCGCTGCGGCAAGCTTCGCCAAGGTCGGCAAAGGCGACAAGCCTGCCGCTAAAATAGGAGCTAGCGTCGCTGCTTCGGCGCCGGCACCCGCAGCGGCCCAGAAGCAGCCGGTGCATGCGGAAGCACTTCCGATCGCGTTGTTCCTTGCACCGAACCTGACGGATTCGATCGACAAAGACGAGCTGGAAGAGAGCATTTCGCGTGTTTCAAGGCTCGTCTCGGCGGACCTTGGCATCACCATTCCGCGCATCCCGGCCCAGATCGGCGAGAGCTTGTCCTCGTCGCAATTCAGGGTGGATGTCGATAGTGTGCCAGTTGAGCGCGATGTGATCAATCCCGGGCACCTGGCGCTCAACGACGATGTGGCCAACATCGAGTTGAGCGGCATCCCCTTTCAGCAAGACCCGGAAACGAATCGGGTCTGGATCGAAGAACGGCATGCAGCGGCCCTCAAGGCCGCCGGAATCGGATATCATCGGCTGAGCGAAGTTCTTGCCTTACGTCTCCATTCCACATTGACACGCTATGCACAGCGCCTGGTGGGTATCCAGGAAACCCGCCAATTGCTCGCCCGGATGGAGCAGGAATATCCTGACCTGGTGAAGGAGGTGCTGCGTACGGCCACCGTCCCCCGGATCGCCGAGGTCCTGCGCCGATTGCTCGATGAAGGCATTCCAATCCGCAATACCCGCTTGCTCCTGGAGGCATTGGCAGAATGGAGCGAACGCGAGCAAAACGCCGTCCTGCTCACCGAATACGTTCGTGCTACCTTAAAGCGGCAAATCTGCTTTCGGTATGCGAACGCCCATCGCGTCGTGGTCGCCTTTATCATCGAGCGTGAGAGCGAGGAAATCATCCGCGGCGCAGTACGGGAAACGGCCGTCGGCCCATACCTCGTTTTGGATGAATGGCAGAGCGAAAAGCTGCTTGCACAATTTCGTCAGATCCATGCGACCATCGCGCAAAGTAAGAGCCAGCCTGTCGTCCTTGGGTCGATGGATATCCGGCGTTTCGTACGCGGTTTTCTCACGCGCAACGGGATCGACCTGCCTGTTCTATCGTATCAAGATCTCGCCGCCGACTTCACGGTCCAACCGATTGGATCCGTCAAGCTTCCCAAGGCGCCTTCCTCGCTTCTCACAGCTGCAAACTAAGAATGGGCAGCGCTTCCTCGTGACTAACCTATGAGATCAAATAGAATCAGGTGCCGCCGGTATTTGTGCTCCGCCAGTCCAGGGCCGCGGCCGGCTCTGCTTGCGATGCTGGCTACTGTGCTGCTCGCTGGCTGCGCTGCCCCAGATAAGCATAGCCTTTCACCACAGCAGACGTCCACATCTGACCTCGCACACAGCGAAGAGATCGACCCTGCGGTGCGCGAGCGCATTTCGCACGCGCTCGGCCAAGATCCTGATGAAGGAGCTCTGCGTGATGCATTGAAGCAACAGCCGAACAACATCGATGCGGCGATTCCTCTTGCGCGAGCCCTGCTGGCAGGCAACCGTCCGAATGATGCGCTCGAGGTGCTCGACGGCGTATTATTGGCAGCCCCTGGCGACCTGCGCGCATTGAATGCCAAAGCGGTTGTTCTCGATCACGAGGGCCGCCATCAGGAGGCCCAAGAACTATACCGCCAAGCTCTCGCAGCGGAACCCGCAAACCCGATGCTGCGCAACAATTTCGGACTGTCCCTCGCCCTTGAACGCAAGACGGAGGCCGGCGATGCCAGCCCAGCACCGCAGGCGGGCGGCCGGCACGCATTGGCTCGTTCAAGATAGCGTGGCGATAAAGAGCGGGGCGGAATAGCGAAGTGATGCTCAGCTTGCCGACAGCTGGGCTTACTATGAACGCGGAACCTCAACCAGCGCAGCCCCCGTCGATACAAATAGAAAGTGTTATGTTTCATCACATCATCAATCTATCTAGTAGCGAACGTGCTTCCGAGCCCGATGAAATGAGAACGAGCGCGACCGATGACTCTTCCTCCTACACGGATCGCCAAAGGTTCTCGGATGTATTCTCTAGTCTGAATTTGGCGCCATCGATCTCCTCTCCTGATGCAAGTTCGCCGCCAGTTCCGCCATACGCGCTGGTTGAAGAGCCGCCGGTCGTTGAAATCTCAAGATCTTCATTCGAGAGGAAGCTGGTGGACTTTTATGGAGCAGACATAGAGGATATTGCTGCTAATCCGCAGAGATACTCTCGCTGGGTGTCTCAAAAGGCTCAACGCACAGCGGACACCGCGTTTCGCTTCGGCACCAAGTCTATTTCGGAGAAAGCGCGATTTTTCAGCTATCAGCTCGCGAATAAGAGCGTCGGGCTTCTGAGAACGGAACCCGGAGGTCGCATGAGTGAGCTGTTCAAGGGCAACGATGATTGGCGCAAACAATTTCCTGGGCGAGATCAAATCACCTCAACGACAGCTTTCAGGGTTACTCATCCGCTCGTCGATAACGCGGGCGATATCTTGCTTGAACATCAGCTCCAGATCGATGGTAACAAACCGCTTGTTCTCTCCCACTCTTCCAATCCGGAAGCGAAAGCCCGCGCAGCAGCGTTGGGCTTTCTTGAGGTAAGCGACTCGATGATGGTGCTCGATCCCACCAAGCACGAAGACAAATGGAAGAACAAAGAAGGCAAATGGCAGCGAGCGGGTAAACCGCCTTTGTATCTTGCCGCGACTGAAGACAATAGCAGCAATGCCACGTGTACCGAAAGTATGGCAAAGCCCGCGAACGATCCGTATGATGATGACTATGACTTTATGTAGAGCGTACACGCACCACATGAAGAGCGATTGGCCAGATCAACTTTGGTGAGGTCAGGCTCGCACTGGATAACCTGATCCGCGCGACCGATAATCTACGCTATTCTGGCACCTTCGTCCTGGACTACTTCGGCGCAGTGTACTCCGAGGAGCTGCTCGCCGACTTCCAGCTCGCGTCCATGAGAAATATTGTCAAGCTACTCATCTTCTAGAGCGAGATGTGTGAGGGCGAGCCTGCCGGGTGTTGTGCCGGCGTCATATCGCGCTCGATTGACCTGAAGTCTCCATTGGGCGAAGTTCTCCTGACGCGTTGTGCGCAACGTCGCTGTGTGCCGTACGCGAGGCCGGCGATTGGTCCGGTTTTCGCTCCACTGTTTGCCAAGACGAGACACGGCTCCGTGCCGTGTCGGATCTTCTACCATAATGACAACTATGGAGCGAAAGGCGATGCCATGAAGAACCGGCTTTCGGTCACCGGCAAGGCGGCAGGCACCGCCGCTGAAGCCTCGGAGTCGACGACGCGCACCGCCCCGGCGGTCGAGCGCACAACGGAGAATGGCACCGACTTACACCTTCCTGACGAGGCTAGCGTCTCTGCCGGCACGGTCAAATCAGATCGACCACCAAACTTCACGCTGCGGAACGGCCTGCAGGTCGTCGTGATCCCGGATCATCGCACACCCGTCGTGACTCTCGAGGCCGCTTTTTGCGCAAACGCGTTTAAACAAGGCGACAATCCGGGTTGGATCTTCAGGGTAATCAAAGTGGGCGCTCTAAAACCGGAGCGTACACTGTCTGCCGCTTCAAGGAAGCGGCCACCGAGAGTACGCACCGCCATGGCTACCGTTCATTCCAATAAGTCCTTCTCGATCCATAGGACGTCGCTCGGCGAACTCTGTGTCCAAGACAAAGATCGCCGTGCCGGCCACCAGACGCGCGCTTCTTTCGGACGCCCGATATCGCTTCCCCACCGATGCTGGCCGTCCGCCGGCGCCCCGCTCCGGATTCGATCTTGTTCTCCGTGGCCCGATAATCTCGCCGCAGAGCGATGCATGGTTGCTATTGCGTCACCAACGCGCTTCAGCCTTCGCATATCCCGACATTCATCACCAGAGTGAGAGTGAGAGCTCGGTCGTTCAGGGTCATCTTTCAGGAATTTACCAGCCGCTTCTCTCTCCGCCGAAGAGACGACCATCTAATCCAGCAGGGCTTTGTGGTCTGCCAAGCCATAGTCGCACCGCGTCGCATCCCGAGCTCGCAATCTGACGCTACGTTAGTTTCCGTCGCTTCATGAAAAGTAGATAGCGGCAGCGACGGCATCCATAGATAACCTATGGCATCACAACGATCACCACAGGCGGACAGTTGATTCTTGGCCCGCGCATTCCAGCTGCCCACAAACCTCACGTAGATCACCAATACAAGTGATTACTTCCATTCTCAGGCCTGCATCATCGGACCACGTCACTCGCTTAATGTTGAAAACGTTTATCAGTTGCAGAGCTCCAGCATCGAAGGTTCATTGCCCCTTCTTTCTGCCATGATCGCGCCCAAAGCAGAGACGCGCCGATTGCGCACCTTGCGCGCGGCAATGGCGAGTGTCTCAGGAGATGTTTCTATGGTGAAGCCAGTTGTAATTGTGGTCGGCGCGGACAAGGGAGGAGTCGGCAAGACGACCGTATCACGAACGCTACTGGACTACTTCAGCGTCAACAACGTGCAAACACGCGCATTCGACACAGAGTCGCCCCGCGGAACGCTGAAGCGCTTTTATCCCGAGATCACTGAGATCGTCGACATGACCACGACGGCGGACCAGATGAAGATCTTCGATACCTTGAACTCAGGGCTATCCGTCACTGTCATCGATGCTCGCGCAGGACTACTGTCTTCTGCGTTAGCTTCCTTGCGCGACATCGGCTTTTTGGACTCGGCACGGTCTGGCCAGATCACATTCGCCGTGTTCCACATCCTGGGATCATCCATCGCTTCGCTAGACGAGATCGCGGAAACCGCGACTTTCATGAGCGGCGCAAAGTACTACCTCGTCAAGAACTTCATCAACGACACTCAATTCTTCCAGTGGGATCAAGCGACTTATAATTCCTATTTTCACCGCATCAAACATGCGACTGAGCTGACCATACCGAAGCTCAACGAGATGGCCTATGAGCAGGTGGAAGTCGCATCCATCCCATTCATAGACTTCGTGGCAAACAAGGGACGGAACGATGAACCTGCGAACAACTCCTTCGTCCTGCGCGGCTATGTCCGGCACTGGCTGGCAAATGTCTGGAGCGAATTCGATCGCATCAACTTGACGGAATTGGCGGGGGCCAAGTCCGCCACCCGGGCCGGCGAAAAGTAGCGGCATATCCGGCGAGCTCCGGTCGGGCCTACGTACGGAACGAAATTGATCTGCTGGCTATGTTAGCGACCCCCATCTACATCATCTGCTCTCCTAGCCCGCAGGTCGGTAAAACCCTCATCGCTCGGGCTATGAGCGAGTTCTTGCTGCTGAAAAACGGCGCAACGCTATCGTTCGATGTGAACTTGAAAGAGCCGTCATTGCTCGACTACCTCCCCAACATCACGGAGACCGCGGATGTGATCGACACTTACGGCAAGATGCAGCTGATGGACCCTCTGATCATCCACGATCGGGTACCCAAGGTAATTGACCTCGGCTTTCACGCCTTCGACGAATTCTTCAAGATGTGCGAGGAGATAGGCTTCATGAAGGAGACGGCGCGCTGCTATGTCGCCCCTATCATCCTCTTCGTCGCGGGCGCAGACCGCATCTCCTTTCGCGCTTATGAAATGCTGCGGCGGCGAATTCCGCCGGCGTCGCTGGTCACCGTCCAAAATGAATTCGTGCTGCGCGGCGAATTACCGGAAGCGATGGATCACGAGCGGGTGATTCGGATTCCCGCACTTCCGCTGTTCCTCAAACGATATATAGACCGGCTTAGCTTTTCCTTCACTGGATATCTGCGCAACGAGAAGGACTGGTCCACCGAGCTGCATCAATGGATCCGACGGAATTACAGCCTGTTTCGCGATCTGGATTCGAGTGTGACGCAGCGAAGGTCCGATCGTCGGCGGGGAACGGATATCGATAGCCTACGTTGCACAAGGGCCACTTGAAAGTTCGCTCTGATCCGCATCTATTCGTCCGGCCTATGAGTGGTCGTTGACCGCTGACTTCAATGGCGTTCGCAACGCGAACGCATGAATTGCGGTATACGACTGTTCGCTTGGATCTCCACCTTACGATCGTGCGCACGGGCAGCGCGAGGGCAATTGACGGCAGATCATTCGCCAATGGCTGATGCAGGCGGCCTGTCCAAGAAACGATAGCAGCCTTGGCTGGTGAGCGGCTAGGCGGATCGAAGAGGTCTTCCTTCGGGAGCCGCTCATAGCTTCAGGTCGAATTCTCCGAGCACCTGATGCATGACCGCGCCTTTGATCTCGCCGGCGATCTCGTCTCGTGTGTGGGCGCCGAGGACCCGCTCGGCATCGGCGTCGCCTGTTAGACCATGCTCGGCCAGTCGCTCAAGCGGGTTTCAAACTGTACGCTCATCGCCTCGACGAGCCGCTCCTGCATTTCAGCATAGTCTTGGGGTGCGATGCGCCTCACCACGCGTTCCTGGTTGCCAGCACGCTGCCAAATAGTCCGGAAATTCCGCCGCTTCCTGCTCCCGCACCGATGCCTCGGCCCTGGCCACATCGCCCTCGGTCACGTGAGAGACGTTCATGAAGCGCATGTCGGGAGCGGTGTGCCGCAGCTCCAGCGCGTCGCGCAGCCGGGTCTGGTAGGTAAGGTAGACCTCGATCTCATCGACATCTGCGTCGGGATCGGCACGACGAAGTGAATTGCCCTCTCGCGCGCGATCCCCTCAAGCGTTCCGAGCGAAACATGACGCGGCCGTTCTGGAGCAGTTCGCCCAGTCGCCCGTCATAGACGCCGTCCTCGATATCAGCGTTCAGGCGTGCAGTCCGCATGCCGTTCCAGACCAAAGTAATGCGATCTTCGCAGCTCGCGTTCGCTCCCGAAGCCATCTCGAAATACTGCTCGCGCAAATGCGGCCTGAAGGCTGCCTGCCGCAGATCTTCGGCGACCGCCTGGCGGAACGCCTCATGATGTTAGTTCACGGTGCCCCGGAGCCCATCGAGGAAGCGGTGCATAGTCCGCGGCCCCCGCCTCATGGGCGAAGTGCTGCCAAGTGGCCATTGCCGTGGGCTCGCCCTCGAGCCAGTCCGCGGCGACCTCTTGTAGCGGCCGCGGCTGAACTTCCACCGCTCCAGCGGTGATCGAGAAGAAAACCTGAGGGCCGGCATAGTGTCCGGCATCGCTGTTGCCTGGCCGGCCTGCACCCAATCGGCGAGCGGATTATTCTCCAGATTAACGCTCGACTCACGGCCTAGGTGCGTCAGCAGGGTCTCGCGCACGCTGGTCAGCAGATTGTTGCTGGCACCGAACCATAGCAGCTGGTGCGAGACGGCCTCAGGCAGGCTGGTCAGCCGGTTGTGGCTGGCGCTGAGCCATTCGAACTCGGCCGGGAGAGGCTCGGGCAGGTCCGCCAACTGATTGTACTCGACGTTCAGACGCTGGAGCCCGGCCGGAAGCCGGGGCAGGTGGGTCAGGCGGTTACCGCGCGCGTCCAACTCCTGAACCGTTTTTGAAGGCGTCGGGGAGGCTTGCCAGCTTATTGTTGTCGACATTCAGGCGGCGCATCCCGGTCAGAATGGCCGCAGACAGCCTAACACCACGACCCTCCGGCGCGGATTTCCTCGAAACTCGGCAGAACTTTAGATCGGAAACTCAGCCTCCGCCTTTTGCTGGAACATCGAATGGTCCACGTTGCGCAGTTGCTTGTCGCGCGTGACCACCACCGTTGAGAATTCAACGATGTCGCTGGCGCGATCGCTTTCGCCTAGCGCCCTCGCGAGGCTGGTCTGAACGGACATGAGACCTCCCAAGCTGTCGCCGCAGCGCTCGTGCCGCTATCAGTGCTGCCTGTCGCCGCCTCTGGATAGATGAACCGTCTGCTGGAGTACTTTGCTCGCGAGCTGGCTGTTCACCCAGCGCGTTTTCCCTGCACCAGCTAAGGGGTGGCTAGGCTGGGTCAGACACATCCTATTGCCCGCATCATTCCATCATCCACGCTATCTCGCGGCTCCAACCGTCAAGTTGTACTTGACGATGCCGGCCAGGCGCCCCGTGCCGACCATCGAAATGGCCTTCCTGGCCATCGCCCGCAGGCAAGAAAACTGGAAATCAACAGGTCGTCGCCGTGATCTCCACTTGCGATGGGACGTCAACGCCTGCCAACCTTTATCTGTGGCGCATCAACAACGCTAAAACCTGGCGCAGCGTGGGATTCAAGCTATTCAATCGCTCTTCTGAGGCGTGCACAGCCGATGTCGATGGCAATGACCGTCTGTGGAATGCTCAATTGGCTCGACACTGCGTCCATCGACATTTTACCTTGTATTACCAAGATCGCAACCGCGTTCGCTTCTTGATTGGCTGGCGCGTGCCGTGGATCGCACTCAGGCTGGTTTGCGTTCCTCACAATTCGTTCTCATGGCTTTCCCATGTTGTGGATAAGCTCCACCTCGCCCATGGATTAGTTATCGGGTAAGCGATTGTGAATGCCTATAGCACGCCGGATCTACTTAACTGCTCGTCGGCCAACCAAGCTTGTGGAGCGCTGAAATTATGCAGGACACACGATCGGGGCGCCGTGAAATCGCGAAAATCCGCCGCGATTAGTCGTCACACGCGCGGTGTCGGGTGATATTGATTGGTAAGAGTTGCACACATCTTGCTCGGGGACAACGGGCGGAAAGTCGTAAGTCCTCAGCTCAACTATTCGGCAGAAATGCGGAGCCAAGCAACGGCCGCTCAGACGATCGCCATGCTTGATACTCCAGGGACGAATATCAGTGATGACTTCGATTGATGATACATTAAGTGAGATCAGATGGTTGCGAAACGAAATCTGGCGCTGCCGTCGATTACTTGGCACTGGTCTGCTTGGCGCGGAGCGGGAGGCCGTGGAGAAGCGTCTGCATGAACAGCTTTCTGCCTTTGAACGACTCGTATCGACGGCCTTCCCTTTAGCCCTGAGCTCTGAAGTGTATTCTTTCAAGAGTACCACGTTCGGGCGAAGCGACTCCCCTGGAGCGCCCATCGAAAACGCCGCAATGGCATCAAGCGGTTGCCTCGAGAAGTCGATCAGCGGCTAACAAAAGATGTTTTCCTAGCGCACTCTATTACCTTGAGCCCGGCAGTCCAGCCCAAGGTAGTTCCAAGCTGAGAATCTAAGGGAAACCAACTCCAACGCTAATATTCCGGCGAATCGTCTGCCCGTCACTACCGCTTAGCTTACCTGCCCAAAAAACGCCTAGTCGCCGACCATAACGGTATAGATTGGTGAGCAGTACGGAATTCTTGCATATGTCAGGCCATTCCCTCCTCAGCTTACGCAGTTGTCGTTCGGACCCGTTACAGCGAACCCATAGCAACGTCACGTAAGCCTCGAAGTCGCCGTATGGCTGCAGCGCTGTTTGAAGCGCAACTGCTGCCAATCGATCCACGGATCAGTCCTCAGATAGTTGAGCTGCGCGAGGCAGGCTGATCCTTCAGTCCGATCAACTTGCAGCCACCAAGCTGGTCAAACCCCGGGCCCGGTCAGGCTGAACACCTCACTATCGTTCGAGTTCGCAACTGCCGTGCCTCACTCTGGATGAAGGCCTACTGGACGCCTGTTGAGAGATTGTCTCGACCGGTCGCTTTTGTCCGCGGCGGCGGTAGGCATCATGCGTCGGCATTCGCGGCGTAAGTTTTTGAAGTTTTCCGTAAGACAAAACATGGCCACATCAGCATCGTTACGGCCTGTAAAGCGGTCACAGAAGCGGATCACGTCTGGTTTGCACGACACCAAGACTTCCTCGGCCCGACGATCTCGCGCGCGAGCATATCCTGTGCACCACGTCGCTGCGATCGCGATCGCAGCGAGGACGGCCGAATAGCGATGCGCATTGCAGGTCCAGCCCATTCGTCGCTCTTGATTCACCAAACCTCTCAACTGTTTTTCTTTGCCCCGCGAGGCTGATCTGTTTACCGGATTCGAGCGCTTCGGCAGCCACTGGCTCACTGTTCCGAGCGCCGCAATGATAACGGCGCCCCGAATCATCGTCCCGCTAGGCGCAACACGCATTGCGAGGACCGGGATCAAACAGAGATCCGGCCGTTTAGCGCTTGTGTGCCGATGTTGGCTCCCAATATGGCGTTTTGCTTCGCAATGCCTACATCCTGACGTTACGGGCGATTCAAGCACTTTGAGCGCGCGGACAGCACATATCATCTCATATCAGCGCTTTTTCGAAGAGAGGCTGCCAACCTTCTCCTTCGCGCAGATCGGAAGGTGCGCCAGCCGGAGGCAGCGACTTGTGTATCACTGACGCGTTTTACGGCCGCACATTCGCCGAAGCACCGTCTCCAATGCGAGAGGCATGGTTTCACCCTCAGGTGCCATCTCATAGCTCCTGCATGTGCGGTTGGCGACGCGAACGTCCAAGGTCCTACAATGCGGCGATTTAGGACGCAGGGTGGAGACCGATGCAAAGCCTCCCTTGCCACTAGCCGGCCAGGTATTCCTTAAAACGGCACGCCGATTGCTGGGTAAGGATAAAGCTGCCGCGAAGGAAGCGGTCGCGGCGGAGCCGGGATTCCAATGAAGTTAATTCGATTCATCATGATCGATCTAGCTTTGATGCTACTCGCACCTGAGAGTGCAAAGGCCACCATTGTGGCGACGGACGCAAACTTCGAATCGGCTCGCGAAGCTGTGGGATCCGTAATGCCGAGTTCTGGCCCCGAGCCAGTATTCGGCTCTGGCGTGATCGGACAGCTTTACCGCCAAGCCTCTCAAGCCGCGCTATTCGAACATGCGCTCGGCCCGCCAAGCAGACTGACAACCTTGCGCTGCTGGAAGGGCGCTTACCTCTCAATGGCAAGTGCAGCGAGCAACGTCCGATTGCCACAATCCTAGCGGCGCGGAGCTGCTCAACAAGACTCCGGTCTTGATACCAATCTGCAGTCCGCCCCCTACCCTAGGCCCTCACGCGAGCAGAAAAGCCCGTGCTGCCGCGGGATAGAGTGGATCGTTGGAAGCATGGCGATCAGCTCCACTGCAGCCATTGGCCTCCTGACTTAGCTGAGAAGATACAGCACATGCTAAGGTTCATCAGAGAAGCCAAAAAGGGCTATATCGAAGTTGCCTTCAACGGCTCTCTCGGAAGCATTTTGCTAGATACGCAATTCAGCGTACAGCCAAAGGCGTCACAGCGATTCTTGGTCCGCCCGGGTGCGGCAAAACTACACTCGCGCGCTGCATCGCTGGCGTCCAGCGCCTGCCGAATGGATTCTGTGCGATTGATGGGGAGATTTGGCAGGATGAGACTACGTTTCGACCGACTCATCTTCGTCACGTCGCATTTGTATTTCGCCTACTGATTCTCTCTTCTCATTTGTCTGTACGACACACCGTTTTATACAACGCGTCCAAATCGGAACAGGCACTGATCGATTTTGATGGTGTGGTCGAATTGCTCGCCTTGGCGCCACTGCTCGAGCGTTTGCCATCAGATCTTTCCGGAGCGGAGCGACAGCGACTCGCCCTTGGCCGTGCGCTGTTGGGCCAGCCTCGGCTACTCTTGCTGGACGATCCACTCATTGGGCTCGACCGCTCCGCCAAATGCGAGATCCTGCCCTTTCTCGAGCGCATGCGGCAAACGCTTCCATTGCCGATGATTTACTTCGGCCATGACATCGCTGATATCGAGCGTTTTGCCGATTATCTCGTGATGATGAAGGGTGGCGCCGTGACTACGGCCGGTCCGCTCAATGTCATTCAGAGCGATGCGGCGCTTGCCAGGCGGGGCGAAGCGGCAGTCTGTCTTGATACTACGGTCGGCGGGTATGACGGGCGCTATGGGCTGATCATGCTCCGCCTCAAAGCTGTGCGCTTTCTGATACCTGGAGTGCCGCTTACACCGGGCGCGCAGCTGCGGCTGCGCATCGCTGCCGACGACGTCAGCATTGCGCGCGAACCTCGGCGCGCAAGCTCTATCCTCAATGTTTTTCCAGCACGCAGAAAAGCCTCTCTGCCGCACGGCGAGGCTGAGGTCACCTTGGTTCTGACCCTTGAAGCCGGCCGATCTGGCGTGCCGCTTTTGGCGCGCGTCACACGCCGCTCCTTTGATGCGCTACGGCTTAGCAATGGAGGGCAAGTATTCGCGGAGGTCGCGCGCGCCGTTCCGCTCGGGCTGCCGAGCGGTTGCTTGCAACGCCTACCACATTCGCAGGAGCACCTTCGACAGCTATGCCCGATGCGAGAAAAACACCAACAAGATCCCGGCCGTGATCGATAATCTACATGAGATCGATCCGAATAGTGTTCCGGGCAGTTCTCTACCCTCCAAAAGACGAATAGGCTACTGGCCGATGTGGCTCAGGATGTCGGGCACCAATGCGTACGCATCGGCGACAGGTGCAGCGACACTCGAGGCCAGCAAATGGGCACGCACGTTATACTCGCAATCGATTTTGCGAGGGGAGAAAAGATCTCGATTTCGCAACCACTCGGCAGCAGGTGCCCTTTAGTCTTGATATAAATGGGCTTGCCGAGCCCGCAGCCGTCGGACCGGCCAGCTGTTTCTCGTTCTTTTAGCGAATTTGCTGATCGCGAGGAGATCGATCTTATTGCGAAGCGCGCGGGAAAAGGCCGACCGGCGAGCCTCACCGCGGACTTGGCAGGCTGCTGCCTTGATCGTGGCGCGCAGCCGGGCCCCATCCGAGCTGCGGTGCTTTGGTTACAACCGGACGACCTGAACGCGACAGTGGGGCTGCCGAGCACGTCGGCTCCGCAACCGTCCATCAGAATTTTTGCCATCTCCGGAAGCCGCCTTAGCTCTAGCGTCCGCTCCTGCGTCACATTGATGTCTTACGAACGCGCCGATTGTGGACCCTCAACGGCGAGACGTCGCAGTTCGACCAGCTGCGCGCGCTAAATAGCGCAAGCCGACATCAAGCCCGTAGCTGGCTTTGCGGTACCTACCGGTCGATGACGAGACTGCTACGGTTCGGGTCTGACGTCTTCCCGCCAAGTCCCTGACCAGCGCCCGCGTGCCGTCGAGCTCAAAGGCACCCTAATCCTAGCCATTCCTCTGCTGGGGTATGGCGGTGTTTTATAGTTGGCTCCAACGCCTTGTGAGAGCATGGTGCTCCAGATGACCGTCAGCTTAGTGCTGATCGAGGCACCAAGCGCGCGAACATGCCCGGACCCAAGCCGCTGGGCTGGTCTTGTTGCGCCCATTCCAGACCTAAGAACGTAACCGTCCGGTGAGGGCCGCGGGATGATCCGCGGTGCGGTGGCCCGATCAGGCCGCAGACTGAACAGGGCTGTTCTTCCATTCCCAAGGCAGCAGCTCATTGAGCCGACCTTGCGGGGTGCCGGCGATGCGGGCCAAGACGTCCGCCAGCCAGGCTTGCGGATCGACGTCATTGAGCTTTGCCGTCATGATTAGCGTCGCCATGGTGGCGGCGCGGTCGGCACCACGTTCGGAGCCGGCGAAGAGCCATGACTTGCGGCCGAGGGCAAAGCCGCGCAGCGCGCGCTCCGCCGCATTGTTTGTCAGGCAGATCCGCCCGTCATCAATGAAGCGGGTGAACCGATCCCAGCGGCGCAGCATGTAGTCGATTGGCTTGGCAACTGCAGACGAGTTCGACAGCCGGGCACGCTGCTCGCGCAGCCATGCTTCCAATGCCGTTAAAGGCGGAGCGCTTTGCTCCTTGCGCATGCGCAGACGCTCTTCGGCGCTTTGGCCATTTATGCCGCGCTCAATATTGAACAGCGCATCGATGCGCTTGACCGCCTCCAGGGCAATCGGCGAGATCGCTGCGGCATTCTTGTCTCGCCTCGCATTGGCCGCGATGTCCGCCAGCTCGAAGAACTGGCGCCTAGCGTGGGCCCAACAGAGTGCGGACGTGATCGGCCCCTGCGCGCGCGAGGCGTCATACAGTTCGTTGTAGCCGCTATAGGCGTCGGCCTGCAGGATGCCGGAGAAGCTTTGAAGATGCCGTGTGGGATGCTCCTGCCGTCGGTCGCACGAGGCGTAATAGAGCGCACCCGGGGGCGCCCGTCCGCCGAATGGCCGATCGTCGCGAACGTAGGTCCAGATGTGCCCCTTAACCGTCTGGCCCTTGGCCAGGAT
>NZ_LFKZ01000115.1:0-77338 GCF_028128975.1 Bradyrhizobium sp. CCBAU 45321
TCAGAATCGATTTCTCTCCAAATCGCAATGCCTTAGGATTACATGCGATTCCCCTGCCCTCCAGGGGAGGGTAAGAGAAGAGAGAGCTCACCTGCGATGTCTTCCAAGCTGGCGATCAGCTACCAGCACGTCACCAAGCGCTTCGGCTCCCTTGCAGCCGTCGATAACGTGTCGTTCGACATCGCCGCGGGTGAGTTTGTGGCCGTCGTCGGCGGCTCGGGCTCGGGCAAGACCACGCTGCTGCGGCTCGCCAACCGACTGATCGAGGCCGATAGCGGCACCATCACCGTTGAAGGCGAGGACGTGCGGAATGTCGATCCGGTCGCGCTTCGGCGCCGGGTCGGCTACGTCTTCCAGAGCGGCGGGCTGTTTCCGCATCTGAGCGTCGCCGACAATATCGGCATCACGCCGAAGCTGCTCGGCGAGCCGGAAGCGGCCGTTGCAGGCCGCGTCGACGAGCTGCTGGAGCTGGTGCAGCTCGACCGCGCATCGCATCGCGACCGGCTGCCCGAGGCGCTCTCCGGCGGCGAGCGTCAGCGCGTCGGTGTGGCGCGGGCGCTCGCGGCAAGGCCCCGCATCGTGCTGATGGACGAACCGTTCGGCGCGCTCGATCCCCTCACCCGCGATGCGCTCGGTGACGATTATCGCGCGCTGCACCGCAAGCTCGGCCTGACCACCGTGATGATCACCCATGACATGACCGAGGCGATCCTGCTCGCCGATCGCATCGCAGTGATGCGCGGGGGACGATTGCTCGCACAGGGTACGGCTGCGGAGCTCTCGAGCAGCAGCGACGATTACGTGCTCGAGCTGTTGCGTACCCCGCGCCGCCAGGTCGAGCGGCTGAACGCGTTACTGCCGATGGGCGGTGCGGCATGAGCCTCTTCACCGATCCGCGCTGGGGCGAGGCGCTGTCGCATCTGCCTGATTACCTCGGCAACCATGTGCGGGTGAGCCTCGCCGCCCTCGCGCTTGGCCTCGCCGTGAGCTTGCCGCTGGCGATCCTGACGCGCAATCGTCCGGCGCCACGCGGCATCCTGCTCGCGTTGGCCAGCATCGTGCAGACTGTACCCGGGCTGGCGCTGCTCGCGCTGTTCTATCCGCTGCTGCTGCTGGCTGCTTCCGTCACGCTGGCCTGGTTCGGAATATCCTTTTCGGCGTTCGGCTTCCTGCCGGCGATGCTGGCACTGGCGCTCTATTCGATGCTGCCGGTGCTGCGCAACGGCATCACCGGCCTCAACGGCATCGATCCCGCGCTGATCGAGGCTGCCGAGGGCGTCGGCATGACCGCGCGGCAATCGCTGCTGATCGTCGAGCTGCCGCTCGCGCTGCCGGTGATGATGGCCGGCATCCGCACCGCGGCGGTGTGGGTGATCGGCACCGCGACGCTGTCGACGCCGATCGGGCAGACCAGTCTCGGCAATTACATCTTCGCCGGCCTCCAGACCCAGAACTGGGTATTCGTGCTGTTCGGCTGCGTGGCTTCCGCCCTGCTCGCGCTCGCAGTCGACCAGTTGCTCGGCCTGATCGAGAGCGGCCTGCGCCGCCGCAGCCGCGCACGCAGCGGCCTCGGGGCGCTCGGAATCGCGGCGCTGGTTGCAGCAACGCTAGTGCCGACCATGGGGCGCTCGTCGTCAGGCTACGTGGTCGGCGCCAAAACCTTCGCGGAGCAATATGTGCTGTCGGCGTTGATGAGGGATCGCCTCCAGGCCGCCGGTCTGTCCGCGACGGCGCGCTCCGGCCTCGGCTCCAGCGTGATCTTCGGGGCGCTGAAGGCCGGCGACATCGATCTCTATGTCGATTATTCCGGTACGCTCTGGGCCAACCAGCTGCATCGCACCGACATCAAGCCCCGCGCAGAACTGGTCGCGGAATTGAAGACGGCGCTCGCCAAGGACAACATCACCCTGCTCGGCGAGCTCGGCTTCGAGAACGCCTATGCGCTGGTGATGCCAAGACGACGCGCCGATGCGCTCGGCATCCGAACCGTCGCCGATCTCGCCGCACATGCGGCTACGCTGTCGATTGCCGGCGACTACGAGTTCTTCTCGCGCCCCGAATGGGCTGCGCTGCAAAAGGCCTATGGGCTACAGTTCCGCGCCCAGCGCCAGATGCAGCCGGACTTCATGTATGCGGCCGTGGCCAGCGGCGAGGTCGACGTCATCGCTGGCTACACCAGCGACGGCTTGATCGCCAAATACGAGCTCACGGCGCTCGACGATCCCAAACGCGCGATCCCGCCCTACGACGCCATCCTGCTGCTTGCGCCCAAGCGCGCCGGTGACGCGCGACTGCAGGCGGCGCTCAAGCCATTGCTCGGCAAGATCGACATCGCCACCATGCGCGAGGCGAACCTGCGCGCCAGCGGCAATGATGCGAATTCATCACCGGATGCGGTGGCGAAGTGGCTGTGGGAGAAGGTGGGCGGGCGATAAGGTGAGATTTCGTAGGGTGGGCAAAGGCGCGTAAGCGCCGTGCCGACGGTCTTTGCGTGTGAGAGGTGGTGGGCACGCTTCAGCCTTCGCTCTCCGAGCTACGGCGGACAAGTCGCTTTGCCCACCCTACGGGTTCTCAGGTTGACGGTAAGGGCTACAGCCCCCGGATCATCCCCGCGTCGATCAGCAGCCGATTCAGCCGCCGCGCCTCGGCGCCATCCTTGCACCCGTAGAAGATGCCTTTGCAGCGGAGCATGATCTCCTTCTGCTCGGCAAAGGACGGATCGAGCGGGATGCCGGCGGCTTCCTGAACCACCAGCGGCAGATAGGGACCGTCAATCGTGTCCATCACGGCCTGGCTTCCGACCGGTTCGAAATTGATGGCGTCGATGGCGTAATAGGTCGCGTAGAGGCGCGGATCGTAGGCGTCGAGCTTCTTGCCGATGGCGCCCTCGTCGAGCCCGGGCTCGAGGATAGCAGCCGCAAACTCCGGCTGATGATCGCCGTAGCGAACGATCAGGAATGGCTCGCCGGGAAAGGTCTTCTTCAAACCGGCAACGAACGCCTTGTACTGCTCTGCGCTCATGGTCTGGCGGCGCAGATATTCATCGATGGACGGCATATTGCCCGGCGCGCGCCAATTCGGCAGCAGATCGGGACGGAAGCGGGTCTCCCAGGGGAAGTGGTTGGCACCGAGATAGATGAAGGCGAACAGCGGCTTGTTCGGCGGCTGCTGGCCGATCAGCTGAAGCGCCTTGTCGTAGAAGAAGCTGTCGGGCTCGACATCCTTGGCGCCGAGATCCTTGGAATCGAGGAAGCGCTCGATTCCCGTCGTCATCTGGAAGCTGCGCGCGCCCATGAAGCCGCCATGGGCGGGGTAGAGCGACAGCGTGTCATAGCCGCAGCGGCGCAGCGCCAGCGGCAGGCCGCGCTCGACCCGGTTCGAGGCGATGCGCGTGACGAAATAGGCGAAGCGGCCGAATGAACGCGAGGAAAGCCCTGCGAGCACGTTATACTCGGTGAACCAGCTCGGCCCGCCATTGCTCTCGGCGAGGAACGTGCGCTGCTTGCCGTCCCACGATTTGAAATAGTCGCCATAGCGCGGCGGCACCTTGATGCCCTGGGCGGCGCGGATGTCGAAGCTCGATTCATCATGGATCATGATGATGTTGGGGCGGCGGCCCGCCGGGTGGCAGGCATCGACCAGCGGCATGTTGAGCCGCTCGCCGGTCGAAGCAGACGCCTCCATGAAGCCGTATTGCGCAAAGTCGGAGACGGCCGTGACGCCCGAGCGGAAGAATTTCGAGAGATAGCCGTCGTCGTAATAGCCGCGCCAGGCCTCGTCCGGGTGATAGAGCGAATAGCTGACCAGGGCGGCAAGGCAGGCGAGCTTGCAGGCGAGCGCCGGCAGGCGACGGATGCGGAACGGATCGAGCCACCACAGCGCATACATCAGCGGCAGCGTGACGAGACCGGCCAGGATCACCGACCAGCGCAAATTCGGGAAGATCGTGAAAAGGAACGCGACGGTGTCGCGGTCGATCATCATCAGGTCGATGAAATTGACCGTCATCTGCACGACGTCGTGCTTGAGCCGCGACAGCAGCACCAGCACGACGACCATCGTCAGCGACAGCGCGCCCGACAGCGCGGGGCGACGCAGCAGCGTGATCCAGAAGAAATTAAGGATTCCCCAGGCCAGTGCGAAGGTCAGACGCGAGCCGAAATCGGTCTCGGTCTCGTACATCAGCGCGAGAGCCGCCAGATGCGGCGCTGCAACCGCGAGCAGCCGCCAGATGCCGAGCGCGGCGACGCTCGCCAGCACGGCCGTCGTGGCAGAAGGACCTGGATTGGGCGCGGACGCCATCGACGACACGCAACTTCTGGTCCGGCGCGGTGATGCCAAGCCTGGCTGGCCGACCTAAAAACAGCCAGGGCGTCCGGAGCAGCCGGAAGCCTGCACCGTGTCATAAAACTGTAACGGAATGGTCAAGGAGAGGCAACGCGCGGCGCGGTCCGACCTTCGCTTAATGTTAGCGGGCTGCGCCGTACGGCATCGACCAGAGCCGTTGGCCCGCTAGGGCTTTGCGATACCTGCGATGAACAGGTCGATCACCCCCTCCGCCATCCGTTCGATCTCGCCCTCCCCGACGCCCCAGCGCGGGAAATGGCCGTCGAGATTCATCCGGGCGAAACCGTAGACGAGGGCGCGCCCGGCGATCTGGATACGCTTAAGGTCGGCCGACCGCAGCAGGCCTTGCTCTGCCGCGTCGACCAGCATCTGCTCCGTTAGCGCGATCAGCTCGGCGTTGTCTCGTGTCAGGTCCGGCGAGCTGCCATGGGCAAAATAGCGCCCGGTTGAGATGATCTCGAAATGCGCGGGATTGCGCATGGCCCAACGCAAATAGGCGAGACCGAAGGCGCGGAAGCGGGCGAGCGGGTCGGCGGCCGGAGCCTCGCGCAGCGCCGCATCGATCTCGGCGCGAAAGCGCCGCTGCGCCTCCTCGGCCGCGGCTGCCATGAGCGCATCGCGGTTGGGAAAGTGTCGGAACGGCGCCCCCGGCGACACCGCGGCCCGGCGCGCGGCCTCCCGCACCGAGACTTCGGCGCCTTCCGCTGCGAGTTGCAGCGCAGCATCGATCAACACGCGGCGGAGGTCGCCGTGATGGTACGGCCGGGCTTCGGTGGCAGGGCGGCGCGCGCGCGGCTTGGACGGCTGACGGACAGGCATGGATCCTTCTAGCCTCACCCGAACGTGAATGTAAGCGATGATTACACCATTGACGGCCCGCAACGTCCAAATGTAATCACTGATTACATAGAGAGGGAGATCGCCATGTCCGAACGTCGAAGCTGGCTCGAAGGCTGGCGCCTGCTGGCCGTCCTCTGCTTGAGCCTCGTCACCCTCAGCCTATGGATCGCCTCGATGCGGCAGTTCGAGGTCGAGGGCGTTCGCATGGTGATCCGCTTCACGGCGCGAAGCTCGCTCCTGTTGTTCTGCCTCGCCTTCAGCGCCGCGGCGCTGGCGCGGCTATGGCCCAATGCCTGGACGCGCTGGCAGAAGCGCAACCGCCGCTATCTGGGCCTCAGCTTCGCGGCCTCCCACGCCATCCACGCGGCGGCGATCATGACGTTTGCCGGGATGGATCCGGCCGGATTTGCCGAGGCCATCTCGGCGGCCTCCTACATCTTCGGCGGCATCGGCTACGGCTTCATCATCGCCATGAGCGCGACGTCGTTCGACCGCACCGCTGCACTGATCGGCCCGCGCGCCTGGCGGGCCCTGCACCTTGTGGGCGGCTATTACCTCTGGCTCCAGTTCATGGTCTCGTTCGGCAAGCGCGTGCCGACGATGCCGCTCTATGCCGCCTTCCTACTTCCGCTGCTCATCGTGCTGGCGCTGCGCATGATTGCGATGGCCCACCATCCGCGTGGGCAGACCGTCCCGGCCGGCTGATGCGACGGCGTGCTTGGCAGGAGCCGAGCCGCTTCAGGCCGCGGAAAGAATGAGAGAGCAATGTCTCGCCGAGACGAAAGAGCGAGACCGCTGTTTGCGATCTCGCTCTACCATAGCCGCCAAGGTCCAAGATTTGGCTTGGCGAGCGAAGCTTGAATTTCGCTCGTCATTCCGCGGCGCGCGCTGAGCGCGAGCCCGGAATGACGGCGCAGACGTCAGTTCTTGCTCTTGTCGACCAGCGCGCCCTTCTTGATCCAAGGCATCATGTCGCGCAGCTTGGCGCCGACTTCCTCGATCGGGTGTGCGGCGAGCTTGGCGCGGGTCGCCTTGAACGAGGTCTGGTTGACCTTGTTCTCGAGCATCCAGTCGCGGGCGAACTTGCCGCCCTGGATGTCGGCCAGAACCTTGCGCATCTCCTTCTTGGTTTCGTCGGTGATGATGCGCGGGCCGGTGACGTACTCGCCGTACTCGGCGGTGTTGGAGATCGAGTAGTTCATGTTGGCGATGCCGCCTTCATAGATCAGGTCGACGATCAGCTTCACTTCGTGCAGGCACTCGAAATAGGCCATCTCCGGCGCGTAGCCGGCTTCGACCAGGGTCTCGTAGCCGCCCTTGATCAGCTCGACCAGGCCGCCGCACAGCACCACCTGCTCGCCGAACAGGTCGGTCTCGCACTCTTCCTTGAACGTGGTCTCGATGATGCCGGCGCGGCCGCCGCCGATGGCGGAGGCGTAGGACAGGCCGAGGTCATGGGCATTGCCCGAGACGTCCTTCGCAATTGCGATCAGGCAGGGCACGCCGCCGCCGCGCTGATATTCCGAGCGCACGGTGTGGCCGGGGCCCTTCGGCGCGATCATCAGCACATCGAGGTCGGCACGCGGATCGAGCAGGTTGAAGTGAACGTTGAGGCCGTGCGCGAACACCAGGGCAGCGCCCTTCTTCATGTTGTCGTGCAGGTGCTCGCGGTAGATGTCGCCCTGGAGCTCGTCCGGGGTCAGCATCATGACGAGGTCGGCCCATTTGGCAGCTTCCGCAACTTCCAGCACCTTGAAGCCGGCGGCTTCCGCCTTCTTCGCCGAAGCCGAACCCTTGCGCAGCGCAATGGCGACTTCCTTGACGCCGGAATCCTTCAGGTTGAGCGCATGGGCGTGACCCTGGCTGCCGTAGCCGACGATGGCGACCTTCTTGCCCTTGATCAGGTTCAGGTCGGCGTCGCGATCGTAATAAACACGCATAGGTCGTTTCCTCGTTCAGGGCCGAAATCGGCCAATGGTCAGTGTCCGAAGGGTGAAATTTGCGGATTTCGGGGGCTGTCTAGAGCATTTTCAGCCCTGAGGGAAACCCGTTTCTGCATGGAAATCCGCGACATCATGCATCCATGAAAACGGGGTAGAGGGAGGCCAGCAGCAGGATCGCCATCAGGATGTTGAAGGCGCGGACCAGCCGCTCGGAAGTCAGAACCGGCCGCAATGCGGTGCCGAACAGCGCCCAGACCACGGTCGAGACCGTGCCGACGACGAGGCTGATCACGGTCTGAATGGCGATGTTGAGCGGGAATTGGGCGATCGCCGCATAGGCAGTGATGGTGCCGATCACGATCACCCAACCCTTGGCATTGATCCATTGGAACATGGCCGCGCCCCAGAAGGTCATGGGGCCGCGGCCATTCTCCTCGCCCGGCTTGGCCGGACCGGCCATGGCGATCACAGCGGCGAGGTAAATCAGATAGGCAGCACCGGCATATTTCAGGATGGTCTGGAGGATCGGATAGGCCAGGAACACGGAGCCGAGCCCGAGGCCGACCGCGGCGACCATGAAGGCGAAACCGAGCACGATGCCGACGATGTGCGGGATGGTGCGCCGGAAGCCGTAGGTCAGGCCGGAGGACAGCAGCATGATGTTGTTCGGCCCGGGCGTGAAATACATCACGACCATGAAGACGAGGAAGGCGTAGAGCAGCGAGTAGGTCATCATCACCCTCACGCAGTCTTCGGTAGAACTTGCGGGCGCTTCGCCAGCACCATCACGGCGATCCCAAAGATCGCGGTCAGCATGCCGGCGAGGCGCAGCGGCCCGAACCGTTCGCCGAACACGATGCTGGAGGCCGCCGAGCCCACGAACGGCACCAGCAGTGCGAACGGCACCACTTGTGCAGCCGGATAGTCGCGCAAGAGGCGGCCCCATAGCCAATAGGCGATGCTGGTGGAAATGCCGCCGAGCATCAGCATGCAGAGCGCCGATGCCAGCGACATGTGCGTCAGCGACGTCCAGGTCGGCGCCGGACCGTTGGCGATCAGCGCCAGCACGAACAGCGGCACGGCCGAGGCGAGGCAGAGCCAGGCGAACAGATCGAACATCGGCACGCCGCGGGCGCCGCGCAGCAACAGATTGCCGATGGCGAAGCTGAGCGGCGAGACCATCAGAACCGCGAAGGCGCCGACGCTGAAATCATAGCCGACGGTGCCGCAGATCATCAAAAGGCCGGCCGCGGCAATGACGATCCCCAGAGTCTGCATCGGCGTCGGCCGCTCGCCGAACGCGAGCGCGGCAAAGCCGATCGTGAAGAGTGCCTGGCTCTGCACGACGACGCTTGTCAGGCCCACGGGCACCCCATGAGCGATGCCGTAGGCCTGCGACAGGAACTGACCGAGGAACAGCGTGAAGCTGATCGCGATCAGCAGTGACCAAGCGACCTTCGGCCTGGGAATGAACAGGCACGGCACCGCGGCGATGGTGAAGCGCAACGCCGTCATCAGCTCCGGCGACAGCTCGTCGAGCGCGATCCGGCTCGCCACGAAGGCAAGCCCCCAGATGATCGCCACCATGACGGCGATGAGGATGTCGGCCGGCTTCATTGTTGTTTCCGGTTCTGCTTTGTCTCGCAGCCCTGCTTGTTGTTTTGGTCTAGCCTTGCTCGCCGGCTTTCGGTTTCCGCAGCAGATACGTGCCGTGCATCGGCGCGTGGTAGTCGGCCGCGACCAGGGTGAAGCCGACGTCGGTCAGCATCCGCTCCATCACCCAGCCGAAGGTGGAATATTCGTCGCGCATGTGGGTCACCACGCCCTCGCGGGAGAAATCGTGGTTCTTGATCTGGAAGTCGGCCCATTGCTCGACGTCACGCTCGATCGCGTCGGGCATCGATGAGTAAACAATGTCGCGGAGATAAAATGTCGCTCCGGGCTTGAGCGCGCGAAAAATCCGCGACATCGCCACCGCTTTCCAGAAATCCGGCAGGTGGTGCAGCGTGAACTCGCTGACGATGAGATCGTAGGACTCGGGCCGGTAGGCGAAGCTGAGCAGACCGGCGGATTGGGTGCGCACGGGCGCCTTGCGGTCGCGGGCGTAGATCTCGGCGAGCGCCAGCATGGCCGGGGAAATGTCGATGGCGTCGACGTCGGCCCCCATCAACGCCGCTTCGGTGGCGAGCACGCCGTTGCCGCAGCCGATATCGGCAATGCGCCAGCCGCGCTGGACCCCGAGCATCTTCAGAGCGGCGCGCGCCCGTAGATCGGCATCGTCATGGTTGTCGTAGATCGAGGCCACAGCGGGCTCGATCCCCATCCGGTTCCGCTCGTTGTAGTACCAGTCGCGCGCCAACATGGCTCACATCCCTTCAGGCCCGCGACCGATCGCGGCAACACCCGTGCGCGACACCTCGACGAGGCCGAGCGGGCGCATCAGATCGATATATTGATTGATCTTGTCCGTATTGCCTGTGATCTCGAACACAAAGCTCTCGGTGGTGGCGTCGATCACACGGGCGCGGAACGCGTCCGCCAGTCTGAGCGCCTCGACCCGATGCTCGCCCTGCCCGCGCACCTTGACCATCGCCAACTCCCGCTCGATCGAGCGCTTGGTCTGGGTCATGTCGACGACCTGATACACCGGGATCATGCGGTCGAGCTGGTTCTTGATCTGCGCGATCACCATCGGCGTGCCCGTGGTCACGATGGTGATGCGCGACAGATGCTTCTGTGCCTCGGTCTCCGAGACCGTGAGGCTCTCGATGTTGTAGCCGCGCCCCGAGAACAGGCCGATGACGCGCGCGAGCACGCCCGGCTCGTTCTGCACGAGCACCGCAAGCGTATGCGTCTCGTTGGGATCGTGACGGTCCTCGATGAAATAGGCGGATGCGGGCTGGTTCATTGTCGTCCCCTCTGTCTCTCCGTCACGCCGTCGCCGGCGCGTCCGTCCCGACCCAACGGCGGAACAGTTCGAAATCGATATTGCCGCCGGACAGCACGAGACCGACGCGCTTGCCCTTCAGCTTGCTCTTTTCCTGCAGCGCCGCCGCCAGCGCGGCAGCTCCAGCGCCTTCGGCGAGATTGTGCGTGTCGGTCCAATAGGCGCGGATCGCGAGCGCGATCTCATCGTCCGTAACCTGGACGATGCGCGAGGCGCCCTTGCAAACAAGCGCAACAGCTTCCGCGTCCGGAAAGCGTGTCGCCACGCCATCGGCCAGCGTATCACTGGTCTCGGTCGTTACGACCTTGCCGGCCGCGAACGAAAGCGCATATGACGGCGCCTCGGTCGATTGCACACCGATGATCTCCGTCTTCAGGCCCAGCAAGTCGCGCACTAGGATGCAGGCGCTGATACCGGAGCCCTGCCCGATCGGAACGTAGAGCACGTCGAGATCGGGCACCGCGCGGAACAGTTCCAGTGCGTAGGTCGCCACCCCCAGCACGAGGTCATGGTGGAACGAAGGCACCATGTGCAGGCCTTCGAACTGCGCGCGGCGCCCGGCTTCTTCGCGCGCTAGCTGGAAATCGTCGCCGTGCTCGACCAGATCGGCGCCGAACGCGCGCATGGCATGGTTCTTCTCAACCGAATTGCCTTTTGGCACATAGATCACGGCGGGCACGCCGTGACGCCGCGCCGCGAAAGCAAGACTCTGGCCATGATTGCCGCGGGTGGCCGAGATGATGCCCGGCACGTTCGGCCGCTCTCGCTTCAGCCGATCGAGATAGACCAGGCCGCCACGCACCTTGAAGGCGCCGGTCGGCGTGTGGTTCTCGTGCTTGACCACGACCGCGGTGCCGAGCCGGCGGCTGAGCAACGGCCAGGCATGCGCCGGCGTTGCCGGCACCGCCTTCCCCACGATCGCATGTGCGCGCTCGAGTTCGTGCAGGTCGAACATGGCGTCACACCAACGCCTTGCCGCCGGCGAATGCCTTCGCGGTCGCCTCGTCGTTGGCCTGCTCCGGCAGCAGCATCTCGTTGTGGGCCTTGCCGGAGGGGATCATCGGGAAGCAGTTTTCGAGCGCCGCGACGCGGCAGTCGAACAGCACCGGGCGCTTGACCGAGATCATCTCCTTGATGGCGCCATCGAGATCGGGCGGCTTGTGCACCTGAAGCCCGACGGCGCCGTAGGCCTCCGCGAGCTTGACGAAATCCGGCAGCGCTTCCGAATAGGAATGCGACAACCGGTTGCCGTGCAACAGCTGCTGCCACTGGCGCACCATGCCCATGTACTGGTTGTTCAGGATGAAGATCTTGATTGGCAGCTCGTACTGAACCGCCGTCGACATCTCCTGCATTGTCATCTGCACCGAGGCATCGCCGGCAATGTCGATGACGAGGCTGTCCGGGTGGGCCACCTGAACGCCGACCGCGGCCGGCAGGCCGTAGCCCATCGTGCCGAGACCGCCCGAGGTCATCCAGCGATGCGGCTCCTCGAAGCCATAGAACTGCGCCGCCCACATCTGATGCTGGCCGACCTCGGTCGTGATGTAGGTATCCTTGCCGCGCGTCTGTTCGAACAAGGCCTGGATCGCGTGCTGCGGCAGGATGACGTCGCTGCTCTTCTTGTAATAGAGCGAGTTGCGGGCGCGCCATTGCGCAATCTGCTGCCACCACGACTTGATGTCGGGCTTCTTCGCCTCCGCCTTGAACACCTGGAGGATGTCGCCGAGGACGTTGCCGCAATCGCCGATGATCGGCACGTCGACGCGGATGTTCTTGTTGATCGAGGACGGATCGATGTCGATGTGGATCTTCTTCGAGCCGGGCGAAAACGCATCGACGCGGCCGGTGATGCGGTCGTCGAAGCGCGCGCCGACGCACAGCATGACGTCGCAATCATGCATGGTCATGTTGGCTTCGTAGGTGCCGTGCATGCCGAGCATGCCGAGCCAGTTGTTGCCCGACGCCGGATAGGCGCCGAGGCCCATCAGCGTCGAGGTGATCGGGAAGCCGGTGACCTCAACCAGCTCGCGCAACAGCCTGGTCGCCTCGGAGCCGGAATTGATGACGCCGCCGCCGCTGTAGATCACGGGACGCTTGGCGTTCGCGAGCAGCGAGACCGCCTTGCGGATCTGCGTCGCATCGCCCTTCACGCGCGGCGCGTAGGAGCGGTGCACGTCGGACTTGCGCGGGGGATGGTAAGTGCCGGTGGCGAACTGCACGTCCTTGGGAACGTCGACCAGCACCGGGCCCGGACGGCCCGAGGTGGCGACGTAGAAGGCCTCATGCAGCACCTTGGCGAGATCGTTGACGTCGCGCACCAGCCAATTGTGCTTGGTGCAGGGACGCGTGATGCCGACGGTGTCGCATTCCTGGAACGCGTCGTTGCCGATCAGATGCGTCGGCACCTGGCCGGAGATGCAGACCAGCGGAATGGAGTCCATCAGCGCATCCGTCAGCGGCGTCACCATGTTGGTGGCGCCGGGGCCGGAGGTCACCAGCGCAACGCCCGGCTTGCCGGTGGAACGCGCATAGCCCTCGGCGGCATGGCCCGCGCCCTGTTCGTGGCGGACCAGGATATGCTGGACCTCGCTCTGCTGGAAGATCTCGTCATAGATCGGAAGCACCGCGCCGCCGGGATAGCCGAAAATGTCGGTCACGCCGTGATCGATGAGTGCGCGGACGATCATCGCGGCGCCCGTCATCTGGTTCGGATCGTGGCTCTTGTCGCTCATTGGCTTGCTCCGGATGCGCTGTTGTCAGCGGCTTCGTTCGTGTCGGGTTCGGGAAATAAAAAAGGCCCCGAAGAGGGCCCATGCACACCGCCTGTCATGTGGATGGCAGCTAGCCACCCCCGGCGGTGTGCCTGGGTACGACGGCGATAAGGAGTTTGGTAATAATGTTACGCATGGCGGCGCTCGGCTTCCCAAAGGTTGCGCGAAACATAGCGGCCAAACCCTGGATGTCAAGGCAATGCGGCCGTTCCCGCGCGATTTCGGCAGTGTAGCGGTGTTCCCCGGGTTCGGCGAGAGGTAAATTCGGGAACCCGGCACAAAAGCGCGTCAGTCGGTGTGCCGTTCCGCCGACACGGCCGCGGCGAGCCATCCCCTCGCCTCCTCCCGCCTCACCCATTCGAAGTCCGGCAGCTGGTGCCGGAACCAGGTGAATTGCCGCTTGGCATAATGGCGGGTATCGGCACGGCCAATGCTGGCGGCCTCCTCCAGGCTGAGTTCGCCGCGCAGGTGCCGGATCAAGGATGGCACGCCATGGGCCTTCATGGCCGGCAGCAGCGGATCGAGATGCCTGGCGGCCAGCCGCTCGACCTCCTCGAGCGCGCCGGCGCCCAGCATGGCATCGAAACGGGCATCGATGCGGGCATAGAGCTCGTCACGTTCGGGCGCGAGGAAGACCGCGCGAAACCTGTCCTTGGGCAGCAGCGGTGGCTGTCCCTCCCGCTGCCAATCGAGCAGCGAACGGCCGGTTGCCTCGATCACCTCGAGCGCGCGGGCGATGCGGGTGCGGTCGCGCAGGTTCAATCGCTCGGCCGCGCGCGGATCGCGGCCTGCGAGTTCCGCGTGCAGCGCTTCGACGCCGTTCCGTTCCAGCCGCGCGCGCACATCCTCGCGCAGCTCGGCAGGGATCGGCGGCACCACGGAGAGACCTGTGGTCAGCGCCTTGAAATAGAGCCCGGTGCCGCCGATGAAGATCGGCAGCCGTCGCTGGGCCCTCGCCTCATCGAGCGCCTTCGCCGCATCGCTTACCCAGGCACCGGCCGAGAAATTCACGGCGGCATCGACGTGGCCATAGAGACGATGCGGCACGAGCGCCTCGTCCGCTGCGGTCGGCCGCGCCGTGATGATGCGGAGGTCACGATAGACCTGCATGGAATCGGCATTGATGACGACGCCGCCGGCGGCGCGCGCAAGCTCGAGCGCCAGCGCCGACTTGCCGCTGGCGGTCGGGCCTGCGATAAGCACGGCCTTGCTCGAATACCCCTCGCTCACGAAAACCTCAAATGTCCCTCGTTGCCACGCTGATCTGCAACCCTGACAATCCCGCGCTCGACTCGACCATCGTCGATGGCGCCCGCGCCGTGCTGCCGCAGGCGGCGCCCGCGCACTGGCTGTTCGACGGGGTTGCGGTCGACATCCCCTTCGGCGCGGACAGTAACCTCGAAGGCGACCGCAACGCCATCGAGCAGCGGCTCCGCGAACTCCGCGGCGATTTGCCCATCGACATCGTCGTGCAGCCTGTTGGCTTCCGGCGCAAGAAGCTTTTTCTCGCCGACATGGATTCCACCATGATCGGCCAGGAATGCATCGATGAGCTCGCCGATTTCGTCGGGGTCAAGGCGCATGTCGCAGGCATCACCGAGCGTGCCATGCGCGGCGAGATCGAGTTCGAGCCGGCGCTGCGCGAACGCGTCGCGCTGCTCAAGGACCTGCCCGCCAGCGCAGTCGACGAGGTGCTGGCCAAGCGCATCACGCTGACGCCGGGCGGCCGCGAGCTGGTCGCCACCATGCGCGCGAACGGCGCCTATACCTGTCTCGTCTCCGGCGGCTTTACATTGTTCACGCGCGCGGTCGCCGCCAAGATCGGCTTCCAGGAGAACCGCGCAAACGAGCTCGTCGTGCGCGACGGCAAGTTCACCGGCGAAGTGAAGGAGCCGATCCTGGGCCGCGCTGCGAAGCTCGCGACCTTGGTGGACCTGATGGAATCGTTCGATCTCGACGACATCGACTCGGTCGTGGTCGGCGACGGCGCCAACGACCTCGCGATGATCCAGGCCGCAGGTCTGGGCGTGGCCTATCACGCCAAGCCGGCGGTGGCGGCCGCCGCTTCCGTGCGGATCGATCACGGCGATCTCACCGCGCTGCTGTATGCGCAGGGGTATCGGCGCGAAGAGTTCGTGGAGGGGTAACCACTCTCGCTGCTCGCTCAGCAGCCGTAGGGTGGGCAAAGGCGCACTTTGCGCCGTGCCCACCACTTCACGCCGTGATGGCGGACAGAATGATGGTGGGCACGCTTCGCTTTGCCCACCCTACGGCGCTACGCGCTATCCCTACTGCACGCTCAGCGCGACGAAGCGCAGCTCGCCCTCGCCGTTCGAGACCAGCAGCAGCACCGATTTCTTGCCGTCCTTCTTGAGCTGATCGACCCGTTTCTGGATGTCGGCGCCGCTCGACACCGCCTCCTGCGCCACCTCGACGATGACGTCGCCGGCGGACAAGCGCTTTTCGGCGGCGTCCGAATTGGCGTCGACATTGGTGACGACCACGCCCTTGACGCTGTCCTTGATCTTGTAGCGCGTGCGCAAATCCTTGCTCAGGGCTGCGAGATCGAGGCCGAGCGCCTTCTGCGTCACCGGTTTCTCCGGCGCCGGCTCGTCGGTCTTCACCGCCGCCTGCACCTTGTCGGCATCCTGCAGGCGGCCGAGCGTGACCTTCTTGGTTTCCTCCTGCCCCTTGCGGATGATGACGACGTCGACCTCCTTGCCGACCGCGGTGTCGGCGACGACGCGGGACAAGTCCTTCGGGTCCTTGACGTCCTTGCCGTCGAACTTGACGACGACGTCGCCGGGCTCGATGCCGGCGGGCTTGGCCGGGCCCTTGTCGTCGACGCCGGCGACCAGCGCACCGCGCGCGGGTTTGATATTGAGGCTTTCGGCGATCTCGTCGGTGACGCTCTGGATGCGCACGCCGAGCCAGCCGCGGCGCAGCTCGCCGAACTGGCGGAGCTGGTCGACGACGCCCACCACCGTCTTCGACGGCACCGCGAAGCCGATGCCGATGGAGCCGCCGGACGGCGAGATGATCAGCGTGTTGACGCCGATGACGTCGCCATCGAGGTTGAACAGGGGTCCGCCGGAATTGCCGCGGTTGATGGAGGCGTCGGTCTGGATGTAGCTGTCGTACGGCCCCGAAGAAATGTCGCGGTTCTTGGCCGAGACGATGCCGGCGGTCACCGTACCACCGAGACTGAAGGGATTGCCGATCGCGACCACCCAGTCGCCGAGGCGCAGCTTGTCGGAGTCGCCGAACTTGACTGCGACCAACGGCTTCGTCGGCTTGATCCTGAGCACGGCGAGATCGGTTTTCTTGTCGACGCCGACCAGCTCGGCCTTGATCTTGGTGCCGTCGTTGAGGATGACGTGGATCTCGTCGGCGTCCGCAATGACGTGGTTGTTGGTGACGACGACGCCCGCGGTGTCGATGATGAAACCGCTTCCGAGCGAATTGGTCTTGCGCGGCGCGCTGTTCTCGCCGCCCTTGCTGCCGCCACCTGGTCCCCGGCGGTTCTTGAAGAAGTCGTCGAAGAACTCCTCGAACGGCGAGCCGGGCGGCAGTTGCGGCATGGTGTTGCTGCCGCCCCCCTTGGCGTCGACCGTCTGAGAGGTCGAGATGTTGACCACCGCGTCGATCACCTTCTCGGCGACGTCGGCGATGCCATCCGGTCCACGCGCATGGGCCGGCGCGCCGAACGCGCTGCAAGCACCGATGGCGAGCGCAACCAGCCCAAGTCGAACACCAAATCGCGCGCGGCGGCGCGAGCGGGACGGGGCAATGGTGGCAGCGGTCATTGTGATCTCCAGGCAAAAGGGATTCGGCGCCAGACTGCGCTCGAACGGGGGCGCGGCGCAAGCGCGGAGCTTAACGGGCCTCAAGAGCCCGATAATACGGCGAAAACCAGTCTGGCGCCTTCACTTTGGCGTTGGGCCGAAGGCTTAAATCGGGCGCCGCATAACCCAGATCAGGACCAGGCCGGCCACGGCCGAGCCGATCCCGACCGCCCGCAGGATGTTGTCCGGCGTGGCGATGGCGCTTTTCATGGCTTTGCGCATCCAGTTTGGACTGGCCGCGAACATCAAGCCTTCGAGGACGAACAGGATGCCTAGGCCGATGAGGAAGTCGGCGAACGCAATGGACCTCATCGGAATGGAACCTCCCGCTATGCTGTTCTTGTCTGGACGGAGGGCGGCGAAATCCGCCGCCCTCTGTCTAACTTACGGCTTCGCCGGCGTCTCAGTTGCCATCTTGCCGGACGGGTTACTGAAGTACCGGAAGAAATCCGTGTCCGGCCGCAGCAGGAAGCGGGTATCGCTGGCACGCAGCCCGTTCTCATAGGCCGTCATCGACCGGTAGAAGGCGAAGAAGTCGGCGTCCTTGCCGTAGGCTTCCGCAAACAGGCGGTTGCGCTCGGCATCGCCTGCACCGCGGGTCTGCTCGGCCTGCGAATTGGCTTCCGCGATGATGACGGTCGCCTCGCGGTCGGCCTTGGACCTGATCTCCTGAGCCTTCTGTCCGCCCTGTGCCCGGAACTCGGCGGCCTCGCGCTCACGCTCGGTCTTCATGCGCTGATAGACCGCCTGGCTGTTCTGCTCCGGCAGGTCGGCGCGGCGGATCCGGACGTCGACGACCTCAATGCCGTAGCCATCGGCTTCGCGGTCGAGCTGGTCGCGAATGCGCAGCATCAGCTTCTCGCGGTCGTCGCGCACCACGTTGATGAAGGTAACCTCGCCGAGCACGCGGCGCAGCGCCGCGTTCAGGAGCGTGGTGAGCTGGATGTTGGCAGCCTGGATCGAGCCGACGCTCTGATAGAAGCGCAGTGCGTCCTTGATGCGGTAGCGCGCGAAGGCATCGACCACGAGCCGCTTCTGGTCGGAGGCGATCGCCTCCTGCGACGGGTTCTCCAGGTCGAGGATCCGCTTGTCGATGTTGATCACCGAATTCCACGGCGCCTTGAAGTGCAGGCCGGGCGCCGTGACGACGTCGACGGGCCTGCCGAACTGGAGCACGATCGTCTGCTCGGTCTGCTGCACCGTGAACAGCGACATGTAGGCCACGATCAGGACCAGAAGCAGCCCGAGCAGCGTGACGAAACCTGTAACCGGAGACTTCATCGGTTGCCTCCGCTCGACTGCGGACCGGTCGTAGGTGTCCGTTTTGGCGTCAGTTCGGGAAGCGGCAGATAGGGCACCACGCCTTGGCCTGAGGGGCCACCGTCATAGACGAGCTTCTCGGCGCCGCCGAGCACGCGCTCCATCGTCTCCAGATAAATGCGTTCTCGCGTCACGTCGGGCGCCTTCTTGTATTCCTCGTAAACCTTCAGGAAGCGCGCGCTCTGGCCCTTGGCCTCGGCGACCGCCTGCTCCTTGTAGCCTTCGGCGTCCTGCAGGATCTTGGCCGAACGTCCGCGCGCCTGCGGCACCACCTGGTTGGCATAGGTCTGCGCTTCGTTCTGCAGCTGCTCGAGATTGGCTCGTGCGGCCTGGACGTCGCGGAAGGCATCGATCACCTGCGCGGGCGGATCGACCTTTTGCATCTGCACCTGGGTGATCTGAATGCCGGCGCCGTAGCTGTCCAAAGTCTTCTGGATCAGCTCGTGCACGCCCTGCTCGGTGACGTTGCGCGCTCCGGTCAGGATCGGCTGGATCTGAGATCGGCCGATCACCTCGCGCATCGCGCTCTCGGAGACCGCCTTCACGGTGCCTTCGGGATTCTGGATGTTGAACAGGAAGTCGCCGATGCCGTCCGGCTTGATCCGCCACAGCACGGTGAAGTCGACGTCGACGATGTTCTCGTCGCCGGTCAGCATCAGGCTCTCTTCCGGCACGTCCCGGATGGAGCGGCCGCGCCGCGCCGGGTCCTCGATCACCGTCATGCCGATGGAGGTGGTGTTGACGCGCAGTGCCTTCGGCAGCAGCACGGTCTCGATCGGATAAGGCAGATGATAGTTCAGGCCCGGCTGCACGGTGCGCACGTGCTTTCCGAAGCGCATCACGACGCCGAGCTCTTCGGATTGCACGCGGAAGAAGCCCGACAGCAGCCAGAATGCGACGATCAGCAGGATGATCAGCGTGATGCCGATGCCGGAGAAATAACCGCCCGGCATGATCTGCTGGAGGCGGTCTTGGCCGCGCCGCAGAAGGTCTTCCAGATCCGGCGGCCTCGGCCCGACCGGTTGCGGGCCTGAGCCCCACGGTCCCTTTGGACCCGAGCCCCACGGGCCACCGCCCTGATTCTTCCACGGCATTCGACGTTCTCCTCGGCAGGGTGGAATTGCCACCGCCCGCTTTGTCCGGTCCGGCTTTATAGGGGACAGGCAAGTCCCTTACAACGCAGCCCTGACCGTCTTCCGAGCTATGCTCGGGCACGAAAAAGTCAATGTAAACATTGGCAAAAGCGGTTAATGGCCGCGCCGCCGACGATATGTCACATAGGACAGGTCGGCGCTGTCGTCGGGGCCGGCCGGATGGCGGATGCGTTCGACCTCGTCCCATTCCGCCTTGTCGATGTCGAAATGCGTGTCCCCTTCGGGGCGCGCATGCACTTCGGTGATCTCGAGACGATCGGCACGACCGAGCCATTGCCGGTAGATCTCGGCGCCGCCGATCACCGCGATCTCAGTGACCGAACGCCGCAGAGCGTCGCCGCGCGCGACTGCCTCCGCATCCGCTGGCGATGTCGTGACGATGGCGCCATTGGCGCGATAGGCCGGATCGCGCGTGACCACGATGTTGGTGCGACGCGGCAGCGGCCGGCGCAGGGTCTCGAAGGTCTTGCGGCCCATGATCACCGGCTTGCCGATCGTCAGCGCCTTGAAGCGCGCCATATCGGACTTCAATCGCCACGGCATCGCATTGCCCGCGCCGATGACGCCATTCTCTGCGATGGCGACGACGAAGACGATCTCCATCAGGCAGAGCTCCCGGCAAGCTGGGTCAGCGCAGGCCCGGTGACCCGGCACAGCGTCCAGTCGTCCATCATGACCGCGCCGATCGATTTGTAGAACGCGATCGAGGGTGCGTTCCAGTCGAGCACCGCCCATTGCAGGCGCGACCAGCCGTTGTCGACGCATTCCCTGGCGAGATAGGCCAGCAGCGCCTTGCCGAGGCCCTGGCCCCGATGCGCCGGCCGCACATAGAGATCTTCGAGATAGATGCCGTGACGGCCGCTGAAGGTGGAGGAATTGAGGAACCACACCGCAAAGCCGACCGGCTCACGGTTCCACTCCGCGATCGCGCAATAGAGCTGCGGCCTCTCGCCGAACAGCGCGTCGGCGATGTCAGCCTCGGTCGCTTCCACCTCGTGCGACAGCTTTTCGTACTCGGCGAGCTCGCGGATGAAGGAGAGAACGAGCCCGGCTTCCCCGGGCCGTGCACGGCGGATGGTGAGCGACATAGGGCGCTAGACCGCCACGTCCGCCTTGATGTGCGGATGCGGTTCGTAACCGACGAGCTCGAAGTCTTCGTAGCGGAAGGAGAAGATGTCCTTTACGTCAGGATTGATCCGCATCACCGGCAGCGCGCGCGGCGCGCGGCTGAGCTGCAGCCTCGCCTGCTCCAGATGGTTGGAGTAGAGATGAGTGTCGCCGAGCGAGTGCACGAAGTCGCCGGGCTTCAGGCCTGTGACCTGCGCGACCATCATGGTGAGCAGCGCGTAAGAGGCGATGTTGAAGGGCACGCCGAGAAACACGTCGGCCGACCGCTGATAGAGCTGGCAGGACAGCTTGCCGTTCGCGACATAGAACTGGAACAGCAGGTGGCAGGGCGGCAGCGCCATCTTCTCGACGTCGGCCGGATTCCAGGCGGTGACGATCAGGCGGCGGGAATCAGGCGTGCGCTTGATCATGTCGATGACATTGGCGATCTGGTCGATGCTGCGTCCGTCGGCCGTGGGCCAGGAGCGCCATTGATGGCCGTAGACCGGGCCGAGATCGCCATTGGCGTCCGCCCACTCGTCCCAGATGGTGACGCCGTTGTCGCGCAGATATTTAATGTTGGTGTCGCCCTTCAGGAACCAGAGCAGTTCATGCACGATCGCCTTCAGCGGCAGCCGCTTGGTCGTCAGCATCGGGAAACCGGCCGACAAATTGAAGCGCATCTGATGGCCGAACACCGACAGCGTGCCGGTGCCGGTCCGGTCGGTCTTCTCGGCGCCGTCGGAAAGAATCCGCTCGAGCAGGTCCTGATATTGGTGCATGGGCGACTGAGCCTTTGGGGAGGCGGCGAACTTAGCGACACCCCCAGCGCTGCGACAGCGGCGATTCGCTGTCTCCGTCGATTATACCCGGAAAAGTGAGTGTTCCCGGCACAAACGACAAGGGGCGAAACGCAGCGTTCCGCCCCCTCGCCTAGCGCCTTGATCGCCTTCCTTAATTTGCTGGCTTGAGCACTGGGCTCCACTTCGCGATCTCGCTCCTGACGAGGGTCGCCAGCGCCTCCGGGGTGCGGTCCTTCGGCCCGGGGATGACGCTACCGAGCTCGAGCAGGCGCTTCTTCACCGTCTCGTCGTCGAGTGCCTTGATGGCGGCGGCGTTCACACTTGCCACGATCGCGGGCGAGGTTCCCTTGGGCGCGAACATCGCGTTCCAAGCCTGGGCCTGGAATGCCGGCAGGCCGGCTTCCGCCGTGGTCGGCACGTTCGGCAGCGACGGGTTGCGCTCGGCCGTGGCGATCGCATAGGCCTTGATGGTGCCGGCATTGATCTGCGGGACGGCGTTGACGATCTGGTCGCACATGTAATCGACCTGCCCCCCCACCAGCGCGTTCATCGCAGGTCCCGTTCCGTTGAAGGGCACGCCGACGGGCTTGATGTCGAGGATGGAGTGAAGGAGCTCGCACGAGACGTGCGAAACCGAGCCGACACCGGCATGCGCGGCGTTCACCTTCTCGGCATTCGCCTTCACATAGGTGACGAACTCCTTGAGGTCCTTCGGCGGAAAGTCCTTGCGCGCCAGGATCAGGATCGGCGTGCCGGCCAGAAGTGCGATCGGCTCGAAGTCCTTCTCGGGGTGATAGGCCAGCTTCGGATAGAGCGGCACGGAGGCGGCATGTGTGCCCATATGCCCGGTGATCAGCGTATAGCCATCGTTGGCCGCACGCGCGGCACGCGTCGTGGCGGTGGTGCCGCCGGCGCCGACCACGTTCTCGATGATGATGCTCTGCCCCAGCGTCTGCGCCATGTGCCCGGTGACGATGCGTGAGATCACGTCAGTCGGCCCGCCGGCCGCGAACGGCACGATCACGGTAATGTTGCGCGTCGGATAGGTCTGCGCCTCAGCCGTTGCGATGAAGGCGCCCAGCGATGCTATCGCAGCTGCACATGCGCCTGTGAGCGCGCGAATGAACGTCATGGCGATCCTCCCTTTGGACACACTAAAATGCCGGCCCAAAGGCCGGCATTTCCATTTCACAAAGCCGTAACACAAGTCGATTCGACTTCCGAATGCGGCGCGCCGACGCAGGACCGAAGCCGACGCAGGCGCACACAACATCAATTCTCGGACTCGGTGAACACCTCGTCGCGCTTGGCGCGCAATACAGGTAGCACCGTAAGGACAAGCAGGCCCGCCGCGACCGCGAGCAGCACCGCGGACAACGGACGCGTCAGGAACACGCTCCAGTCGCCGCGCGAGATCAGCAGCGCCCGGCGCAGGTTCTCCTCCATCAGCGGTCCCAGCACCATGCCGAGCAGCAACGGCGCCGGCTCGAAATCGTGCTTGATCAGCCAATAGCCGACGAGACCGAAGACGCCCGCGAGGATGACGTCGACCGGAGCATTGTTCACCGAATAGATGCCGATCGCGCAGAAGATCACGATCGAGGGGAACATCAGCCGGTAGGGCACGCGCAACAGCCGCACCCAGATTCCGACCAGCGGCAGGTTGATGATGATGAGCATCAGATTGCCGATCCACATCGAGGCGATCATGCCCCAGACCAGATCCGGCTGCTTCTGCATCACCTGCGGGCCCGGCACGATGCCATGGATGGTCATGGCGCCCACCATCAGGGCCATCACCGCGTTCGGCGGGATGCCGAGGGTGAGCAGCGGAATGAACGAGGTCTGTGCCGCGGCGTTGTTGGCACTCTCCGGCCCCGCCACGCCCTCGATAGCGCCGCGGCCGAACCGGGACGGATTCTTTGAGAGCTTCTTCTCGAGCGTGTAGGCCGCGAAGGACGCGATCACCGCGCCGCCGCCGGGCAGGATGCCGAGGATCGAGCCGAGCACGGTACCGCGCAGGATCGGCGGCGTCGCATCGGCCAGGTCCTTCCTGGTGGGCATCAGTCCGGTGATCTTCTGCTGCACGAGATCGCGGTTCATCCCGGCGCCGTGGTCTAGATTGCGAATGATCTCGGCAAAGCCGAACACCCCCATCGCCACCGTCGCAAAGCCGAGGCCGTCAGCAAGCTCCGGAATATTGAAGGCCATACGCGAGGCACCGGTTTCGATGTCCGAACCGACCATCGAGAGCAGCAGGCCGAACACGATCATCGCGATCGCCTTCAGCACCGAGCCCTTGGCCAGCACGACCGCGAAGATCAGGCCGAGCACCATCAGCGAGAAATATTCGGCCGGGCCGAACGCCAGCGCGAGTTTCGTCAGCGGCGCACCGAGCAGGGCAATGAGCACCGTCGCGACGCAGCCAGCGAAGAACGAGCCGATCGCCGCGATCGCCAGCGCCGGGCCGGCGCGGCCCTGCTTGGCCATCTGGTGACCGTCGATGGCGGTCACGACCGACGTCGCCTCACCGGGTATGTTGACCAGGATCGACGTGGTCGAGCCGCCATATTGCGCGCCGTAATAGATGCCGGCGAGCATGATCAGCGCGCCAACCGGCGGCAATCCGAAGGTAATCGGCAAGAGCATCGCGACGGTGGCGATGGTGCCGATTCCGGGGAGAACGCCGACCAGCGTTCCGACCAGGGCGCCGATCAAGCACATCAGCAGGTTGATCGGAGTAAACGCGACGGCAAAACCGTGAGCGAGGTTGGCAAAGATATCCATCACGCCCTCACTGGATCAGAAAACGCGGATACATCGGCATCGGCAGCCCGAGTATGTAAGGAAACAGAATGGCGCAACCGAGCGTCAGGCAGGCGCCGACGATCGCCGCTTCGAGCCAGCGTGTCTCGTGCGAACCGGCCGCCGAAATCATGAAGCTGGTAAAAGCCGTGACTACGAGGCCGAGGGAGCGGATCGACAGGGCGAAGAAGACGATCGCAGCCACCACGAACAGCGGTCCCCGCCAGGAATAATGGGCCATCGCCGGCCCGTTCGTCAGAAGACCCGTCAAGGCAATGCCGGCTGACAAGGCGACCAGCAACCCGCCGAACATGCGCGGCGCGGTCCCTGCGCCGAAGGAGAAGCCCCGCATGCCCTGCAGATCGCTCCCTGCCCACAGCGCGAACAGGGCGACGGCCATCAGAACGACGCCGCCGACATAATCCTGTGCCGATCGGATCGTCATGAACAACGTGAGGATCGCCACCGCAAACAGCGGATAGGAATAGATCAGCGCCAGCAGCACCTCGGACGACATCTTCTTGGCGCCGCCGCCGAACGATCCGAACAAGGCGCTGGGCGCGCCGGCGAGCAGCGCCGTCGCGTGGCCGGTGACGACCGCCGCCGGACCGCGGCCGGCTCCCCAGCCAAAGATCGTCCCGATCGACCAGATCAATTCGAAAATCTGCGGCGCAATCGCCAGCAGACAAAAGCCGAGCGCCAGCCTGGTATTTCGGGTGGCCGTCGCTGAGTGGCCCATCGTGTCGGCCATGCCTGTCTCCTCCGCGACCCGTAAGTCACGAGCACTGTTGTTTTAAATCGACTGGAACTGGATCCCCCGCCCCGGATCACTGCCTAGCGATTTTCGTTACACAATGCCAGCAAAACCCAACGCGCCGCCGGCAAGCAGAAGCCGGACTGGATAGTTGCGCGAGATGGACGCGGCCGCCGCAACCATTGCGTCAGACGCAGTGCAGCAATTGCTGGACCAGGCCGATTTAACATCACGATAAGCACGTTCGGACCTGGCGAGATCTGTGAAGTCGCGTGGGCGTTTTAGTCGGTGCTTTGCCCTGACCGCGATGCTGTGCGTCTTCGGGCACTGCCGCCGCAGCCCCGGCGAGAGAGCGAGATCCGGCCGAAGCTGGAGATCAGCTTGCGGCTCCTCGTGCTGCTACTTTCCGCCGCAGGAAATTAACCGACGCCGAGACTGACAATGTCGTTCGCTGGAGCAGCAGCGTCATCATGCGCAAGGATTCAGCACATCGGGCCGGCGACCTCTGCCAAAGGCCAGAGCCGCGATAGGCCCGGCAGTCCGAAGCCTATCCAAAGGGAACCGCGGGATCGCGCCCCCAACCCTCTGTTTTTCGAAAGCTTTGCCCCCTATATTGGGGGTGCCGGTTCGCCGGCTATGGAAATAAACGGTCGTCGCAATAAACCATTCGGACCCGGGGGCGGTACCCGGCGCCTCCACCAAAGCCCATCATCGGGCGTGCCCGAAGCTGGGCTTTGGCGGGGGCGAAATAGGATCGACGAGGGCGTAAAGGGCGTACTTTTTCCCGGTATTGTTCCGCCGTTATCGGGCTACTGCAATAGTTGCCAACGACAACTTTGCTCCGGTTGCTCAGGCTGCGTAACGCAGTTTGAAAGACCACTCTAAAGTCCTAGTGGGTTAAGCTCCGCTAGGCGGGGTTCGGAGGCACCTGGCAACAGAAGCCTCCACTTTACTCTTTGATTCTTCCCCGGCGGGGACTCCTGCTCGCCCGTCAGGCGCGGTACTATTGCGGCTTGGCGAGTCGGATCGGCAGGGTCCGGCTGCTTGGATGCAACAGGACCACCATGGCGACCGATCATATCCGATACGATGTGCTGGCCCGCGACGCGCTGCGCGGCGTGCTGCGGAAGGTGCTGACCGATGCCGCGGCGCATGGCCTGCCGGGCGAGCATCATTTCTTCATCACCTTCGTGTCCAAGGCCGAAGGCGTGAAGCTGTCGCCGCGGCTGCTCGCACAATATCCGGAAGAAATGACGATCATCCTCCAGCACCAGTTCTGGGACCTGACCGTGCTCGAGGATCGTTTCGAGGTCGGCCTGTCCTTTGGCGGCATTCCGGAGCGGCTCGTGGTGCCGTTCAGTGCCATCAAGAGCTTCCTCGATCCGTCCGTGAAGTTCGGCCTCCAGTTCGACACCTCCGACGTCGCCGAGGTCGCGCCGGACAATCTGCCGGCAGCGCCCGCACCATCGGCCGTATCGGTCCCGGCACCTGCCGCGGAGAAGCCGGAAGCTGCCGACGAGCCGCCGCCGCCGAGCCAGGGCGGCGCCGAGGTCGTGCGGCTCGATCGTTTTCGCAAGAAATGATCTAGGTTGGCCGCGAAGCCGTCGCGCCCGCCCAAACTGCCTATATAGAGAAGCACATGAACAGGCCGCGCGGCGTTTCGCGCGGCAGAATGGATGTGCTCATGGCCAAAGCGTCCCGCTCGAAGACTGCCCGCCCCGCAACCCGCACCGAGACCGACAGCTTCGGTCCCATCGAGGTCGCCGCCGACCGCTATTGGGGGGCGCAGACCGAGCGCTCGCGTCAGAATTTCCGCATCGGCACCGACCGCATGCCGATCTCGCTCGTGCATGCACTCGGCATGGTCAAGCTCGCCGCCGCACAATCCAACCTCGAGCTCGGCCTGCTCGACCAGCGCCGCGCCAATGCCATCATCCGCGCTGCACGCGAGGTGATCGAGGGCAAGCTGGACGACCATTTTCCGCTGGTCGTATGGCAGACCGGCTCGGGCACCCAGAGCAACATGAACCTCAACGAGGTGATCGCCAACCGCGCCAACGAGTTGCTCGGCGGCGAGCTCGGCGCCAAGAAGCCGGTGCATCCCAACGATCACGTCAACATGAGCCAGTCGTCGAACGACTCCTTCCCGACCGCGATGCACATCGCCGCGGCAAGCCGCATCAATGCCGATCTCGTGCCTGCCCTTGCCGAGTTGCTGCGCGCGTTGCGCAAGAAGGAGAAGGAGTTCTCGAAGATCGTGAAGATCGGCCGCACCCATACCCAGGATGCGACGCCGCTGACGCTCGGTCAGGAATTCTCCGGCTATGCCGCGCAGGTCGAAAGCGGCATCGCCCGGCTCAAGATCGCGGTGAAGGACCTCTATCCGCTGGCGCAGGGCGGCACGGCCGTCGGCACCGGCCTCAACTCGAAGCCGCGCTTTGCCAAGCTGTTCGCAAAGCACGTTGCCGGGATCACCAAGCTGCCCTTCACCAGCGCCGCCAACAAATTCGAGGCGCTGGCCTCGAACGATGCCTATGTGCTGGCGCACGGCGCCATCAATTCGGTCGCGACCGGCCTGTTCAAGATCGCCAATGACATCCGCCTGCTCGGCTCCGGCCCGCGCTCGGGCCTCGGCGAATTGATCCTGCCGGAGAACGAGCCCGGCTCCTCGATCATGCCGGGCAAGGTCAACCCGACACAGTGCGAGGCGATGACCATGGTGTGCTGCCAGGTGTTCGGCAATCACACCGCGATCACGGTCGCCGGCAGCCAGGGTCATTTCGAGCTCAACGTCTACAAGCCGGTGCTGGCCTACAACATGCTGCATTCGATCCGCCTGATGGCGGATGCCGCGCGCTCCTTCACCGAACATTGCGTCAGCGGCATCCGCGCCGACGAGAAGCGCATCAGGGAGCTGATGCAGCGCTCGCTGATGCTGGTGACGGCGCTGGCGCCGAAGATCGGCTACGACAACGCCGCCAAGGTGGCCAAGACGGCGCATGCCAACGGCACCACGCTGAAGGAGGAGGCGCTGCGGCTCGGCTTCGTCGCGGCCGACGAGTTCGACCGCCTGGTGCGCCCCGAGAAGATGACCAGCCCGGGATGATTCCGAATTCCGATAGCCATCCGTAATGATACGGACGCTCGGCGCCCAAAAAGATGCGGTTTTGGGGGCGGGATTTGATTACCGTCAATGTTGCGGCGGGGCGGCGTGTTACGCAGCTCCACTGCCCTCGACGGGGCGAATTTCATCGTTTGATGGCCCAAGGGCCGATTGACGAGGACGAGCGAATGGCGATCAAGTCTTCTGGGGCGCAATGCGGCGCCCTGTTTCTGAATGTTTCATCCTGCCTGACGAGGATCGGATGATGGAGACGCGGCATGGGGAACGTCATCAACCTGAATCGTTTCAGGAAGCGCGTCGAGCGGGAAGCCTCGGCGAAGCAGGCGGACGCCAACCGGGCGAAGTTCGGGCGCACGAAGGCGGAACGGTCGTCCGAGGCGAAGCGGGCGGACCAGGCCAAGGAGCATCTGGACCAGCACCGGATCGATCGCGAGGAGCAGCCATGAAGTCGCCGGTCGTGAAGCGGTCGATCGTCGTCGCCGGCCACAAGACCAGCGTCAGCCTGGAAGAGGCGTTCTGGAACGGCATGAAAGAGATTTCCGGCCTGCGCAACATGACGTTGTCCGAGCTGGTCGGCGAGATCGACAACAACCGCCAGCAGGGCAATCTGTCGTCGGCGATCCGCCTCTTCGTCCTGGACTACTTCAAGAGCCGCGCCATGGCCGCCCAGCCGGACAAGGTCCCGGCCCAGTAGCCGTCGGGAGGCGCCTGCGACGGCGCCCACGCCCCTGCACTTTAAAATCGCTCTAAGGTGCAGCTTCGGCGCGCGGGCACGCTTGACCTCAATGCCCGGCGTTGAAAATACAGGGCATGACCGACACCACTGATACGCGTTCGCACATGCCGCTGGGTCTGGCCCAGCGCGGCTATACCGGCGTCATCCAACACCTTGCCGCCAAAGAGGCTGGCTCGGCGCTTTCGGACGTCGAGCTCGAGAGCCGCCTGATCGAACTCGGCTTCGTCGAGGGCGCCCGGGTCGAGATCCTGCATGAAGGGTTGGTCGGGCGTGATCCGATCGCGGTACGGGTCGACAGCACCACGATCGCGGTCCGCCGTCGCGAAGCCATGGCCATCATCGTCGCCTGACGCGCGAGCGGAATCTTGCCCCAGGCCCTTGATCCCATGGAAGCACCGCTGCTGCATCTCGCCCTGGTCGGCACGCCCAACAGCGGCAAGACCTCGCTGTTCAACGCGCTGACCGGCAGCCGGCAGAAGGTCGCGAACTATCCCGGCGTCACGGTCGAGCGCAAGGAAGGCTTCTTCGTCACCCCGCTCGGCCGCCAGGTCTCCGTGGTCGACCTGCCCGGCACCTATTCGCTGCGCGGCCGCAGCCCGGACGAGGAGATCACCCGCGACTTCGTGCTCGGCAAGGCCTCCGGCGAGACCCTGCCCGATCTCGTGCTGTGCGTCGCCGATTCCACCAATCTGCGCCTGACCATCCGCCTGCTGCTGGAGCTGAAGCGCACCGGGCGGCCGATGATCCTCGTGCTCAACATGTTCGACATCGCAAGCCGCCGCGGCATCACTGTCGACGTCGAGCGGCTCGCCAAGGAGCTCGGCGTGCCCGTAGTCACCTCGATCGCGGTGCGCAAGGGCGGCACGGCCGACCTGCTCAAGCTGACCGACGAGATTTCCGCAGCGCTCGCCGCCGAGCCGGTCGAGAACAGCTGGCGCGCGCTCGGCGTCTCCGAGCTGCGCGCCACCCAACGCGAGGCCGACCGCATCATCGCCGACTGCGTCAGCTTGCCTGCTCGTCCCGACACCTGGACCGCACGGATCGACGCGATCGTGCTGCATCCGGTCGGCGGGCTGATCGTGCTCGCGCTGATCCTGTTCGTGATGTTCCAGGCGGTGTTCGCCTGGGCGCAGCCGGCGATGGAGCTGCTGAAGTCCGGCTTCGACTCGCTCGGAGAGCTGGTGCAGGCCACCCTGCCCGACGGCTTGCTGCAAAGCTTCTTGCAGAACGGCGTGATCTCCGGCGTCGGCAGCGTCATCGTGTTCCTGCCGCAGATCATCCTCATCTTCCTGTTCATCCTGCTCCTGGAAGATTTCGGCTACATGGCGCGCGCGGCGTTCCTGATGGACCGCATCATGGGCGGCGCCGGCCTGCACGGCCGCGCCTTCATTCCGCTGCTGTCGAGCTTTGCCTGCGCCATTCCCGGCATCATGGCGACGCGCGTCATCGACAACAAGCGCGACCGGCTGACCACGATCCTGATCGCGCCGCTGATGACCTGCTCGGCGCGCATTCCGGTCTATACGCTGATCATCTCCGCCTTCATCCCGGCCAAGGACGTCTGGGGCTTCATCAACCTGCAGGGCCTCGTGATGTTCGGGCTCTACGCCACCGGCATCGTCAGCGCTCTCGTCGTCTCGTTCCTGATCAAGTTCTTCATGCTGCGCGACTTTGCGCCGGCGCCCTTCATGCTGGAGCTGCCGGACTACAAGATGCCGCGGCTGAAGTCGGTCGCGATCGGCATCTTCACCCGCGCGAAGATGTTCCTGTACCGCGCCGGCACCACGATCTTCTCGATGATGGTGCTGATCTGGTTCCTGGCCTCGTTCCCGCAGCCGCCCGCGGGCGCGTCCGGGCCGGCCATCGAGTTCAGCCTCGCGGCGATGATCGGCAAGGCGCTCGAACCCCTGCTCGCCCCCGTCGGCTTCAACTGGCAGATCGCGGTGGCGCTGATCCCGGGCATGGCGGCGCGCGAGGTCGCGGTCGCGGCGCTCGGCACCGTCTATGCGATCGAGGGCGGCAACGAAGCGGTCGAGCAGATCGGCCAGGTGCTGGCGACGAAATGGTCGCTCGCGACCGCACTGTCGATGCTGGCCTGGTACATCTTCGCCCCGCAATGCGCCTCCACGCTGGCCGTGATCCGGCGCGAGACCGGCAGCTGGGCCTGGATGGGGGTCACCTTCGCCTACATGCTGGTGCTGGCCTATGCGGCGAGCCTCGTGACGTACAACGTCGCGGTCGCGCTGGGGGCGGGGTAGCCCCCTTCCAAAACAAAACTGCGAAAACAACCCCATGCACAGTAGACCGGGGGTCGTGAAATCAATGGATTGCGGATTATCCTAAGTCGCTGCTTGCTCCGTCGGGCAAAACAGTGGCATGATGTCAAAATTCAGCCCCAGCGATAGCACCATGAACGACACGCCACCGACCCGGCGATCTGTCCCCCTGGACCATTTCACCACCGACCGCCTGACCGCCGAGCGATTGCGCGAAGATCACCTCGGCGACCTTGTCGCGCTGCATCGCGACGCCGAGGTCTCCCGTTTTCTCGGCGGGGTACGGACGCCCGAGGTCACGAAGGCCTATCTCGCGACCAACATGGCCCATTGGGACCAGCACGGCTTCGGGCTCTGGACGCTGCGAACGAAGGACGGGGCCTTCGCCGGACGTGCCGGCATTCGGCACATTGTGGTGGACGATGTCGACGAGATCGAGATCGCCTACGCATTCAAGCGCGAATTCTGGGGCCAGGGATTTGCAAGCGAGATCGCGGCCAAGCTGACGGACATCGGCCTGTTGCAGCTTGCGCTGCCGTCCCTCATCGGCATCGTCCATGTCGGCAACACTGCATCCCGCCGCGTGCTGGAGAAGTCGAACTATCTCCTCGAGCGCAGCACGAACCGTCACGGCGAAGATGTCGTGATTTACCGCATCAGGCGGTGAATGCCGCGGCGGGGCCGACGGCGGCTGATCGCTTGTGTTCATTTTTGAACCGACACCCCCCAGGGGGTCGGCTCAGTCTGAGCGGCGAAGCGGTCGCCTGACAGCCCGAGGCATTCGAGCGGGAACTCAAGCCCGGCCTCGGAGTTCCTTAGACGGACCTTTCAGTCATCCGGCTCCCGGCAAGCGCTTGGAGCGCATGGAGAGCTTTGGGAAGATACGCGTAAGGGGGGTTCATGACCGGTCAATCCGCGGCTGCCCCAGGCAGCGACCTCAAGGATTCGCCGAGAGTTTCGACCGGCAGCGAAGGACTGGACGATATCCTCGGCGGTGGCTTGGACCCCAACCGGATGTACCTCTATGAGGGACGACCCGGCACCGGCAAGACCACGATTGCGCTCCAGTTTCTGCTCCGCGGGGTGCGGGACGGCGAACGCGTACTCTACATCTCGCTTTCCGAGACGAAGCGCGAGCTCACCTTGGTCGCGCAACGACACGGCTGGTCGCTGGACGGAGTCGACATCTTCGAGCTTGTCCCGCCCGAGACGACGCTCGATCCCGAGCGGGAGCTGACGGTTTTTCATCCTGCCGAGATGGAGCTGAGCGAGACCACGGGTCTGATCTTCAAGGAGGTCGAACGGATCAATCCCACCCGCGTGGTGCTCGACAGTCTCTCCGAATTGCGGCTGCTGGCGCAGAACCCGCTCCGCTACAGGCGCCAGGTTCTGGCCCTGAAGCACTTCTTCACCAACCGCAATTGCACCGTGGTTCTGCTCGACGATCTGTCCTCTTCCCAGGACGACCTGCAACTGCATTCGATCGCACACGGCGTCGTGATGCTCGAGCAACTGGCCATCGACTACGGTGCCGAGCGGCGACGGCTTCGCGTGATCAAGATGCGCGGCATCCGTTTTCGCGGCGGCTTCCACGATTTTACGATCGCGCAAGGCGGCCTGCGCATCTATCCCCGGCTCGTCGCAGCCGAACATCACAGATCATTCGAAGGCGACATGGTGTCCAGCGGCAACCCCGAGCTCGACCAGCTCCTCGGAGGCGGGCTCGAGCGCGGCACCAACGCGCTCCTGCTCGGCTCGGCCGGCGTCGGCAAGTCGTCACTTGCGCTGACCTACGCCATCGCGGCGGCGCAACGCGGCGAGCACGCCGTGTTGTTCGCATTCGATGAAGGACGCGGAACGGTTGAGGCACGTGCCAGGACGCTCGGACTGCCGCTGGACGAGCACCTCGCCTCCGGACGGATCCGCTTTCAGCAGATCGATCCCGCCGAATTGTCGCCGGGCGAGTTCGCGGCAACGCTTCGCCGCAGCGTCGAGGCCGACAATGCCCGCATCATCGTCATCGACAGCTTGAACGGCTATCTGAACGCGATGCCGGACGAACGCTTCCTCATTCTGCAGATGCATGAACTGCTCAGCTATCTGGCCCAGCAGGGCGTGCTCACCATCCTGATCCTCGCCCAGCATGGGCTCGTTGGCCCGATGGATACGCCGCTCGACATCAGCTATTTGAGCGATGCGGTGCTGATGCTGCGCTATTTCGAGTTCGGCGGGACGGTGCGGCGCGCGCTCTCGGTCGTCAAGAAGCGCAGCGGCAATCACGAACACAGCATCCGCGAGTTCCGGCTCGGCGGCGCGGGGATCAAGCTCGGTCCACCTCTCCAGGAGTTCAGCGGCATTTTCTCCGGCAATCCTCGTTACACCGGCACGGTGTTACCGGACGGACCGGCCGAATGAGTGCCGACCGGGACGACCGCATTCTGATATTCGCCCCGATCGGTCGCGACGGACCGGCATCGGCGGAGCTTTTTCGCGGCGCAAGCCTGGAAGCGGTCAATTGCCGGAGCTTGCCAGAACTCGTTGCCGAGATGGCGGCTGGCGTTGGAGCGGTTTTTTTGGCCGAGGAAGGACTATTCGGCAAAGACACGGCGCCGCTGGCACATTGGATTGCGAACCAGCCGCCATGGTCCGACCTTCCCTTTGTCGTTCTTACCAGCCATCGGGAGCAGCCGGCAGTTGTCGCATGGAGACGCAGTATCGTCGAGCTCCTGCGAAACGTTTCGCTGCTCGAACGTCCGGTCCAGCCGATCACGCTGACCAGCGCGATTCAATCGGCGATGCGCGCCCGACGGCGTCAATATGAAATCCGGGCTCTGCTCGAAGCACGCGAGCAGACCGCGCAGGAGCTCGAGAAACTGGTGGTCGAGCGGACGCGAGAGCTGGAAGAAGCCAACGAGCAGCTTCGCCTCGAAATGAACGAACGCACGCGCGTGGAGGAGACGCTGCGCCAGGCCCAGAAGATCGAGGCCATCGGCCAGCTCACCGGTGGTGTCGCCCATGACTTCAACAATCTCCTGATGGTGATTTCCGGCGGCCTCGACATGCTCGAACGCCAGACTGATCCGGCCCGCCGTCGCCGTCTGATGGACGGGATGATCCAGGCGGCGCAGCGCGGGGCAAGCCTGACCAAGCAGCTTCTGGCGTTCTCACGGCGGCAGAAGCTCCGGCCGGAGCCCGTCGACGTGGCCGCGCAGATCGGCGGGATGCGAGAACTGCTCGATCGCAGTTTGCGAGGCGACGTTCACGTCGAGTTCGACTTTCCGGACACTCTATGGCCGGTGGAGGTCGACCCCGGAGAGCTCGAGCTGGTCATTCTCAACCTGGCCGTCAATGCCCGCGATGCCATGCCCAATGGCGGGACGATCGTTGTGAGGGGCGAAAACCTACCTGGTTTCAACCACGGGCAGATCGCGGGCGACTACGTCCGCCTGTCCGTCATCGATACCGGCGTCGGCATGTCTCCCGAGATTTTGGCGCGCGTGTTCGAGCCGTTCTTCACGACCAAGGACGTGGGAAAGGGATCGGGGCTCGGGCTGGCGCAGGTCCACGGATTTGCCACCCAGTCCCGGGGCACCGTGCGAATTCAATCGGAAGTCGGGCGAGGCACGAGCATCGAGCTGTACCTGCCGCGATCGTACGAGCTTCCTTCCAGCGAACGACATCTGATCGACCTCACCAGGGTCCGGCCGAAAAAGAGCAATCAGGGCGAAATCCTGCTGGTGGAGGACGATGACGAAGTTGCCGCGCTGGTCAGCGAAATGCTCGGCCAGCTCGGTTACAACGTCACGCGGGCCGCGAGCGCTGCCGCGGCGCTCGGGGCTTTGGCCGATGGCCGCTCGGTCGATGTCGTTTTTTCGGATATCATGATGCCGGGCGGCATGAACGGGGTCGAGCTTGCGCGAGAGATCCGAAATCGGCGAAGCGACATCCCGGTGTTACTGACCAGCGGATATTCGGAAGCGTCCGCTCACGAGGCCGACGCAGCGGGCATTCAGATCCTGGCGAAGCCCTATCACATCGACGAGCTGGCGGCAGCGCTGAGCGCGGCGAGATCAAGTCTAAGGCTCGATGCGGAATCCAAGCGCTCCCATTCCTGCTGAGAGCGATCCCCGATTCGCTGCGTCTCGCAGGCTACGAAGTCTTACCTGAAATATCCCAGCACGAGATCGACGTCCGCGCTGCGGGCCGCCGTGCCGTTCAGCTCGGCGTCGATGACGCGGCGGCAGGCGTCCACCGCGGCGTGGTCGCCGAGGTCGTTGGCGGCTTCCAGCACGAGCCAGGCGGCGTCCACCGAGGCCTTGTCCGGAGCTGCGCCGCCGAGATCGGTGGCGCCGGCATTGGCGAGATTCTTCTTGCGAACGGCGGTGCCGAATTGAGGCAACATTGCAGGTACTCCCATCTCCTCAGTGGACCTGTCAGTGGACTTGAAGTTCGGGCTGACGGCCCGCATCGGCACCCGCGCCGGTCTTGCGCGACTGGTAGAACTTCAGAATGCTGCGCGATGTCTCGATGTTGAGCCGGCCGAACTCGCGCTCGTTGTCGCGAAGGTCGCGCGCCGTGATCAGATGATCCTTGGCGCCGAGGAACAACAGCGACATCGTCGTGTCCCAGGAGAAGTCGAGCGCCTTGCACAGCACCAGGATCATCTCGCGGTTGCGGTCCATCAGCGCGCGCTCGATCACGTCGACCGGCAGCGCCGACAGCAGCGACAGGCCGATCTGCACCTCGTCGAAGCGATGCTGGCGGGCATAGTTCGAGATCGAGTCCTGGTTGAGATTGCCCTGGCGATACTGCGTCGTGACCACGCGCTTGGCGACGAAATAGCTGCGCGAGGACGGGCCGAACTTGGACTGGAGATCGCCGGTGACCTCGGTGACCGAGCTCTGGATCTGCGACATCATCTCGGGCCGCTCGGTCTCGAGGCGGCGGCGGACGTCTTCGGAGGCCTTCGCGATCAGCTGCTGGAAGATGTGGCGCGGCACGTCCTTGCGCAGGCCGAGCTGCTCGGCAAGGATCGAATCGCCCTCGGCGCGGCGGACCATGTGCAAGAGACCCGAGCCGGAGAAGCGCGCGCCCTCGTTCTTGGCGACCGAAGTCACGACCTCCTGGTTGCCGCGCTTGACCAGCACGTCGGTCACGGCTTCGCCGATCGACTGGCGCTGCGAGATCGCCAGCAGATGCGCCTGGCCCTTGGTCATGGCGCTCTGGACCAGCATCTTCTCGTCGATGCGGTTGGAATCGCGCAGCACGGGACCGGCAACCGCGATCTCGTCGTCGAGGGCGAGCCTTTCGATGACGTTGAGCGGAGCATGATCGCAGGCCGACATCACTTCGGAGAGCTGCGCGCGCGCTGCCACCTCGATCTCGTCGGCGAGCCGGCCGATCACCTCGCCGAACATGCTGATCTCGTCGTCGCTGTAGCGGCCGGTGATCAGGATGTCGGTCGCATGCCACAATGCACGCGCCCGGCTTTCGTCGGTGCCGCGCGCGATCGCGTCGTCCAGATCCTGCAGAAGCGATTTCGCCCCGTTCATCTCGATCACCCCAGTTCTTGGCAGCCCGTTGGCGAGCCGTCCCGCCGCTCGCGGCGCGACGCCGAATTCCTCTGGGAACCCACGCTAGAGATGAAACGCGAGAATTCAGTAAAGTCGGCAAATCAGTTTTGCCGACGAAAATTCGTTCAAATGCGAGGGAATGGATTTACTGTTGTGCAAGAGCCGAGAAGCTTTGGGCACTGAAACCTCTCCGCGTCATGGCCGGGCTTGTCCCGGCCATCCACGCCTTGCCGCATGGCACAAAGAACGTGGATGCCCGGGACAAGCCCGGGCATGACGAGCATCGGCACCGGAGCGCTTTAGATAGCGCCGTCTACGGATTCTGCGGCGTCAGCACCAGCGGCGGCTTCGGCCTGGGCTTGGCGGGCGGCGGGCCCGGGGCGGGCTTCACGTCGATGGCCGGAGGGAGCGGCGCGAGCTGCTGGCTCGCGAGCGGCGGGCTCGTCAGTGAAGGGCTGGGCGCGGCGGGCGCGGCCTGCGGAGCTTTCGGGGTCGGCGCCACCCTGGGCTTTGCCGGCGCGCGGCGCGGGTCCTGGCCCGGCAGCGGCACGTTGGGTGGCGCCTGCTCGGTCGCTATCTCCGGGGACACCAGCGTCGGCAGCGCAGCGGTGGCCGGCGGCGGCTCGCCGCGCTCGATGGCGTCGAGCCGCCGCGTCTCGCGATCGATCGTGCGCACCGCGAGCCATGACGACAGCGGTGCGAGGTCGATGGTACGGGTCAGCCTGTCGGGCGGGCCTGCCGCAAACAGCTGGATCTCGGGCGGGGCGCCGGAAAGCCCGGTCATGATTGGCGTCAGGCTGGCGCGGATGTCGGCCTGGTCCGCCGGAATGTCGTAGCCGCCGGAGACGATGGCGCGGGCGTTCTTCGCTTCCAGCGGCGTTGCGCCGATGCGCAGGCGGCCGTCGCGGATCGTGAACGGAATCTGCGCCGAGGGCACCGCGATGCGCCCCGCCGACAGCGCGGGCTCGACAAGCTGCCGCAGCCGGTTGTCGTCATTGACCTGGCCGCCGTCGCTGGCGCGGATGGCGATCTCGAACGCACGCGGATTGAGGCCGGCGATCTCGGCGGATTCGAGCGTCACCGTGCCGTTGCCGGCGAGCGCGCCGGTCAAGGCCGCGACGCTGCGGCCCTGGCTGGTCAGCGCCATCTGCACCGAGGCGCGCCCCTTGGGCAGGGCGAGGTCGCGATAGCGCAGCGCCGCCGCATCGACGTTGCTGAGCTCGATGCGCGCGTTCAGCGCAAGACCACCCGCGCCATTGCGCGCGTCCAGGCTTGCGGACATGTCGCCGCCGCCGACGCCGCCCTTGAGCGCATCGAATGCGAGCGACTGGCCGTCGCTCCGGATCGTGCCGCCGAAGGGGCGGAGCTCTATGCCGCCGGGCAACGTTCCGCGTAAGGCCTGGAAGGCGATGCGGCCGCGCCAGCCGCTGACCAATCCTGCGCTGAGCGGCTCGCCGGACTCACGACCGGCTGCGCCGACGGCGATTGCGAGCGCCGGCGCCAGATCGAGCGAGTCGAGACCGACCTCGCCGTCGATGCTCTTGTCCTGATCGAGCGTCACCGAAACATGGCCGCGCAGATGCGAGCCCGCGGCATTGCCTTCGAGATCGCCGAAGGTCAGGCGATTGCCGGAGAGCGTGAGGCGGGAGGACAGGCTGACATTCTGCGCCGACTTGCCGGCCAGGCTGGTCCCGAGCAGCGGCGCCAGATTGGCGTTGCGCACGCGCAGGTTCACGCTCGCCTTCGGTTCGAACGATTTGGGTTCGGACGATTTGGGCTCCGACCATTCGACGCTGCCTTGCGCGTCGGCATCGAGCCCGCCGCCGCTGAGCTTTGCGTTCAATTGCGAGGGACGGCGCCAGGCTCCGCTCAACCGTCCTTCGAATTGCGAGGCGCCCTCGCCCGCGGCCACGATGCGATCGAGCCCGAGCAGCGCCAACAGCGCGCCGGCCTGCGGCGCCGCGACTTTCGCGTCCAGCGTGAAGTCGCTGTTGCGCAGGCGTTCGAGGTCGATACCGCCGATGGCGGCCGCCGGCGTCTGCGCGGCCAGGGTCGCCGTGGTCTTGAGCTGCGGTGCGTCGAGGTCGAGCACGAAGCGGGCATTGCTGCGATCGGCATGCTCGGCGTTCTTGTCGAGGCTGAGATCGAGCTTGAGACGGGTCGCGCCTGGCAAGGACGGGAGCGCATCGAGGCGCGCGCGCAGCGCGGGCGCGAACGGCTCGACCAGCGCGGTGAGCTCGCGCAGCGAATTGGCCGAGGATTTCAGCGCGAGCTTGCCGGTCGTCTTGGTGCGGTCGAAGCTGCCGCTCGCCTCCGAGGTCACGCCGCCGCCCTGGCCGAAGCGCAGCTGCTCCAGCGACAGCGACGCCGGGCTGTAGGCGAGCCTGGCTGCGAACGGCCGCAGCTCCTGGCCGGCGGAGATCGCGCGGCCGATATCGAGCGAGAGCTTTGCCTCTTCCGGCCATTCGCCTTGCGGCCCCGCCAGCGCGCGCACGAAGCTCGCGGCGGCATCGAGGTCGAGACGGTCGGCCCTGAGGTCCGCATCGATCCGCGAGCCCTTGCTCGCGCCTGTCTGCACGAAGACGATGCGGCCTTCGACCGCGCCGCCGTCGATGTCGGCCTTCAGCCTCTCGATGGCCAGATGATTGGCGGCGATGGTGACGTCGCCGGAAAGGCGCAGCGGCCGCGTGCTGCGGCGATTGATCTCGCTGCGGCCCTGCAGCCAGGCCACCAGCGTGTCTGGATCGGAGGATTCGACGCTGAGCCGGCCGCTGAAACTGTCGGCGCCGGGAGCTGCGCCATTGAGCGAGACCTGCGTCATGCCGGGCGCGCGCAGCTCCAGCCGCCGGAACGTCCAGGACCGGCCGTCGGTCGCAAGCTCGGTCGCGATATTCTGGAGCGGACGGCCGCCGAGCATGATCTGATCGGCATTGAACTCGATCTGGGCAGGGATCGGCACCTGCGGGATCGCCGCCAGCCCTGCGCGCAGCGCCGGCAGGACGCGCTGCGGATCGGCATCGTCCTTGGCGGTCAACCTGTCGGCATCGACCTGCCGCGCCGACAGCACCGCGCGCAGCAAGGGCGATGCGCCAAACCTGAGGTCGCCCACGCCGCCGAGCTTCAGCGCGGTGTCCTCCGGGCCGAAGCTCGCGTCGATCTGCTCGAATTTCGCGCCGGCCGGATCGGCCTTGAGCCTGGTCGCCAGCTTCCAGGGCGTCGGTCCCGCCTCGCCCGCCTTCCTGGCCGCGGGCACGGCGAGGGTCAGCGCGCCCTCGAATTTCGGCTGGCGGTTGTCGAAGGCGAGCACGCCCTCGAGATCGGCGAGGATGGCGCGCTCGCCGGGATCGATGTTGAGGTGGAGACGGGTGGCGCTGCCGTCGGCGCTGGGGCCGGAGGAGACACGGAACGGGTAGCGCACGCCGCGCGCGGCGAAGCTGCCCTCGCCCCGCACCGAGCCTGCGAGCGAGCGCACGTCGCCGGAGAAGGCGATGTCGTTCAATTCCAGCGTCGAGCGGCTGGCGGCATCGTGCAAGGCGATGCGGCCGGCGAGGTTCAGCCGCTCGATGGCGAGGGAGGCCAGGTTGAAGGTGCCGCTCGCGGTGGAGGGCAAATCGACCCGTCCGCGCGCGTCCAGGCCAAGATCGACCGCCATGCCGCCGACCGAAAGCTCGGTGGCGCGCCATTCGCCGCGCATCAGGGAGCCGAGGCTGAACTCGACGTCGAGCTTGTCGGCGCGCAGGCGGCCGAGATCGTTGTTGCCACCGAAGGTGACGCCGCGCAGCCGCAATGTCGGCGCCGGCAACAGCCGCGCATCGAGCTCGCCCGCCACCCGCACCGGCACGCCGATGATCTTGCCGGCCTCCGCCTCGAACTGGGGCCTGAACTGGTTCCAGTCGATGTAGTAAGGCCCGATCAGCGCGGCCAGCAGCGCAATGATGAAGGCAATCGCCAATCCGAGCAGCGTCGTCTGCACGGGTCTCCCCTCGGCCAAACCGGCCTGGGCCGAAGCTGAGAGCCTCAGGCGCGCCGGAACAGCCCCTTATATAGGGGGAAGTGTGGCGAAGTCACAGCGACTGTTGCGCGCGGAGGTTAACGCGCAAGCCCCCTTCACCAGCTCGCCGGCAGCCGCTTCAGCCCGCGCAGCACGAAGGTCGGCCGCCATTCCGGGGTCTCGATGTCGTCGATGCGCAGATCCGGCAGCCGCCGCAGCAGGGTCGCGATGGCGATCTCGGCCTCGATCCGCGCCAATTGGGCCCCCAGGCAGAAATGGATGCCGCCGCCGAACGACAGCGGCTTGACGTTCGCCCGGGTGACGTCCAGCCGGTCGGGCCTGTCGGGGTAGACCGCGCCATCGCGGTTGGCCGAGCCGAGCAGGCACAGCACGGTCTCGCCCTTGGGGATCTTCACGCCGCCGAGGTCGTCGATATCCTCCAGCGTAACGCGCCCGGTCATCTGCACCGAGGAATCATAGCGCAGGAACTCCTCGACCGCGTTCGTGATCAGCTCCGGTTTCGCCTTCAGCAGCGCAAGCTGATCCGGGTTGCGGTGGAGCGCGAGCAGCCCGTTGCCGATCAGGTTGACCGTGGTCTCGTGCCCTGCGCCGAACAGCAGGATGATGTTGGCGGTCAGCTCCTCGTTGGTGAGCTTGTTGCCGTCCTCCTCGGCCTGCACCAGCTGGGTGATGAGGTCGTCGCCGGGATTCTTGCGGCGCAGCTCGAACAGCTGCTGGAAATACATCTGCGCCATCAGGTTGGCGGCGTTGCCCTGTTTGATCTTCTCCGGCGAGAGCGGCACGGGATCGAGCAGCCGCCCGCCGTCCCGCGAGCTCTTGTAGAACACCTCGCGATGCTCCTCGGGGATGCCGAGCATGTCGCAGATGATGGTGACGGGCAGGCGGAAGGCGAAATCCTCGATCAGGTCCATGTGCCCGCGCGCGATCACGGCATCGATCGCCTGGTCGACGATCTCCTGGATCCGCGGCCGCATGTCCTCGACGCGGCGGGCGGTGAAGGCCTTCACGACCAGGCCACGCAGGCGCGTGTGGTCCGGCGGATCGGCTTGCAGCATCCATTGGCTCATGCTGCGAAACACCGGCTCCTTCATGATCTCCGGGCCGTAGCGGCGCGTGGTGCGTTCGACGAAATCCTTGCCGAAGCGCTTGTCACGCAGCACGAGGCTGACCTCGGCGTGACGGCTGGCGACGTACTGGCCGAACGGCGTCACATGGATCGGATCGACCGTGCGCAGCCGTTCATAGTGCGGATAGGGATCGCGGATGAAATCCGGCGAGAGCGGGTTGAACAGCGGTCCGCCAAATGGTTGCACTTGCTCGTTCATGGTGACCTCGGATCGGTTGCCGCATGACACGCATACGCAAGGCTGCCCCATCGCCCGGCGTAACCATCCCTCGAAGATTATCAACTCGATACATTGTTGTATCGAGTTGCATTCTGCCCTAAGCTGCGCCGATGTCAAGGGTGAGAACCAGGCCGACCAGGGACGACACGCGCGAGGCGCTGTTCGAGGCGGCCGCGCGCGTGTTCGAGGCGGACGGCATCGGCGGCGCCAGCATCGAGGCGATCGCGGCGGCGGCGGGCTTCACCCGCGGCGCGTTCTATTCGAACTTCAGGAGCAAGGACGAATTGATCTTCGCCATGCTCGAGGATCATGTCGCGCAGTCGATCCGGCGCAACATGGACATCCTGGCGCAGCACGACAATCTCGACGATTTCATCGCGGCGCTGAAGGCGATGGATCGCAGCCGCCAGGATCCGCTCGGCCGCTCGCCCCTGCTCCACATGGAGATGATCCTGTTCGTCGCGCGCGCCGAGAAGCGCCGCCCGGAGCTCGCCAAACGCCTGCGGGCGCGGCGCAGGCTGGTCGCCGACATCGTCGAGGCGACATCGAAGAGCAACGGGCGCAACGTCAATCTGAACCCGCCCTGGATCGCCTCCGTCGTGCTCGCGCTGGAAGACGGCTTTCGCCTGCACCGGCTGATCGACCCCGAGACGACGCCGGCCGACAGTTTCCTGCGCGCGATCACGGATCTCCGGCGCAGGACTGGATTGGCCCCGGCCTAGCGGGTGCCTTCCGCGACCGGCGCTCCTTACTTCTTCTTTGCGGGTCCGAAATCCGGTTGCCAGGCGACTTCCTTGCGGGACGGAGCCGCGGCGATGACCTTGGCCTTTTCCTTCTTCGGCTTCTTGGCTTCGCGGTTGCCGCGTTGCTGGCCCTTTGCCATGTCGCTCTCCGTTGCTGGTTTGAGTTCGTCGAATTCATTCGGCTGCAGGACACGGCCGCGCGGGGTGCAGACCCTGACGTCCATGTAGCCCTCGCGCAGCAGCTTTTCCGCGAGACGTAGCGCGACCGTCGCAGTTCCGCGGCCGAGATTGGAGCTGCCGTATTCGTTGGTGCCGCTGACCAGATACGGCACGCGTGTTGTCCTAGCCATTGATGACCGCAGCGGCGCACACGAGAATCAGAAGAAACAGCGGAACGATCACCGGCGGCACGATCCATTCCAAGATGCGGACACGCGACATCGAACGCTCCTGCGAAGCCTTCGGCGGGAGCACACGTGACCCTCAGTCACCGGTCGATGCCGTTGAGAAGCGCGGTGATGACAACGACCCTACGCCCGGGCCGAACCAATAGCGAGCGCTAAATGCGTCGCGGGCCAGCGCCGCACCGTGACAAACCGTTCGCCGCTAACGCAGACGATAGTGCTGGCTATTGCCGCGCCAAAGGCGCATGCTCGTCGCAGCCAGCACCGGTTGGGGCTTCACTTGCGAAAGGCAGGCGTGCATGACCATCCGCTCGCGGCGAGAGACCGTCATCTTCAGGCGTCCGTTCCAAATCCGCGGCATCGCGCGCACCTTGCCGGCGGGCACTTACGAGGTCGTCACGGATGAGGAGACGATCGACGGCTTGACATTCGCCGCCTATCGCCGGGTTGCCACGATGATCACTGTCCCTGCGGAAGGCCTGCGCGGTACCACGGAGGTACTGTCGATCGGTTCTGTCGATCTTGCTGATGCGCAAGCAGCGGACGCGAGCATAGCCAATGACTGACCGGCCGGTCGATCTCGACAAGCACCGTGGCATGGCCGCGCAGAAGGCCACCGACCTGCGCCGCGCGCTGGCCGAGGTCGAGGCCCATGTCAGGGAGTTGCGCGAGCGCGAGGCCGATCTCGAGCACCGCATGATGACGGTGCCCGCTGCGTCCTGGCAGGAAGCCGCGGTGAAGGCGCGCCATCTGCTCAACCTCTATGCTGCGAGTCTTCCGGCAGAGGACACGCGCCACCGCGCGCTCGTGTCGGCGCTGTTCGACGATTTCGCACGGCTGTCCGGGGACGGCTGAGCCGAGCGACGGCCGCCCGCATTCTACGCGCATGCCGGTGCGAGCCAGGAAACCGGCGCGCGGTCCCGGTCAATGACCGGATGGCGCGACCGCGCCAGGACACCGACGTGCAATGGAGTAGGCCATGACCCTGACGAGCGGCCGCTTTATCGGCCATGAATACGAGCGGATGATCGTACGGTTCTCGATGCATGACGGCGCCAGGGAGATTCCTTGCGCAATTTCGACCTCCGCGATGGACGATCTCGAGCAGGGCCCGCAAGTCAGGCCCGAGCAGCGGGAAGCCCAATTCGCGCGTCTACGGGATCGCATCGAAGCGTGTGCTGCGAGCAAGTATCGCGCCACAGAGTTCGAAGGTACCCCGCCGGGCATCGTTCTGCGCGGCATCGATTTCAGGCGATAGGATCTCAGCCCATCGAAGACAGCCCGCGAAGCCTGGTCGGGCTTTTCTGCAGCGTCACGCTGACGCGGCATGGTATGAGATCCGGAAAGTCGATCGTTGCTACTCGGGCCTTGCCTTGATCTCCGGCAATGGCGGCTTGCGCTCGAAAGGTTTCTTTTTCGGCGGCGCGGGCAGCAATCCTTCCCTGATCGCCTGCTTGCGAGCCAGCTTGCGGGCGCGGCGAACGGCCTCGGACTTCTCGCGGGTCTTCCTCTCCGACGGCTTTTCGTAGGACCGTCGCTGCTTCATTTCCCGGAAGACGCCCTCACGCTGCATCTTCTTCTTGAGAACGCGCAGTGCCTGCTCAACGTTGTTGTCTCTGACGAGTACGTGCAATTGATCCTCCTGGCTCGGGCTGCGAATGCGACACGTCCTGCAGGGCAGCCAATTGCGCAGGAGCTTCATTGCGATGTGTGATGATGGTGGGCCGCGACATTGGTCGCGGCTTCGGACGAGCCGATCTGCTTGTCACAGCGAGCAGCTTGGTGGCGCCACGTGACCATTGTCGTGCTGCGCTGTCAATCGATAACGCCTTGCTCGCTGATTGACCGACACTCGCAAAGCGCCACGATCGGAACAGAAGAACCGCCTTGCAGCAAACAAACTGGCTTCGCTCCTTGCAAATGCGCGAAAGTCGTATATATTGAAGTTGTTCGATTAGCCGCTGTGCCTTGTTGAATGCGCCCGCGGGCTCCTTTTCCAAAGACATCGACGAAGTTGAAGGTAACCGCGCGATTGTCGCGCGGGATGCGCTCGCGCGCTTTGGAGAAGACAATGACGACAGGTACGGTCAAGTGGTTTAACGGCCAAAAGGGCTTCGGTTTCATCCAGCCAAACGACGGTGGCAACGATGTGTTCGTTCACATCAGCGCCGTTGAACGGGCTGGGCTCGCTGGTCTGGGCGAGGGCCAGCAGGTCAATTTCGAGATCAAGACCGACAAGATGCGGGGCAAGTCCAGCGCCGAGAACCTCTCGCTGGCTTGATATCTTGGCGCCGTTTCACGGATGTACTGAAACGGTCGCTTTGCCCGCTCAATCCCTGGATTGAGCGGGTTTAGTCTTTGCGGGTGAATGATGAGCAGCAAGAAGCCGGCAGAGCCGTCACCCGAAAGCATTGCGCGTTCCGATCGCAAGCGCCTGGCCGCTGAAGAGGGCGCGCGGGCATTGGCGGACGTGGAAAGGCAAGCCATCGAGGTTCGCAAGAACATGGCGCGGCTCCGAGAGGCGCGCCAGGCAAGGGAAGCGGCCGATGAAGCTCTTCGGTCGACTTTGCCGGTGCCTAAGCTCAAGAAGCGGACAAGGAAGCTGGCGCGATAGCCGTCCAACATCGCCGGCGAAATCTGAAGTGCCGATCCCATGCCGGAGAGTGCAGATCGTGCCTCGCATAAAGCCAGATCACGGAACCATCACTTTCTTTCTCGCGTCCGGCGCAAATCGGCAGATGTGCCGGCTTGCAACGACATTCAACACGCAGAAGCAGGCCTTCAGCTATCTACAGAAGCATCGCACGGAATTCGAGCGTATGGCGCGGGCGCGCCTGGCTTCAGGAGAGCTCGAAGACGGGATTGTCGTCCTGTCGATGCTCTGAAGCGCGATTATCTCCGAGATGAGCGTCATCCTGGTTGACCGGTCCAGCTCTCGTCATAGAAGGACGCTCTGAAGGCGCTCCCGCCTGCGTGCCTATGCGACACTAACTCGTCTTCTCGGAGGGGCTTTGTCGCTCGGCCTCCCTCGCCAGACGTTCGGCCTTTAGCCGCTCGCGATTTGCGTGGAAGGCTTGGTCTGCTTTCTCGTAATCAGTCGCTGGTTTCGTCGCGGTCTGCTTGAACAGGTTGTTCGCCTCGGTTACCGCACGCGCTTGGGAATTCCGTCTCATGGCTTGTCCTCCGTCGTGAATTCGACGTCCGCCGGCGTGGCGGCTTGGTTGCTGCTCGGCCTATTCTCGGGTCGGCTTGCGGCGCTTGGACCGAACAATTCGCACCCCGCGGAACTCGTTGGGCCCATCGAGCAGATGCTGCTTGCGGGTTGCCCTATCCTCCGCCGTCGTTGCCGCATCGCCCATGCGGTCGATCTTGTCAGCGGCCATTTTGCGAGCGCGCACCTTCTGATTATCCTGATCGGCGTGCAACGCAAGCCTCAAGTCCACCAGACGGCTTATTGCCCCGGACCATGGCGCGGTACCTCTCCGGTGGATGCCGTACACCAAACCGTCTGTCGCAGATGCGTTCCTATGGGCCGGGAATATCGCCCAAGGCGGCTACGCCGTCCGCTTCGCCGCCTCGTGTCCGACTGCCGCAACATCGAGCCGCCCCAGCATCGCCCTCGCCTGCTCGGCGCAATGCTCGATCAGCCAGCGCTCGAAGGCGGCCGGCGGCAGCGGGGGAGCGTAGAGGAAGCCCTGGACGATGTCGCAGCCGAGCTCGGCCAGCGTGCTACGCTGCCCCTCGGTCTCGACCCCCTCGGCGACCACGCTCATGCCGAGGCCCTGACCGACGCGGACCACGGCGGTGGCGATCGCGAGCGCGCCCGCGTCCTGCTCGATGTCACGCATGAAGCTGCGGTCGATCTTGAGCTCGCGGATCGGCAGATGCGCGAGCCGGCTGAGGCTGGAATAGCCGGTGCCGAAATCGTCCACCGAGAGGCCGACGCCGAGCTCGCGGATCGCGTTCATCGTCTCCAGCGCCGCGGCGCCGTCCTGCATGAACGCGCCTTCGGTAATCTCCAGCATCAGCGCGTCCGGCCGCAGATCGTGCTCGGCCAGATGTCCTTGAGCCGCGCGGCCAGCGTGACGTTGCGGAAATTGATCGGCGACAGGTTGACCGAGACGCAGGGGATGTTGAGCCCGGCGCGGCGCCAGCTCGCCATCTGGCGGCAGGCCTCGCGCACGGACCACAGGCCGATCTGCTCGATCAGCCCGCATTCCTCGGCGAGCGGGATGAACTTTGCCGGAGAGACGTCGCCGAGCTCAGCATCGCGCCAGCGCGCGAGCGCCTCGACGCCGTGGATCGCGCCGTCGCAGCTGCGGATCTGCGGTTGGTAGTTGAGGCTCAGCGCACCTTCCGCGACGGCGCGGCGCAGCGCCGCGATCAGCGCCAGCCGCTGCTCCGCGAGCACGTTCATCTCGGCACTGAAGAGGCGATGCGTCGAGCGTCCGGCCTGCTTGGCCATGTACATGGCGGCATCGGCCTGCTGCATCAATGTGTCGATGTCGGTGGCGTGATCGGGATAGAGGCTGATTCCGATGCTGGCGGACATCGGCATCAGCTTCGATCCGAGCCGCAACGGTGCGGACAGGGCCTCGGTGATCCCGGCCGCGATGCGCTCGGCGGCCTCGGCATTGCGTTGCGGCAGCAGGATGACGAACTCGTCGCCGCCGAGCCGTCCCAGCATGTCGTCGGGACCGATCTGCTCGCGCAGGCGCTGCGCGAGCAGGATCAAGAGATCGTCGCCGGCGGCGTGGCCGAGCGTGTCGTTGACGTCCTTGAAATGATCGACGTCGAGGAAGGCGAGCGCGACATGGCCTCCGGTCGGACAGGCATTAATCGCGGTCGTGATCAGGTGGCGCAGCTGCGCGCGGTTCGGCAGGCCGGTGAGCATGTCGTGATAGGCGAGCCGCGCGATTTCGGCGCGCGCCTCCTTGCGCTCGATCGCGAATGCGCCGAGGTTGACGCAGGCATCGACGATCTCGTGGTGCCATCTGCTCGGCGCCCGCGGTTCGCGATAATAGAAACCGAAGGTGCCGATGACCCGGCCGTCCTTGGCCTTGATCGGCGTCGACCAGCAGGCGCGCAAGCCCACTTCGAGCGGCCGCGCCTTGTAGGGCTGCCAGCGCGGATCGGCATCGATGTCGGCGACCAGAACCGGAATGCCGTAAAAGGCTCCGGTTCCGCACGTGCCGACCTCGGGACCGATCGCGATGCCGTCGAGCGAACGGGAATAGTCCTCGGGCAAGCTCGGGCCGCCCAACGGATGGAGCAGGCCGGCGGCGTCGACGTGCAGCAGCGAGCAGACGACGCCGGGCGCGATCTGCTCGACGCGGCGGCACAGCCGATCGGCAATCTCGGTGATCGGCGCCTCGTCGGCGAGCGCCGCCATGATCAGTTGCTGCAGCGAGCGCAGCTGCCGGGATTCGGTGATGTCCTCGAGCAGCGCGAAGATGTGCTTGACCCGGCCTTTCTTGTCGCGGAAGGCGTCGATCCGGGCAGAGACCCAGATCTCCTCACCATCCCTGTCGTAGACGAGCACCTCGGCCTCGTCGCGCTGGCCGCCCTGCATCAGCCGCTTGACGAGCTTCGCAACCGCCTTGCGATCGGTGTGGCGGCCGGCGATGAGCTCGCCGGCGCGGCGGCCTTCGGCCTCCTCGCTGGTATAGCCGAACAGCGCCGTGAACGCGGAATTGACGTAGACGATGTTCTGCTCGACGTCGGTGATGATCACCACGCGGTTGGTCTGGTCGGAGACTGCGTGGAGAAGTGCGATCCTGGCGCGGCGTTCGGCATCGAGGGTGACGTCGCGCGCGAACACGATGTGATGGGTCGCGCCGTCGACCGTCGCCGACGACATCGCGATCTGCGCCTTGATACGGCTGCCGTCGCGCCGCGCGAGGCTGATCTCCTCGCGGAAATCCGCGGTCGCACCGGCCTCAAGACATTTGAGGGTGAGGACGGCGGCATCGCGGCCGAGCACCTCGGCGGCAGCGAGCTTCCAGATCCGCTCCGCGGCGGGGTTGAAATGGGTGATGCGATGCGCCTCATCGACGATGACGATGCCGTCGTCGGCGCGTTCGAGCGCGGCGCGCAGCACGTCAGGAGTTTCTGTCGCAAGGTGATCGGAGGCGGGCATCGTCTGGACCAGCGGCATCGGGAAATGCGGCAATCGGCGAGAGGTTAACGCTCCGATGGTGTCCAAGACGTTTTTGCAATCCGGTCGCGCTGCGCCAAGAGGCGGCATGATTAACGCTTCGCGAAAACGCCGAAGGTATCTTGAAGCGTACTGGACCTATTCGGATCCCATTTTGAGCTTGGGCAGCCGGCCGGCCACGGCCCTCACCTTGCCCGGCGCCGCCCGCCAGATCGCGAGCGCCGACACGCCGCTCACCACCATGGCGAGGGCAAAAGCCAGCGTATAGTCCCCGACGCGATCATAGAGAACGCCGGTCAGCCATGGTCCGGCCGCACCGCCCGCCAGTGCCGCGAGCATGATCGTGCCGAAGATGCTGCCCTGGTGCCTGCCTTGGAATATCTCGAACACCACCGCGCCCATGATCGAGGTGAGGCCGTAGCCGAACGCGCCTTGCGTGAACACCATGAGATAGACCAGCCCGAGCGAAGCCTGGTACTTCAGCGCGATCAACGCGGCGTAGCAGACGACGAAACCCGCACAGCTGATCGCCCACACCCACTCCCTGCCGATGCGGTCGGAGACATGCCCCAGCATGATCTGGCCGGGGATACCGAGCAGGCTGACCATGCCGAGTGCCCACACCGCAACGCCGGGGCTGAAGCCGACATCGAGCAGGAATTTGGTCTGGTGCACCTGCACCGCGTACCAGACGTACAGGCCGCAAAAATAGCCGAGGGCGATCCACCAGAACCGCGCGGTCGCGACGGCTCGCCGCAGCGTCCAGTCGGTGTTGACCCAGGCGTGATCGACCACGTTGGAGACCGGCCCTGCCGCGCCTGCGGCCGGAGCGGCATCGCCGTCCGGCTGGAGGCCGATGTCCTCGGGACGCTTGTGCAGCAGCAAGTTGATCGGCGCCAGCGCGATCAGGACGAGCAGGCCCATCGCGGTGCAGGCGGTGCGCCAGCCGGTCTGCTCGATCATGTGCTGCACCCAGGGCAGCAGCGTCACCGAGCCGATACCGACGCCGGCAAAAGCGATGCCGATGGCGAAGCCGCGCTTGCGGATGAACCAGTTCGGCAGGAACAGTGACTGGCCGGAATAGCCGAGACAGACGCTGCCGGCGCCGACCATGACGCCGATGGTGACATAGAGGTGCCAGGGCGCGCTCGTCAGCGGCGCCAGCAGCAGGCCGCCGCCCATCAGCACGACCCCGAGCTCCATCACCGCGCGCGGACCGGCGCGGTCCATCAGGCGACCGATTAGCGGGCTGACCACGCCCGACACCACGAAGCCGAAAGAGAAGGCGCCCGCCGTGACGCCGCGCTCCCAGCCGAATTCGGAGATGATGGGCGGAAAGAACAGCGAAAAGGCGGTGCGCGCGTTGACGCCGATCGCCATGGTGACGAAGGTCACGGCGACCACGACCCAGCCGTAGAAGAACGGAAGCCGCATATTGTGTGCTTGTTTCATCCCTAGACGGTTCTTCGGACCATCCGGGCCTGTCCGGGTCAAGCGCTTTTCGCGCATGCCCGCTGGGCAGCAACGCCGTTGGAAATGAGAGCGGCCTCGCGGCCATCCTTCGAGACGCCCGCTTTAGGCGGGCTCCTCAGGATGAGGACCGAATGCGCGGCAGCCGTTTCAACGGGCACGGATGCCGCTCAGCCTCATCCTGAGGAGACCGCGAAGCGGTCGTCTCGAAGGACGAGGCGTGCGCTCAGGCGGCGTCGAGCCGTGAGGATTTGGCCGGCGCGTCGAACAGGATCCGCTCGATCGGATGCGGCCGGCCGAACAGATAGCCTTGCGCAAAATTGACGCCGAGCGCCTTCAGCCGGTCGAACTCCTCGCGCGTCTCGACGCCTTCGGCGGTGACCGACATGTCCAGTCCGCGCGCCAGCGTCACGATCGAGGAGATGATGGCGGAAGAGCGCGGCTGCTGGGTCAGGTTGCGAATGAACGACTTGTCGACCTTGATCTTGTCGAACGGGAACGCGGTCAGGTAGCTGAGCGAGGAATAGCCGGTGCCGAAATCGTCGAGCGCGAGCTCGACCCCGAGCTGCTTCAGCCGCTCCATGAAGGCGTGGTTCTCGCTGCCGCGCTCCAGCAGCACGGATTCCGTGATCTCGATCTCGAGCCGCTGCGGCGGCAGGCCGGAATCGGCGAGCGCCGCACAGATCATGTCGAACAGCTCGGCTTCCTTGAACTGGATCGGCGACAGATTGACGGCGATCATGAGATCGGCGGGCCAGCCGGCTGCGTCCGCGCAGGCGCGCCGCAGCACGAATTCGCCGAGCGGCACGATCAGCCCGGTCTCCTCCGCAAGCGCAATGAACTGGTCCGGAGGGATCAGGCCGCGCGTCGGATGCCGCCAGCGCACCAGCGCCTCGAAGCCGCGTCGTTCGCCACTGAGGGCATCGACGAACGGCTGGTAGTGCACCTCCAGCTGGCAGCGCGCGATGGCGTCGCGCAGATCTCCTTCCAGCGTGTTGCGGGCCTCCAGCTCGGCCGACATCGCCTCATCGTAAATCGTGAAGCAGTTGCGGCCGGCCGATTTCGAACGGTAGAGCGCGAGATCCGCTTTCTTCAGGAGCTGCTCCTGATCGCTGCCATGATCCGGCGCGATCGCGATGCCGATGCTGGTGCCGATCTCGACGCGGTGTCCGGGCAGCAGGAACGGCTCGCTCACGAGCTTGGCGATCCGCGCCGCCAGCTCGGTCGAGCAGGCGCGCTGGTCTTCGCCGGCTTGCTGGATGATGGCGAATTCGTCGCCGCCAAGCCGCGCCAGCACGTCGTCGGCGCGCAGTGCCGATTTCAGCCGCTGCGCCACCTGGCGCAGCAGCGCATCGCCGGCCGCGTGGCCGAGGGAATCGTTGACGTTCTTGAAGCGGTCGAGGTCGAGCATCAGGATCGCGAAGGGCTGGCCCCTCGCGCTCAACTTGCCGTTCATCTCGTCGAGACGGGTGAGGAAGAAGGCGCGGTTCGGCAGTCCGGTGAGGATGTCGGTCTGGGCAAGCTCGAGCACCCGCCGGTTCGCCAGCGACAGCCGCCGCGAATTGCGGCTGGCGAGCATCAGATAGGTCGACAGCGACAGCGTCAGCAGCATGCCGACGACGAGGACCGCAACCGCGCGGTCGTAAGTCGTCGCCAGCGGACCGCCGGCGGTCGGAACCGCCCGCACCTGCCAATCGATGTCGCCGATCTTGAGACTGCCCGACCAGTGCAAGGTCCGCGCGATGTCCCGCATCGACCGCAGCGCCGAGGCGGCCGACGCATAATCCGGCAGCATCTGCTCCAGGCTGACGATCTGCGCCGTGAACGGCGGGAAGACCGTCATGCTGACGGCGGGGCTGGCTCCGGTGGTCACGCGGATGGACTGGATCAGCAGCGGCAGGTCGAAGACGCCGACCACGACGCCGGCGATATTGCGGCGCCGGTCCGCGATCTCCTCGCGCGAGGTTCCCTTGGCGTAGACGGGAACGACGACGAGGACATAGGACGGCCGGTCGCTGTCCTTCGGCCCGAACAGGCGCGTGCGCATGGCTGCGACGCGATCGTTGTCGCGCGCGCGCTCCAGCACCGCCCGTCGCTCCGGAACGGTCGTGTAGTCCATGCCGTAGACCGACGAGGTCTTCGGCTGCGTCGAGTAGAACACCGGAAAATATTCGTCGCTCTGGGGCGCGGTGACGAAGCTCTCGCCCTGCAGCGCCTTGATGTGATAGCTCGACAAACCATCCCGGACCGCCGCGGCCTCGTATTCCGCGCGCTCCTTGCGGTTGACGCGCGGCAACCAGGAAATGCGCAGCATTCCGGGGTGACGCTCGAACAAGCGGGCGCTGAAGGTCTCGAATTCGCTGCGGGTGACTTCTTCGTTGGTCGATTCGAACAGCGTGCGCAGCGCGAGAAGCCTCGATATGTACTCGTTCATGCCGTTCTGCAGGACGATCGCCTGGGTCTCGGCCGCGTTCTCGAACTCGATCTTGTTGACGCGATCTTCCCACCGCGCGACGGCGGCAGCGCCTACGATCGAGAACAGCAGGCCGACGCCGACCGCGACGAGCGCAGGACGATAGAGCCCGAGCAGCGGCGCGGCACGCCACCATCCGCCTCTACGTCTCCGATCCTGATCGTTCTGATCGCGACCGCCCATCTTGAAGCCGCCGTCCCCTATCCGCGACGAACCGAACCTCTGGTTGAGGTGCCGGTGCCGCTATCGGAACAAGACGGCGGTTAAGAAGTGCACAATTTCGCAAACTGGTCGTACCGCAATGCGGAAATTAGTTAACGAAGTGCGCGAACGATCCCGGCTTTCTCGACATAAGTTGCCGGTTTTCCCCGGTGTACTACGGCCTATCTGAGTCGTGCCGCTTAGCGAGCTATTCAGGCTCGCAAGGCTATGTTGCGCAAGGTTTCCTTCCCATGATCCGGCAAAGCCTCCCGATGCATCGATTTCGATCAGCGAGATCCGTCGTCCTGACCGTCGCGCTTCTGGCCGCCACCATGCCGGTTGCGAGAGGCGACGAGGCCGGCATCAGCGAGGATGCGATCCTGCTCGGCCAGGCCGCGGCGCTGGAAGGCCCCTCCTCCGCGCTGGGACAGCGCATGCGGCAAGGCATCGTCGCCGCGTTCACCGAGGTCAACGCCAAGGGCGGCGTTCATGGCCGCAAGCTCCAGCTCATCAGCCGCGACGACGGCTACGATCCCGACCGTTCGGTGGCGCAGACGCTGCGTCTGATCGACGACGACAAGGTGTTCGCGCTGATCGGTGCGGTGGGCACGCCGACCGCGATGGCGACGATACCGATCACCAGCTCCAGGAACGTGCCCTTCATCGGCCCGTTCACCGGCGCCGAGTTCCTGCGCGATCTCGAGCTTCCGAACGTCGTCAACATCCGCGCCAGCTACGGCGCGGAGGCGGAAGCCTGGATCAAGCATCTCACCGAGGATCGCAAGTTCACCCGCATCGGCATCTTCTATCAGGACGATTCCTTCGGCCGCGACGGGCTTGTCGGCGTGAAGCGGGCGCTCGCCAAGCGCGGGCTCGAGCTCGCCGCCGAGGGCACTTACGAGCGCAACACCCGCGCGGTCGGCCAGGCCTGGCGCATGATCAAGCGCGCCGACCCCGAAGCCATCGTCATGGTCGGGACCTATGGTCCGTGCGCGGAGTTCATCAAGCTCGCCCGCCGCAGCGGCGCTCGTCCAACCTTCGTCAACATCTCCTTCGTCGGCGCCGTTGCGCTCGCCGCGGAGCTCGGCCCGGAGGGCGACGGCGTCATCGTCTCGCAGGTGGTGCCGTTTCCCTGGGACCGCTCGCTCAAGCTCGTCGCCGACTACCAGGCGGCGCAGAAGGCGTTCGACCCTACGCTGACACCGGATTTCGTCTCGCTGGAAGGCTATCTGTCCGGCCGCCTTGCGGCCGCGGCGCTGGAAAAGGCCGGCCCTAATCCGACCCGCGCCAGCCTGCTGCGCGCCATCAACGATACCGGCCGTTTCGACATCAGCGGCAGCATCGTCACCGTCGGCACACGCATGCTCGACACGCCGCCGAAGGTGTTCCTGACGGTGATCCAGAAGGATGGGACGTTCAAGGCGGTGGACCGGCTTTGAGACCCTTCACGGCCGCCGCGTCCAGCGGTCGGCGTTGACGGCACCTTGCGGGATTTCTCCCCTTGCGATGGCCTCGACCTGTCGCACCGTCTCCAGCGACTGGTATTCGATGGCCTGCGGCGTCAGCCCGCCGACATGCGGCGTCGCGATGACATTCGGCAGCCTGGCGAGCTCGGGCGTCGGCATCTGGTCCGGTGCGCGGCCGACATCCATGGCGGCGCCGGCGATGCGGCCCTCACGCAGCGCGTGCGCCAGTGCGGTCTCGTCGACGAGATTGCCGCGCGAGAGATTGATGAAGACGGCATGCTTCTGCATGCGCGCCAGCGCCGCCTCCCCGATCAGATTCTCGGTCTGCGCGTTGGCGACGGCTAGGCAGACGACATAGTCCGATGCGACGAGGAGCTCGTCGAGACCGACCTGCCGGATCGCGGCATCGCTGACGGTTACGAAGGGATCGGAGACCAATACCTCCATGCGCAGCACTCTTGTGATCTCGGCGAGGTAGCGCCCGATGCTGCCGTAGCCGATGATGCCGATCCGGCTGCCGGCGAGCTGGCGGCCCATCCGTGCTTCCGGCTTGCGGCCTGCCTGGTAATCTGCGGTGGTCCGCGACACGCCGCGGGAGAGATCGACCATGAAGCCCAGCGCGAGCTCGGCCACGGCCTGCACGAAGCCGGGCCCGGCGCGGGTCACGAGCACGCCGGCTTGCGAGGCCGCATCCACGTCGACGTTGCGGATGTCGACGGCGCAACGGACGAAGGCCCGCAGATGCGGCAATTGCGCAAAGATCTCGCCGCGCCCTTCAGTCATGCGGTCGGCGACGATGATGTCGGCGTCTTTGGCTGCGCGCACCAGGCTGGCTGCGTCCAGCGGCTCATCCTTCTCGTGCAGGATTACCTCGGCGACCGCACGAAGGCCGTTCAGGCTGCGATCGCCGTAATAGTTGCGCCGCATCTCCGGGGTGTGCGCGAGCAGAACCTTCACGACAAGCCTCCTTCAATAGCCGAATGCCCGCGGCAGCGCGGTCGAAACGTCTAGCACAGGGACGGCTCCGGCAGATACCCTGCCCCATTTTGCCGCGGCCCCTGAGTGATCCAGCGCACAGACGCCCTCATGGCGCGGACTTAGAAATAGTGACATCATCGTGCGCATTGCCGTTGGAGGTGACATCATGCGCCGTCCAGTCTTTTCGAATTTGCTTGTTGCGTCCGGGCTTCTCGCACTCACCCAGTTGGTGACGCCGACGGACGCGGCCGCCGAAGCGCGGCTTGCGCTGGTAATCGGCCAATCGGCCTATCGCACGGTGCCGGAGCTGCCCAACGCCGCCAACGACGCCAAGGGCATGACGGAGCTGCTCGGCAGTGCCGGCTTCACCGTCACCACGGCGGCCAATCTGGCCCAAACCGAGATGCGCGCGGCGATCTCGGACTTCGCCGGCAAGGTCAGTGCCAGCGGCCCCGACACCGTCGCGCTGGTGTTCTATGCCGGCCACGGCCTTCAGGTCGACGGCGAGAACTATCTGGTGCCTGTCGATCTCGATCCCAAGCGCGAGGCCGACATCCCGCTGCAGGGCGTGCGGCTGAACGACATGCTCAACACGCTCGGCGCGCTGCCGACGCGGGCGCGCATCTTCATGCTCGATGCCTGCCGCAACAACCCGTTCCCAGCGCTCAGCGGCGCCGGCCACGGCCTTGCGATCGTCGATACCAAGGCCGGCGCGCCCGGCTCGTTCATCTCCTATTCGACCTCGCCCGGCGCCGAGGCCGAGGACGGCAACGGCCTCGACAGCCCCTATACGACGGCCGTGCTGACGGTCGCCAAGCAGCCGAACCTGCCGATCGAGGAGATGTTCAAGCGCATCCGCGTCGCGGTGGCACAGTCGACCGACGGCCGGCAGATCCCCTGGGAAAGCTCCTCGCTGACCACCGATTTCAGGTTCTTTGGCGAGAGCGGCGGCAGCACGCCCGCTCTTCCCGGCGCATCCGCCATGGCGCTCGCCGGCGGCACGCGCAGCGTCGCAGACTGGCGCAAGACATTGCAGGGCAAGCCGGCCATGGTCGCCTATGAGCTCGTGATCACCGAGGACACCGTGGAGGCGTATCAGGCCTATATCGAGCTGTACGCCCAGGACACCCGCACGCCGCGCCTTCGCACCGTGCTGGAGCGGCGTCGCCAGATGCTGGCGTGGGAGCGTGCCACCGCCATCAACACCCGCGCCTCGTTCGAGGCATACCTGGCGAACTGGGACAACAGCGATCTCGCGGCAACCGCGCGCCGGCTGCTGCTGCGCGTGCAGAACCGCAACTACGCCGTGCCCGTCGCCGCCGCGGCGACGCCCGTCGCGGTCGCGATGGCGCCGACCTGCCCGTGTTCGACGCCCGCGACCCCGGCAACGCCGGTCCCGCCCGTGATCAAGAAGCGCGTCGAGGAGACCCCGCCGAAGCGCAAGGTGGTCGAGACGCCGCCCAAGCGACGGCCGCCGTCCGAGCAAGTGGTCTACGAGCGCGCACCGCCGCCGGATCGCGGCCCGCCGCCGGAGGCCGTGATGCAGGGCATCGGCATCGGCGTGGGGATCGGCCTCGGCATGGGAATGGGCGGCCGCGGCGGCGACCATAACAGCGGTGGCTACCGCAGATACTGAGCCGGTCCGGCACCAGCAACATTCGGCTCGCGCCAATCGCGCGAGCCGAGCTTATTGCGACAGGGCCGGATGGTCCCGGAGCACGGCTTCTCGAATCCAGCCTGCCTGGATCGCACGCGACAAGATCTGCGCCGTCTTGATGTCCTCAGCCTTCATGCAGAGATCCACGATGCGGCGCACGGCGTCGTCGCGCATCAGATCGTCGGAGATCTTCATCGCGATCTCCATGGCAGCGCGGGCTGCGCGCTCATAGCGCTCGCGCGTGCTGGTCGGCGCCGAAGCGCCGGCGGCTTCGGCGATCGCCCGCGCAGCCTGGCAGATGTTGCGAATCCGGTCGGCTGCTTCGATGTCGCCGAGCGGCCCCCCGATCGGCTCGTCCCAGACGTCTGCCGGCTCTCGCCTCGCGAACCACTTCATTGCCCCACCAATGGTCTTCAATTGCTCGCGGCGTTCAGGACATGCGGCGCGGGCCGATCGCCTCGAACTGCGCCTTCTGCTCGTCGTTGAGCGTGGCGTAGAAATCATCGAGCGCCGCCCGGACCGACTTGATTCCGTCCAGCATGACATCGAGACGCTTGCGGATCGCGGCCATGCGGGCCGGCGGCGTCATCACCTCATTGGGCTCGCAGGACGCCTTGAGCGACGTGCTAACTTTAGCGCTGGTGTCCTGGAGCACCTGGAGTGCCGCGCGCTGAGTGTCGTTGGGACGAAGCCGTTCTTCGATCGTGGCGCCGGGCCAATCGAACGCGGCGGACGGGCTACAAGTCTGCACCGACGATCCACCTGTATTGTTCGATGCCGCGGCACGACGCTGATCGTCGGCAAGCGCATTGAAGCGCGCCTTCTGCTCGTCGTTGAGCGAGCCATAGAATTGGTCCAGCGCAGGCTGAACCAGATCGACGGCCTTCTGCATCGCCTCGACCCGCTGCTGCATGGCGGCGAGCCGGCCGGGCGCCGTCGCTGCGGCCTGCGTCGGACAGGAGGTGCGGATCAACGCTGCCGCGTCGACCGAGGCGTTGCCTAGCGCATCGAGAGCAGCGCCTTGCGCGTTCGTCGGCTGCACCGCGGCTGCGATTTGATCGATCGGCAGGCCGACGATGGCGCGGCGATCGCTGCCGCAGAGCTGATCGAGCGGCGCGCTGCGCGCCCGCCGCCGTCCCTGCGGCTGCTGCGGCAGATAGGCCGACAGCCGATCATAGCCATAGGGGCCGAAAATGCCGGCATAGATGTCCGGATAGCCGTAGCCCCAGAAGGCGATCCCGTCGCCCCAGATCGTGTAATCGTAGAGGTCGTTATAGGCGAACGGCCAGAACAGCGGCCCGACCCAACCGTAGCCGCCGCCGGGATGCTGCCACCATCCGCTGCTTGCACCGCTCCAGCCGGCGAGTGCCGCCGCTGCGGCAATCTGCGCGCGGGCCGCCGGATTGCTGATCAGCCGGCCGTTGCGGAATGCGCCGGCGTTCCATGCGTTGCGGAAGTTCGCTGGCCGGATCGCGGCATTGCGGATCTGACCGAAGTTCGGGCCGCCACGCCGGGCGCCGGTTGTGAACCGCATCCCGCGATGATGCCCGCCATGCGCATGCCCGCCGCCGTGGCCGCGGAAATGGCCGCCGTGGTGACCGCCGCCATGGCCACCTCCATGGCCGCCGCCGTGTCCGCCCTTCGCGAACGCGGCCCCCGCAAGCATGCAGGCAAAGGCCACCGCGGCAATTCCAACGACCGGTCGCACCATCGCACCCTCCCGCGCAAAGCCCTGCCATTGAGCATCGGAAATTGGCGGGAATTGGAACCGGCAGGATTGCCGAAAGTTCCCGGTCAGAGATGCACTGGCCCTTAGGCCTCCGGCACGATCTTGCCGGGGTTGAAAATGTTGAGCGGATCGAGTGCCTGCTTCAGCGCCCGCATCGCGTCGAGCGCCTCGGGGCCGAGCTCGGCCTCGAGATATTTCTGCTTGCCCTGCCCGATGCCGTGTTCGCCGGTGCAGGTGCCGTCCATCGCCTGCGCACGCTCGACCAGGCGATGCATGAACTCCTCGCCGCGCGCCATCTCGTCGGCGTCGTTGGTGTCGCACACCAGCGAGCAGTGGAAATTACCGTCACCGACATGGCCGACGATCGGCGACAGCAAATTGAGCCGCTTGAGATCCTCCTCGGTCTCGCTGACGCAATCGGCGAGCCGCGAGATCGGCACGCAGACGTCGGTCGCGACCACGCCGATGCTGTCGCCGGGCCGCAGCGCCTTCACCGACCAATAAGCATCGTGCCGCGCCTGCCACAGCTTGGTGCGGTCCTCCGGCTTGGTGGTCCAGGAGAAATCGCCGCCGCCGCAGTCCCTCGCGATCTCGCCGAACGCCTTGGATTGCTCGGCGACCTCGATCTCGCTACCGTGGAATTCCATCAGCAGCAGCGGCGTCTCCGGCAGCGTCAGCTTGGAATAGGCGTTGCAGGCCTTCACCTGCGCGGCATTGAGCAGCTCGATGCGCGCGACGGGAATGCCGGTCTGGATCGCCAGGATCACGGCCTGGCAGGCCCCGTGCACGGTCTCGAACGACACCGCGCCGGCCGCGATCGTCTCGGGGATGCCGCGCAGGCGGATCGTCAATTCCGAGATGATGCCGAGCGTGCCTTCGGCGCCGACGAACAGATGCGTCAGGTCGTAGCCCGCGGACGATTTCTTGGCGCGCGTGCCCGTGGTGATGATCTCGCCGTCGCCGCGCACCACTTTCAGCGCCAGTACGCTGTCGCGCATGGTGCCGTAGCGCACCGCGTTGGTGCCGGAGGCGCGGGTCGAGGCCATGCCGCCGAGCGAGGCATCCGCACCGGGATCGATCGGGAAGAACAGTCCCTGGTCACGCAGATGCTCGTTGAGCGCCTTGCGGGTGACGCCGGGCTCGATCACGCAGTCGAGGTCCTCGGCATGCACCGCGAGCACCTTGTTCATGTCGCGCAGGTCGATCGAGATGCCGCCGGCGGGCGCGTTGACCTGCCCTTCCAGCGAGGTGCCGGTGCCGAAGGGAATGACGGGCACGCGATGTCTCGCGCAGATCCGCACCACGTCCTGGATGTCGGCGGTCTCCTGCGCCATCACCACGCCATCGGGCGGCTGGTTGGGAATCCAGGTGGTGGTATGGCCGTGCTGCTCGCGCACGGCCTGCGAGGTGATGAGGCGGTTGCCGAAGCGCGCGGCAAGCTGCTCCAGCGCGCTTGCGAGGGCTTTCGGCTCCGGCCGCGGCGGATTATTGGTGATGGTCGTACCCACGGAATTCCTCCCGACGAGAAGAGACCGTGGCAAAGGACATATAACCGGTCAAGTCAAGGGACCGGACGCATAGCTTGGGAAGGACACATGCCGGAGACTGCCACAGCCCCGATCGCAGAGCCGTTTCGCTCCTCGATCATGCAGGTCGAGCCGCAATGGATCGACTATAACGGCCATCTCAACATGGCCTATTACAACGTGATGTTCGATCGGGCGATCGACGAGTTCTGGCTCGAGCTCGGGATTGGCCCGGTCTACAAGACCGAGTGCAACGGCTCGACCTTCACCGCCGAATGCCACGTGCGCTATTTGCGCGAGATCCATCTCGGCGATCCCGTGCAAATCCTGGTGTGGCTGCTGAACGCCGATGACAAGCGGCTGCACACATTCGAGGAGATGCGGCACGGCACCGAGGGCTGGCTGTCGGCGACGTCTGAGAACATGTCACTGCACATGGACATGAATGCGCGGCGCGTTGCGCCGTTTCCGCCCGACATCCGGCAGCGCATTGCAGGGGTCGCCAAATCCCACAGCGCCTTGACGCGACCCGAGGGCATCGGCCGGAGCGTGGCGATGCCCTCGAAGCGTTAGCAGCGCGGTGCTGCCTGGGATTGACCTCTCCCGCCGGGGAGAGGTCGGATTGCGCAGCAATCCGGGTGAGGGGCTGCAGCACCAAGCGAGACTGTAACCCCTCACCCGGATCGCATCTTGCGATGCGATCCGACCTCTCCCTACGGGAGAGGTAAACTACGGCGCGCTATATTCTGTTGCGGCCGCGGGCGAGGCCGACGACGGCCGAGACCAGGAACAGAACGACTGCGATGAAGAAGATGATCTTGGCGATCTCGATCGAAGCGCCGGCGACGCCGCCGAAGCCCAGGATGCCGGCGATCAGTGCGATAACCAGAAACGTCACAACCCAGCCTAGCATGGTCAAACCCTCGTCTTGATGTTGTCTGCGATCGACGCGGCTGGCCGCGCCACCTGTCCTGACAATCTCGACGCGGGAACGATAGTTCCGGTCCCGGCGGGAGCGAAATTCGCCGGCTCAGCTGGAACAAATCGGCCTGACGCGCACGTGGAAAACCCGGCCCGGCGCCCCATATAGGCACCAATCCCTGTTAAGAAGGCTCCCTTCCACCACCCCGCGGTGCCATCGTGGGGCCGATGATTCGCATGACCGAGCCGAGCAAGATCACAGCCGTACCCGACCACCAGCCCGCAGCCGGCGGCATCGCCGCGCGTGCGCGTGCCTCGGTGGGCCCGAAATACCTCGCCGGGCTCAATCCGGAGCAGCGCGAGGCGGTGGAGACGCTGGACGGCCCGGTCCTGGTGCTGGCCGGCGCCGGCACCGGCAAGACCCGCGTCCTGACCACGCGCATCGCGCACATCTTGAGCCAGGGCCGCGCCCGCCCGGCCGAAATCCTGTCGGTGACCTTCACCAACAAGGCCGCGCGCGAGATGAAGCACCGGCTCGGCCAGATGCTCGGCCACGCCGTCGAAGGCATGCCGTGGCTCGGCACCTTCCACTCCATCGGCGGCCGCGTCCTGCGTTTCCATGCCGAGCTGGCCCAGCTGAAGTCGAACTTCACCGTGCTCGACGTCGACGACCAGGTCCGGCTGCTCAAGCAGCTGCTGCAGGCCGAGAACATTGACGAGAAGCGCTGGCCGGCGCGGATGCTGGCCGGCCTGATCGACGGCTGGAAGAACCGCGGCCTGATGCCTTCGCAGGTGCCGTCGGGCGAGGCCGCGATGTTCGCCAACGGCAAGGGCGGCAAGCTCTATGCGAGCTATCAGGAGCGGCTGAAGATCCTGAACGCGGCCGACTTCGGCGACCTCCTGCTGGAGAACATCCGCATCTTCCGCGAGCACCCGGATATTCTCAGGCAGTACCAGCAGCGCTTCAAGTTCATCCTGGTCGACGAGTACCAGGACACGAACGTCGCGCAATATCTGTGGCTGCGGCTCTTGTCGCAGGCGCCTTCTTCCACCTCTCCCCGCTTGCGGGGAGAGGTCGCATCGCGAAGCGATGCGGGTGAGGGGGACTCTCCAAGCACCGAGCTCGTGGAGACTCCCCCTCATCCCGGCCTTCTCCCCGCAAGTGGGGAGAAGGAGAAGACCAAAAACATCTGCTGCGTCGGTGACGACGACCAGTCGATCTATGGCTGGCGCGGCGCCGAGGTCGACAACATCCTGCGTTTCGAACACGATTTCCCTGGCGCCAAGGTCATTCGCCTCGAGCGCAACTACCGCTCGACGGGTCACATCCTCGCCGCCGCCTCGCACCTGATAGCGCACAATGAAGGCCGGCTCGGCAAGACGCTGCGCACCGAGGACCAGGACGGCGAGAAGGTCACCGTCACGGGCTCCTGGGATTCGGAAGAGGAAGCCCGCGGCATCGGCGAGGAGATCGAGCAGCTGCAGCGCCAGGGCGAGAAGCTCAACGAGATCGCCATTCTCGTGCGTGCCTCCTACCAGATGCGCGAGTTCGAAGACCGCTTCGTCACGCTGGGCCTGCCCTATCGCGTCATCGGCGGCCCGCGCTTCTACGAGCGCGCCGAAATCCGCGACGCGCTGGCCTATTTGCGCGTCATCAATTCGCCGGCCGACGATCTCGCCTTCGAGCGTATCGTCAATACGCCCAAGCGCGGGCTCGGCGATGCCACCGTGCAGATGCTGCACGACCACGCCCGCAAGCGCCGCATTCCCTTGTTCGAGGCGGCGCGCGCCGTGGTCGAGACCGACGAGCTGAAGCCGAAGGCGCGCGGCTCGCTTCGCGATCTCATCGCGCAGTTCGACCGCTGGCGTGCCCAGCGCGAGGTCACCGCGCACACCGATCTCGCCCAGATCGTGCTCGACGAGAGCGGCTATACCGAGATGTGGCAGAAGGACCGCTCGGCGGACGCCGCGGGCCGGCTGGAGAACCTGAAAGAGCTGGTGCGCTCGATGGAGGAGTTCGAGAACCTGCAAGGGTTCCTGGAGCACATCTCGCTGGTGATGGACCGCGAGGGTGGCGCCGAGGACGATGCCGTGTCGCTAATGACGCTGCATTCGGCCAAGGGCCTCGAATTCGACAACGTGTTCCTGCCGGGCTGGGAGGAAGGCCTGTTCCCGAGCCAGCGCACGCTGGACGAGCAGGGCCGCGCCGGCCTGGAAGAAGAGCGCCGGCTTGGCCATGTCGGCCTGACGCGCGCCCGCCGCCGCGCAAAGATCTATTTCGCGACCAATCGCCGGATCCATGGCACCTGGTCGACCACGATCCCGTCGCGCTTCCTCGACGAATTGCCGGCGGCCAATGTCGAGATCACGGAATCCAAGGGCGGCTCCGGATGGGGCGGCAGCGGCGGCTACGGCGCCTCGCGCTTCGACGACATGGAGGCGTTCGGCTCCAGCTATTCGACCCCGGGCTGGCAGCGCGCGCAGGCGAACCGGAATCGCGGCGGCGGTCGAAGCGGCGGTTTTGAGGAAGAGGCAGCGACGTTCTCCTCCTCGTCATCCGGCCCCGATTTCGGCAGCTTCTCCTCGCGCCGGCGCGGGCCCTTGACGATCGAAGGCGAGCTGGTCGCCAAATCGACCGGCACGACGTCCGAATTCTCGCTGGAAGACCGCGTCTTCCACCAGAAATTCGGCTATGGCCGCGTCACCAAGATCGACGGCAACAAGCTCACCATCGCCTTCGACAAGGCCGGCGAGAAGAAGGTCGTGGACAGTTTCGTGCAGCGGGCGTGAGGCCCGATATGGCTCAGTACGTTGCCATCATCGAGGACGCCGAGCCGGACGAAACCGTGAGCTTGTGGTTTCCGGACCTGCCCGGTTGCATCTCTGGCGGCGACGACGTCGAGGAGGCCCTGGAGAATGCGCCCGAGGCGCTCGCATTCTATGCGCAGGAGCTGATCGCGGACGGTCGCCAGCTGCCCCCGCCACGGACGCTGGACGAGCTCAAGGCCGATCCGGCGTTTGCCGAGGATGTCAGGAACCATACCATCGCCCTGGTCGACTGGCCGCCCCTCGCTGAGGCCGAGTGAGGACTGTTCGCCGCACTGCGCAACTCTCGACAGTTCTCGCCCGAAACGCCCCTTGACCACCGCGAACTTCCCCGTATCAGATAACCCCATGGTCCGGGGCTCCATCACATTGATCGTGCTTGCATTGGGGATGCCGTCGCTTGCGGCGGCGGAGACCATGAGCTTTGGCGATTCGATCGGCAAGCTGGCGGCGAGCTGCGGGGCGGAAATCGTCGCCAATTGCCGCGGCGTCAACCCGGATTCGAACCGGCTGAAGGAATGCCTGTCGCGCAATCGCGACGTGCTCTCGCCGCAGTGCACGAGCGACTATCTCGGCGTGTTCGAGGCCATCCAGAAGCGCGTCGCCGCGCGCGTCACCGTGGCGAACGCCTGCCAGCGCGAGATCGTCAAGGTCTGCGGCGGCTCGACCAAGGAGACCAGCAAGTCGGTCCCGTGCCTGGTCTCGACGCCCAAGGGCATCAGCAACAACTGCCTGAAGGCCGTTGACGACGCGGGGTATCGCTGATGCGCGCGAACGGGCTCGCCACCGCAGGACTGGGCTTGGCGCTGGGCCTCGCTTTGCTCGCGGGCCCCGCCGGCGCTCAGACGGCGGCGCCGACCCGCGACGACATCGTCGCGAAGCTGAACCATTTCGAAGAGGCCGCCGAGATCGACCTGCCCGCGCTGAAGCAGCAGGTGATGGAGCGCGCCAAGACCAGGATCAAGAACGATCCGGGGCCGGTGAACCGGCCGCTGATCGCGCCGGAGCTCGCCAAGCTGCCCGCCTTCAATGCGCAGATCCAGTTCGACGCCGACACGCCGATCATCCAGCCGACATCCTACCAGACGGTCGGCCGCATTGCGGACGCGCTGGTTCATGCCTCGCTGCTGCCCTACACTTTCCTGATCGTCGGCCACGTCGAATCCAATTCGAAGACGCGCGAGGCCAATGCGATCCTGAGCCAGCGCCGGGCCGATGCGATCCGTGACGTGCTGGTGAACACCTTCAAGATCTCGACCAAGCGGCTGCATCCGATCGGCCTCGGCGAGGAGCAGTTTCTCGATCGGGCCAAGCCGACCTCCGCCGTCAACGGCCAGTTGCAGATCCTGACTTATGCCAAGCTGCCGGAGGAGCCGCGTCCGGCAGCGACGCCAGCGCCTGCGGCGAAAAAGCCCGTCAAGAAGCGCTGAGTGAAGGCGGCTGCGCGGCTGACGGAACCCTTTGAAGTGCGGACTATTTTGCAGCCTGTCCCGGACGCGCGCAGGCGGTTTCACGCGACAAAAGTGCCGGTTTGTGCACTGCCCGGTCCAGTGCTATAGCCTCTGTTCGCCCTTCCCGACCCCGTGCTGCATGAGACCGAAATGGGTGGCTTTTTCCAGCGCCAACTTGCCGTTTATGTCGAGTACCATCGCGATCCCCGCAATACGGCGATGCATGTGGTCGGCATCCTTCTGCTGTTCACCGGCGCCGTGCTGCCGCTGACGCTGGTCAAGCTTCCGCTGTTCGGATTCAACGTCAGCCTGGCGGTGGTCCTGGCTGTTCCGGTCTTGATTTATTGGCTGCTGCTCGACGCGGCGCTCGGGCTCGGCATTCTGGCCGTCTCCGTCGTGCTATTTTCGGTTGCGACGACGATCGCGGCGCAAGTCAGCACCGCGACGATGTGGGCGATTTTCGCGACGCTGGTGGTGCTCGGCCTCGCCGCGCAGGCCATCGGCCACAAGGTTTTTGAGGGGCGCGAGGCCTCGTTGTTCACGTTCCCCTCGCATCTTTTGCTTGGACCGATGTTCGTCATGGCAAAATTATTCATTGCATTGGGCTTCCGTCGCGACCTTGCCGCGATTCTGGCGCCTCTTCCGGCCAATTCTCTTTCAACCCGATAACGCTCGAAGCGAAACAGCAACTTCTGCATGGCTCTCGTCCTGGTTACCGGTGGCAGTGGCTTCATCGGACATCACCTCGTAGAAGCGCTCCGCGCCCGTGGGCAGCGGGTCCGCATTCTTGATGTCCGTGTGCCGAGCGCGGCGAACGCGGATGTCGAGCATGTCCACGGCTCGGTGCTGGACTGTGCCGCGGTCGATGCGGCGATCGCCGGTTGCGATCAGGTCTATCACCTCGCCGGCCTGCCCGGCATGTGGGTCGCCAACAAGCAGGACTTTCACGAGGTCAATTGCCGCGGCACCGAAGTCGTGCTGGCGGCGGCGATGAAGCGCGGCGTCTCGCGCTTCCTGCACTGCTCGACCGAATCGATCCTGTTCCCCTATTCCGACCTCAAGGGCGTTCCCGCCGAAGAGGCGCTGCAGCCGGCCGAGGCGATGCCCGGCGCCTATACGCGGTCGAAATCGCTTGCCGAGCATCATGCCGCCAAGGCGGCAGAAGCGGGCTTCCCGGTGGTGATCGGCACGCCGACCATGCCGATCGGCGCCGCCGACCAACATCTGACACCGCCGACCGCGATGCTCTGGTACTTCCTGCAGAAGAAGGTGCAGCCGCATCTCAACTTTCTGGTCAACCTGGTCGACGTCCGCGACGTCGCCATGGGTCTCGTGCTGACCATGGAACGCGGCCGCCTCGGGCACCGCTACATCCTCGGCGGCGACTGCGTCCCGCTCGGCGACATCCTGCGCATGATGTCGGCGATGAGCGGCCGCCGGCAATTTCCGGTCGTCGTACCTGGCAAGATCGCCGAGCTCTCCGCGATCATGCTCGAATACATCGCCGATCACATCACGCGCCGGCCGCCCAACGGCACCGCCGAGGGCGTGCGGATCGCGCTCGCCGCGAGCGATCTTTCGATCGGCAAAGCCCGTACCGAGCTCGGCTATTCGCCGCGTCCGATCGAGCCGGTCTTGCGCGAAACCATCACCCACCTGCTCGCCCGCAACGGCCAGCAGCCCTCCGGCGCCCTCAAGCATCACGCGCTGTCCTCGCGCGCGAGCTGACGCCGCTTCAAACGCAAAGAACCTTCATGTCTTTCGATTTCAGCAAGCTTCTCTCTGTCGCCTGGGGTGGCTGGACCACGACCTGGCCGACGCAACTGCTCGCCCTGATCTGGCTCGCTTTTCTGGTCAGCTGGGTCGGCGCCTCGTTCTGGCAGGGGCGAACCAAGAAGCAGGTCATGACGCTGGAGTCGCAGCGCTATCGCCTGCCGATCCTGGTCGGCGGCATCCTGTACACGCCGTTCATTGCGGAAGCCATGGGCTGGAAGCCGCTTTGGGTGCTCGGCAACACCGGCATCATCATCGCGGCGGTCCTCTCAGTCGCCGGCATCGCTTTCGCATGGTGGGGGCGGCTGCATCTCGGAAAATTCTGGTCCAACACCATCACCCAGAAGGAAGACCATCGCGTCATCGACACCGGGCCGTATGGCTTGGTGCGCCACCCCATCTACACCGGACTAATCTTCGGGATGCTGGTCACCGGCGTCGCGATCGGCTTGGTGACGACGATCCTCGGCGCCATCCTGATCTCGCTCGGCATGTGGCAGAAGGGCCGGATGGAAGAGGTGTTCCTGTCCAAGGAGCTCGGCGAACACGCCTATGGCGCCTATTGCCGCCGCGTTCCGATGATCATTCCGTTCACGTCGCCGCGGTGAGGGCGTCACTCTCCTGTCCAGACGCGCTGCGGTGCGTCCGGGGCACGAGTGCACGATCCGACTCGCCAAGGAACCACACCTCCGCTGGTCCGTTAGCCCTCGACATCTGTCAACGGCCGCAGAGCATCGAGCCATGTCGGACGCCTACGATTATTTTCGCGCACACGCGATCGCCGCCGTCCGCAAGGCGCGGGCGCTGCCCCCCGGGCGGACGAAGCAGAAGCAGCGCACGGTGGCGCGGGTCTATCATCTGCTCTCCAGGGAAGCGGCGCTGGCGCCGAACATCCGTCACTTGGATGATTTTCGCGCGGCACGACGGCTGGAGCGGCAGATCGGCCGTTGATCTCCGGGCCGACGCCGCGACCTGTCCCATGCAAATTCGATCGGCTGCCATTCCACGGGAATAGGCCCCTGCTGAGCTCCGCACAGGTTGACGTCGGCCCCGTCAACCAGTTGGATGCGCGCGCACACGGGGGCTTGTCATGACGTTTTCCAGCATCTTCGCGCAGTTCGTCGCCTTCATTGGCGGCATCGCGCTGCAATGGCGCAAGATGACGGGCACCGAGCCCACGCCGGCCTGGGGCGAAAAGCCCGCCATTCCCGAAGCGAAACCGCAAGGCGCGATCCCGACCTTGAAGATGCCGACCGCACGCGGCTGGCGCGACGGACAGAAGCCGATCGCTGCACCCGGGCTGAAGGTCGATGCATTCGCGACCGGTCTCGACCATCCGCGCTGGATCGAGGTGCTGCCCAATGGCGACGTGTTGATCGCAGAGGCAACGCAGATCGCGGGCGCCCCGCGCAGCGTGTTCCACTATGCGATGCAGGCGACGATGCGCCGCGCCGCCGCGCTCGGCGTCTCCGCCAACCGCATCACGCTGTTGCGCGACAAGGACGGCGACGGCGTCGCCGAAGTGCGCGGCACGTTCATGGAGAACCTGAGCCAGCCGTTCGGCATGGCACTGGTCGGCGACACTTTCTATGTCGGCAACACCGACGGCGTAATGGCTTTCCCGTACGTTGCCGATGCCGACCGCATCACAGCACCGGGCAAGCGGCTCACGACGTTCAAGCCTGCCGGCCACTGGACGCGCAGCCTGCTCGCCAGTCCCGACGGCAAGAAGCTCTATGCCGGCGTCGGCTCGCTTAGCAACATCGCCGAGATGGGCATGGAGGTCGAGCAAGGCCGCGCTGCGGTCTACGAGCTCGATCTCGTCGCCGGCACGCATCGCATCTTTGCGGCCGGCCTGCGCAATCCCGTGGGCCTTGCCTGGGAGCCGACTACGAAGGTGCTCTGGACCGTCGTCAACGAGCGCGACGGCCTCGGCGACGAGACGCCGCCCGACTATCTCACGTCCGTGCGCGACGGAGGCTTCTACGGCTGGCCCTACTGCTACTGGGGCAAGACGGTGGACGACCGCGTGCCGCAGGATCCCGTGATGGTCGCCAAGGCGATTCAACCGGACTATGCGCTCGGTGGCCACACAGCCTCGCTCGGCCTGTGCTGGATGCCCGCAGGCACCCTGCCCGGCTTCGGCGACGGCATGGTGATCGGCCAGCACGGCTCGTGGAATCGCAGCAAGCTGTCCGGCTACAAGCTGGTGTTCATCCCGTTCGCGAACGGCAAGCCGTCCGGCCCCTCGCGCGACATCCTGTCGGGCTTCCTGTCGCCGGACGAGAAGGAATCCTACGGTCGCCCGGTCGGCGTCACGATCGGTCCCGACGGGAAATCGCTACTGATGGCCGACGACGTCGGCAACGTGATCTGGCGCGTGACGGGGGCGTAGGAGCTCACGTCCCGACGCACAGCGTGGCGCGCTGCTTGCGGAGCAGCGCGATCACCGACAGCGCGGTGATCAAGCCGGTCTTGGGATTCTCGGACGGGATGTTCTCGATGCCCATCGAGAAGCGCGCCGAATCCGCCTCGACCTCGATGCGGTGAACGTTGCGTGTCACGGTCGGGTCGGCCCAAACCTGGATTTGGGTGCGATCAGGCCCGATGCCCGCGAGCGACAACGCAACGGCGACATTGACGTTGGCCGGAAAGCCCTTTGCCGCTTCGCGCGCGCTGCCCTCGAACAGCTTCAGCGGCTCGCGCAGATTGTCGATGTCGATCCTGTTCTGGACGATGAACGGCGCGCCCTTCAAGCCGTCAATCGGCTTGCGGGTCACCATCTTCACGGAATGGATGGTGCCGATTGCGGCGGCGTTGACGGCATCGAGGCCGATCAGCGCGCCGGTCGGCACGAGGATGCGGCCGCCATTGGCGCGGGCGAGATCGACGAGATCGAAATTGTCGAGCAGGCCGCCGACGCTGACCACGACGGCGGCCTTGCCGCGCTTCACCGCCGGCTCGACGATCGCACGCAGCTGGCTGCTCGGCGCGCATTCGACGACGATGTCGGCGGCATCGCCGAGCTGGGCGATCGGCAGGATCTTCGGCGGGTGGCGCAGGCTGTCGACGAAGGCTTGATGCTTGGCGGGATCCCGCACGGCCACGGCCGCGAGCGACAGGCCCTCGATGCCCTGATCGAGCGCGGCTGCAATCTTGGTGCCGATCGAGCCCAGCCCGGCAATGGCCACCCGCAATTCGCCTGAAGGCGTCTGATCCGTCATCACCATCCCTCTGTCTTGGCCTCTGTCTTGGCCTCTGTCTTGGCCTCTGTCTTGGCCGATGTCATAGCCGCTCACGCCTCCCGCGCATAGCTGCGCAGGCGGGCTTCCAGAACCGCCAGCATGGCATCGCGGGCCGGATCGCGCGAGCCACGCAGCCAGGCGGCGGCAAGCGGCAACCGGCCGACCGACCCGCTCTGCCTCAGTCGAAGCGGCACGAAGCGCACACCCGCCACCGCCATCCGTGCGGTCCAGCGCGGCACGATCGCGACCCCGAGCTTCGTTGCCACGAGGTTAATGATGGTCTGCTTCTCGTCGGCGACCTGCACGATGCGCGGCGTTAGGCCGGCCTGCTCGAACAGCTTGACCGTGAGGTCGTGGCTATCCGGTCGCGAGCGGCGGTCCGGCACCAGCATCGCCTCCTGGGCGATATCCGCGAGCGTGATCGCTTTGCGCCCGGCCAGAGCGTGCCGCCGCGGGAACGCAACGATCGCGCTCTCCTGAAGCAGGTCTCGGAATTCAAGTCGCTTGTCCGGCCGGTCAGGCGGACGCACGAAGGCGAGATCGATCGCACCGGTCAAAATCTTCGGCAGCAGCCGGACAGTCTTGTCTTCGAGGAGCTGCACCGCAATGTCAGGGTGCCTGGCACGAAAATCGCGCAGAAGCGGCGGCAACAGTCCGGCCGCTGCGCTGTCGATGGCACCGACCCGCAGCCGTCGCGCGGTCCCCGCGCGCAAGCGATTTCGGAAGTTGCTCTCGACAGCCTCGACCTTGGCGAGGATGGCGCGGACATCGCGCAGCAGCGTCGCGCCGTCCTCGGTGAGCTGCACCGCTCGCGTCGTCCTCGCAAACAGCCGCGTTCCAAAATGCTCCTCCAGCAGCCTGATCTGCCGGCCGAGCGCAGAAGGTAGCATCTGGAGCTGCTGCGCCGCGCGGCCGAAGTGCAGCTGCTCGGCCGTCGCCACGAAGCATCGGAGCTGATGCAATTCCATTCGCCGTCCTCTCGCCTCGCCAGACCGCGCTTGAAGCCTTGCGCGAGGTCGTCATGCCCGGGCTTGTCCCGGGCATCCACGTTCTTGGGCCGCGGGGAAAGGCGTGGATGGCCGGGTCAAGCCCGGCCATGACGCCGTGGCGGCCTCCCCAGGATTATATCATTTTTTTGTATAAACTAGCGCCGATTGAGTTTGCCCTGCGCTCCCGTCTAGATTCGCCCGCGACGCCGACGGCCGGATATGCCGGCCCGATCTCTCAAACGGAGCCTTCCCATGCGGACCCATTCGATCGCAGCCATTCCCGCCGACGGCATCGGCCCCGAAGTCATTTCGGCCGGGTTGCGCGTGCTGGAGGCTCTTGCAAAACGCAGCGGCGACATCGCTTTCAACGTCAAGACGTTCGACTGGGGCTCGGATTATTACAAAAAGCACGGCGTGATGATGCCGGCGGAGGGTCTCAGCGAGCTGAAGACGTTCGACGCGATCTATTTCGGCGCGGTCGGCGCCCCCGACGTGCCCGACCACATCACGCTGTGGGGCCTGCGCCTGCCGATCTGCCAGGGTTTTGACCAATACGCCAATGTGCGGCCGACCAAGATCCTGCCGGGCGTCGCCTCGCCGCTGCGCAATGTCGGCGTCGGCGATCTCGACTGGGTGATCGTGCGCGAGAACTCGGAAGGCGAATATGCCGGCATGGGTGGCCGCGCCCACAAGGGCCTGCCGGAAGAGGTCGGCACCGAAGTCGCCGTCTTCACCCGCGTCGGCGTCACGCGGATCATGCGCTATGCGTTCCAGCTCGCGCAGTCGCGCCCGCGCAAGCTGCTGACCGTCGTGACCAAGTCGAACGCGCAGCGCCATGGCATGGTGATGTGGGACGAGATCGCGGCCGAGGTCGCCGGCGAATTCCCTGACGTGACCTGGGACAAGATGCTGGTCGACGCCATGACGGTGCGCATGACGCTGCATCCGAAGAGCCTCGACACCATCGTCGCAACCAATCTCCATGCCGACATCCTCTCCGATCTAGCCGGCGCGCTGGCGGGAAGCCTCGGCGTCGCGCCGACCGGAAACATCGATCCGCAGCGCCGCTTCCCCTCGATGTTCGAGCCGATCCACGGCTCGGCCTTCGACATCACCGGCAAGGGCATCGCCAACCCGGTCGCGACGTTCTGGACCGGCGCGCAGATGCTCGAGCATCTCGGCGAGAAGGATGCCGCCTTACGGCTGATGGCGGCCGTCGAGCGTGTCTGCGCCGCCGGCGTGCTGACGCCGGATGTCGGCGGCAAGGCAACGACGAAGGAAGTGACTGATGCCGTGGTCGATGCGATTCACGGATCGAATGTTTGATCACGGCTCTACGTCATGGCCGGGCTTGTCTCGGCCATCCACGATCTTTCGTGCCGTGCCAAGCACGTGGATGCCCGGGACAAGCCCGGGCATGACGCGTTTGCGGAACGACTGCTCACTCGACAAGCACTGCGTCCCTCGGCGACAAGAGGGCCTCTTATTTTCGTCCAGCCGTCGCCGGAGCTGGCGAAGGAACCGCCATCGCGGCGGCCGGCTCGGGCGGTGTCAGGTGGCGGGGGACGATGATGGTCTGGCCCGGCGTCAGCTGCGCGTTCTCGGGCAGCGAGTTGCTCTGCGCCAGCGTCCACAGCGGCACGCGGTTGGCTGCGGCGATGCTCTCCATGGTGTCGCCGCGGCGCACCGGCACCCGCACGCCACTGTCCCACAATTCGACCAGCGTGTCCGCCGGCACGAGATAGCGCAGCGGCACGGCATCGGCCTGCGTTTGCGGCGGAATACGCGGCAGCTGCGTCACCATCTCGACGATCTGACGATGGATATCGTCGGACTTCTCGATGTTGATGTGGGTGACGCGCGCGTTCCGCTTGAGGTCATAGCTGGCGTAATGGCCGCGAAAGCCGGGAACAGCCACGACGTCGCCGCCGCCGAGCACGCTGTCGGACAGGAAGATGTTGATGAAGCGCTCGACGTTGAGGGGAACATCGCCGGTCGCTTGCGCGGGATCGATGGCGATGACGAGGCTGATCGGGATGTTCTCCTTGGCCGCCATCTCGGAGATGACGATCGAGCACAGCCCGCCCATGGAATGGCCCATCAGCACGATCGGCGCCGGCGATTCCTTATAGCTGGAGATGGCGCGATCGCCGATCCACCGGCAGATGGTGAATTCGTAGACGTTAGCCGAGAAGCCCGCCTTCGTTAGCTTCTCTTCGAGCCGATCCATGCCGGTCGAGAAGATGGGACCCATGGCGCCGCGGAACAGGTAAATTTTTGGCGGCGGCAACGGCTCGAACGGCGGAGGCGGCGGCGGCGCGGCGGGGGCGGTCGCGTTGGTCTTGGACTTCGGCGGTGAGGCAGCGGCCGTGCCGCTGCTCAAGGCGAGCAGCACGATCGCTGCCAGCGCGAGGAGTCGCCTCGAATGAATCATCAGTCCAGCAGTCCCACCCTGGGAGGCAGCGGCCTCCCCTGCCGGGCTTAGTGACCACCGATTGGGTGGATTTTGGGGCACGGAACCGACCATCTCTCGTCCGGCGCCCTCTCCGGCTGCCGCGCCGCGGGACGGGGCTGCGACCGTCGGCCTCAGGCGGGCCTCTCCCGGGCTAAAGCGGCAGCAGCCGGTTGAGCAATTCGAGGAGGGTGCGTTGCTCCGCCTCGGTGAGCGGGGCCAGCATCTTCCGGTTATAGAGCCCCGTCAGGCTTGCCCCGTCCTGAATGAGCTTGGCGCCCTTCGGCGTAAGCATCAACTCGACCGCGCGGCGGTCGGATTTCGAGCGGTTACGCTTGATGAAGCCGGACGATTCCAGCTCGTTCAGGATCTTGATCAGGTTCGGCAGGCGCAGGCGGAGCAGGCTGGCAAGGCTGCTGGGGGGAACGCCCGGATTGTCGCGAATGACGACGAAGATCGCATAGGTCGCGGGCGTAAGGCCCAGAGCGGCGAACTCCTCGTAGAAGCCTTCGAAGAACTTCAGCTGCGCGAGCCGCAGCATGAAGCCGGGCGTGCGCTGCAGCGCGCGCAAGTCCAGTGACGTCTCCGACGGTTGAGCGGGCTTCGCTCCGGGTCTGACTGCTTTCGGGCTCATGATCCTGGATCCGGCGGCCACAAGTCGGCCGAATTGACACTCTCGAAAATAGCTATAAAATATAACTATTATAGAGCGGCACCAAGACCGCCCAGGGGAGGGACACAATGAACAGCAAATTCCTGCATAAACTATGCATGGTGGCCGCGGTGCTGACCGCCGCACCGGCCTTGGCCCAGGACGTCGTGAAGATCGGCATCCTGAACGATCAATCGGGGCCGTTCGCGAGCTATCAGGGCATCGGCTCGGTCGTCGCCGCCAAGATGGCCGTCGAGGACTATGGCGGAAAGGCCGCCGGCAAGCCGGTGGAAGTCGTTGCGGCGGACCATCAGAACAAAACGGACATCGGCATCGGTATCGCCCGGCGCTGGTACGAGAACGAGAGCGTCGATGCGATCTTCGACATTCCGAACTCGTCGATTGCGCTCGCCGTGGCCGGCATGAGCGCCGAGAAGAACAAGGTCTTCGTCGGCTCGGGCGCCGGCACGGTGCTGCTGACCGGGGAGAAGTGCACGCCAAACACCGTGCACTGGACCTACGACACCTATTCCTACGGGCGCGGCCTCGGCAAGGCCATCGTGCAGCAGGGCGGCAAGAAATGGTTCTTCATCACCGCGGATTACGCGTTCGGCCATGATCTGGAAAAGCAGGCCGCGGAAGCCGTGAAAGCGTCCGGCGGTGAGGTGCTCGGCAGCGTGCGGCATCCGTTGGGCACGGCTGATTACGCCTCATTCCTGCTCCAGGCCCAGGCGTCGGGCGCGAGCGTCATCGCATTCGCCAATGCAGGGGACGATACCATCACCTCGATGAAGCAGGCCGCCGAGTTCGGGCTGACGAAGGATCACAAGCTGGTCGGATTGATCCTCGGCATGAACGGTCTTCCCGCGCTTGGGCTCAAGTTTGCGCAGGGCGCGCAGATCATGAATCCGTTCTACTGGGATCTGACCGACGGCACGCGTGCTTTCGCGAAGCGCTTCGCCGAACGCATTCCCTCGAAGGCCTATCCGAACGACATGCAGGCCGGCGTCTATGCCTCGGTCATCCACTACCTCAAGGCAGTCGACAAGGCCGGCGGCGCCAAGGACGGCAAGGCCGTGGTCGCGACGATGAAGCAGATGCCGACCGACGATCCGGTGTTCGGCAAGGGCTACATCCGCAAGGACGGCCGCAAGATCCATCCGCTCTACCTGTTGCAGGTCAAGGCTCCCGAGGAATCGAATTCGTCCTGGGATCTGCTGAAGGTCGTTGCCACGATCAAGGGCGAGGACGCGTTCCGGTCCGAGAGTGACGGTCAGTGCCCGCTCGCAAAGCAATAGCGGTTCGGAGCTGACCATGAGCGGCATTGCATCCAGTCCGATCGATCCGTTCGCGCCCGGCTTTCTGACGGATCCCTATCCCGCCTATGAGGCGCTGCGCGCAATCGGGCCGGTGTTCGAAGTGGAGCGCTACGGCGTGTGGGCTATGGCCTGCAATGCCGAGGTCGAAGCGGCCCTGAAGGACTGGAAAACGTTCATCAGTGGCGAGGGCGTCGGGCTGAACGGGATGAACCCGGCGCTGCCAAAGCCGCTGACGCTGCAGATCGATCCGCCCGACCACGACAAGGGCCGCCGCGTGCTCGGCCGCACGCTGTCTCCGGGCGTCGCAAGGAAGCTGCGCGAGACGTTCCAGCGCGAAGCAGAGAGGAAGGTCTCGGAGCTGATCGACAAAGGCACGTTCGATGCCGTGACCGATCTTGCGGAAGCCTATCCGATGAAGGTGTTTCCGGACGCGATCGGCATCCGCCCCGATGGGCGCGAGAAGCTGCTCGCCTGGAGCACGTTCGTATTCAACAGCTTCGGCCCGGAGAACGAGATCCTCGCGGCGTCGCGGAAGGACGGTCTCGCGGCGCAGAGCTGGATCATGGAATGTTGTGCGCGCGATGCGCTACGGCCCGACAGCCTCGGCATGATGATCTACCAGGCGGCCGATGAGGGCGAGATCACCGAGCACGAGGCGACGCATCTGGTGCGGCCGTTCCTCACTGCCGGGATCGACACCACCGTCAACGGCATCGGCAATACCCTGCTCGCGCTCGCCACCCATCCGGACGAATATCGCAAGCTGCACGAGAAACCAGAGCTGGCACGCAACGCCTTCGAGGAAGGTCTGCGCTACGATTCACCGGTGCAGACGTTCTTTCGTACCACCTCGCGCGATGCCGAGATCGGCGGCGGCGTGATCCCGGCGCACCGTAAGGTGCTGCTGTTCATGGCCTCCGCCAATCGCGATCCCGCGCGCTGGGACAAGCCGGGCCGTTTCGACGTGGAGCGGGTTGCAACCGGCCATGTCGGCTTCGGCGCAGGCATCCACGCCTGCGTCGGCCAGATGATCGCACGTCTGGAGGGCGAATTGATCTTCGGCGAGCTCGCAAGGCGCGTGAAGACGATCGAGTTCACGGCGGAGCCGAAGCGCAGGCTCAACAATTCCCTGCGCGGGCTGGAGAGCATGCCGGTTCGCGTGACGCCAGCTTAGGCGGCATCACGCGGCCGGATGCGCGA
>NZ_LFKZ01000116.1:0-80458 GCF_028128975.1 Bradyrhizobium sp. CCBAU 45321
CCGATGGCGCGCCGACCACACCGTGGTCTCGGTCGGGCCGTACAGGTTCCAGACCTCGCCGGCCTGGGCCACCAGCCACCGCGCCAGATCCGGCGGCAGCGCCTCGCCGCCGCACAGCGCCCGGCAGCTCGCCGGCAGCGCAGGGCCGTCATGATCGAGCAGCATCCGCCAGGTCGATGGCGTTGCCTGGATCAGGGACACGCCATGCCGCTGCACGATCGCCTTGAGCTTGGCAGGATCATGCGCGGCCGCGCGATCCGCCAGCACGACGCAGGCGCCGATCGTCAGCGGCAGCCACAGCTCCAGCACCGCGATGTCGAAGGACAGCGAGGTCAGTCCCAGCACGCGATCGCCGGCCGTCATGCCGGGCTGCTCCGCCATGGTCGCCAGGAAATTGGTCACGGCATCATGGCGAACCATCACGCCCTTGGGCAGACCGGTCGAGCCCGAAGTGTAGATCACATAGGCAAGGCTCTCGCCGTGAACGGCGACATCGAGATTGCCGGCATCGCCGCCCTCGCCGTCCTGTCCATCAACGAACCAGGCCTCCGCGCCGGTCTCCGCCAGGATGGCTGCGAACTGATCGCGCAATCCCTCTTGCGTCAGCACCAGCGCCGCGCCGCTGTCGCGCAGCATGTGCGCCAGCCGCTCCGGCGGGTAATCCGGATCGAGCGGCAAATAGGCCCCGCCGGCTTTCAGCACCGCCAACAGCGCGACCAGCATCTCGACGCCGCGGTCGAGCGCCAGCCCGACCACGATTTCGGTCCCGACGCCATGACCCCGCAATCGCTGCGCCAGCCGGTTGGCGCGTGCATTCAGCGCGGCATAGCTCAGCTCCGCCTCGCCGAACACCAGCGCGATCGCCTGCGGCGACTTCCGGACCTGCGTCTCGAACTGCGTGACGAATAATCGGTCTTGCGGATCATGCGCCTGCGCGCCATTCCACACCTTCAGCAAAAGCTGACGCTCCTCGAAGGGCAAAATGTCGAGCTGCCGGACCGGCGCACGCGGCGCATGCTCCAGCGCATCGGCCAATTGGACGAGCGCTTGCTGCATCAAGGCGCAGATGCGATCAGCCGAGAACGGATCGACGATCTGAGCGGTCAGGCCAAGCGCTTGACCATAATCCTCGACGGCCAGCATCAGGGGATAATTGGTGCGCTCCTCCCCACCGAGCCATTCGATCCCGGAGTGCTTCCCGTTGGCACCCAGATCCGCCGGCATTGCATTGTGCCGATAGTTCAGGATCGCGCTGAACAGAGGCGCAGGTGCCGTGACGCCGCTGCATCGCTGAGCGAGCGCCAGCGAGGCGTGCTCGTGTGCCATTAGCTCGGTCAGCCGACGATGCGCATCGCGGACGCTGTCCTCGACCGCTGTGTCATCGAGGTCGAGCCGCAGCGGCAAGGTGTTGATGAACAGGCCCATGGTACGATCGCCGCCGGCGCCAGCCTGCATGCGGCCGAACAAAACAGTCCCGAACACCACATGCTCGCGCCCGCTGGTTCGCGCCACCACCTGCCCCCAGGCGAGGTGGCAAAGGCTGGCGAGGCTGACGCCCAGCCGCCGCGCCTGCACACGAAGCCTCGCGTTCAATCCTTCCGGCACCATCCGCCGGGCTTCGGCCACGCCGGCACCGTCGCCGTGCACCCGGTCCAGCCCAAATGGCGTGGTCGGCTCGTCGATGTCGGCGAGCATGCCGCGGAAGAAGCGCTCATGCTCCGCAGCCGCCGCCGATCCGCGCGACTGCGCCACCAGATTCCGGAACGGATAAGGCGGCGGCAATTCGTGGCTCCGCCCGGACAGAATCTTCCCGACCTCGTCGTGCATCACTTCGAGCGTGGAATGGTCGCCGATCAAATGATGCAGCAGGACCAGGAGCAGCCATTGCCCGCCTTTTGGATCGGCGGCGAGCGCGAAGCGCAGCAGCGGCGGCTGTCCGAGATCAATCCGATGCAACCGCGGATCGAATCGTCGCGCCAGCTGCTCATCCGCCGGACCTTCGCCATCCAGCACGACCTCGTTGACGACCAAGGGCGCCTGCCGCCAAACCACCTGTGCCGGTGTGGACAGGCCGTTCCACGCGATGGACGTTCGCAGAATGTCGTGGCGAGCGATCACCTGCCGGACCGCGTCGAGATAGCGATCGAGCAGGTCGCGGTCGGCAAAAGCCATCCGGCCAACCAGCAGATAGGGATCGCCTTCTTTCGACAGCAGGTGGTGGAAGAGGATGCCATCCTGAAGCGGCGATAGGCCATAGATGTCCTGGATGTTGGCGACGCCGCCGGGAACGCCGGCCACAATGCTGTCGATGTCGGATTGCGTTAGCGCGATCAGCGGCAACAAATCCGGTGTGATCGCCGTCGTCTGCCGGGTGATCCGATTGACCGGAACGTCGGCTTCTACGCCGCCATCGAGGCTGGCGGCAAAGTCCGCCAGCACCGGCTTCGCGAACAGCATGCGCGCATCCGCCCTCAGCGCATGCCGCTGCAATCGCTCCAGCATGCGCACTGCGAGCAGCGAGTGGCCGCCGAGCTCGAAGAAGTGGTCACTGCGTCCGATCCGATCGACGCCCAAGAGCTCGGCCCAGATATTTGCGACAATCTGCTCGACCTCGCCTCGCGGCGGTTCGAAACGGCGCCGCGCATATGCATCGTTCTCCGGCGCCGGCAGCGCCTTGCGGTCCACCTTGCCATTCGGCGTGAGCGGGAGTGCATCGAGATTTACGAACGCTGACGGCACCATGTAGTCCGGCAGACACGCACGCAGGTGATCGCGCAACGCGCTGGCCAATTCATTGGCATCGAGCCCCGCGCCATTGCCGCGACGTACGGCGACATAGGCGACAAGCCGCGCGTCACCACCGTGATCCCGCTGCACCAGCACGGTTGAATCGGCCACGTCGGCGTGCTCGTTGAGCCGAAACTCGATCTCACCGAGCTCGATACGAAAGCCACGGATCTTGACCTGGTGGTCGTTGCGGCCGAGAAACGCAATATTGCCGTCCGGGAGATAGCGGCCGAGATCGCCGGTGCGGTACATGCGTGCATCCGCATCGCCGCAGAAGGGATCGCGCACGAAGCGTTCCGCCGTCAGATCGGCGCGATTGAGATAACCGCGCGCGACACCGACCCCTCCGATATGGATTTCGCCCACCGCGCCGAGCGGAACGGGCGTACCGAACCGGTCCAGAAGATAGATTCGCGCATTCGGCAGCGGTCGACCGATCGGAGCGGCGTCGCCGTCAAAACCCTGATGCCGCAACCAGCTCGTGGCGCAAACCGTTGCCTCCGTCGGCCCATAACCGTTGAAGACGGCAATACCAGGAGGCAATCCCTTGGCCAGCTCGGCCTTGGGCAATTCACCGGCAAGAACGAGAACCCGCAACGAGGCGAGCCGTTCGAGATCGGTCCGCCCGTGCAGCATCGCCGGCGGCAACGTCGCATGCGTGATCGCGTTGTCCGCGAGATAGCCGAACAATGCCGCGGTGTCCTGATGCTCGCGCGTGCCGGTCAGAAACAGCGCGGCGCCCGAGCACAGCGCCATGACGATTTCCCAGATGCTGGCATCGAAGCTGAGCGAGGCAAACTGCACGACGCGACTGCTCGAATTGACGTTGAACAACGCCCGCTGCGCCAACGCCAGATTCACCAGGCCGCGGTGCTCGACCATCACCCCCTTCGGCCGGCCAGTCGAGCCGGACGTGTAGATGATGTAGGCAAGGCTTCGCGCAGTCAGTCCTTTGAGGAGATCACCCGGATCCGACGCCGCCTGCCCCGCGCCTGCATCGGGATCGACGATCTCGCAAGTCCCATCCGGAATGATCGCGCGTCCTGTGCCGTCTGCGATCAACAGGCGCGGCCTCGCATCATCGACAATCTGACGTAGCCGCTCCGCAGGATAAGCGGGATCGAGCGGCAGATAGGCACCGCCCGCCTTCAGCACGGCCAGCAGGCTCACGACCATGGCGATGCCGCGCGGCATGCAGATCGCAACGGGCTGATCCGGCACCACTCCCAAGGTGATCAAGTGCCGCGCAAGCCTGTTCGCCCGCGCATCGAGCTCGCTATAACTCAGACGAACGTCCTCGTACGCCAGCGCAATGGCGTCCGGCGCCCTTCTCACCTGCTCCGCAAACAGATCGTGAATGCACCTTTCTGAAGGAAACGGCGTGGTCGTCTCGTTCCACGTGTCGAGAACGCGCCTGCGCTCATCATCACCAATGATATCGATCCGGTCGACCTCCTGGTCCGCATCGGAGATCATGGCCCGCAGCACGGTCAACAGATAGTCCCGATGACGCGTGATCGTCGCCTGGTCGAACAGCGACGTCGCATAGTTCAGGGAGCCGACAATGCGCCCGTCCATCTCGCCGAGATTGAGCTCGAGATCGAACTTGACCTGTTGCAGCGGAATATCAGCGACCTCGGCCTTCAGGCCAGGCAACTCGAGGAGTCCCATGTCGTTGCTTTGCCAGGCGAACACGACCTGGAAGACCGGCGTCTGCTCCGGCCGTCGCAGCGGTTGAATGATCTCGACGACCTGCTCGAACGGCAGATCCTGATGATCCTGCGCCGCGAGCGCCGCCGCGCGCACGCGGCGGAGTAGCTCGGCGACGCTCGGCTCGGCCGCGAGATCGACGCGGAGAGCCAGCATGTTGACGAAGAATCCGATCAGGCCCTCGATCTCCGGCTTGTTTCGGTTCGCCGTCGGCGTCCCGATCACGACCTCCGTCTGCCCGGAGAGTCTCGACAGCACCGCTGCCCAGGCCGCCAGCAGCGTCATGAAAACGCTGGCACCATTCGACTGGCTCAGTCGCTTGATGCCGGATGCGAGCTCCGTATCGATTTCGATCGGCAGGGACGCGCCGGCGAGCGACCTGATTGGCGGACGCGGCCGGTCTGTCGGCAATTCGAGCATTGCAGGAGCATCCGCGAGCGCTTCTCGCCAATAGTCGAACTGCCGCTGCAAGCGTTCGCCCGACAGCCATTGTCGCTGCCAGGCGGCATAGTCTGGATACTGAATTGCCAATGGCGGCAGAGGATCGTCCTTGCCGGCGGCGAATGCCCGGTAGAGAGCGCCGAGCTCGCGCATGATCACGCCGATCGACCAGCCATCGGAGACGATGTGATGCTGGGTAAGCAAGAAGAGATGCTCTCCCTCCGCCATCCGGATCAGGCGACCGCGGACCAACGGTCCTGCGGCGAGATCAAACGGCGTCGCGGCCTCCTCGCGGCAGAGGCGCGCCAGCTCCTGCTCGCGATCGTCCCGGCTACTCAGATCATGTTCGAGCAGCGGCACACGCGCATCCCTGGGCAGCAGCACCACGCGCGGCCGTTCGTCCACTACGCGAAAGACGCTGCGCAGGGCTTCGTGGCGCGCGAACACACGGTCGATGCTGCAACGCAAGGCTTCGAGATCGAGCTCGCCCGTAAGCCGCAATGCTCCGCGAATGTGATAGCTGGAATTCGTACCATCGAGCTGCGCCAGCAGCCAGAGCCGCTGCTGCGCAAAGGACATTTCCAACGATCCGCTCCGCGCCACCACCGGAATAGCGCCAGCGTCACTCCGGCCGCGATTCCTGGCCAGCGCGACGAGCTTTCTCATCTGCTGGGGATCCAGATCGCGTAGGCTCGGCTTTGCCGTGTCAGCCATGCTCACTGCTCCGTTCCCACCAGTTCCTGGAGCTCTTCGGCATCGAATTCTTGCTCGATCAGCCTGATCGACACGACCCGGGCAAATGACGCAAGATCGGGATGAGCGAACAGATCCGAGACCGCGATCGAGACGCCGATCTCCTGCGACACCCGGCTCAGCACCCGCACGGCGAGCAAGGAATGTCCGCCGAGCTCGAAGAAGTGATCGTTGCGTCCGACCTGATCGACGTCGAGCAGCTCCGCCCAGATCCCAGCCAGCGCCAGCTCGATCTCGTCCTCGGGTGCCTCGTAGGTGCGACCCGCCAAAGCATCCTCGCCCGGCGCCGGCAGTGCACGCCGATCGATCTTCCCGTTGGGGGTGAGCGGCAACTGCTCCAGCACCGTCACCGACGACGGCACCATGTAGTCAGGCAGAACGGCGGACAGTGCATCGCGCAAGGCGCGGCCGTCGAGCGACGGCCCGCCACTCGCATAGGCGAACAACTGGCGCCCGGTCCGGCCTTCGCCTGCCACAACGGCCGCCGCACGCACGCTACGCTGCTCGAGCAGACGCGCCTCGATCTCTCCGAGCTCGATGCGAAAGCCGCGGATCTTCACCTGCTGGTCGGCGCGGCCGACATACTCAATCACGCCGTCGTCGCGCCAGCGCGCGAGATCGCCGGTGCGATAGAGGCGCGTGCCATCGTCGCTGAACGGATCGGGGACGAACCGCTCCGCGGTCAGTGCAGCCCGGTTCAGATAGCCGCGGGCCTGGCCAACACCACCGATGAAGAGCTCGCCGGTGACACCGATGGGAACGATATTGAGGTCGGGATCGAGAATGTGCGCCGACCTCGCACCGACGGGCCGCCCGATCGGTGCGGGCTGGTGAGGTGTCAACGCGGCGTCGACGATCCATGCCGTCGGTGCGATCACCGTCTCTGTCGGGCCGTAGGCATTGACCAGGAGATCGATATCGACGGCCTCGCGAAATGCCCTGACCCCAGTATCGGACCAGGCTTCGCCGCCGACGATACAGGCCCTGATCGCCAGCCTGCGCCCGCCCTGCCGCAATGCCGCGCTCAATTGATCCGCATAGGCCGGCGGCAGGAAGATCGAGGTCACCGCATTGCGGGTCATCTCGCTGACGAGATCGTCAATCAGAAGACCGGGCTTCGAAGGCAGGACGAGCGAACCGCCCGTCATCAGCGGCACCAGCCATCGCTCGTGGGCGATGTCGAAATTGATCGATGCCGTCTGGAACTCGCGGTCACGCGAGGTCATGCGGTACAGCCGGCCGATGGCTTCGCAATGCATCGCCAGCGGTCCGCGCGCGACCGCCACGCCTTTCGGCGCGCCGGTCGACCCGGACGTGTAGATGACATAGGCCAGGCTGTCCGGATGGGTTTCGATGTCGAGGTTCCCGCCGTCCTCGCCGGCGCACGGCGATGGTTCCTCGATGCAGAGCGCCTCGACCCCGGCTTCGCGCAACACCGGTGCAAGCGACTCGAGCAGCGCGCCTTGCGTCAGGACCAGCGCCGCGCCGCCGTCACGCAGCATGTAGGCAAGCCGCTCGGCCGGATAATCCGGATCGAGCGGCAGATAGGCGCCGCCGGCCTTCAAAACTGCGAGCAGCGCGATGATCATGTCCAGGCTTCGGCTCAAGGCAATGCCGACCAGCCGATCCGGACCGACATTCCAGAGGCGAAGGCGTCGTGCGAGCGCGTTCGCACGCGCGTTCAACTCGCCATAGGAGATGCGCTGGTCGCCGCAGACGATGGCAATGGCAGACCGCGCCTGCGCGGCCTGCGCTTCGATATGCATCACGACGTCGGCGCAGGATGATGCGGAGGTCAGCCGCGCTGCGCCACTCCATTCGAGAGCTCGTCGCGCGTCCTGCTCGACTGCCGCAGAGAGAGCACCGAGCGCACGTTCCGCATTCGCCGCGATCCGTTCCAGCAGGCCGTGGAGAATGTCGCGAAGGCGCAGGATCGCTGCTTCGTCGTACCGGCTCCGGTCATAGTTGAATTCAATGTTCAGCCGATCACCTGCAGCGAACACCGCCACCGCCAGCGCATAGTTCGTCGGCGTCACATGCGCCACACGTCCCAGCCGCGGACCACCTTCCCCGTCTCGCAGCACCCGCTCGTCGATCGGATAGTTTTCGAACACCAGGATACTGTCGAACAGCGGCTGCCCGGCACGGCCGGCGAGGCGCTGAATGTCGTAGAGCGGCGTCCAGCCATGCTCACGCAGCGACAAATTCTTTTCCTGCAACTGGCGCAGCCAATCGCCCACGATAGTTTGTGGGCTGGTCGCGTCGACGATGGGAAGCGTGTTGATGAAGAGGCCCACCATCTCCTCCGCGCCGGGCAATTCGGCCGGACGACCCGATATCGTCACGCCGAAAGAGACCGCGGACTGGCCCGAATGACGCCGCAGCAGCTGCGCCCATGCCCCTTGTATGAGCGTGTTGAGCGTTACCCGTTCATGCTTTGCAAAGGACTTCAGCCGCTCGGTCAGCGCTGCGTCCACCGCAAGCCCGACGCTGGCATGGCCTTCGGCCAGGGATGTCTTGGGGGGCGCCAATGTGTTTGCGAGCAATGTGGGCACCTCGAGCCCTGCCAAAGCCTCCCGCCAGAACCGCTCGGCGCTTTCGCGATCGCGATCCTGCAACCATGCAATGTAGTCGCGATAGCCGCCCTGCACGGCCGGCAGCGGGCGGCCGCTCACCTGCTGCAACACCTCCGCCACCAGCCGGGCCGAGCTCCAACCATCGACGAAGATGTGATGATGGGTCCAGATCAGCCAGTGCCTGTCGTCGCCGAGACGGATCAGACGGATACGCTGAAGCGGCGGCTGCGAAACATCGAAGCCCATCTCGCGCTCACGCCGGGATATCTCCGCCAGCGCGGCTTGCAGATCCGCAGGCGCGCTGCCGCGCCAATCCTCCTCGACGAACGGCACCGTCACATGACGATGCACCATCTGCTGCGCTGCGCCCGACAGGTTCTGCCAGACAAACCCCGTCCGCAGGGCCGCATGCCGGTCGCTGACCATCTGCCACGCGGCCTTCAGCTTGCCGGCATCGACGCTGAACAGCTCGAGCCCGACCTGATTCACATAGGCGTCGTTGGCACCATCGCGCAACGCATGAAACAGCATGCCCTGCTGCATCGGCGAGAGCGGATAGATGTCCTCAATGCCGCGAAGATCCAAGTTCGCAGCCAACCGATCGAGGTCGGCTTGACCGAGCCCAGACAGCGGGACATCCGATGGCGTGAGGCCGAACGTTCCATTGCAGCAATGGGCGATCAGTTCGCGCAGTGCGTCTTTGTAATGTGCGGCGAGCCGCTCGACCGTCGCGTGCCGGTAGCGCTTGCGTCCGTATCCGAGAGATAATTCCAATCGGCCTTCACGCACGAGGCCAGTGATGTTCAGCCAGCCGCGCATGGGTGCCGTGGCGCTACGCGAGGGACCAGCACTCTCCGCTGCGAAGGAGAAGTGTTGGTTGATCCCTATGTTGGCGTCGAAGCGGCCTAGATAGTTGAAGACGATCTGCGGCTCCGCCAGTTGCGCCAGAGCATAGCGCTGCTGCTCGGAGCCGAGATGGCGCAGCACGCCATAGCCGATCCCGCGGTTCGGAATCGCGCGAAGCGTCTCCTTCACCGCCTTGATCAGCGACGCCTCGTCGCCTGCATCTTTCAGCCGGACCGGAAAGGCCGTCGTGAACCAGCCGACGGTGCGGGACACATCTGCATCCGGGAAGATCTCCTCGCGGCCGTGGCCTTCGAGCTCCACGGTGATCTCGTCGTGCTGGCTCCAGCGTGACACCGCACGCACGAGACCGGCGAGCAGGAGATCGTTGACCTGGGTCCGATAGGCAGCCGGCGCCTGTTCGAGCAGCTGTGACGTCAGGTCGGCATCCAACACCAAGGACACCTCGCCGCCATCACCGACGCGATCGACATCGCCATGGTCGTCGTTGCATGGCAGGCGCGCTCCGGCACCACGATCCAGCCAATACGGCAATTCGGCCGCGATCTCCGCCGTTCCCGCATAAGCATGCAGCCGCTCGCTCCACGAGGCAAAGGAGTCGCTCTTCGGCGGCAGCGCGACGGGACTGCCACGCTGCAGCTGGTCATAGGCCAACGCCAGGTCTTCCAGCAGGATACGCCAGGACACGCCATCGACGACGAGATGATGGATCGCAAGCAGCAAGCGTTGGCTACCGTCCGCCAGGTCCATGCCGACCGCGCGCAGCAGCGGTCCGGAAGACAGTGAGAGGCTTTCCTGCGCGGCACCGGCGAGCGCCGTGACCTCCGTCGCGCCGCCAACGCCCGCGTGAATCCATAACAGTTCGGATGACCCCGGTGCCGGCCCCTGCTCCGCCCGCCAGGCGCCATCCACCTGCTTGAACCGCAAACGCAGCGCATCGTGATGGTCCGAGATGGCCGCAAGCGCGCGCCGCAGCGTCTCCCAATCGACCTGCATACGGGGCAGCAGCAGAACCGCCTGGTTCCAGTGATCCCGGTTGGCAATGTCCTCGGCGAAGAAGCGCGTCTGAATCGGCATCAGATGGGGCATGCCAGATGCGGTGTCGCCGACTAACGCCTTCGCCGCCGGTCTCTCCTTCTTGGTCGTCCCCTCCGATATCACGGCGACCGTCGCCAACCCGGCAACCGTCTGCTGGCTGAAGATCTGCTTCGGAGTGAGCCGGATGCCACGCTTGCGCAAGCGGGCGATGATCTGCAGGCTCAGAATCGAATCGCCGCCGAGTTCAAAGAAATTGTCATTGCGGCCGACGCGCTCGCGAACGAGCACCTCGCACCAGACCGCCGCGATCGCAACTTCAATATCCCCCGCAGGCGCGACATAGCCGGCCGGCGCCCCCTGTTCGGCCGGTTCGGGCAAGGCGCGACGATCAATCTTTCCATTGGGCGTCAGCGGCAATTGCGCCAACATGACGATGTGTGACGGAACCATATAGTCCGGCGCGATTGCAGCCAGCTGTTGCTTGATCGCATCGGCCTGTGGAGCGGCGCCGCTCTCAGCCACGCAGTAGGCGATCAGCTCCTGGCGCTCACTTGCACCGATTGGCCGTGAAACGGCCACTGCGTCACCGATCCCCTGCAGCGCCTTGATGACGCGCGCGACCTCGCCCAACTCGATGCGATAGCCGCGCAACTTGATCTGGTCATCAGAACGACCCAGGAATATCAGCCGACCCTGGCGGTCGCAGCGGACACGATCCCCGGTTCGGTAGAGGCGCTCGCCCGCGGCGCCGAACGGATCCGGCACGAAGCGTTCCGCGGTCAGGCCCGCCGCGCCGCGATAGCCCCGCGCCAGCCCAGCGCCGCCGACATAGAGCTCGCCAACGACACCGAGCGGCACCTCGTTCAAGACGTCATCGAGGACATGGACGCGCAGATTGGCAAGAGGCAGACCGATCGGAACCTTACCGTCCCCGCGGCCTGCCGCGCACTCATGCGTCACCGCACCGACGGTCGTTTCCGTGGGCCCGTAATGATTCAGGATCCGGCATTCCGGCCGCAAACGCCGGACGTCGTCCAGTAGCGCGCCATCGCACGCCTCGCCGCCCAGGACGAGCGCATCGCGGGGGAGCAGATCGGCCGAGCGCGAGGCCTGAAGTAGCCCTCGCAGATGGCTCGGGACGATCTTGAGAATGTCGACCTCGCCCTCGCGCATCGCTTGCGCAAATGCATCGGCGTCGAACACGGCCTCCGGTGACAACAGATGCAGCGTGCCGCCGGATGCGAGCGCACCGAACAGGACAGTGTGGCCGAGGTCGGCCGCCACCGTTGAAACCATCGCCATGCTCGCCGACGGCCGCGGCCTCAGGCGCTGCAACAGGGCTTGCACGTAATTGGCCAAGGCCCCGTGCGAGACGCTGACGCCCTTAGGCGCGCCGGTCGATCCGGAGGTATAGATGACGTAAGCGGTCTGCGTTGGATGAATGGTCGTGTCGAGCGGCAGGCTCGACACCTCGGCGCGCGCCGCTTCCGCCTCCGCGTTGAGCACCAGGCAGCCCAGCTCGCGCGCATCCGCCAATTTGTCGCCCGTGGCAAGCATGATGTCGATGCCGCCGTCGGTCAGGATACGGCGGACGCGCTCCAACGGCCATTTCGGATCGAGCGGGACATAAGAGCCGCCCGCCTTCAGCACACCGAGCAAGGCGACGACAAAGGCCGGAGAGCGCTCGATCCACAGCGCAACCGGTGTCTCGCGTGCCACGCCCTTGGCGATGAGGGCGTGCGCGATACCGTTTGACCGCTGCTCGAGCGCCGCAAAGGTCAATTGCTCCCGGCCGCATCGAATGGCGATGGCGGTCTGTCGATCCGCGGTCGCCGCGCGATGAAGGCTCATCACATCGGCGAAGCCGAACGCCGCAGCCTCACGAGGCACGGTCTGCCGGTGTCCGTCGTCGATGACGAAGTCCGATATCCGCCGCTCGGCATTGTCGGCAATCTGGCGCAGCATCGAACTGAATTGCGTCGCCAATCGCGCGATAGTCGGACGATCGAACAGATCGGTGGCGTAGTTGAACGTGACCTTCATGCCGACGCCATCGATGACGTCGAGGGCGAGATCGAAATGCGAACCAGCGAGATCGACAATGTCGATGTCGGCAGCGAGCCCCTCTACACCGGAGAAACCGCCCGGCGCCGTCATGTAGTTGAACTTCGCCTGGAACAGGGGGTTGTACCCACCGCTGCGTTCGGGCTTGAGGCCGTCGACCAGCATTTCGAACGGAAGATCCTGGTGTGCCAACGCCTCGACCACCGATTCCCTGACTTGCTGCAGCAGGCTCGTAAAGCTCGCTTCGGCGGCAATCTCGGCCCGCAGCACCAGCGTGTTGACGAAACATCCGATCAGTCGTTCGAGCTGCGTATGCCGGCGCCCGGCGACCGGCACGCCGACACGCAAATCGCTCTGCCCGGTGTAGCGATGGAGCAGCGCGTAATATGCGCCCAGCAGCAGCATGAAGACGCTGACGCGATGCTTGCCGGCGATCTCCCGGAGCCGGGCCGCAAGCGTGCCGTCGATGGCAAGGCCGATCGTATCGCCGGCATGGCTCTGGATCCTCGGGCGCGGCCGATCATGCGGCAGCGCCAGCACCGGGTGAGCATCGCCGAGCTTGGCGCGCCAATAGGCGAGCTGCCGATCGCCCTCGCCGCCCGCAAGCCAGCTTCGCTGCCAGGCTGCGAAATCAGCATATTGAATCGCAGGAACCGGCGGCACGCCTGCGCCTTGACCAGTACCGGCTCGATAGAGAGCGGCCAGCTCTTCGAGCAACACATCAAGCGACCTGCCATCGACGATGATGTGATGGGCCAGCAGCAGCAATTCGTAGGCATCGTCCGCGAATTGAAGCAGCACGGCGCGCAACAACGGCCCTTTCACGAGATCGAACGGCTTACCGAGCTCGGATCGGCTAATTGTCTCCGCGCGCTCGGAGCGTTCCTGCGCAGAATAGGAGCGGAGATCCTCGTGCCGGACGCCGATGCTCATGACATCGTGGATGAGCTGCGTTCCGCGACCGTCCTTGGCGATGAATGTGGTCCGCAAAATCTCGTGACGACGGACGATCTCGCCGAGAGCGCGCGATAGTACGGCATGATCGAGCCGCCCCTTCAGACGGATCGTGCTTGCAACGGTATAGGCTGTCCCGGCGGGATCCATGTTCCAGAGGAACCAGAGCCGCTCCTGCGCGTGCGACAGCATCGCGCGTTCCGCCGCGACGGCCCATGGGATCGGCGGGAGCGCCCGGCCAGCCCCGGTGCCCGCCAAAACATCGATCCGGCCAGCGAAGGCCGCAAGCGCCGGCGCGTCGAAGAAGGTGCGCAGCTCTACTTCCACGTCTAGGCGGTCGCGGATCGCCGCGGCGACTTGGCCAGCCGCGATCGAGTTTCCGCCCAGCACGAAGAAATCGTCCTCGCGATGCACCGCCGCGACGCCAAGTGCGTCGCACCAGATCGAGGCGACGGCGCGCTCGGTATCAGTCGCCGGCACCGTCAGGGATGCAGTGCCGCGGCGACGCCCTCTCTCGAACACCGCGAAGCTGTCGAGCGTGTTGTCGGCGAGACGCGTTGCGCAGGCCGACCGCTGCAGCTTGCCGCTCGTGGTCAGCGGCATCGCTTGCGGGTTCAGCAGAATGATCACCGCCGGAAATTCCTGCGCCTGCCGGAGCACGGCTTCGCCGATCGCATGTGCGAGCGCTTCCGGGCTGCTGCGCTTGAGCACGGCGCGGCTGAACTCCGCCGCCACTCCGATGGCCTCACGCCCATCGACCTCGACGGGAAAGGCGGCAACCCGTCCGCTGCGGACGGATTCGACCTCGGCTTCGACCGCCTGCTCCACGTCCGTCGGATAGACGTTCTGCCCGCGAACGATCAGCAGGTCCTTGAGACGACCGGCCACCACGAGCGCACCGTCGCGAATGAAACCGATGTCTCCGGTCCGAAGCCAACGCGCGCCATCTCGCTCCACGAAGGCTTGATGTGTGGCCTGGGCATTGTTCCAATATCCATGCGCGACGCTGGGACCCGCGGCCCAGATCTCGCCTACCTCATTCGCCTCGGCCTCGGCGGAGCCGTCGATACGCATGATGCGCACGGCGTGACCAGCGGCAGTTCGACCGCATGCCACGAGGTCCGTGCCTTCGCTGGCGCTCGCGATGCGGCCGGCAGCGAGTTCCGCGGTGTCGAGCGTATAGCTGACGGTCTCGGCGGTGATATCGCCGGCCGTGACCAGCAGCGTCGCCTCCGCAAGGCCATAGCAAGCCGTCAACGCCCGTCGATCGAACCCGGCCCGCGCAAACCGATTGCCGAACTTCTCGAGGGTCGTCCGGCGGACAAACTCCGAGCCCGAGAACGCAAACTTCCACCGGCTTAGATCCAGCCGACTGATGGTCTCATCCGAAATGCGGTCGGCGCAGAGCGAGTACGCGAAGTCGGGACCCCCGCTCATCGTGCCGCCGTGGCGGTCGATGGCCTCGAGCCAACGTCGTGGCCCCTCGAGGAAATTCCGCGGCGACATCAGGACGCCGGTAAAGCCCGTGAACAACGGATTCAGGAGCCCGCCGATCAGTCCCATGTCGTGATAGAGCGGCAGCCAGCTCACGAAGACATCGTCCAGCGTTCCGCCAGCGGCCGCTTCAATGGCGCGCTCGTTGGCCGCCAGATTGCCATGAGAGACGCAAACGCCCTTCGGCTGCGAGGTCGAGCCGGATGTGTACTGGAGGAACGCGATCGCATCGGCCGCGGGCCTCGTCTCGCTCCAGTCCGCCGCGAGGTCGAGCGAGATCGTGTCCACCGCAATGATCTGCACGTCGGCGAGCTTGGGCAGTGCCGCCTCGATGAGACCGCGCAGGCCCTCCTCCACCAGGATGAAGCGAGGCGCGGCATCCTGCAGGATACCGTTGAGTCGTCCTGCATAGCGCTCGGGGCCGCCCTCCGGCGGATACGCCGGCACGGCGATCACGCCCGAATACAGGCAGGCATAGAATGCGACGGCATAGTTGATTCCGCTCGGAAGCAGAATCACCGCCCGTTCGCCCGCCCCGCCCACCTGCTGAAACCACGCCGCAAGTGCCCTGATCCGAGCGTCGAGCGCAGCGAACGTCAGCTCGCCGGCGACGTCGTCGCCTTCGAGGAACCGCAACGCCACCTGCTCCGGTCGCAAGGCAGCGTGCTCGCGCAAGCGTTCGACGAGGTTGGATCTGTCCATGTTCTCGAATTCCTGTCCGGCCGCGTGCCGGAAATACCCGCCGCCGAATGAGACCTGCCGCCGATCACCCTTGCCGATGAGCTTCGGCCATAGCGACGATCACCTTGCGCGGCCCCTTGAACGGGGCCCGCGCGTGCGCGGTCAGCATGTTGTCGAGCATCACGACGTCGCCGGCCTGCCAGGGAAAGCTGATCTTGTGCTTCTCGAGAACGGTCCGGACCGTTGACAGCGTCTCATCCTCGATCGTCGAACCGTCGCCGTAGAACACGTTGCGCGGCAGATCGGCTTCGTCCTCGACCACGTCGAGCAGACTCTCGCGCACCTCCGGCTCGAGATTGGAGACGTGGAACAAATGCGCCTGGTTGAACCAGACCCAGTCACCGGTGATCGGGTGCTGCGCCGTGCCCTGACAGACCTGGCGCGTGCGGAGCTCGCCGTCTTCCTTCCACTCGCATTCGATGTCGTGGCGAGCGCAGTAAGCCTCCACCTCCGATCTGGAGTCGGTGCCGAACACCTGCTGCCAGTCGACGTCGAGGCCGTTGCCGTAGTTCCGCACATACATCACACCCTTGTCGGCGAACCGCTCGCGAATGGCCGGCGGCATGTCGCGATAGATGGCGCGGCTGTCGGCGATCGGCGTCTCGCCGCCTTCCAGCGCCGGCTGCATGCAGTAGAACCAGATCTTCATCGGCCAATCGCGGGTATAGGCCTGCTCGTTATGCAGCGGGATATGCTGGTGCGGCGGATACTCCGTGGACGTGTAGACACCCGAGGTCACCTGCGAACGCGGCGTCGACCCGAACTCGTAGGTCAGCAGCGGATGACCGAAACCGGCCGCGAAGGCTCGAAACGCATCGGGACCACCGAGCGAGAAATCGCGAAACACGATGCCGCCGCTGTCGGTCAGGTACCGGTCGATCGTCGCACGCAGCACGGGAAGGGCTTCGCCGAGCGGCTGCCCGGCCTCACCTGCCCTAAGCAGCATGGGAAGAGTCTTGCCGTCAATGAGTGGCTGGACGGAGAACGCGCTCATGATCCTCGCTCCGATGCGAAGCAATCGATCGCCCCGATTGCCGGGCCAGCGCCCAGCCGATCCGGTCGATCAGCTCGGCCTGCTCTGTGTGAATGAAGAAGTGATGCCCGGGCAGAATATCGAGCGTGAATGCCGCCGAGGTCTCCTGCCGCCAAGCCTCGAGTGCTTCGCGGCTGGTCTCGTCGTACGCTCCGCCAAAGACGTGCACCGGGCACTGCAATGGACGCCGCGCCCGGTAGGCATAGGCCCCGCACATCAAAAAGTCAGCGCGCAGCACCGGCAACGCGGATCGCATTAGCTCGGCATTCGACAGCGCCTCGTCGGGCGTGCCCTGAAGATTACGCAACTCCTGCATCAGCGCTTCGTCGCTCAGGGGATGGCGCCACTTGCTGCCGTCCCGAACCGCCGGCGCTTCCGCACCCGAGGCGAAGAGAATGGCCGGCGCGGGTGCTCCGCAATCGAGCAGGCTATGTGCGAGCTCGAACGCGATCACGGCGCCGAGGCTGTGCCCGAACAACGCGTAGGGCCCGTCGAGCTGTGCCGCGAGTTCACCAGCCAGCTGCGCCGCCAGCACGCCTGGATCGGCCGCCAGCGGCTCGTCCATGCGCGCACCACGCCCGGGCCATTCGACCGGCCGAACGTCGATCCACGACGGCAGCAGCCTGCGCCACCGCGCATAGAACATGGCACTGCCGCCGGAATAAGGCAGACAAAGAAGCCGCATCGGACGACCAGACTTCGCTGACTACGTCGTCTGCTGGGGCGACGCGCCGTCCATGAACTTGCGCAAGCTGAGCGGGCGCATGTCAGTCCACACCTGCTCGATGTGGTCGAGACATTCCTTCTTGCTGCCCGACTTGCCCACCGCCTTCCAGCCGGCCGGAATCTCCTTGAACGTCGGCCAGATGGAGTATTGCTCTTCGTGGTTGACGACGACGGTGAAGGTGACGTCGTCTCTGTCGAACACCATCATAGCGCGATCCCCTTTTCGGAAAGCGAAAGCAGAGACGTTTGACTAGGTCAGAAGCAGACGAGGGTCAAAGCAATATCGACGCGTCTTTTTTTAAGACCTCAAAACTGGCGACACACGAACACAATGCAACCTCCGCGCTTGCGCGCCAACACGCGGGAAAACATTGGGATTTCAGGAGGCGCCGCAGATTGCTGCAATTCTAACCGCGCAAGGAGGAACTTTCTCGACACTGCTTGATCTCACATCTTGTCGCGTGCGGCGCTTAGTTGTGCTGTCATCAAACCCAAGACGTGCAACTTGTTGGTCATTGACCCAACGAAAAACCGCCGCGGACGAGATCCGCGGCGGCACGCAGCAGAGCACTAAGGACTAGCTTTCAAAAATTGAACGTCGTCGATAGGAGGTAGGTGCGCGGGGCACCGAGTGACACAGCGCTACTCACGGTGCGATAGGAGTTCCAATACGCCTCGTTGAACACGTTCTCAACGCTTGCGCGAATGACTATCGGCTTGCCGTTCCAAGGCGACAGGAAGGTGTAGCGCGCGCCAAGGTCGACCCGCGTCCACGCAGGAAGCTCCTGGGTGTTAGCATCGTTGGCGTAGCTCTCGCTGGTATAGATTACACGGCCGGTCATAGTCAGCCCAGGCAAGAATGGGGTATCCCACTCGGCACCCATGTTGACGTTAAACGCTGACACGCCCACCGGAACCTTTCCATTGTAGTTGAAAATGATCGTTCCCGCGGACACTGCCTGTCTGACGACCTCACCGTCGATGAAGCTCAAGCCACCGAGCACTCGGAACGTCGGCGTCACTTCTCCGAAGGTCATCAGCTCGATGCCGCGGTTGCGCTGCTCGCCGGAAAGTCGCCTCGCAGGGAGCGCCTGCCCCGGCACCGCGACGGAGATGATGTTCGGACTGGTGATGTCAAATGCGCTCGCCGTGAAGCCGATCCGACCCATATCAACCTTCAGGCCGACTTCCTTCTGCTTGGTTTGAGCGGGAGGAACAATGTCGCCCACGTTCGAATACACCTGGGCTCCGACAACAACTTCCGGCGCCTTTAGACCTTCGATGTAATTTGCGTAGAGGGAGATGTTCTCCACCGGCTTGACAATGACCGCATAGCCGGGGCTCCAAGTCGGCACCTCGACACTCGACTTGGCTGAGGTCAGCAGGTTCAAGCTGTCTACAGCTGCTGTCTGCCGCCTTGCGCCGATTACGAGCTGCAGCCTGTTGTCGAGCATCGACATCGTGTCAGCGATACCGACGCTGGTAAGCTTCGTCTGCGTCTGCAGATTTTGGGCGACAGTAACAAAGTTTGGAAAAGGAATCGGGAGCGGATTGTACAGGTTTGAACTGATAGCAGTACCGGCCCTGCCGAACGAGCTGTAGTCCCGCTCGAAAGCAGAGTAGTTGACCGTCAACAGATGATTGATGGGGCCGGTATCGACCGAGGCGCGCAGCCCCGCCTCGCCCGTATAGTTGTCATAGACATCACTTCCACTGAAAGGAACGGCCGACCAGTTACCGTTTGCGTTCGTGATACGTGGCGAAGGGTAAATGTAGTCAATCTCGCTCTTGTGATATCCGACCGCACCATAGACAGTCACGGACTCCGTTAGGTCGACTTCGCCCCGGGTCAGTGCGAAGGAATCTCGCGGCTTCCAAGTTGCCCAGTCCGGCATGTAGTTCGCTCCGGGCTTTGGAAGTGCGGGCACCGGAATTGTGGTCGCAAAGGGAGGGCTGGTGGTGAACGTTAGAAATCGCAAGGGCGGCTTGAGATTCTCGGCCTGATAGCCCAGATCGGTGGAAAAGCGGACACGCTCGCCGCGGTAGTCCAGATTGAGCACCGCGTTTCCAAACTGGTCGGTTTGTCGGTCATACGCTGTCGATCCACCCCGTCCCATGCCGTTGAAGCGGACTCCCCATTCCTTATGCTCGCCGTATCGTCGGCTAATATCGGTTTGCAGTCCGAATTGAGACTTTGAGATATACAATGCGGTGAGCTGAGTGATGTCGAAGTCGGGAGCTCGCTTCGTTACCAGATTGATGCTGCCACCATTGGCCCCTGCGGGCGGCATCCCTCCGAGAAGCACGCTCGGCCCCTTCAGAACCTCAACACGTTCAAGGAAATTGGCGGACGTTGAGTAGAACGGTGCCATTCCGTAGAGACCATTCATCGAATAGTCGCCACTGTCGTGCCAAAAGCCCCGGATGTACACACCATCAATGCCGTTGCCAGCGGGCGTCTTCGTTCGGACCGAGGGATCGTTGAACAGAACGTCCCCTACTGTGCGCGCTTGCTGGTTCTGTATCAACTCCGCCGTATAGCTCGTCTGGTTGAATGGCGTGTTCATCACGCCGCGATTGCCGAGCAGACCGAGGCTTCCGCCGGTTGCGACTTGGCCGCCTGCGTAAGCGGGCGGCACCGTGCCGACCGTACCGGTCGAAGGCACCACATAGGGAACGGGTGCAGCCTGGCGCGGAGCCGCCGCGACGACGGATCGCTGTCCACGCGAGGCGCGCGTCGACTGCGATCTCTGGACCGGCTGACGAACTCTCGGCTTGGGGGCATCCACGGTCACGGGCGGCAGATTGGATTGCGCAACCGCACGCTGAAGGTCACCCGAAGATTCCATCGACAGCGCGAGATAACTCACCGCGCCCAACGATAGTGTACGCACGATTTTCCTGGCCGAGAGTTCACGCGTCATTCCTGCGCCCCAATTCCACTTGCAAGCACGTCCCCGTCGCTTCCTAACATACGACTGTGCTGCGAGAAGAAATTGAGACCTAGAAATTATCTAAGGTTGCACGACAAAAACCGTCGTGATCGGAGAAGCGATTTCCTGTTTCGAACTTCACTGCAAATTTTCGAATGCTTCTAGTTTCAAATCGTTCTAATCGCCGATCCAACGTGTGACACGCAGGCGATCCGCTGTCATTCCGTCCGGAATTCTCGATTTAGCCAAGTAGGTTGCGTATGGTGCGAATGAATATTCTTGCACCAATTTCTATCAACTGATCCGGAAAGTCGTAGTTCGACTCATGCAACCCGGGATGCTCTTTGCCGGCTCCCAGGAAGAACATCGCCGACCTCGAACGGAAGCCAAAACGTCCGAAGTCCTCGGAGCCGCGCAGTGGGAGGCCCTCCGCCGAATGTCGCACCCCCTCTGCGTCCAGCGCATTTCTAAGATGGGCAACAGCATCGACGTGGTTTGCGCAATGATTGAAGACGTCGCGATAAGCGATTTCCGTGCTCAGCCCCTCACCGGCCGTCACGCGTCGAACCAAGTCTTCCGCCTCCAGGCGGAGCCGTTCCATCATCACGTCGGTGCATGTTCTCAGTGTCGCCCACAACTCGCCGAAGCCCGGCGCGATACCGAACGCAGGCTCCCCAAGTCTTGCATGGGTGACCGTCAGCATTGAGAAGTCGTCGTCCAGCTCCGTACCGTGCCCAAGTGCGGGAATCTCCAGCAGGAGCCTGGCGAGTGCGTCTTTCGGGGAGATACCGAGCTCCGGATTCGACGCGTGCGTGGTTCGTCCTGATAATCTGATCTGCATTCCTTGCGAGGCGCAATTCACCAAGCCCTCGGCAAGGGAGACCTGTCCAAGATCGAGCCCAGGAAGATTATGCAGCGCGAAGACAAAGTCGGGCCGCACCTGCTCAAACTTCGCATCAGCCAGAACGGCGGCCGCACCGGACCCGTCCTCCTCGGCCGGCTGAAGCAGGAGCGCTACGCGACCTCGGCTTGGACGTTGCTGGCTCAGATTTTGCGCTACGGCCGCCAGAATTGCCATATGACCATCATGACCGCAGAGATGGGCATTTCCTGCTACCAGTGATCGATGCTTGAGTTCTGATTTTTCCTGAATCGGCAGTGCATCCAGTTCGGCCCGAAGCATAATCGTCGGGCCAGACTCACGTCCATCGTAGATTCCAAGCACGCCGTGACCACCGAGGCCCGAAACGATCCTGTCGGCACCCGCCGCGTGAAGACGGGCCCGCACGGCTTCCGCGGTTTTTGCCTCTTGCCCCGACAGTTCCGGCACGGCGTGAAGATGGCGTCGCCATGCCACCAATTCATTCAGATCGTTCTCGGTCAGGAACATTGGGCTTCTTTCTCACTCATGACCGGCGGCGAAACGCCTGTTGTAGTCGCTGCACTGCTCTCGTCAATTCGATCGCGCGGAAGCCGAGCTCAGTATCACGCCTCAGACCGTCTGCTCAGATTTGCCGTCGATAGATTTTTGTGCATCTCCCGGTGCACACGTCGTGCACACGCCGCCCCTTAGCCATTGAAAATATTGAGCTCTCGCTCCAATCCATCACGGGCGCCGTGGAGAGCTTTCCATCGTCGCGGTCTCGCCTCGAGCCTGCGGCCGACGCCTTCGTCAGCGCGGGACGACGGCCGTCGCCTCGATCTCGACACGCGAGGATGGCTCGACGAGACGCACGATCTGCACCAGCGCCATGCTGGGGTAATGGGCGCCAATGACCTCGCGATAGACTTTGCCGAGCGCCTTCAGGTTCGACACATATTCGTCCATATCCACGACGTACCAGGTCAGGCGCACGAGATGGTCCGGCCGCGCGCCGCCCTCTGCCAGGATCGCGACGATGTTTTCGAGCGTCTGGCGGACCTGCGCAACGAGTCCGTCGGCAAATCGCCCGGCGGCGTCCCAACCGACCACACCACCCGTCACGATGAGTCGTCCTTCAGCCATGACACCGTTCGCATACCCCTTCGGCTGCGGCCAGCCGCTGGGCTGAAGCAGTTGCAGACCACGCGCAACGGGGGCTTCCGGCTTGCTGATCGTGCTCATGCGTAGTTCTCAATCCTCTCAGCGCGGCTTCAACAGCTCGCGGGCGACAATCAATTTCTGGACCTCGGTCGCGCCCTCGTAGATGCGCAGCGCGCGGATTTCGCGGTAGAGACCTTCGACGACCTCTCCCTTGCGCACGCCGCGGCCGCCGAACATCTGGACGGCACGGTCGATGACGCGCTGCGCGGTCTCGGTGGCGGTCAGCTTCGCCATGGCGGCTTCGCGCGTCGTCGGAAGCTTCTGGACATCGCGGCGCCAGGCCGCGCGGTAGGTCAGCAGCGCCGCCGCGTCGGTGTCGGTCGCCATGTCGCCGAGCGCGGCCTGGGTCAGTTGAAGATCCCCCAGCGTCGCACCGAACATGTTTCGGCTGCGGGCATGCGACAATGCCTCGTCGAGCGCGCGACGGGCAAAGCCGAGGGCTGCGGCGGCGACCGATGCGCGGAAAATATCCAGCGTCTGCATCGCGAGCTTGAACCCACCCCCGGGCGCGCCGAGCCTACGGCTCGCGGGAATCCGGCAATTGGTGAAGCGCAACGTCGCCAGCGGGTGCGGCGCGATGACGTCGATGCGCTCGGCAATGCTAAAACCGGGATCATCCGGAAAGACGACGAAGGCCGAAATGCCGCGGGCGCCCGGCGCCTCGCCCGTTCGAGCGAACAGCGTATAGACGTCGGCAATACCGCCGTTCGAGATCCAGGTCTTCTCGCCGTCGATGACGTAGTTGTCGCCGTCGGCCCGCGCCGTGCATGACATCGCCGCGACGTCCGACCCCGCCTCCTTCTCGGAGAGCGCGAAGGCCGCGAGCCATTCGCCGGAACGCACCTTCGGCAGCACGGCCTTGCGCAGCTCCGCCGAGCCACCGAGAGCAATCGCTCCGGAGCCAAGCCCCTGCATGGCGAAAGCAAAATCCGCGAGGCCATCGGCATAGGCCAGCGACTCGCGCGACAGGCAGATCGAGCGGGAATCGATCGACGTCGCATCGCCATCGGGCGCCGCGACCGCGCAATCGAGCAACCCCGCCTCGCCCATCGCACGCACAAGCTTGCGACAGGCACCATCCACATCATTGTGATCGATCTTGTGAAGGGCTCCCGACTGCACGAAGCGATCGAGCGCCTCGCCGATCGCAAGATGGGGGGACTCGAAGAACGGCCAGTCCAGCCATTCGCGCCGGATCATCTTTACCACGGAGTTCATCCGATCCCCTCCTTCGCTCACTGCGCGGCCACGGCAGCAGCACGCGCCAGATTGGCTTCGTATTGTCCCTTGGCGGACAGATACTGCTTCGGCCAGTTGACCGCTGTGATGCCGATGCGCGCGGCTTCGTGCAGCGTCCAGGCCGGGTCGGCGAGATGCGGCCGCGCAATCGCGCAGAGATCCGCGCGGCCAGCCGCGAGAATCGAGTTGGCGTGATCGGCCTCGGAGATCGCACCGACTGCAATCGTCTCGATGCCGACTTCGTTGCGGATCAGATCGGCGAATGGCGTCTGGAACAGGCGGCCGTAGATCGGCCGTTCCTCCTTCCAGACCTGTCCCGAGGAGCAATCGATCACGTCTGCTCCCGCCTCCTTGAACATCGCAGCGAAGATCGCGGCGTCCGCCGGCGTGTTGCCGCCTTCGGTCCAGTCATGGCAGGACAGCCGCACCGACATCGGCCGATCGGATGGCCATGCCGCGCGCATCGCCCTGAACACCTCCAGCGGAAAGCGCGCACGAGCTTCGTGGCTGCCGCCATATTCGTCGGTCCGCCGGTTGGTCAGCGGCGAGAGGAAGCTCGACAGCAAATAGCCATGGGCGCAATGAAGCTCGAGCCAATCGACCTTGGCGTCGGCAGCACGGTGCGTTGCGGCGACGAAATTGTCGCGGACGCGGTCCATGTCGCTGCGGTTCATCTCCCGCGGCAACTGGCTGTGCGGCAGATAGGGCAGCGCGGAAGCCGAGATCAGCGGCCAATTGCCCGAAGCCAGCGGCTGGTCAATCCCCTCCCAGGCGAGCCGGGTCGATCCCTTCCGCCCGGCATGGCCGAGCTGGATGCCGACCTTGGCGTGTCCGACGCTATGGATCAAATCGACCAGCCGGCGCCATTGTGCCGCTTGCTCATCATTCCAGAGCCCGAGACAGCCCGGCGTGATCCTGGCATCCGGCGAGACGCAGGTCATCTCGGCAAAGATCAACGCGGCGCCGCCCATGGCGCGCGCTCCGAGGTGGGCGATGTGGAAGTCGTTGATGAGCCCGTCCTTCGCCGAATACATCGCCATCGGTGAAACCATGATGCGGTTCGCCAGCGTGAGGCCGCGCACGCGGTGCGGCGTCAGCATCGGCGGCGGTACCCGTTCGCCGTCCTTGACGACGATGCCCGAGCGCGCGGCAAACCATCGCTCGAATCCTTCCAACCAGGCACGGTCGCGCAGGCGCAGGTTTTCATGGCTGATGCGCTGCGAACGCGTCAGCATCGAATAAAAGAATTGCGGCGGTTCGAGCGTATCAGCATAGCGCCGGCCGACTACTTCGAACCATTCCATGGCATTGCGCGCGGCGTTCTGGATGCGCGCCACGTCGACGCGACGCACTTCCTCGTAGGCCTCCAGCACGGTCGGGATGCCCTCGCGTCCGTGACCATGGCGATCGAACTGGTTGGCGAGCTCGATGGCGTCGTCGAGCGCGAGCTTGGTGCCCGACCCGATGGCGAAATGCGCGGTGTGCGCGGCGTCGCCCATCAGCACGACGTGGGAGCGGCCGTTGAACACGTTCCATTTGCCGCAGATCAGGCGGCTGAAATTGAGCCAGGCCGAGCCGCGCAGATGGCGGGCGTTGGTCAAAAGCTTCGCACCGTCGAGCGTCTCCGCAAAGATCTTCTCGCAGAAGTCGATCGACTCCTGCTGATCGAGCTCGCCCAGCCCGTGAGCATTGTAGGCTTCTTCCGTGGTCTCGACGATGAAGGTCGAGGTCTCCGCATCGAACTTGTAGATATGTGCCTGGAACCAGCCGTGCTCGGTCCTCTGGAAATCGAACGTGAAGGCGTCGAACGCCTTCTTGGTGCCGAGCCAGATGTAGCGGTTCGGCCGGATCACCATATCCGGCTGGAACTGTTCGGCATAGCGGGCACGAATCCTGGAGTTGACCCCGTCGCAGGCGACGATCAGGTCGGCGTCGGGAAATTCGAGATCGGACTCCACCTCGCGCTCGAAGGCGAGCTCGACACCCAGAGCCTCGCAGCGCCTCTGGAGAATGTTGAGCAGATGCTTGCGACCAATGCCGATGAAGCCGTGGCCGGTCGTACGCTGGCGCGTCCCCTTGAAGACGAGCTCGATGTCGTCCCAATGATTGAAGGCGTTCTCGATCTCGGCCGCGCTCTCGGGGTCGGCAAGGCGCATCGCAGACATCATGGCATCGGAGAACACCACCCCCCAGCCAAACGTATCGTAGGGCTTGTTGCGCTCGACGACCGTGATGACATGCTCCGGATGTCGACGCTTCATCAGGAGGCCCAGATAGAGGCCGGCCGGCCCGCCGCCGATACAGACTATGCGCATGATCCCTCGCTTTCGCGCGTTGCGCCGAGCTCTCACCCAATTATTTTAAGTATAAAATATTTCCTCGATGCGTGCATTGTCAAGACGGTTCTGCAAAGACGTTGGAGGCAAGCCCCTCACCGCAGCACCGATCATGAAATTTAGTGTAAATCGGATGCACGGCGGCGCCGATTCCGGATCCTTCGGAGGCAGCCTTGAATTTACTTTTGGCACGAACTATCTTGCCAATGTCCACGAGAGCTGCGCCAGCTTTCATGAGCCACGAAGCCCGGGAGATTCGATTGGCACTCGCGAAGGAGTCCACGCCTGTTTCGGCCAGGAACGAGACGGATCAGGAGGCTGAGTACAGGGCTCAAACACGCCTTTGGCTCCGACTGCTCGCCTGCACGTCCCTCATCGAAGGCGAGTTGCGGCGCCGGTTTCGCGAAGAGTTCGACTTCACGATGCCCCGCTTCGACGTTCTCGCCCAGCTCGACCGCGAACCAAGCGGACTTGTGCTGGGAGAGCTGCCCAAGCGCCTGATGGTCTCGGCCGGGAACCTCACGCCAATCGTCGACCGCCTGGTCGCAGATGGATACATCACCCGCACGGCGTCGAACCTCGACCGGCGCGTGCAGATCGTCTGTATGACGGTCGAAGGCCGCAAGATCTTCAGGCGAATGGCCAAGAGCCACGGCGCATGGCTTGCCGAGCTGCTGGCGGATTTCCCGGCAGACCGGTTCGATGGATTGATCGGCGAACTCGACGAACTCAAGGCCGCCGTCAGGGACGCCCTGCAAAAACCTTAAGCGAATACGATGTCAGCGTCGTACCTTCACTCCGGCCGCTTCGCGATCCCATGTATCCGTCGTGACGCCGGCATCGCGCAGTACGCCCTTCTTGATCTTGCCGTTCTCCGTCAGCGGCATCTGACTGAGGATTCGCACATAACGCGGAATAGCGAAATAGGCGATCCGCCCTTCGCAATGCCTGACGATGTCGACGGGCTGTAGCAAGTGGCCCGGTTCCAGCAGAATCGCAGCAGCAACTTCATCCTCACCCAACTCCGATGGCAGCGGGTAGATCGCGCAGGCAGCAACCGCGGGATGCGCCTGGATGGCCTGCTCGACCTCCCACGAGGACACGTTCTCGCCACGCCTGCGGATGGAATCCTTCATGCGATCGACGAAGCGATAATGCCCGTCGGAATCGCGAACGACCCGATCGCCGGAGTGGAACCAGAGATTTCGCCAGGCCTCCACGGTCTTCTCCGGCATGCCGAAATAGCCGGACGCGAACGCAAAGGGTTCTCTCGCGCGAAGCACGAGCTCGCCGGCCTCTCCATCAGGCAGCGCGGAATCATTCTCGTCGACGATCCGCGCCTCGATGCCATCGGCCAGGTACCCCATAGTCCCCGCCCGATCCGACGGGATCGTGCCGGCGAACACAAAATTCGTCTCGGTCGACCCGTAGCCGTCGACCAGCGGTACGCCGAAGCGCTCGCGGAACGGGCCGTGGATTTGCGGCGGCACGCCGCCGCCAAGCGCGACACGAAGACGATGCATTGACTCGTCTGCGCTCTTCGGCTGCGCCAGGAGCATCGACGCCATCGCACCGAGCAGATAGCCGACCGTCGCATTGTGGTGTCGCGCGGCAGCCCAAAAGCCGGAAGCAGAGAACTTCGACTCGAGCACGTACGTGCATCCGTTCAGCAGCGCCTGATAGAACGCATTCAGCGCGTTGGTGTGGAACAGCGGCAGCGTCGTGAACAGCACATCGCCCTCGCGGATTCCGAGCGCGCGCGCCGAATAGATGCCCCACCAGAACAGCTGCGCCTGCGGACAGCACACACCCTTCGCAGGGCCCGTGGTGCCCGACGTATAGAGGATCGCAACGGTGTCACCGGGACGGACGGCGCCCGCCGGGGCCGCGGCGCCAAGAGGCGGCAGCGGGACCGCGGAAATCCTGGCACCGACCGCGTCGGCGCCAGCTCCGATGATCCAGGTCCGAGGCGGCAGCTCGACATCCGCCTCGACACTATCGACCGCGCTGGCGAACTGAGCCTCGACGACGAGAAGCGCGGGTTGCGAGTTGCGGAAAATGTGGGACAGCTGGAAGCCGCGCAACGCGGTATTGATCGGGACGGCGATCGCCCCCAGCCACGCACAGCCGAGATAGACCTGCAAGAACTCCGGACGGTTCGAGCACATCAGCGCGACCCGGTCGCCCGGCTTGATCCCGGCATCGACCAGCGTCTGGGCCGACGCAGCCGCAATCGCCGCAGCCTGCGCAAAGCTCCAACGCGTCTCCCCGGCCACGAGCAGAAGGCGGTCGCCGTAACGCTCCGCCTGCCGCGTGAGCATCGTCGAGAGGATGCGCTCAGACGGCGGAAACGACGCCATCGCGCGCGCCCAGGCAGGCGTCACGTCCTCACCGCCGACCACCTCGCTGATGTTTGCCAGCGCATCTTTCTCCATTGCGACCATGCTCGCACCTCAAGGCAACAGCTTGTACTTGCCGTCCTCGATCTGAACCATGATGCGCGAGCGATCGTCGACCCCATGCCGGTCCGCCGGCGTGTAGGTGTAGACGCCCTGCGTCCCGACCACCTCTTTGGTGGTGAACAGCGCCTGGCGAATCGCGGTACGGAACTCAGGTGAGCCTGGTTTGGCACCGGTTTCCAGCGCACGCTTGACGGCGTCGGCGAAGATCAGCCAGCCGTCGAAGGAATAGGACGAGAATGAATCCGTCGGCGCCTCGCCGTTGGCCTTTTCGAAGGCCGCGCGGAAATCCAGGGCGACCTTCTTTATCGGATTGCTGGCCGGAAGCTGCTCCGCCGCGGTCACAGGTCCCGTCGGGCACATGATGCCGTTGGCGGCCTTGCCGGCCAGACGAAGGAAATCGGCGCTGATCAGCCCGTGATTGCCGTAGAGCGGTCCCTTATATCCCCGCTCGGACAGCGCGATGACCGGCAGCGCGCCTGGCGTGCCGGTGCCGCCGAGCATGATGGCGTCGGGACGCGCGGCGAGTGCGCGCAGCACCTGAGCCGTCACCGAGGAGTCCGACCGGGCATAGCGTTCGTTGGCGACGACCTTGATGCCGGCGGCCTTCGCACTCTGCTCGAGCGAATTGTACATGAGATCGCCGAACGCATCGGAGAAACCGATGAAGGCGACGGTCGTCAGGCCCTTCGCCTTCATGTGGTCGACGATTCCTTGCACCAGAAGCGGCGTGGGCTGCGGCGTCTGCACGACCCAGGGACCGCCGTCGCCTGACGGCACCGGTGCGATCGGCGACACCGCGATCATCGGAATCTTCATCTCGATGGCCGCGGTCGCCATCGCGAGCGTCTGGGGAGCGCCGGACGTGCCGATCAGGATATCGACCTTCTCCTGCTCCACCAGCTTGCGCGCATTGCGTGCCGACGCGGTCGGATCGGAGCCGTCGTCGAGCTGGATGACCCGCAGCTTCTCGCCGCCGATTTCGCCGATATAGACCTGACCTGCCGCGATCCCCTTCGCGTTGGGAATACCAATCGATGATACCGGCCCGCTGAGGCCGGTGACGAATCCGACGAGGATCTCGGCCTGCGCGAATTGCGGAACGGCAAGCAGCAATGCAGTGAAAGCCACCAGGCTCTTGATCGAGTTCATGGCACCTGTCTTTCGTGAGAATTTCTTGTTCTGATTGGCGAGTGCCATGGATTGGGGCTCAAGTGGACGACACCAGAGCGATGACTCGAAGCGGGCTGCCGGAACCGTTCTGGATCTTCAGTGGCGAGGCCACGATGACGGCGCCGGTGGCCGGAAGCTGATCCAGGTTACACAGGCATTGCAGGCCGTAGCGGCCCGCGCCGTGCAGAAAGTGATGCGCGGGATAAGGCGGCTCGAAGTGCCCGGCCTGCCCCGCATCCGTGCCGATGGTTTCGGTGCCGAAACCAATGACACCGCGCTCCTCCACCAGCCACTTCATCACCGCCGGGTTCGGGCCTGGCGTATGCGCGCCGTCGTCCCCGAGATTGGAGTAGTCGCGCCAGCCTTTCTTCGACCAGTCGGTCCTGAGCAAGACCCAATTTCGCTCGGGGATCCGGCCGTGCCTGGCTTCCCAGGCTTCGACAATCGGGACGGTCAGCAGGAAATCGGGATCCTGCGCCGCCTGCGCCGAGCAGTCGATGACACAGGCCGGTGCGATCATGTCCTTGGCCGGCATCGTGTCGACGGCATTGTTCGGCAGGTTCTTGCCGGTGAACCAGTGAATCGGCGCGTCGAAATGCGTGCCGGTGTGTTCGCCGAACGTAACGTTGTTCCAGTACCAGGCCGGCCCGCGACCATCGTATCGCGATATCTCCTGGATGCGGACAGGCGCGGCCTGACCGAACTCCGGCGGGAGGACGATGACCGGAAAGTCCGGACTGAGTGTGAAGGTCAGATCGACGACGCGCACCGCGCCGGAAGAAATCGCACTCGCCAGCTCCAGGAGATTGCTTTGCATCGTCACGTCCTCCAGCTCGGTTGAAATCCCGCTTCTTATCGGTCGAGCTCGCGCTCGAGCGCTTTCGGATTGGCCGCGAGACGTTGCCGGATCTCCTCGGCGACATCTCCGACATACATCTCTTCGAGCCCGTTCTTGAGGCCCGACACGATCGCCTGCGCGATCACGCGCGGCGCGACCTTCGGCGGCGGCACGGTCTGGAACCATTCGGTGTCGACAGGGCCGGTGAACAGGTTCATCACCCGGACGCCGCCGGGCCGCAGCTCCGCGCGCAAGCAATGCGACAGCGACAGGCACGCCGCTTGCGAGGCCGAGTAGGCGCCGAAGGCGGGCCAGTTCGCCAGTGCATAGACCGAGAGAATATTGACCCACGCCGCGCTGCTGTTGATACCGTCGGCACCGCGCATCCGCATGGCGGGGCCAAAGGCTTGAGCGAGATTGATGAAGCCGAGATAGGCCTGATCGATCTCGTCCCGTGCGATGCTCGTGCCTCTGCGGTCGAGCAGGCCGCCCGGCCGGACATATTCCGTCGTGTTGACGAGAATATCGACCTTGCCGCCGATGTCGGCCGCAAGATCGGTAGCCGATTTTTCATCAGCCGCATCGAGAGTCACGATTTCGATCCCGTCCTGACCGCGCAGTCGCTCCTCGCCGGCGAACGGCCGCCATGGTTCGGCAACGCCGACGAACACCGTCTTGGCGCCCGCCGCCTTCAAAGCGGCGACGGCTTCCTGACCGATGACGCTGCGGCCGTTGGTGACGAGCGCGCGACGAAATTTCGGATCGGCCGTCATCTCCCGCCACTGCTTGTCGTCTGCCATGTTGGGAGTCTCCCCTTCGGGATGGGCAAAGGCCACCGCCTGACCGGTCTTGTCGAGTTGCAACGACATGCTGACGGCCGCACCCTCTGCGCAGTCGGCATGAAGATGTGCGACGATCGTCGGACCGCAATCCATCTTGACGAGGCCGATCCGCCACGGCGCCCGTTCGCGGAAATAGACGTCGCTCGGCACCCGTGCCGTTGTCTCGGCAAGCAGTACACCTCGCCGCGGCGCATCGACGAAAGCGAGGCCGGCCGAAAGACAAGACGGGCAGGCTTCGCGCGCCGGATAAGCAAAGGCGCCGCAAGCCTCGCAGCGCTGCAGCATAAAGCGGCCTTCGGCGGCCGCACGCGTGAACCCGTGCGACATCCTGCTGCGCGGTCGCGGTGGGGATGCCGGTAGCCGCGTCCGCAGCAGCGGGTTCTTGCGCCGGGGCGGCTTGATCGGCTCTATCATCGCGAAGGTCCAGCAAGGATCGCGGCACCCGAGGCGAGACCACGATCATAGTTGATCATACCGAACCCCGAGGCCAGAGCGAGGCTCGCATTCCTGACTTGCGTAGGACCGGCACTGCCCAGAACCTGCCGGAGCCCTTCAACGAGGCCGAGATAGGCGCCGGCGGCACCGGCCTGCCCGACCGAGAGCTGTCCGCCCGAGGTATTGTGCGGGAAGTCGCCGTCGATGGTGAGATCGTGTTGGCGCACGAACTCAGCGCCCTCGCCCTTCTTGCAGAATCCGAGATCCTCGAACTGCATCATCGTGATGACGGGATAGTCGTCATAGGTCTGCACGACATCGAGATCGTCAGGCTTGACGCCGGCCATCGCATAGAGCTCGCCGACATCCATCGCCCAGCCGCCGCGCACCTGCATCGGATCGTCGGCAAAGGCATTGTGCCGCTCGATCGTCGAAAGGAGTCGCGCGGCGGGCAGCTTCAGGGATGAAGCCGTCTCATCGCGCATCACGAGGAAAGCTTCCGCGCCCGCACAGGGCATCACGCAATCAAACAGGTGGATCGGATCGGAGATCGGCCGGGCCGCCAGGTATTGCTCTAGCGTGAGCGGCGCCTTCATGAGCGCATGCGGGTTGCGCAGGGCATTGGCGCGCTGGGCGACAGCGATCTTGCCGACGTCCTCGCGCGCGACGCCGAACATTCGCATATAGTTGCGCGCAATCAGCGCAAAGCTGGCATTGGCGCCGCCCGCGCCGTAAGGATAGACGGCGTCCTGATTGAACCGCGAGAAATTCTCCAGCGTCAGCCTGAACGAATCGACGTGATTGGTGTCGCCAGCGACGCACCCCACGATGTCGGCATCGCGCGCCTGAACCGCGCGCGCGGCCTTGCGCAGCGCCGCGATGGCGCTGGCGCCGCCGAGCGGGATCGTGTCCAACCACCGGACGCAGAGCCCGAAATGCTGCGTCAAGCCGACGCCACTGTCCGTGCCCATGGTGAAACTGGAGACGCACAGGCCGTCGATATCGGAGGCCTTGATGCCGGCCTGCGCAACGAGCGCGCTCAGCGCCCGCCCGATCCACCATTGCGCGCTCTCGATGGAGTAGCGCACATAGGGAATCGTGACGGGAGCCGCGATCACCACGCCGTCATATGGTGCGCGCAAGGTGTTGGTCACCGACCGTCCTCGTTCATCCGCCTCAGACCACCGTCAGTTTCACGTCAATATTGCCGCGGGTTGCGTTGGAATAGGGGCAACGCTCATGCGCACCGGCAACGACCTCTTCGGCCACGGCCTTCTCGACACCGGGCAGGTTGACTTTCAGCTCGACAGCGAGGGCATATCCGACGGGCACCGGCCCCATCGCAACCTTCGCAGTCACGGAGGGCTCGGCAGAGGGCACTACCTTCCGCGTGCGCGCGACGAGCCTGACCGCGCCGAGAAAGCAAGCGGCATAGCCGGCCGCAAAGAGCTGCTCGGGATTGGTGCCTTCGCCACCGGGACCACCCATCGATTTCGGCAAGGACAGGGACACCGAGAGCAGACCGTCAGCGCTGGCCGCCTTGCCATCCCGACCTCCGGTCGCCGTCACCTCGGTCTCGTACAGGATCTTTTCGGGGGTCATCATGATTTGTTCTCCAGAAACGGTGTTTCGACGACTAGCGACTGTTACGGGCAAGTAGCGCGCGGAAGTCATCGCGGGCCTGAGCGCTGGCCCGCCTGAAGCTCGGTCCGCGGCTGGGCTCGGTGCCATTGAGCTTGCGGAGTTGTACCCACATCTCGGCACTCTTGAGCGCCACGGCCGCGCAGTTGACCACCGGAGCGTGGCCGACCTTCAGGCCATGCTCTCGCCCGATCAAGAGGCCTGGCAACACGCCGGCCGGGATCACGACATCCGCGCCGCGTTCCACCAGCGGGAGAGCGCAGGCGACGAAGTCCTTGATCATGCGGGCTTGCGCGGCAGCGTTTCCGGCGAACGCATCGGCGAAATCATCCGGCCTGCAGCCAAGGCCGGTCACATGGACGACGCGATCGCCGAGGCCGTAACGCTCAGCCTGCTCATAGTGCAAGACCTCGAAGACGGGATCGAGCGTCACAAGACCTAGCCGCCGCCCGAGTTGAGAGGCCGCCAGCAACGTCGCCTCGCCAGTCCCGATCACGGGAATGTCGAGCGCCGAGCGCAACTCGTAGAGTCCGGGATCCTGGAAATGCCCCATGACGAAGGCGTCGAACCCACCCTCCTCCGCTGCGATGCCGTTGTCGATTGCCTGGACCGCACAGCGCAATTCCGCGAGCCGTCCGAACTCGCGGTCCGGCGGACTGATGCCCTGGACGTGGACCGCCGTGCCTGGCGCAGCGATGTCGTTCAGGTATTCCGACAGCCGCGCCATGTAGGGCGCATTCACGCTCGCATCAACAAAGCTCTGCCAGAAGATGCGCATCGTCCTTCTCCTCAAGCGGTGATCGGAGGATCGGTCGTCGGCTGCCGATGAATATATTTCAATCATAAACTAATTGACGCGTCAAATGCGCGCGGCCGCGACGGTGACCAGTGCCGTCGGGGCCAAGGCGAGCACAGCGTTTTTGATCGGTGGAATAGCGCAGAAGCGCCGCACACTGACGAAATTGTATGCAACAACATTTTCTTCTGACAGCCCCGTGACACGTGTTGACGGCGCCACCGGAGTTACTTTAGGCTTTAAGTAATTCCTCGCCGGTCAAGGACCGGTGGCCATGACAATGATGTTGCAGGGCACCGATTTTGAGAGACTCGATCGTGTGGACAGTCGCCGTGCTCGAACAGCCGGCCTTAGCAGCAGCATCGCCGGTCGCGCATCGCGGCGGCATCGACGACCTTTCATCGCTCCGGAAAACGCCCGCTTGCATGTGCCGGTGGGCCTATCGTTCGCGCGGCACGCAACATCATGACTGCTGAGCGCCGGGCCAGCACACTCTCTTCGGTCGCGCCCGGTATTTGGCGCCGCAGCAATGTTTTCAATCGGTCGGTTCGTCGTTCGGTGACCCCGCGCGGCAGCATCGAAGCATTCCTATCCAGCATCAACGGAGGAGAACGCATATGCGCAAGGCTCTGAGTTTACTTGCACTTGCTGCCGGCATCGTCACAGCCCCCGCCGCGCGGGCCGATATCACCATCGGCTTCGTCACCTCGCTCAGCGGCAACGGCTCGTCGATCGGCATCCCCTACGGGCGCGGCATCAACGCGGCCTATGAATACAAGAAGACCGTCAACGGCGAGACCATCCGCCTGATCCAGCTCGACGACGGCTCCGACCCGTCGGCCGCGACCCGCAACGCCCGCAAGCTGGTGGAAGAAGAGAAGGTCGACCTCCTGATCGGCACGGCGACGGCGCCCTCGACCATCGCCATGGCGGCAGTGGCGAGCGAATTGAAAGTGCCGATGATCGCGGTTTCGCCGATCGGCAAACTGCCGGAAACACCCGAGCAGTGGGTGGTGTCGGTGCCGCAGCCTGCATCCCTCCTCGTCAAGATCATCGCCGATCGCATGAAGCGCGATGGCATGAAGAACATCGGCTATATCGGCTTCTCCGACGCCTGGGGGGACCTCGTCTACAACGGCGCCAAGGCGGCGGAGGCCGCCGGCGACGTCAAGATCCAGACCAACGAGCGCTATGCGCGCACCGACACTTCGGTCACCGCGCAGATCCTCAAAGTGCTTGCGGCGCGGCCGGACGCCGTCCTGGATGGTGGCTCGGGGACCCAAGGTGCGCTGCCGCTCCTCAGCCTCGCGGAGCGCGGCTTCAAGGGAAACACCTACGGCACGGTGGCGCTCGTCAATCCGGACTTCGTGAACGTCGGCGGCAAGGCGGCCGAAGGCATCCAGGTCTCCGCCGGCCCGGTCATCGTGGCCGAGCAGCTGCCCGACGAACACTTCGCCAAGAAGATCGCGCTGGATTTCCGCAGCGTCTACCAAAAGGTCCATAACATCCCCACCACGGACGGCTTCTCCGCGTACTCGTTCGACGCCTGGCTGATCTTCGCCAACGCAGCAGAGCGCGCGCTCAAGACGGCGAAGCCCGGCACGGCGGAATTTCGCGCCGCCCTGCGGGACGCGATTCTCAGCACCAAGGAGCTGCCCGGCGTGCACGCCATCTACAACTTCAAGCCCGGCTCGGTGACCGGCGTCGATGAGCGCGCGCTGGTCGTGGTGCGCCTGACCGGCGGCGCCTGGAAATACGCGCCGTAGTCGGACAGCGGCAGGCCACCAGAACAAGGGGACGGCGTTCTCAATGACGAGCGACATCGCAGCCATTCTTGCGATCGACGGGATCGCCACCGGCGCAGTCTACGCGCTGGTGGCGATCGGGACCGTCCTCATCTTCACCGTGACACGGGTCATCTTCATTCCCTTTGGCGACATCGCGGCCTTCACGGCGCTGACGCTGGCGGCGCTCGACGCTAAGCGCTTTCCGGGCACGGGCGCGCTGGTCCTCATCCTTGCGTGCCTCGCAACCCTGATCGAAATCGTCTCGCTGCTGCGCAATGGCGAGCGTCAGCTGCTTCCGCGCGCTCTCTTCTTCTATCTCGCATTGCCGCTGGCCGTTGTTGGTCTCGCCTGGCTGACCATGCGCGCCGATCCGCCGCTCGCCATCAGGCTCGTGCTGGCCTTGATGCTGATCACCCCCATCTCCCCGCTGCTGGACCGGATCGTCTTCCGTCCCATTGCGGACGGAACGGTGCTGCTGCTCCTGACCGTCTCCGTCGCCCTGCACTTCGCGCTGGTCGGCCTTGGGCTGCTCTTCTTCGGTCCCGAGGGTGTCAGGACCGAGCCGCTGACGTCATTGTCGACCGAGCTTGCGGGCGTTCTGATCTCGGGCCAGACCATGCTGATCGTGATCGCAGCCCTCGTCTTCTCTGGCCTGCTCTATCTCTTCTTCGACTTCACGCTGGTCGGTAAATCGCTCCGCGCCACGGCCGTGAACCGGACCGGCTCCCGCCTGATGGGCATACGTCCCGCCCGCGCCGGCACCATCGCCTATCTCCTGGGCTCGCTGATGGCCGGCGTCTCCGGAATCCTGATCGCGCCCGTCAACACCATATTCTACGATTCCGGCTTCCTGCTCGGCCTCAAGGCCTTCGTCGGCGCCATCGTCGGCGGCATGACCAGCTATCCCGGCGCGGCCATCGGCGCGGTCGGCGTCGGTATCCTCGAAAGCTTCGCATCCTTCGAGAGCAGCGCGCTGAAGGATGTCATCGTGTTCTCGCTTCTGATCCCCATCCTGATCTGGCGATCCCTCGCCTCGCTGCATTCCGAGGAGGAGATCGAGGAATGACGCGCCTTCACGTTCAGCTCGCGGCGGTGGCGGCGGTAGCGTGCCTCGCGCTCGCGCCATTCGTCCTCAACCCCTTCAGCATCACGCTGATGAACTATATCGGCATCTATTCGCTGGTCGCGATCGGCCTTGCCCTGCTCACTGGCGTCGGCGGCATCGTGTCCTTCGGACAGGCCGCCTTCGTCGGCGTCGCGGCCTATGCCACGGCCTGGGTCTCTGCTCTGAATGGATATTCGCCGTGGCTCGGCCTCGTGTTCGGGGTGGCGCTGACCTGCGGTGTCGCGACCGTCCTCGGCGTCGTCACCTTGCGGCTCCAGGGCCATTTCCTGTCGCTCTCGACCGTCGCCTGGGGGCTCGCCATCGGCTTCCTGTTCGGCAATGTCGAGGGACTCGGGCGCTTCAACGGCATCTCGTCGATCCCGCCGATCAGTATCGGATCATTCGCGCTCGTCTCGAGCGCCCAGATCTATTTCCTGATCTGGGGCATCGTCGTCGTGGTGCTTTTCCTCGGCTACAATCTCCTGGACTCCCGGGTCGGCCGTGCCATGCGCGCGCTGCGCGGCGGCAATATCCTGGTCGAAAGCCTCGGCATCAACGCGTTCCGGATCAAGCTCGTGACGTTCGTGATCGCGGCCTTCCTCGCCTCGCTCTCCGGCTGGCTCTACGCCCATATGAGCCGCTTCATCAGCCCGGGCCCGTTCGAGGCCGGCATGGGCATCGAATATCTGATGATGTCGATGGTCGGCGGCGCCGGCAGCTTGCTCGGCGGCGTCGTGGGCGCCGCTATCGTCACCCTACTCAAGAACAGCGTGCAGGACTATCTGCCGCTGATCGCCAAGGGCGCGTCCGGCCAGCTCGAGATCGTCGCCTTCTCCGCGCTGTTCATCCTGTTCCTGCAATGGGCGCGGCAGGGCATCGTGCCGTTCGTCGCGCGCTACTTGCCGAAGATCAAGCGCGAACGGCCGCCAGCCGCCCCGCCACTGCCCCGCCGTCCCCAGCCGAAACCGGGCGAACTGCTTCTGAAGGTCGACGGCGCCGAACGGCGGTTCGGCGGTCTCGTCGCCGTCAACAATGTCAGCTTCGAAGTCCGCTCCGGCGAGATCCTCGCCGTCATCGGCCCAAACGGCGCCGGCAAGAGCACGATGTTCAACTGCCTGACGGGCGCACTCAGGGTCAACAAGGGCGAGATCGTCTTTGCCGGACGCGCCATCACGCGCGATCCACAATCCCGCATCGCGAGGGACGGAATCGCCAGGACCTTCCAGCATGTGAAGCTGCGGCCGCGCATGAGCCTGCTCGAGAACGTCATGCTCGGCACCTACGCGCGCACCAGCACGGGCCTGTTCGCCGGCGCCCTCCGCCTCAACCAGCGCGAGGAAGCCAGCACCCGGCACGAGGCCTTGAAGCAGCTCGAGCGCGTCGGGCTCGGCGACAAGCCGTTCGAGCTCGCGGGCAATCTGCCGCTCGGCAACCAGCGCATCCTGGAGATCGCGCGCGCGCTCGCCGCAGACCCGGCGCTGCTGGTGCTGGACGAGCCCGCCGCGGGCCTGCGTCGCCAGGAGAAGCTCAGGCTTGCGGAGCTGCTCCGCTCGCTGCGGTCGGATCATCTGACCATCCTGATCGTCGAACATGACATGGAGTTCGTGATGTCGCTGGTCGACCGCATCGTCGTGCTCGACTTCGGCTCCAAGCTCTGCGAGGGCGCGCCTGCCGCGATCCGGAGCGACGAACGGGTTCAAGAGGCCTATCTCGGAGGCGTCGCGTGAGCGAGATGTTTTCCATGACGGATGTGACCGTCTGCTACGACAATGTCGAAGCGGTCCGCAACGTCTCGCTGTCGGTCGAGGAAGGCCAGATCGTCACCGTGATCGGCCCGAACGGCGCCGGCAAGACCACGCTGCTGATGGCCGCTATCGGATTGCTCGCCTCCCGCGGCCGCCTCGTCTTTCAAGGCAACGACATCGGCAGGATGTCCGTCGAGGACCGCGTCGAGCGCCGGCTGTGCCTCGTGCCGGAGAAGCGCGAGCTGTTCTCCGACATGTCGGTCGCCGACAATCTCCTGCTCGGCTCCTACAGCCTGCGCGACCGCTCGGGCGTCCAGAAGACGCTGGACGAGGTCTATGATCGCTTTCCGCGCCTGAAGGAGCGGCAGCGTCAGGCCGCTGGCACCCTCTCCGGCGGCGAGCGCCAGATGTTGGCGCTCGGGCGCGCGCTGATGGCCAAGCCGAAGCTGCTCATGCTCGACGAGCCGAGCCTCGGCCTCGCACCGCTGATCGTGCGCGAGATCTTCCGCACCATCGCCTCGCTGCGCGATCTCGGCGTCTCGATCTTGCTGGTCGAGCAGAACGCCCGCGCCGCGCTGGAGACGGCCGATTACGGCTATGTGCTCGAGACCGGCGAGATCGTGCAGTCGGGCCCCGCCAAGGATCTCATCCACGATCCCCGGCTGATCACGGCCTATCTCGGCGGACACTAGCGCCGGCCTGGATCAGGCCCCGCTCGCTGAAAACACAAAACGCCGAAAACAACCCCATGCACAGTAGCCGGTGACAGCGATTTCAATGACTTGGCGGCGAGCCTTGCGGATTTTACGAAAACACGTTGTTCCGTCGGGCAAAACAGGGGCATAATGCCATCATCGCCCCAATTCCAGTTGGTGCGAGTTGAGCAGCTCGTGGAGCTTGGCTTGACCGTCTGTTTCGCGCGCCGAACCGGGCGAGCGCTACGCAAGGACCCGGCTTTCGATTTCGCCGCGCTCGATCGTCAGCGTCACGTCGGCGAAGGTCTCGAGCAGCTTTGGGTTCGACTCGGTGATCAGCAGGGTAATGTCCCGGTCCTGCGAACGAAGCCGACGCAGCGCTTCGGCGTACCTCTGCGCCAGCACAGGGGCGAGTCCCTGGAACGGCTCGTCCAGAATGACGAGGCGGGTGCCTAGCATCAGGGCGCGCCCGAGGGCGACCATCTTGCCTTGGCCGCCCGAGACGGATCCCGCCGGGCGACTCGCCAGTTCCTTGAGTTCCGGCAGGACGGAGTAGGTTCGCTCCAGCCGCCGGCGCGCCTCGTCCGCGCCAAGTTTAGCGACGCGACCGGGCAGAAGAATGTTTTCTTCCACCGTAAAAGCCGAGAAGAGACGACGGTCCTCGGGGGCGTAGCCGATGCCTAAGAAGGGCCGGCGATGCGGAGGAACATGCCCCAGGTCCTGACCGCCCAGGCGCACGATGCCGCTCGCCTTCGTGAAGCCCATGATGGTCCGTACCGTCGTGGTCTTGCCGGCGCCGTTTCGCCCGATGAGCGCGGCGGTCGCGCCCGGCGGCAGCGAGAAGCTGACGCTGCGCAGCACCGGCGCATCGGCGATCGCGACGTTGACGTTCTCGAAGTCCAGCATCGCCGTCATATGCCGATCACCTGTTCGCGGACCTTGGGATCGGCCAGAACCTCCGCGGGCGTGCCGACCTTTTGGATCTTCCCGACGTTCCACACCGCGACTCGGTGGGCATAGCGCTCCACCATGTCCATGTCGTGCTCGACGAAGACCGAGGTCACCTTCTCCTTGGCGAGCGCGGACGTCAGGATGTCCATGATCTCCAGCTTTTCGGCGGAGGCGACGCCCGAGGTGGGCTCGTCCATCAGCAGCAGTCTGGGCTTTAGCGCCAGCGCCAGAGCGATGTCGACCAGCTTGCGTTGTCCCTCGGGGAGCTCCCTCGCCCTGCGAGACGCGTACGATTTGACGCCGACGAGATCCAGAAGGCGTTCCATCTCAGGCAGCTCAGGCAGGGCGGAAAGAGCCGTGAAGCCGGAAGGGCTTCCCAGCCGCGAGGCCGCGGCGATCAGCATGTTCTCCATCACAGTCTGATCAAGAAAGAGCTGCGGTATCTGAAAGGCCCGCGCGATGCCGAGCTTGGTGATCGTGCGCGGGAGCTGCGCGGTGATTTCCTGGCCAAGGAAGGTGATGCTTCCGGCCTGCGGCCGCAGATAACCCGTCGAGATGTTGAGGAAGGTGGTCTTTCCGGCGCCATTCGGTCCGATGATCGCGAGGTTCTCGCCTTGGAGCACATCCAGATCGATACCGTCGGCGGCGACGACACCACCGAACCGGATCTTGATGCCCTTCGCGGAAAGGAGGACGTTGGCCATCAATGTCCTCCCTGCTTCGCCTGGCCGTAGCGCTGCCTGAGACCTATCAGTCCGTTAGGCGCATAGAGAATGATGACGATCAAGACCGCGCCGAGGATCAGCTGCCAGGTGTCGGCCAGGTGGGCCGCCGCATAGAAGCGCACGCACTCGAACATCGCCGCGCCGGCGAACGCTCCGAAGGCGTGGGCGCTGCCGCCGAGGATCGCGATGAAGACGAACTCGCCCGACTTCGTCCAGAACCCGAACTCGGGCGTGGCGATCTGCTGGATGATCGCCACCAGCGTGCCGCCGATGCCGCCGAGAAAAGCCGAGATTACGTAACCTATCAGAAGCACGCGCCGTGCGGACGTCCCGAGATACTCGAGCCGGGTCTCGTTCGATTTGACGGCACGCAGCATGTGTCCGAGCGGGCTATCGAGATAGCGTTGCACGCCGTAGAAGGCGACGACCGCGATCAAGAGGCTCACGTAAAGAATGACGTACTGGAAGGTTTCGGGCGTAAACGACAGCCCCAACAGGGCCGGACGAGGGACCCGGATGCCGTCGGCGCCGTTGGTGTAATGAAACATCTTCTCCAGCAGCGACCACAGCACCATCGAAAACGCCAGATTCAGCATTCCAAAAAAGATCTCCCGGTAGCGCACGACGAAGAGCCCGACGATGAGGCCGAAGACGGCGGAGGTTATGCCGCCCAGCGCGATGAAGAGCACGATGTCGCCGCCACCGACGTACTTGCCCCAGAACGCCGCGGTATATGCCCCAGTAGCGAAGAACATTGCATGTCCGAACGACACCTGTCCCGCCTGCAGCAGAAGAATGATACCGAGAACGACGATGCCCTTCGCTAGGATCAACGCGAACAAGGTTGCCCAGCTCGCTACAAAAAGGGGCGCGACGGCGCTGGCCAGAAAGAAGATAGTCGCGATCGTGGTGACCGGCTTGATGCGACCGCTCATCATATTTTCCTTACCTGCACGGCGCCGAACAGGCCGAACGGACGCACCAGAAGCACCAGCACCATCAGCAGATAGGGAACGAGAACTTCGAATTCCGGCTGGAGATAGATCACGAAGGCACGGGTCAGGCCGATCATCAGCGCGGTGAGCGCGGTGCCCTCGATCTGGCCGAGACCAGCGGTCGCAGCGACGGCAAAGGAAAGCACGATCATATCGGCGCCCATACCGGGGACCAGCGAGGTGGTCGGCGAGGCCAGCGCTCCTCCCAACGCGGCCAGACTCGCTCCGATGACGAAAGTGACGAAATATACGCGTTTTGCGTCAATCCCAATGGCCGTCGAAGCTTCGCGGTCCTCCGTGACCGCAAGGATCACCGCTCCCGACAGGGTCCTGCGCAGGAAGTAGCGGAGCCCGAACAGCGTCGCCAATGCGACGCCGGGCAGCAGAATGACCTGGTATGACGTGTAGCTGACGCCGAACACGGCGATGTTGGGAAGTAGTCTCAACGGCTCCGCGGCGAAGATGGGCTGCACGCCCCAGATCAGACGCTGCAGGTTGTCCATGATCATGAAGGCGGCGAAAGTGATCAGAAGCTGGAGGACGTCCTCCTGTCCAGAGAGCGGTCGCAGCAGAAACCGTTCGATGAAACCGCCGCACACGACGCCGATCACGATGGAGGCGGCCAGCAGCGCGGGATAGGTGAGCCAAGGCGAGATCGGGGCGATTGCAAGGCTGAACGTCGCAGCCAGGTAGGCGCCGAACGCGTACAGCGAACCGTGCGCGACGTTGACCACGCGCAGCACGCCGAAAATCAGGCTGAGCCCGACAGAGACCAAGAACACCAGTGCGGCGTAGCTGATCCCATCGAGGATCGCCAAGATAGCAAGTGTCGAGTTCATGATGGCCTTCGAAAAAAGGTCCGTCCTCCGGGACGCGGCTCGGAGGACGGGAATCAAAAGTCGAGCGTGCCGTTACTGAGCTTTGAAGGTCGGCACGTCCATCTTGACGAAGTCCGGCTTGAGCGTCTTGAGCCACTCAACCGACCGTACGCCCGCCGGGTTGGTGATCATCTTCGGATCGAAGATCATCATGTTGTCGAGCAGCTTGAAGTCGTACCCCGGAACGGACTTGGTGACGCCGACCAGCTGAGCTTCGAGACCCTGGTTGTCCTCGGGCCGCAGCGTAATCGGACGGCCGAAGCCGGTGGCGAACTCAATACCCGCCGTCGCGTCGACGACCTGTTCGCGCGTGGGCCAGTTGCCGCCGTTGGACTTGATCGCCTTGTCGTAGGCGGTCTGCAGAGCCTTGAATGCCTGCGCCATGTGATAGACCGGATAGATCGGCCATGCACCGGTCTTCGCCTTGAAGGCTTCATTGAACGCCTTGAAGGCCGCGTCGTTCTTCTTCTCGGGATGCAGGAACCAGTGGTCTCCGCGCGCGCCGACGATCAGGCCTTCGGGCAAGTCCTTGCCCAGCCGCTGGATCGATGATTCGCCGATCCCGAGCACGAAGGTCGACTGCTGCAACAGGCCGCGTTGACCGGCCTGGCGGACCAGCGTGTCGAGATCTCCGCCCCAAGACGTGGTCAGAACCACATCCGGCCGCAGCGCCAACAGACGGGAGACTTCAGTGGAGTAGTCCGGTGCGCCGAACTTCGGGAAGAGCTCCGCGACGACTTGCACGTCCGGCTTCATCGCCTTGAGCGCGGTCGAAAAGATCTCCCAGCTCTCCCGACCCCATGCATAATCCTGATTGACCACCGCGATGGTCTTAAAGTCGGGCTTGGTCTTGAGCAGGTAAAGGAGCACGGCCAGCATTTCCGGCGTGCCATTCGCCTGAGTCCGGAAATTGTACCGGTACTTCTTGGTTTCGAGGATGGAGGCCGCACCGCAGTCCCACATGAAATTCATGACTTTGAGGTCTTCGGCGACGGGCACCAACTGGGTGCAGCTGCCCGACGAGATCGAAGCAAACGTGGCATCGACCTTTTCGTCCTGCACCACGCGTCGGTAGTTCGAGACGAGCGCTTCGCCTCCCGCGCCTTCGTCGATGAAGGAGAGCTTGACCGGCACGCCGCCGATGCCGCCCTTCTTGTTGAGGTCCTCCGCGATCATCTCCGCCGCGGCCTTCGCCGGCACACCAAAGACTGACGCAGGGCCCGACAGGAACGTCGTGATGCCGATTTTGAGCTCCGACGGCTTGTTCTGCGCAAGCGAGGTGCCCGTAAAGGCCGCAACTACAAGCCCGGCCGCAACCGCAGCCTTGAGAAACTGCATTGAAAATCCTCCCTGTTCTATTGTTGCGCCCGGTTTCAGCCGCCGTGCGCTTCTTCTTGCAACAACGCTACTATAATTGTCGCGTGTTGCCAGCCCTCTTATGCCATTCGCGAGCCGACGAACCCGGTTCGACGCCCTCGCCCATTTTGTCGGCTGCGCATCCGGCCCCAAATGGTCGATGCCTCCAATTCCAGCGCGCGAAAAAACAAACACCGACCGCGCTATGCGCTTTGGGCCCATCGCGACATACTGCGCCGCCGCACGAACTCGGTCGCTATAGGAGCAAAGCAGACGCTGCTTTTGACCGCATCACGCCGCCGGGTTATGGGTACACGGCCTAGGACCTCGCCGCCACCACCCTGGTCAGCATCGGAAAATGCTTGTTGCCGCCTGCGAATGGCGGGAATTTCATGAAGTCGGCACGCATGTGCTTGATCACGTCGGAGCCGAGTGCGTGCGCGAGGGCTTGCGGGCTGTCGAACACCAGCTTGTTGCGTTGCATGTGCTCGACGCGCCGCGACGGTAGCCGGTCGACCCAGTCGATGCGGGTGTAGATCTCGATTTGGCGAACGTTCGGGAAGGTCCGCATGATCGACGGGTGGTGCTCCAGATAATGCAGGTTCCAGGCGTTCATATCCTCGGCCGGGCCGGGATAGTGCACGAGGTAACTGCACGGGGTCGTCGTTCCCGCCGGATGCTCTGCGACATCGACGGGAAACGGGCGCGTCAGCATCACCTGGTGTGCGACATCGAGTCCGGTGAGGCCGGATAGCCCGGCCCCTGTTGCGAGGCTGGCGAGGACGCCGCCGCGGTCCATTGCCGCCTCGCAGGCGAACAGGTCGGGAAACCGGAGTTGAAGCGCAAAGGCGGGGCCGGTGCCGTCGGCCTTGTAAGGATGGTCGACCGACTGTTCGAGCGGCGTGAACAGCAGGGCCTCGGTCATGTCGGGGATCGATCCGACGCGCTCCGCCACAGAGGTAACCTCATCAGGACGAACTCGCCGTTCGCCCGTGGAATCGGAGAATGCCATGAACAGCGAGATCATGCGGGCGTTGCCTCGGTCCCCTCGCCCACACTCACATGCGCCATCAATGCGAGGCGAATGTCATCGGGCCATGGGATGGCGTGATGATCGACCAGCGAAGTCGCAGCAAGGACTTGGCGCGCGCGCCAGCGCGGGCCATTCGCGCCGGAGATGACATGCGCGAGATGGAGAGATGACCCACCGACCCTGATGATGCGCAGGTTGAATGTCAGGAGATCGCCGAACATCGACGGCCGGGAGAAATCGCAATTGAGGTGCACCGTGGGCGTTCCGATCTTCCGGACCGTGATCAGCTCCGGCCATGGAAAACCGATTCCAGCCCAGAAATCTTCGACGACGCCGTTGAGAATGTTTAAATAAGACGGGAAGTACGCGATCCCCGAGGGATCGCAGTCTCCGAACCTGAGCTCGCGCTCGAACGAAAAATTCGTCATCAGATCGCGACGACGGGGTGGCGGATGACACCGACGCCGTCGACGCCGGCCTCGACCACGTCGCCCGGCCAAAGCCATTCCTGCGGGCTCATGCCGGCGCCGACGCCTTCAGGTGTTCCCGTGGCGATGATGTCGCCCGGCTCGAGCGTCATGCCCGACGAAATGTCCGATATCAGCACCGGAATGTCGAAGATCATGTATTTGGTGTTGGAATCCTGCTTCATGACACCGTTCTTGGTCAGCCACAGCCGCAGATCGTGTGGATCGGCAATCTCGTCCGCTGTCACGATGCAGGGGCCGAACGGCGCATAAGTGTCCATGCCCTTGGAGAAGATCCACTGTCCGGCGCGGCGATTGTCGCGCGCGGAAATGTCGATCATCACCGAATAGCCGAAGACGTGGTCCATCGCCTTGTCGGTCGCGATGCGCGTTGCGGTCTTGCCGATGATGACGGCGAGCTCGACCTCCCAGTCGAGCTGCTGTGTCATCTTCGCATTATGCTGGATCGCCGCGCCCGGGCCGATCACCGAGGTCGGCGGCTTGGAGAAGACGACCGGCTGCTTCGGCAGGTCCTTGTCCGTATCCAGGCTCTTGGCCGATTCCGCCACATGCGCCCGGTAGTTCAGCCCGATGCCGAAGATGTTTTTCCGGGGCCGCGGGATCGGCGCCTGGAGCTTGACGTCTTCGACCGCAACCGCCGAGCCGGCCGGGAAGCGGCCATCGGCGTCCGCCAGTGCCTCCTTAAGCGCAGGCAGCAGCGTCACGCTGTTGTCGATGAACGACAGCATTTCACTCGGCCATGTCACGCCGCTGGACGCACCAAGATGCTCGACATCGACGACCAATCCATTGACGAGGGCTCCAAGACGGGCACCGCTGGAGCCCAAGGTGTAGGTGACGAGACGCATGAAAGCTTCTATCCGGCTGTTCTGGTTGAATTCTGCAAGAGCATGTCAGGCGGCAACCGACTGGTAACCGCCATTGTCGCCATAGGCCTCTTCCCGATAGAGCCCGAGGCCTTCGATGACGGGCAGATCGTTGAAGCAGAACAGGCAGGCATCCTCGCTCGCCGAGGCATTGCCGTGCTCGTGCCAGGCCCAGGAGGGAACGCAGAAGATGTCGCGCTCTTCCCATTCGAGCCGCTTGCCGCCGATGATCGAATAGCCGCGCCCCTTGGCGACCTGGTAGATGAAGCTGCCGGTGTGCCGGTGCGACTTTGTCTTCTCGCCGGGGCGCAGCAGCTGCATGCTGGCACCGATCGTCTGCATCACGTGCCCGCCGGTGATCGGGTTGACGTAGTTCATGAGAATGCCGTCATAGGGCGAGCCATCGGTCGCGGCCGCATATTTCTGCAAGGATTCGTAGGTCGGCTCCCACTCATATTTGAACATCGGCGAATAGCCCTTCGACCAGCGCGAGTCCGCCGGCCGAAGGCCGGGATTGCCCCAGGTCCGGGTCATGTCGTCCACGGGGTAGCCGGACGGCTCCTGCTGGATCTTGGGATGCACGACGAAGAAATTGGCTTCCAGCGCGTTGACGAGCGGGATGTCCAAGCCGTCCTGCCAGATGCAGACCGAGCCGTTGCCTTCGACACCATGCTCGTGCCAGGTGCCGTTCGGCGTCAGCACGAAATCCCGCGCGCCCAGCGTCATCTTGTGACCGTCGACGATGGTGTAGGCGCCCGCGCCCTCCATGATGAAGCGCAGCGCCGAGGCCGAGTGGGCGTGGGCCGTGGCGACCTCGCCGGGATGCATCACCTGCAATCCGGAATAGAGCCAGCCGACCGCGGCCGACACGTCGCGCCGCCCGGGATTGTTGAGATAGATCACCCGCCGGCCGGCTTTCTCGGGCGAGACCAGCTCGACCGAGCGCAGCACGTGCTCGCGCAGATCCTTGTAACGCCAGAGCACGGGAACCGAGGCCGATTGCGGCGCCCACGGCTCGATCTTGTTGGCGACGGTCCAGAGCGCTCCGGCTTCGTACCTTTCGAGATCCTTGTAATAGGCCTCGAGCTCCGGGGTGTCCTCGACATTGGCCCGGCCGATCACGTTCTCGCGCATCCTATCCTCCAAGTCCTGTGTCGTGGCGTCGCCTAGCGCATGATGAATCTGGGTCGAGTTGATCGGGCCGCGGGAGTGCTTCGCCTCTCCCGCTTGCGGGAGAGGCCGACGCGCTCGCAGAGCGCGGCGGGTGAGGGCTCTCGCCGCGCAGGGACATCCTCCGCAATCCTCGACAACCCCGACGCGGAGACACCCTCTCCCCAACCCTCCCCCGCAAGCGGGGGAGGGAGCGCACCTTCTTTGCGGTTGGCAGCCGGGCCCAATCTCATCATCATTCCGATCTCAGCGGGATCGGCACAAAACCCTGCTCCGCGGCATCGCCCTCGCTGTCCGCGAGGCCCAGCGGCGTCAGGGGACGCCGGTTGACTCGCAGATCGAAAATGTCGAACCGGTTATAGTGCCCGACGATGTCGTGCATCTGCTTCGGCTGGATGCAGCGCTCGAGGTCGATGTCGGCATAGACGATGCCTTCGTCGTCGATCAAGGGATCGCCGACCACGCGCCCGTCCGGCCCGATGATACCGGAGAATGCGCTCGATTTCCGTTGCAGACGCGCGCGTGCGTCGGGAACGACGGTCTCCATCGCCGCGATGATCTCCTCCGACACGGTCGAGCAGGAGACGATCGTGAAGATCTTGCCTTCGAAGGAGTGGGCAATCGCGCGCAATTTGATCGCCTCCGCCATGTCATAGTCGGGGGGCGCGACGGGAAGCGAGATGTAGCTGGCGACGTGCACGAGCTCACCCTGCCCAAGCAGCGCAAAGCGCGCCAGCGTGTTGGTGTTCTCGCCGCAGGCCAGGCCTCCGAGACGCCCGATCTCGGTATCATAGACGCGCAGGCTCGATCCGTCACCGCCGGTCCAGGTCAGCTTCTCTGCCCAGGTCGGCACCAGCTTGCGATGCTTGCCGAGTAAGGCGCCGTCAGGCCCGATGAATACCAGCGTATTGTAGATCGCGCCGAGCGAGACCGGGCTGCGCTCGTTCACGCCGAGCACGACGTGGCATCCCGTATCGCGCGCGGCCTTGCGGACGACGTCGACCTCCGGCCCCGGCACCAGCACCGACGCCTTGGCGAGCTTCTCAAACCATGCACTGCCGGTAACGGGATCGGTGATCCAGTTCCAATAGGGATAGCCGGGAACGAACACTTCGGGGAACGCGACGAGCTTCGCCCCATTGGCTGCGGCCTCACGGACCAGTGAAGCCGCCTTCTCGGCGGTCGCGCTTGCGTTGAGATAGACTGGTGAAGCCTGGACGGCGGCGGCTTTAAAGCGAGGCAGCTTCAGCATCAGCCCTACCCTGTCGCTGGCTCATGACCGCCTTGTCGGAGGGAGCATCCGCAAGCGTGATAGCATGGCGCGGCGTTGACTTACTTCACATGTAAACGTATGCTATCGCATATTTCTGGAGGGTGCAATGGCTGAACGGTCTTTTGCTCGCGAGGTCGAGGATCTCAGGCTCGGCGACGGCGACACGTTCCGCGGCGAAGGCATCCTCGCCATCACCAAGGCGCTGCTGCAATCGGGCGTCGCCTATGTCGGCGGCTACCAGGGCTCGCCGATCTCGCATCTGATGGACGTGCTGGCCGACGCCAAGGATGTGCTCGACGATCTCGGCGTCGTATTCCAGAGCTCGGCCAACGAAGCCGCCGCCGCGGCGATGCTGTCGGCATCGGTGATGTATCCCCTGCGCGGCGCGGTGGCGTGGAAGTCGACCGTCGGGACCAACGTCGCCTCCGACGCCCTTGCCAACCTCGCCTCGGGCGGTGTCACCGGCGGCACCATGATCATCGTCGGCGAGGACTACGGCGAAGGGTCCTCCATCATGCAGGAGCGTACCCACGCCTTCGCGATGAAGTCGCAGATGTGGCTGCTCGATCCCCGCCCCGAGCATGAATGCATCGTCAATCTGATCGAGAAAGGCTTCGAGCTCTCCGAGGTCTCCAACACGCCAGTCATGCTGGAGGTGCGCGTGCGCGCCTGCCACATGCACGGCAGCTTCGCCTGCAAGGACAATGTCAGGCCGGCGCACACCATCAAGGACGCGCTCAACAATCCCAAGCGTGACGTCAACCGCATCGTGCTGCCGCCGGCAGCCTATGAGCACGAGCAGGAGAAGATCAAGACGCGGATGCCCGCGGCCATCGGATTCATTCGGGACAACAAGCTGAATGAGTGGATGGGGCCGAAGCAGGGCAAGGTCGGCATCATCATGCAGGGCGGCATGTACAACAACGTCATCCGCGCGCTGCAATATCTCGGGCTGTCGGATGCCTATGGCAACACGCAGATCCCGCTCTACATCATGAACGTCACCTACCCCGTGATCGACACCGAGGTGGCGGAATTCTGCGTCGACAAGGACGCCGTGCTCGTCGTCGAGGAAGGCCAGCCGGAATATCTGGAGCAGGCGATCAATACGGTTTTACGCCGCAAGGACATCCAGGCGCGCGTTCACGGCAAGGACGTGCTGCCGATGGGCGGCGACTATACCGCGCAGGTGCTGCTCGGCGGCGTCAGGGAATTCCTGGAGAAGACCGAGCCGCGGCTGCTCGGCAACCGGCCGCCGGCGCCGGACGCAGCGCCCGTGCTCAATCACCCCGCGGTCGAGAAGCTCAAGCAGGTGGTGCCGGCGCGCCCGCCCGGGCTTTGCACCGGCTGCCCGGAACGGCCGATCTTCGCCGCCATGAAGCTGGTCGAGGAAGAGCTCGGCCAGCACCACGTCTCCGCGGACATCGGCTGCCATCTGTTCTCGATCCTGCCGCCGTTCAACATCGGCGCGACCACGATGGGCTTCGGCCTCGGCCCGGCCTCGACCTCGGCCTTCAACGTCAAGGCGGACAAGCGCTCGATCGCGGTGATGGGCGACGGCGGCTTCTGGCACAACGGACTGACCAGCGGCATCGGCAATGCCGTGTTCAACAAGCATGACGGCGTGTTCGTCATCGTCGACAATTACTACACCTCGGCGACGGGCGGTCAGGACATCCTGTCGTCACGCGCGGTCAACAAGCGCCGCAAGACCAACAATTCGATCGTGCAGGCGGTGAAGGGCATCGGCGGCCAGTGGGTGCGCCAGCTCGACCGCACCTACGACGTCGGCAAGATGCGCGACACGCTGAAGGAAGCGCTGACGACGAAAGAGGAAGGCCCGAAGGTCATCGTCGCGTCCTCCGAATGCATGCTGAACAAGCAGCGGCGCGTGAAGCCGCAGATCAACAAGGCGATCAAGGACGGGACGCGCGTCGTCAAGGAGCGCTTTGGCGTCGACGAAGACGTCTGCACCGGCGACCATGCCTGCATCCGCCTCTCCGGCTGCCCGTCACTGTCGGTGAAGCAGCTCGACGACCCCCTGCGCGACGATCCGGTCGCGGCGATCGACAATTCCTGCGTCGGTTGCGGCAATTGCGGCGAAGTCGCCGAGGCCGCCGTGCTCTGCCCCTCGTTCTATCGAGCCGACGTCATCCATAATCCGACTCGCTGGGACATGTTCAAATCCAAGCTCGCCATGAGCGTGATCGGCTGGCTGCAGCGTCGGCGCGACCGCCGGCGGCCGGCGCTCGAGGCACTGGCATGAGAGACGAGACGGTCCGGCTGGCCCTCCCCGCCGCAGGCGAAGCGACCGAGCGGCCGATCTCGATCGCGATCGTCGCGATGGGCGGCCAGGGCGGCGGCGTCCTGACCGACTGGATCGTTCAGCTCGCCGAGAACCATGGCTGGGTCGCGCAGTCCACCTCGGTGCCCGGCGTCGCCCAGCGCACCGGCGCCACCATCTACTATATCGAGGCGATGCCGCCACTCGACGGCCGCAAGCCGATCCTGTCGCTGATGCCGACCCCGGGCGACGTCGACGTGGTGATGGCGGCCGAATTCATGGAGGCCGGGCGATCGATCCTGCGTGGCCTCGTGACGCCGGATCGCACCACGCTGATCGCGTCCAACCACCGGTCGTTCGCGATCGGCGAGAAGATCGCCCCAGGCAACGGCATCGCCGACGGCGGCGCCGTGACCGGCGCCATCGGCATTGCGGCGAAGACCGAGATCATCTTCGATCTGAACGCGCTGGCGATCGCGCATGGCAGCGTCATCTCGGCCGCGATGTTCGGCGCGCTCGCAGGCGCAGGCGTGCTGCCGTTCAGCCGCGACAGCTATCTCGACGTCATCCGCACCGGCGGCAAAGGTGCGAAGGCCAGCGTCGAGACTTTCGAGGCCGCCTTCGAGCGGGTCAAGACCGGCCCGACCGAAGTTGCGGTGCCCGCGCCAACCAAACCGGCCGACGATACCCCCTCTTTGGCGACGCCCGATCCGCAGCTCGGTGAGCTTGTCGCAAGATTGAATCAGGAGTTGTCCGAGCCTGCACTCGGCATGGCTCGTGCAGGCTTGCGGAAGGTCATCGACTTCCAGGACATCGCCTATGGCGGCGAATATCTCGACATCCTCAAGAGGTTGCACGCAGCCGACCGAAACGCCGGCGGTGGGGCACATGCCTATGCCTTCACGGAAGCCGCGGCAAAGTACCTCGCCAACGCCATGACCTATGACGACGTCATCCGCGTCGCCGACCTCAAGACGCGCGCCGGCCGCCGCGCGCGCATCGAGAGCGAGCTCGAGATGTCGAACGGACAGGTGCTCCAGACCACCGAGTTCATGCATCCCCGCATGGAGGAAGTGATGGGCATGCTGCCGGCAGGCTTCGGCCGCTGGCTCGGCGCGCGGCCGCGCCTGCTCGGCTGGCTCGATCGCCGCGTCAACCGGGGACGCCGGGTGCGAACCTACTCGCTGCCCTGGTTCCTGGCCCTCTATGTCGTCGGCGGGATGCGCGGCCTGCGCCGCCGCTCGCTGCGTCACGCCGTCGAGACGGCGCATCGGGATTCATGGCTCAAGGCCGCGACCGAGGCTGTCGGCACCAATTACCAGCTCGGTGTCGAGATCCTGCAATGCCGACGCCTCGTCAAAGGCTATTCAGACACTCACAGCCGGGGGCTGTCGAAATTCGACAGGACGCTCGCGGCGATCAAGCTGGTGGAGCGCCGCGAGGATGCCGCCGACTGGGCGCGCCGCCTGCGGGAGGCCGCGCTGAAGGACAGCGCAGGAACGGCGCTCGACGGCGTGATCCAGACCATCAAGACTTTCGCATGATTCCACGGGCGCCGGACACAGGCTTGGATTGCCGTTCGCCCCGCAGGAGGTCAGGATCGGACGGCTTGACTACGATTCTCAGGTTGTTAATCGGAGCGAACGACCCGCGGTAATTCCCTTCACTCGACGAGACATTCTGTACTCGATGGTCATGCGATGCCGGCAGCACTCAAGGAGAACATTGTTCCCGTCCCCGGGCAGATCGAAACCCGGCTCTGGCTCCAGTTGCTGTCGCTGCATGGTGAGCTGTTCGCCTCGCTCAATTCGATGCTGAGTTCGGAGTTCGGCCTGTCGCTGGCAAAATTCGACGTGCTGGCCCAGCTCGATCGTTGCCAGGATGGCCTGGCGCTCGGGCAATTGTCGCAAAACCTGAAGGTGACCGGCGGCAATGTCTCGGGACTGGTGCAACGTCTTCTCGCCGACGACCTCATCAGCAGGGAGATGTCGAGCGAGGACCGGCGGTCCTTCATCGTGCGCCTGACGCCGAAAGGCGAAGCGCTGTTCCGGAAGGCGGCCGAAATCCACAAGAAGCATCTCGCCAAACGGCTCGAGAACGTCTCGGCCCGGGAGCTGGACGCCGCGTTGTCCGTGCTGAAATCGCTGTCCTCGAAACTTCACACCGAGAGCAAGAAGCAAAGTCGCAAGAGATAATGGCCAGAGAATCCAAGAGCAGATGGAAGTCGGGTCCGCCGAGGACGAGGGACCAGCTGCAAACCTATATTCCGTATCTGTTCAACCGGCTCGCCAATCGCTGGAACCTGGATCAGAACCGCGATTTGAGCGAGCACGGCATCAACAATGTCGTGTTCCGGACGCTGTCGGTACTGTTCATCTACAAGACCCTCACCGTCAACGAGGTCGCCGTTCTCGCGGTGACCGAACAGTCGACGGCGAGCCGCATGGTCGAGTCCATGGTGTCGTCGGGCCTCGTCAAGCGCGAGATCGCCGAGGAGGACCAGCGCCGCCGCGTCGTCGGCCTGACGCCGGAGGGCGAAGCGCTGCTGCGCAAGATCTGGCCGATCATGGCGAACAATTACGACAAGCTGGTCGCGGGCATCGAGCCCGACGACATCGAGGTCTGCGCACGGGTGCTGGCCAAGATGGTCGAGAATATCCGCCAGAACCAGATCTAGAGCGCGCGCGTCAAGGCCCGAGGCCGACGAGGCTGGTGCCGCCGCAGACATAGAGCACCTGGCCGGTGACGAAATCGGAGTGCTCGTCGAGGAAGAACGAGATTGCGTGTGCGACATCCTCGCGCGAGCCGAGCCGCCCGACCGGAACGTTGCGCGCCATCCGCTCCTGCTGCTCGGAGCCCTTCGGGATGATGCCCCAGAAATTATCGGTCAGGATCGGCCCCGGCGCGACGACATTCACGGTGATGCCGCTCGCGGCAAGCTCCAGCGCCCAGGTCCTTGCCATGCCGTGCACGCCGGCCTTGGTGGCCGAATAGGCCGAGCGCGTCACTGCCCCCATCGCGGCGCGCGAAGAGACGAACACGATGCGCCCGAAGCGGCGCGCACGCATCCCTTCCAGCGCCGCCTGGGTCAGGAGCATCGGCGCGCCCAGATGCAACTGCGCGAGCATCAATATGTCTTCCGGCTTGGCGTCGGGCAGCAGGTTCGGCAGGATGACCCCGGCATTGTGGACCAGGCTGTCGACGGCGTGATCGCGGCAGATCTCCTGCGCGATCGCACGCGTCTGTTCGATATCGGTGAGGTCGGCGCGATAGGCCGCGAGCAGATCATGGGTCCAGCCGGGCTGCTCCAGCCCGATCGAGACCACGCGCTGCCCGCGCGCGACGAGCTTCTTCGCCAGGGCCTCGCCGATCCCCGAATTGCCGCCGGTGATGAGGGTGGTGCGGATCTCGCTCATGATCAGACCCTTCTTTGATCAGACCTTCTTGATCAGACTTGCCGCTTCTTGAGGTCGCGCAGGTCGAAGAACGCGCCTTCGCGCATCAGCTTCCCGACAAAATCCTTCAACCCGCCGCGCTGGATCTTCTCGGTCGCGGTCAACGGCAGGCTGTCGGCGAAGCAGATCCAGCCCGGCGCCTTGTAATAGGCCATCTGCTCAAGGCTCCAGCGCACGATCTCTTCGGCGAGCGCGCGGTCCGCGCCGGCCTTCTCAGCGATGATGACCGCCGCAACCTCGTCGCCGCGCACCTGATCCGGCGTCGCCGCAACCGCGGCCTGCCGGATCGCGGGATGGCGGTTGAGAACGGATTCGACCTCGACCGCGGCGATGTTCTCGCCGGAGCGACGGATCACGTTTTTCTTGCGATCGACGAAGTGCAGGTCGCCGTCCGCATCGCGCGACACGATATCGCCAGTGTGCAGCCAGCCGCCGGCCCACGCCTCGATGGTGGCAGCCTCGTTCTTGAGATATTCGCGGAAGAAGCCGTAGCGCGGATCAGCGCCGGCGCGCCGCACCAACAGCTCGCCGGGCACATCGAGCGGGGCATCATTGCCGCCGTCATCGACGATCCGAACCTCGATCTCGGGGGCCGGGCGACCAAAACAGCTGGTGCCGATCTTGCGCGGCTCGACATTGGCGGCGATGACGCCGCCGCTGCCGGTCTCGGTCATCGCCCAGGCCTCCAGCAGCGGGAAGCCGAAGCGCTGCTCGAACGTGGCATGCAGCAGCTTGTCGACGCCGGCGCCGAAGCCGAAGCGCACGCTGTGCGCGCGGTCCAGCTCCGATGGCGGCGCACTCATCAGCATCGAGGGCATCACGCCGAGATAATGCAGGCAGGTGGCACGGCTGTCGCGCACCGAGGCCCACCAGCTGCGCGGGTGGAAGCGATCGAGCATGGTCAGGCAGCCGCCGACCGACAGCATCGCCATCAGAGACACCGCCATCGCGTTCATGTGGAACAGCGGCAGCGGCGTGATCATACGCTCGCCGTCTGGCTTGAGGTCGATCAGCCCGCCGACGTCGCGATACCAGTTTCCGCAATGCAGGAAATAGGTGTTGGTGAGGACGCAGCCCTTGGGCTGGCCCGTCGTCCCCGACGTATAGAGCAGCGCGCATTCGCTTCCCTCGCTTGCCGAGGTCGAGGGCCGCGCACCGCCGAAGGGCGCGGGAACGTCGTCCTGATCGTCCACGACAGGGATCGGCCGGCCGGCCTGACGCGCGGCCAGCGCCACCTCCTCGCGCCGTTCGGTGAGGACGAACGCGGCATTCATCTCGGAATGCCCGATGATGTATTCGAGCTCGCTGAGACGGAGGTCCGGATTGATCGGCACCACCGAGACGCCGAGCGCATTGAGCGCGAACCACAGCTCGATGAAGACGGGCCTGTTCTGGAGCAGCAGCCCGACCCGGTGGCCTTCGCCGTAGCCGCGGCTCGCAAACGCTACGCGACGGCGCTCGACCCGGTCGAGCATCGCGCGGTAGGAAATCTCGCCCGCCGCAATGCCGTAGATGCCTGCGGTCTCCGGCAGCACGTTGAGGAAGCCCGCCTCGCCACGGCGGAGCGCGGTCTCTTGAAAACGGGCATGGACAGTGGTCGCAGCGGTCAAAGCAGTCTCACATGAAAAGCTGGATGTTGCCGAACGGCGCAGCGAAATTGACGAGATCGACCCGCTTGAGCTTGATCTTCAGGGCATCGCCGACCTGCACGAGCTCGTGCGAGGCCCATCCCGAATAGCGCTCCAGCATATCGCCGCGCGTCTCGGTGTAGATGTAGGAAGTCCGTGCCTTGAACAATCCGGCAGCAGGATCGCACGCGACGATCCGCGGTGCCTGGAGCAGATGATGGCAACGGCTCTTCGGCTTCTGGCTGAAGGTGCGCTCGCCGGCGAGCCGCTCGACCCGCACCTTCAGGAGCAAAAGATCCTCATACATCAGTGACGGCTGCAGCACCGGATCCTGCTGCTGCCATTCCAGCGGCATCCAGTAACGCCCTTCGGGGTGAAACAGATCGAGCCAGGCCTGCCACTCCATCGTGTCGAGCAGCTCGGCCTCGCGATAGATGAAGTCCGTGATGGTCTTCTCGCCGATCATTCCGGAGCCTCGATGCGCTCGTCCATGCCCATGGTGATGAATTTCGCCCAGGCGTGAAACTGGTTCCGCATCTGCCGCTCGGACGTGCCGTTGATCACCGCCGTGACGTCCTGCTCTTCGTGGCCGTCGTAGAGCCGCCGCAGATTGACCCATTGATTGCCGTTGGACTTCAGTCCTTCCTGCGCCCGCTCATACATCTCGAGGTCGTCGTGGCCGACGATCGAGGTCGGCGCGTTGATGAAGCGGTTGTACATCAACGCGCGCTCGTAAAGCTTGTCGGGGGCGCCGACCAGGCGATAGACCCAGCTCTCGACCAGCGTCTTGTCAACCGCGATCGGGATGAAATTGCGCAGGATCTGGACAGCGCCTTTCACCATGATGTTCGGGAAGTAGACGGTGTTGTGCCTGACTTCGCCAAGGATCTCATGCGCGCGCTGCTCGCCATAGGCTGCGACCATCTGGTCGAGATAGCCCGGGATATCAGAGTAGTTCGAATGGATGGAGTTGGCGACGCCGGTGTGGCCGTGGCCGTTCGGCCAAATCCGGATGCCGCTCTGCTCGTAGAACTCGTACGGGCTCATGAAGGGACCGTAGAGCTGCACCGCCATCGGCGTTTCCGTGGAATCGCCCTGCTCGCGCTTCCAGACCTTGACCGCGGTGCCGGCCGAGCTCTCATGCGCCACCATCGGATGGCAGGTGTCGGTCTGGTTCTCGACCAGCATCTTCCAATTGCACGTGTGCATGTAGCGGATCGGCGTCGCCTGGACTGCGAGCTTGCCCTCCGGCGAGCGGTCGACCATGTTGTCGATGGTCGAGAGACTTTCGCCGAAATAATTCTCAAAGGAGACGCCGTCATCGCTCAGGCGAGCGAAGATGAAATCGCGGTAAATGACGACATTCCTGACCTTCGACAACCCTTCATTCGCCTGAGTGTCGCCGAAGCCGGTGCCCTCGTAGCCCTTCTTCAGCGGGATCGCGAGCAGCGAGCCGTCGGTCTTGAAAGACCATGCGTGATAGGGGCAGCGGAAGAACTTTCCGGTGTTGCCGCAGGGTTCGGACGCGATCTTCACGCCTTTGTGCGGGCAGCGATTGTAGAACACATGGATGGAGCCGTCGGTATGGCGGCTGGCCATGACCGGCTGCCGGCCGATATTGGCCGTGATGAAATCGCCGGGTTTTGCAAGTTGACTGGCATGGCCGACATAGACCCAGCTGTTGGGAAACAGCTGCTCCATCTCGAGCTCGAAGATCTCGGGTTCGACATAGACGTCGCGATGCACCTCGGCCTCGCGCACCAGCGCCGCAATCGCGCGGGCATTCCCGCCGTATCTTTTCATGGCGTCCCTCGCCTCCCCTAGAGATCCAGCACCAGACGTTCCGACTTCGCACGTGACACGCAGATCTGCATGACCTTGTTGGACGCTCTCTCCTCGTCGCTGAGGATGACGTCGCGATGATCGGGGACTCCCGCGATCACGCCGCACTGGCAGATGCCGCAATCGCCGCGCCGGCAATCGTAGAGCACGTCGAAGCCGGCCGCCTCCAGTGCCTCGATGATGGTCTGCCCCGCCGCAACGCCGACGACCTGCCCGGTCGACTTGATCTCGACCTCGAACGGCCGGTCAGGCGACGACGGCTGCTCGGATTTGAAGAGCTCGTAGTGAACGCGGTCGGCTGACACACCCGCGGCGGCCGCAGCCGCCTTCACCGCCTCGATCATGCCCGAAGGGCCACAGACATAGACGTGGGCGTTTGCTGCGGCACCGCCGAGCGCCGCGGCAATGTCGAGGCGGGATTCATCGCTGTCGTAGTGGACAGACAGCCCTCCGGCGCAGATCTCCTGCAATTGCGGCAGGAACGCCAGCAATCCTTGCGTGCGCCCCGCATAGTGCAGGCGATATGAGCTTCCCCGCGCCGCCAGCTCCGCCGCCATCGACAGAACGGGCGTGATGCCGATGCCACCGGCGAACAGCAGCGCCGGCGCTGCTCCCTCGTGCAGGCGAAAATTGTTGACCGGCGCGCTCGCCTTCACGACGTCGCCGACCTTGAGCGCGTGCATGAACTGCGAGCCGCCGCTCGAGGCCTCCTCGCGCAGGACACCAAGCGCCAGCGCATCTTCAGGAAGTCCCGGCAACGCCATCAGCGAGTACGGCCGGTCTCCGCCATTCGGGAGCGCGACGCGGAGATGCGCGCCTGCCTGCCATTGCGGCACGACGCCGTCCTCCACACCAAACACAAGGCTCCGTATGAACGGCGTCTCCGCGACATACGACCTGACCTTGAGCTTGAGCTTGAGCGGATGCACGTCCATTCAGGCATCTCACGGATTATATGAATTTGCATATTTTTAGACATGTAATAATTCGCTGTCAATCGCCAGCACGGGGGCAGGGACGAAAGCCGGCGATAATGCCGATCCGGCAATACTTCGAGACACCTGCCTATTTCGGCACGCAGCTCAGGAAGGCGGCAGGCGGCATACCGGACCCGACGAATGCAAGCTGGCCGACCTCATTTCAGAAATCAGAACTTACAGCCTGAGCAGCGCCCGCTCGTCCCGACGTGAGGGCCCATCGCGATCAAGCAGCAGCCGCCTGGTATAAGCACTCGCGAAGCCAGGCGTGGCCCTTGTCCTCCTGATTGCGCGGATGCCACAGCGCGACGATGCGAGCGGGCGGCAGATCGAGCGGCGGTGGCGTGAGATCGAGCTCGTGGGCGAAGCGGATCAGGAAGCGCCGCGGAAGGGTGCAGATGCAGTCGCTGTGCGCAAGGATGACCGGCGCCAGCGCATAGGTCTGGATCGAGACGGCAACGCGCCGGGAGCGGCCGAGCACCGCCAGCGCGTCGTCGACCAGGCCCGAGAAACCGCCGCCATCGGCGGAAATCAGCAGATGGTCAAGCGCGCAAAAGCTGTCGAGATCGAGCGGGCCGTTGCCGCGCGGATGACCCTTGCGCTGTGCGGACAGGAAGCCGTCCTCGAACAGCGGTCGCTGCATCAGCTCGCCATGTGCGCGGTCGGCTCCCGTCACCAGGATGTCGATCTCTCCCCTTTCGAGCTGATCCACGACATCGCGCGCGGGGTGAACAAGGGCGAGCCGCGCCCGCTCGGCCATCGCGGTCAAGCGCGCGACCAGGCCGGGCGCCAGCGTCACGGCCGGGTTCTCGTGGATGGCAACGACGAAGGTGCGCTGGCTGCGGGCGGGGTCGAACACGGCCGGTCCCTCCACCATGCGACGAAGCTTGCCGAGCACGTCCGCAAGCGCCGTCTGCAACTCCACCGCCCGCGTCGTCGGCACGACGCCGCGCCCGCTCGCGGCGGATACGAACAGCGGATCGGCAAAGATCTGCCGCAGCCGGTTCAGCCGCGCCGAGAGCGCAGGCTGCCCGATATTGAGCCGGGAGGCCGCGCGCGTCACGTTCCGCTCGCGCAGAAGAGCCTCCAGAGCCAGCAACAGACCAAGATCGATCTCGGCGAGATCGTTATCATCGGCCGGCCGACCCCGGCCGTGTTCCGCATCCTGCATCGGTGGCACCTCCGTCTGGGGCATGTCGCGACCGCGACGAGCCGCGATACGAGGGTTAGGGCCAAAACGCCGGCGTGAAAAGCTGGGCCAGCTTCCTTTCCGATATCGACCATGTCGATGGGACCTATCGAGCCCGCGACTCTCCCCAAGGCCTGGCTCGCTTCGTACCTCACCGTCACCGCGGCCCGGGCAACCAGCCCTACGCCACGGTCCAGTGGAGGACATCTTGATGATTCACGCGGCCAAGACCTATCAGATCGGCGAAGCATCCATCACGCGGATCGACGAGTTGCGGCTTGCCGCATTCAAGTTCGACGCGCTCTATCCGGAAGGCGAGCCGCAGGCGCTGGGGCGCCATCGCGACCGCCTGGAGGCGGGCTCGTTCGATGCTGCGACAGGCACCTTCATCCAAAGCATTCACAGCTGGCTGGTCAAGACGCCGCACCACACGATCCTGATCGACACGGCCACCGGCAACGACAAGCACCGACCGGAGATTCCGCCGCTTCACCGGCTCAACGAGCCGTTCCTGGCGCGGCTCGCCGCAGCGGGTGTCACGCCGGAGCAGGTCGATTACGTGCTGCTCACCCACGTGCATGGCGATCACGTCGGCTGGAACACCCGCCTCGTCGACGGACGCTGGGTCCCGACCTTCCCGAATGCGACCTACGTCTTCTCTGCGATCGAGCAGGCCTATGGCGAGAGCCTCGCGACGGGCACAGAGCCGACCGGAACGGCCCGCCCTGCCCCGTCCCTCGGTCCGGCGCTGCGCAAGCCGGCCGACCGTGTCTATGACGACAGCGTCCGGCCGGTGGTCGAGGCCGGACTTGCCAAGCTCATCGCGGTGGACGGACGCGAGGTACTCGAAGGCATCTCGTTCGTTCCGACACCCGGTCATAGCGTCGATCACGCCTCCATCCGCCTCGTCTCGCGCGGCGAGGAGGCGCTGTTCGCCGGAGACGTGATGCACCACCCGCTCCAGGTCTATGAGCCTTCGCTCAATTCCTGCTTCTGCGAATTCCCGGAAGCCGCGTTGCGCTCGCGCGCCTTCGTGCTGGAGAATGCTGCCGAGCGGGGCGCGACCATCTTCACCACCCATTTCGCACAGTCATCGGTCGGCCGCGTCAGCCGCACCGGAGGACGCTTCACCTGGCAACTCGTCTGAACGGAGAGCGATCATGAACCAGCACGCCAGCGCGCGCGTCGACAGGCCCGAGATCGTGGTCGAGGATCTCATGATCCCGAGCGACACGGCCGGAATTTCGCTTCACCTGCGCAACAAGCGCCCCGTGGCGCTCGAGACCTTCTCCGCCGAGCGAACCATCCTGATGATGCACGGCGCGACCTATTCATCGGGAAGCCTTTTCGATACGCCACTCGACGGCCTCTCGTTCATGGATCATCTCGCCGGCCATGGCTACGACGTCTTCGCGCTCGACGTGCGCGGCTATGGCCAATCGACCCGCCCGTCCGAGATGGACGCGCCGCCGGAGCAGTCCGAACCGCTCGTGCGCACCGAGGCCGGCGTGCGTGACCTCGCCAGCGCCGTCGCGTACATCCTCAAGCAACGCAGGATCGCGCGCCTCAATCTGGTTGCCATGTCCTGGGGCGGCTCGGTGGCCGGCGCTTACACCGCAGGCAACAACGACAAGGTCGTCAAGCTCGCGCTGGTCGCGCCGCTTTGGGTGCTGCAGGGTCCGGCTCCGATCGATGCAGGCGGGCGCCTCGGCGGCTATCGCAACGTTCCGGTGCTGGACTTCAGGACGCGCTGGCTCTCGGCTGCGCCGGAAGCGGCACGATCGAGCTTGATCCCGGCGGGCGGCTTCGAGCGCTGGGCCAATATCTCGCTCGCGACCGACCCGTCAGGCAGCGCGCAAGCGCCTCCCATCATGCGTGCGGTCAACGGCCCGATCCTGGACATCCGCGAATACTGGGCCGCCGGCAAGAGGCTCTACGACGCCGGCGACATTCGCGTGCCCGTGCTCCTGGTCCACGCGGAATGGGATCAGGACGTGCCCATCGCTTCGGCGCAGGACCTGTTCCTTTCGCTGAAGCATGCGCCATACCGGCGATGGGTCGAGATCGGCGAAGGCACGCACATGGTTCTGCTGGAGAAGAACCGTCTGCAGGCGTTCGATGCGATCAACCAGTTTCTCGGCGAAGATTACAGCTAGCGCGGGCGCCCTGCTGCACCGCGAAAATTACTCGCGCCGCAACATTCAAAAATGAGACTGCCAGTCAAGCCGAACGAGGCTGCGATGGGTGCAGCGCATCCGACTTCGGCTAGCTTTCCTCCAAAGCCGCGGGCTTCGAGCGCCACGGGCACCATACGGTTCGTCGCGGCAACAAGCGATGACACAGGGAGGAGCACATGTCGAAATGCAGCATCGGACTGCTCGCGTTGAGCAGCCTGTTTCTTTCGGGCGCGGCGATCGCCCAGGAAAAGATCAAGGTGGGCGTGACCGCAACGCTCGAGGGCACCTACACGGTGCTCGGCGAGGACGGCATGCGCGGCCACCAGACCGCGCTCAACGTGCTCGGCAAGAAGGTCGGCGACAAGGAACTCGAATTCATCGTCGCTTCGACCGATGCAACGCCGGACTCCGCCGTGCGCGCCGTGCGCAAGCTGATCGAGCAGGACAAGGTGCAGATCCTGCTGTCGCCGCTCTCCGGCGACGAAGGCATCGCGGTCAAGAATTTTGCCAAGAGCCATCCCGGGCTGACATTCATCAATGCCGCATCCGGTGCGCAGGAAACGACCTATGTCGACCCGGCACCGAACTTCTTCCGCTACAACATGGACGGCGCGCAGTGGCAGATCGGCCTCGGCAAATACGCCTATGAAGAGAAGAAGTATCGCAAGATCGCGACCGTCGGCGAGGACTATTCCTTCATCTATACCCAGGTGTTCGGGTTGGTGCTCGAGTTCTGCGGCATGGGCGGACAGGTCACCAACCGGCAATGGGTGCCGCTGGGAACGAAGGACTTCGCCTCCGTCATCGCTGCCCTGCCCGACGACGTCGACGCCATCTATCTCGGGCTTGGCGGCGCCGACGCCGTCAACTTCCTCAACCAGTATCAGCAGGCCGGCGGCAAGGCGCATCTGATGGGCGGTTCTATCATGATCGACCAGACCATCCTGTCGTCGAAGGGCAACGCCAAGAACGCGCTGATCGGAACCATCGCGGCGAGCGGCCAGGCCGACACTTGGGAGGATCCGGGCTGGCAGAAGTTCGCGAAGGCCTATCAGGACGCCTTCCCGCCCAACAAGCGCTTCCCGAGCCCGTCGCTGCTCGCCACCAACTACTATAATTCGACCATGGCGCTGATCCTCGCACTGCGTCAGGTTAACGGCGATCTCTCCAACAACCAGGCCAAGTACAAGGAAGCGCTGGCGAAGATCGAGCTCGACGCACCGAACGGCAAGATCAAGCTCGACTCCAACCGCCAGGCGATCGGCACCAACTTCGTCACCGAAGTCGTCGACGACGGCAAGGGCGCGCTGTTCAGCAAGGTCGTGAAGGTGATCCCGAACGTGAACCAGACGCTCGGCTACGACCCGGCCGTGTTCTCCAAGATCGGGCTGCCGAGCCGCACCGTGCCGGAATGTAAGAAATACTGACGCATCACGTCAGGCAGACGCAACCGGGGAGCGACTCGCTGACGCGGTCGCTCTCCGCTCTTGCAATCTCGGCGGTGTTGTTGAAGGCTGGCCGAAAAGACAAGAATGCTCGGGAGGGGAAGGCATGAGCCGTGCGCTCGCCGTCTTCCACGGCCGCTTCGGCCGGGCGACGGTTTATCAGTTGAACCGGCCTTTCAATATCCACGCCCATCGCGAAGGTCATCTGATCTTCCATGTCGGCGGCATGTCGGCATGCATCGACGTCTCCGACGGGCATTACGATCTCACCGAGACGTCGGTCGTCGCCGTCAATCCCTGGGAGCCGCACAACTTTCTGCCGACCGATCTTGACGGCGGCGCCATCTTCTTCGTGCTCTACGTCAACGCCGAATGGTTTGCGCCGGATGCCTCCGGCTCCGACCGGTTGCGCTTCGGCCGCACCCAGTTCAAGCGCACGCCAGCACTCGACAAGCACATCAGGCGGACCGCCGCGCTCGTGTGCGGCGCACCATCGCTCTCCAGTCTCGATTCCGAGCTGAGGCGACTGATCGACATCTGCTACGACGAAAGCTGGCAGCAGGCCGAGATCGCGCGCGATCCGCGCGCAGGCGGCGTCACCGATTTTCGCGTCCGCAAGTGCATCAAGATGATGTCGGAGAGCCCCGGCGCTGAAATCGAGCTCGACACCATCGCGCGCGAATCCGGCCTGTCGCGACCGCATTTTTACCGCCTGTTCCGCGTGCAGACCGGCGTCACGCCAAACCTCTACCTCAACACGCTGATCATGGAACAGGCGCTCGAAGCGCTGGTGGCGAGCGAGACACCGATCGCCGACATCGGCTTCGATCTCGGCTTCTCCTCGCAGAGCGGTTTCACGCGCTTTTTTGCCGCCAATGTCGGGATGGCCCCGACCGATTATCGTCGCGCCGCCAAGGTTTTGCGCGCCTGAGCGCAGGCCACGAAAAGATACTCACGATCAAACGTCGCCCTCGCCGCTTGGCTAGGATGCCGGCAACCCGATCCCGGAAAAGAGGATCGCGCGTGACGGGAGGACGTTCGCTCATGGCAGGGCCAGCAGCCGGCAACGGCTTGCATGCCCCCTCGCCCCACTTGCGGGGAGAGGGTCTGGGTGAGGAGGAGTCTCCGCAAGTGCGGCGGCAGTTTGACTCGCGGAGAGTCTCCCTCGCCCGGCGCTACGCGCCGACCTCTCCCCGCAAGCGGGGCGAGGTGAAGCCATGAGCCGCTTCGTCGAACGCCATCCGGCCTGGGCGCTGATTACGATCATCGCGATTGCGGTCGGGCTCTGGCTGATCTTCGCGGTCTGGCCGCCGGGGCTGGAAGAGGCGATCGGCCGCAAGCGCGTCTTCCTCAACGCGGTGTTCAATGGCATCACGCTTGGCGGCCTCTACTTCCTGGTCGCCAGCGGCTTCACGCTGATCTTCGGCCTGATGCGCAACGTCAACCTCGCGCACGGCTCGCTCTATCTGTTCGGCGGCTATATCGGCTACGCCATCAGCTCATCGACCGGCTCCTGGATCCTCGGCTTCGTCGTCGCCTTCATCCTGACCGCTGTCGTCGGCGTGCTGCTGCAGGTGATCGTGTTCCGCCGGATGGAGGGCCAGGATCTCAGGCAAACCATGGTGACGATCGGGCTCTCGATCGTGTTTGCCGATCTCATGCTGTGGGCCTGCGGGGGCGACTTCTACCAGATCCAGACCCCGAAATGGCTGATCGGTCCCATCGAGCTGCCGCTGGTGACTGCGATCAAATCCTCGGGCGATCCGGTCTACCTCAGATATCCACTCGTCAGGCTCGTGATCTTCGTGGCCTCCGTGGTGATCGGCGTCGCGATGTGGCTCGCGCTCAACCGCACCCGGATCGGCATGATCATCCGCGCCGGCGTGGACGACCGCGATATTCTCGCCGCGACGGGCGTGCGCATCCAGCTCGTCTTCGTCGGCGTGTTCGCCTTCGGCGCGGGGCTTGCCGGCATCGCCGGCGTCGTCGGCGGCACCTTCCAGTCATTGTCGCCCGGCGAAGACATCCGTTTCCTGCTGGCGTCCCTCGTGGTTGTGATCGTGGGCGGCATGGGCTCGATCCCGGGCGCCGCGCTCGGCGCGCTGATCATCGGCCTCGCCGAGCAGCTCGGCTCGGTCTACATCCCGACCTACGCCATCGTCGTGACCTTCCTGATCATGGTGCTGGTGCTGGCGATCAGGCCGCAAGGCCTATTGGCGAGGCGCTGAGATGTCGCTCGCCCACGATGCCCCAGTTGCCCTAGGCCGCGCCACCAAGGCGCAGCCCCCCGCCCGGACATGGCCGGAGATCAACAACCCCGCTGCCTGGGCCGTCGCGGCCATTCTCCTGATCATGCCGCTGATCGCGAGCAGCTTTTTTCTGATCGAGATCTTCGCGACCACGCTGATCCTCGGCACCGTGGCGCTGAGCCTGATGTTTCTTGCCGGCTATGGCGGCATGGTCAGCCTGATGCAGCTCACCATCGCGGGCTTCTCAGCCTACATGGTCGCGGTGTTCGGCGTCAGCGGCAACCCCAATATCAGCCTGGGCTGGCCGTGGTGGCTCGCGGTGCCGATGGCGCTGGCGCTGGCGACCGCCTTCGGCACGCTCGGCGGAGCGCTCGCGGTGCGCACCGAAGGCATCTACACCATCATGATCACGCTCGCGATCGGAGCGGCCTTCTACTATTTCACCAACCAGAACTGGGCGATCTTCAACGGTCATACCGGCATCAACACGGTGGCTACGCCACACTTCTGGGGCGTGAACTGGCGCGCCGACATTCCCTTCTATTACATCGTGCTCGCGGTCGCCGCGCTCTGCTATTTCGCGGTCGAATACCTCTCGCGCGCGCCGTTCGGCCTGGCGCTCCAGGGTGTGCGCGACAATCCGCGGCGGATGGCGGCGCTCGGCTTCAACGTCAATGCGCACCGCGTCGCGGCCTATGCCTTCGCGTCTTTCGTCGCGGCGCTGGCCGGCGTGCTCCAGGTCTGGAACTATCGCCAGATCTCGCCGGGTTCGGTCAGCGTCGGCGCGTGCATCGACGTGCTGATCATCGCCGTCGTCGGCGGCATCACCCGCCCGATCGGGCCCTTCATCGGCGCGCTGATCTTCGTGCTGCTGCGCACCTTCGCGCTCGACTTCCTGGTCCGACTCGGACTCGACGGCAACCGCTTCCGCCTGCTGATCGGGCTCGGCTTCCTCGCCATCGTGTTCTGGTCCTCGGACGGCGTCATCGGCCTGTGGCAGCGCTGGCGTCAGCATCAACGGCGCGAGGCGAGCCGCTCCGGTGGAGGGCGCGGCCATGGATAGCGTCGCCCAACGCCTCTCCGCCGTCGGTGCCGGCGCAGCGCTCGAGCTGCGCGGCGTGACGCGGCTGTTCGGCGCGCTCGCCGCGTTGACCGACGTCACCATCACCGTGCGGCCGGGCGAGCGGCGCGCCGTGCTCGGCTCGAACGGTGCCGGCAAGACCACGCTGTTCAACTGCATCACGGGCGACTTCCCGCCCTCCTCCGGCACCATCCGCTTCTTCGGCGAGGACGTGACGCATTTCCCGCCCTATGAGCGCATCCGCCGCGGGCTGCGCCGCACCTACCAGATTTCGGCGCTGTTCCCCGGCCTCACTGTGCAGGACAACGTCTATCTCGCCTGCCGCGGCGTCTCGCGCGGGCGCTTCTCGTTCCTGCGTCCGGGGCAGAACGATGCGCTGATGCATGCGGCTGACAACCTGGTGCAGGCCGTGCATCTCTCCGCCGTGAAGGACCAGCGCGTGGCCGAGCTCGCCCACGGCCAGCAGCGCCAGCTCGAGATCGCGCTGGCGCTCGCGGGCGCCCCGCGCTTCGTGCTGTTCGACGAGCCGGCCGCGGGCCTGTCGCCCACGGAGCGAGCCGAGCTGATCGAGATCCTGACCTCCCTGCCGGCCCATATCGGCTACATCATCATCGAGCACGACATGGACGTTGCGCTGCGCGTCGTCGAGAGCGTTACGATGATGCACAACGGCCGCGTCTTCAAGGAAGGCCTGCCGGAGGAGATCCAGTCCGACCCCGAGGTGCAGGAGCTCTATCTCGGGGGCGGCCATGAATGAGGTCCGCCGCAGCAATCCGGCGCTCGAGGTTCGCGGCCTCGACGTCTACTACGGCCACTCGCATGCGCTGCAAGGCGTTGATCTCACATTGGACAGCGGCGTGTTCTCCGTCGTCGGCCGCAACGGCATGGGCAAGACCACGCTGTGCAAGGCGATCATGGGACTGGTCGGCGTGAGCGGCGGCTCGATTCGCGTCCGCGGCGAGGATGTCACGCGGCGGCCGCCGGCCCAGATCGCCCGGCTCGGCGTCGGCTACGTGCCGCAGGGACGCCGTCTCTGGCGCTCGCTCAGCGTCGACGAGCATCTGCAGCTCGCCGGCGGCCTGCGTTCGGGCGCCTGGACCGTCGAGCGGATCTACGACACATTCCCGCGCCTCGCCGAGCGCAAGGGCCACGGCGGCGGCCAGCTCTCCGGCGGCGAGCAGCAGATGCTGGCGATCTCGCGCGCGCTGCTCACCAACCCGCATTTGCTCATCATGGACGAGCCGACCGAAGGCCTCGCGCCCGTCATCGTCGCGCAGGTCGAGGAGATGCTGCTGCGGCTGGGCGAAGACGGCGACATGTCCGTGCTCGTGATCGAGCAGAACATCGGCGTCGCCACCGCGATCTCGCGCAACGTCGCGATCATGGTCAACGGCCGCATCAACCGCATCATCGACTCCGCGCGCCTTGCCGCGGACCGCGAGCTCCAGCAGCGCCTGCTCGGCGTCGGGCTTCATGCGGAGCTCGAACCGGATCTCGACGTCGCCGAGCCGGGTGCCGAGGCGAAACCGGCGCCGGCCCCACGGCGCGACGGGCCGGTCCGCATCTACATCTCCAACCCGACGCTGCCGACGCGATGGTCGCAACCGGTGCCGATCGCCCGCATCGAGGCCGCCGCGCGGACGCTCTCGACGCAAGTCGCGCAGCTCGACGAGACCGCGCGGCGCAAGCGCGAACCGGTGGCGACGCAGGCTTCGGGCCCGCCAGTGGTGCTGGTCGTCGGCACGCTCGATACCAAGGGCCAGGAGCTGCGCTACATCCGCGACATCATCGCCGAAAGCGGCCTGCGGACGCGGCTGGTCGACGTCTCGACCAGCGGCAAGCATTCATCCTGCGATGTCTCCGCGCAGGAGATCGCCCTAAACCACGGCCGCGGCGGCTCCGCCGTGTTCGGCACCGACCGCGGTGCCGCCGTGACAGCAATGGCGGATGCATTTGCGAATTGGCTGCGGCGCCAGGGCAATGTCGCCGGCGTGATCTCGGCGGGCGGCTCGGGCGCGGCCTCGCTGGTCGCCCCGGGCATGCGCGCCCTACCCGTCGGGGTGCCCAAGCTGATCATCTCCTCCGTCGCATCAGGCGATGTCGGGCCCTATGTCGGCCCGGCCGACATCACGATGATGTACTCGGTCACCGACGTGCAGGGGCTGAACTCGATCTCGCGCGCAGTGCTCGCCAACGGGGCCAATGCGCTCGCCGGCATGGTCAAGGCGCGGCTCGACGCGCGTGCCGCAACGGCGCGCGAGGCAGGCCTGCCCGCGGTCGGCATCACCATGTTCGGCGTCACCACGCCGGCCGTGCAGAAGATCGCCGCCGACCTGCGGGACGATTTCGAATGCCTGGTCTTTCATGCCACCGGCGTCGGCGGACGCTCGATGGAGAAGCTCGTGGAGTCCGGCCAGCTCGCCGGCGTGATCGACCTCACCACGACTGAGATCTGCGACCTCTTGATGGGCGGCGTGTTCCCGGCGACCGAAGACCGCTTTGGCGCGATCATCCGCAGCCGCCTGCCCTATGTCGGCTCGGTCGGCGCACTCGACATGGTCAATTTCGGCGCGCCCGACACAATTCCCGAGCGCTATCGCGGCCGCAAATTCCACGTCCACAATCCACAGGTGACGTTGATGCGGACGACGGTGGAAGAGAACGAGCGGATGGGCCGCTGGATCGGCGAGCGGCTCAACCAGATGGACGGCCCGGTGCGTTTCTTCATGCCCGAGGGCGGCGTCTCCGCGCTCGACGCGCGAGGCCAGCCGTTCTGGGATCCGGATGCCGATGCCGCGCTGTTCCGCACGCTGGAGCGCACCGTGCGGCAGACCGGCAACCGCCAGCTCATTCGCATCCCTAAGAACATCAACGATCCCGATTTCGCCGCCGCCACCGTCAGCGCGTTCCGAACCCTGTTCGGGCGCACCGGGGTGCGGCGGAGACTCGCGAGGTGACCGATGGCCAGGTTTGAACGCGCGGCGCTGCTGAAAAGGTTTCGCGACATGGCAAAGCGCGGCGAGCCGATCGTCGGCGGCGGGGCCGGCACCGGGCTCTCAGCCAAATGTGAGGAAGCCGGCGGCGTCGACCTCATCGTCATCTACAATTCCGGCCGCTACCGCATGGCCGGGCGCGGTTCGCTGGCGGGCCTGATGGCGTATGGCGATGCCAACGCCATCGTGCTGGAAATGGCGAACGAGGTGCTCCCCGTGGTCGGCCAGACCCCGGTGCTTGCGGGCGTCAATGGCACCGATCCCTTCCGCGACATGGACGTCTTTCTCGACCAGCTGAAGGCGCTCGGATTTGCCGGTGTCCAGAATTTTCCGACCGTCGGCCTGATCGACGGCACCTTCCGCGCCAATCTCGAAGAGACCGGCATGTCCTATGCGCTCGAGATCGACATGATCGCCAAGGCGCACGACAAGGACATGCTGACGACGCCCTACGTGTTCAGCGAAAAGGAAGCCGCGGCGATGGCGATCGCCGGCGCCGACATCATCGTCTGCCACATGGGCCTGACGACCGGCGGCACGATCGGTGCGCAGACCGCGCCGAAGCTCAAGGACTGCCCGGCGCAGATCGACACCTGGGCGACCGCCGCGCTCAGCGTCAATCCGGACATCCTGGTGCTGGCGCATGGCGGGCCGATCGCCGATCCCGCCGACGCGGACTTTATCATGAAGAATACCCGTCATTGCCACGGCTTCTACGGGGCGTCCTCGATGGAGCGGCTGCCGGTGGAGCGGGCGCTGACGGAACAAGTGCGGCAATTCAAGGCGATCGGCGCGCGATAGCGCCTGATTGGTTCGAGGGAGGGAAAGATGTCAGGGATGCTGGTCGGTGAATTGATCCTCTGGCTGATCGTCGCGATCATCGTGATCGTGGTTGGCGTCTATATCGTGAACTGGCTCTACCACCGCTCCTCCAAGGAGACCTCGTTCGTCCGCACCGGCTTCCTCGGCGAACGCGTGGTGATCAATGGCGGCGCCTTCGTGCTGCCGTTCATCCACGACTACACGCCTGTCAACATGAACGTCTTGCCGATGGGCATCGTGCGCTCGAAGCAGGATGCCGTGATCACCCGCGACCGCATGCGCGTCGACATCGAGGCCGACTTCTACGTCCGCGTGCAGCCGACTCGGGAGGCCGTCTCGATTGCCGCGGCGACACTCGGCCGCCGCACCCTGGAACCCGGGCAGCTCCACGCACTGCTGGCCGGCAAGTTCATCTCCGCGATCCGCTCGGTCGCCTCCGAGATGACCATGGAGGAAATGCACGAGCGTCGCGGCGACTACGTCGCGCGGGTCAAGACCGAAGCGGCGGAAGCTCTCGCCCAGAACGGCCTCGAGCTGGAATCGGTCGCGATCACCGATCTTGACCAGACAGACCTCGAGTTCTTCAACCCTTCGAACCGTTTCGACGCCGAAGGCCTGACCCGCTTGATGGAGGACATCGAGGCCAGGCGGAAGCTGCGCAACGACATCGAGCAGGATTCGATGATCAAGATCCGCTCCCGCAACCTCGAGGCCGAACGGCAGGCGCTGGAGATCGAGCGCGAGAGCGAGACCGCGCGCCTCGAGCAGGAACGTGACATCGAGATGCGCCGTGCGCTTCAGCGCACCGAAGTCGCGCGCGAGCGGGCCCTGCGCGAGACCGAGGCCGAGCAGGCGCAGATTTCCGCCCGCGAGGCCATCGAGCGCGCCCGCATCGCCAATGAGCAGGCGATTGCAGAGGCCCGCATCGCCTCCGAGCGCGAGACCCGCCAGAAGGAGATCGAGCGGACCCGCACCATCGAGGAGAAGGAGCTGCTGGCGCGCGAGGAGATCGAGAAGACCCGGATCGCCAACCAGCGCTCGATCGACACCACCCGCATCGCGTCCGAACGCGAAGTGCGCCAGCGCGAGATCGAGCGGATGCGCACGGTCGAGGAAGCCGAGATCGCCGCCCGCGAGGCCATCGAAAAGGCCCGCATCCAGCAGGACCGCGTCGTCACCGATGCCCGCATCGCCAATGAAGAGGAGACACGCCGCCGCGAGATCGAGCGGACGCGCGCGGTCGACGAGGCCGAGATTGCCGCACGCGAGGCCACCGAAAAGGCCCGCATCGCCCAGACGTTGATCGTCAATGTCGAACGCATCTCCTCCGATGAGCGGACCCGCGCACTGGAGATCCAGCAGGTGCGAACCATCCAGGAGGCCGAAATCGAGGCCCAGCGCGCGGTCGAGGCCGCCCGCATTGCGCGGGAGCGGACGCTCGCTGCCGAGCGCATCGCCGCCGAGCAGAGCACGCGGCAGCTGGAGATCGAGCGCAACCAGGCGCTCGACGTCGCCGGCATCGCCGCGCGCGAGACCACGGAAGCTTCGCGCATCGCCCAGGAAGAGCGCGTGCGCTCGCTGGAGATCGCCCGCAACCGCGCCGTCGAGGAAGCCGACATCGCCTCGCGCGAGGCGATCGAGGCCGCCCGCATCGCCCAGGAGAAGGCGGTTGCGGCCGAGCGCATCCAGGCCGAGCGTGAAACGCGCGCGCTGGAGATCGAGCGGACCGGGATCCTGGATGCCGCCGAGCTGAAGCGGCGCGACGCCATCGAGCGGCAGCGCATCACGGTCGACCTGGCGCTCGAGGCCGAGCGCATCAATGCCTCCAAAAAGCGCGAGGTGCTCAATATCGAGCAGAAGAAGGCGATCGAGATCGCGGACGAGGACCGCGTCATCGCGCTGTCGACCAAAAAGTCCGAGCGGATCGACGCCGACCGCCAGGTCCGGCAGGCCGAGATCGTCGCTCGCAAGGAGGTCGAGACCACCGACGTCTCGCGCGAGCAAGCCCTGGAAGCCGCTCGCATCGAGCGTCGTCGTGCCATCGAGCAGCTCGAGGTCGCCCGCGTGCAGTCCCTGCAGGAAGCCGAGATCGCCTCCCGTGAGGAAGTCGAGCGCGCCCGCATCGCGTCCGATCGCGGCCTCGACGAGGCCCGCATCGGCCGCGAGCGCGAGCTGCGCAAGCTCGAGGTCAACCGCGAGAAGGACGTCGAGACGGTGCTGATGGAGAAGGCCATCGCCATCCATCAGAAATCGCTGGAGGAGTCGGCCGCGCGCGCAGCCGCCGAGGAGGCGCGGATCCGGGCGACCGAAGCCACCGAACGCGTCATCACCGCCCGCGAGAGCGAGATCGCCAAGCGGCGCAAGACCGTCGAGGTCCTGCTGGCGGAGAAGCAGGCGGAGGAGACCCGCATCGCCGCCGAGGCCGAGCGTGTGCGCGCCGCAGTCGAGGCGGAGGCGCAGCGCATGCTGAACGAGGCCGAGAACGTGCTGACCGACCAGGCGCGCTACTCGCTGTTCCGCAGAAAACTGCTCGACCGCATCGAGGGCATCGTGCGCGAGAGCGTCAAGCCGATGGAGAAGATCGAGGGCATCCGCATCCTCCAGGTCGACGGCCTCAACGGCAACGGTCACGGCAACGGCAATGGCGGCCGCAGCGCCACCGACGAGGTGATCGACTCGGCGCTGCGCTATCGCGTCCAGGCGCCGCTGATCGACTCGATCCTGTCCGACATCGGCGTCGAGGGCGGCAGCCTCGCCAAGATGCCGGGGCTGATCCGCGAGGCCCGCGACATGCAGGGCATCAAGGAGGCCGCGCGCAAGAGCGGCGGAGGTGGTGGCGGCGGCGACAAGCCGGCGGCCGCTCCGCCTGCGAGCGAGGGTGGCGAGCCTTCCGAGCGCGGCCCGCGGAAGAAGAGCTGAGGTCTTAAGCGATGGCCCGCGTCTACGTCTCCACCGTCGTCAACGCCCGCAACGACCGCGTCTGGGCGCGGGTGCGCGATTTCAATGGCCTGCCGAACTGGCACCCGGCCATCGCCGAAAGCCGGATCGAGGGCGGCGAGCCCGCCGACAAGATCGGCTGCGTCAGGGATTTCCGCCTGCGCAACGGCGACCGCATCCGCGAGAAGCTGCTCGGCCTCTCCGACTACGACATGTTCTGCACCTACTCGATCCTGGAATCGCCGATGGGCGTCGAGAACTACGTCGCCACCCTGCGCCTGACACCCGTCACCGACGGCGACCAGACGTTCATGGAATGGACCGCCGAATTCGACTGCGCGCCGGAACGGGAGACCGAGCTCGTCAACAACATCGGCGGCGGCGTGTTCCAGGGCGGCTTCGACGCCCTGAAGCGCGTGTTCGGAGGCTGACGTGATCCGACCTGTTTCGATCAAGGCACACTGCGCCCCCTCTCCCCACTTGCGGGGAGAGGGTTGGGGTGAGGGGGAGCCTCTCCGGGGACGGAGGCAGTTGGACTCGCGGAGACTCCCCCTCACCCGGCGCTTCGCCAGCGCCGAAGCCTTGCTTCGGCGTCCTTCAAAACGGCCGCCGCAGGCGGCCTATGCCTCTCCCCGCAAGCGGGGCGAGGTGAAGAGAACAACAGAGGGCTAGCCGTGCCGCATATCGTCAAAAGCACGATCCTGGACGCACCGACCGAGGCGGTGTGGGACGTGCTGCGCGATTTCAACGGTCACGATCGCTGGCATCCGGCGGTGGCGACCTCCGCGATCGAACGCGCGCAGTCTTCCGACAAGATCGGCTGCGTCCGGCGATTCAAGCTGAAGGACGGCTCGGAGCTGCGCGAGCAGCTGCTGGCACTGTCCGATCTCGAGCAGACCTTCAGCTATTGCCTGCTCGATACGCCGGTCCCGATGTTCAATTACGTCGCCCATGTCCGGCTGCTGCCGGTGACCGACGGCGACCGCACCTTCTGGCACTGGGAATCGCGTTTCACGACGAAGCCGGAGGACAAGGACCGCATCACCCACATGGTCGCCGAAGACATCTATCAGGCCGGATTCGAAGCGATCCGCCGCCATCTGAAGGAGGCCGCTTAAGCCATGGCCGTGACGGTAAAAACCTTTGCGAATGCGAGCGAGGCGGCTGGCGCGCTGTCGTCGGACCGGAGCGCGCGCTATCTCGGCGGCGGCACGCTGGTGATGCGCGCGCTGAACGAAGGCGACGTGTCGATCTCGACGATCGTCCGGGCGCATGACCAGGCGCTGACCCGGATCGATGCCTCAGGCCCGCGCATCACGCTCGGTGCCGGCGTCACCTTCGCGCGCGTGCTCGCCGAGCGCGACCTCGCCTTCCTGCATGCCCCTGCCCGCTCGATCGGCGGTCCCGCCGTGCGCAATATGGGCACAATCGGTGGCAATCTGTTCGCGCCGAACCCTTACGGCGATTTCACCGTGGCGCTGCTGGCGCTCGACGCCACCATTGCGGTTCAAGGCGGCTTCGGCTCGCGCGATATTCCGATCGAGGAGTTTTTGCAGGGGCGCGAGCGCCAGGTAGGGACGTTGGTGCTGTCGGTGTCCTGCACGCGGCCGGCAAGCAGCGAGGCGTTTCGTTATCGCAAGATCGCGCGCATCAAGCCGAAGGGCGGCTCGGTGATTACACTTGCCGCGCATCTGCCGGTCAGCGGCGGACGGATCGCGGGTGCGCGGATTGCGCTGGGCTCGATGGCGCCGACCCAGATCCGCGCTCGCGCCGCCGAGCGCGCGCTGGAGGGCCGCTCGTTGGATGCTGCGACCATCGCAGCTGCTGCTTCGGCGGCTACAGAAGGAACAACGCCCTCAGACAACGCGCTCGGCAGCGCCTGGTACCGCCGCGAGATCGTCGGCGTGCATTTGCGGCGCCTGCTGTCGGGACAGGAATAGCTCGCCATGACAAAGATCCCCCTGCAGTTTCGCCACAACGGCCGCGACGTCGCGATCTTCGTCGACGGCGGCACCAATCTGCTCGTCGCGCTGCGCGAGCTGATCGGCGACATGACGCCGAAATTCGGCTGCGGCCAGGGTGGCTGCGGCACATGCAGCGTGCTGATCGATGGCGAGCTTCACCTCTCCTGCCTGACGCTCGCCGAGACCGTCGCGGGCCGCTCGGTCGAGACGCTCGACGGCATGAAGCAAGGCCCGAACCTGCATCCGCTGCAGCGCGCCTTTGCCGACAATTTCGCCGCCCAGTGCGGCTATTGCACGCCGGGCATGCTGATGGCTGCAAAGGCGCTGCTCGACCGCAATCCGACCCCGAGCCGGGCCGACGTCATCGAGGCGATCTCCGGCAACATCTGCCGCTGCACCGGCTACGAGCCCATCATCAATGCCATCCTCGCCGCCGCGGGCGGCCGGGCCAGCGCCTGAGGTCAGACCATGCTGGAACTGCGCAAGGACATCTTCGCCGACGAGCGTGATGATAATTTGAAGGAAATCGGCAAGGGCACGCAGCGGCAGGACATGCTCGGCCACATCACGGGCACGTCCAGCTATTTCAACGACCACAAGCTGCAGGGCATGCTGCACCTGAAGGTCGTTCGGTCGACCCAGGCCCATGCAAGGCTGCGCCGCATCGATACCACCGAGGCCGAGCGCTCGGCAGGCGTGCGCCGGATCATCCGCGGCGCGGACGTGCCACGCAACCTCAACACGCTGCTCAGCCTGATCAACTTCGGCAAGGACGACGAGCCGTCGCTGGCGGTTGACAAGGTCCGCTACAAGGGCGAGCCGATCCTCGCTATCGTCGCCGACAGCGAGCGCGAGGCGTTCGAGGCGATCGCAAAGGTCAGGATCGACTACGAGCCGCTGCCGACCGTGTTCGACGTCGAGGATGCGCTGAAGCCGGGTGCGCCTGTCGTCAACGAGACCTATCCGAAGAACGCCTTCATCTATCATGACGTCTACGACCACCAGCGCCTGCGCTTCGGCGACGCTGATGCCGCGCTCGCAACCGCCGACCACGTGCTCGAACAGCGCTACCAGATGTCGCCGATCGAGCACGCGCCGACCGAAACCAACGGCGCCATCGCCGCGCCCGACACGAACGGCCGCTACGTCGTCTACACCTCGACCCAGGCGCTGTTCTTCTCGGTCGACACCTGCGCCAAGATCCTCGACGTGCCCTCCAACACCTTCCACTTCATCGGCGGCACCGTCGGCGGCGGCTTTGGCGGCAAGGTCGACACCTTGACCGAGCCGCTCGCGATCCTCGGCGCCATGTTGACAGGGCGCCCCGTCCGCTACGTGTTCGGCCGCGAGGAGGAGATGCAATACGGCCCGCCGCGCGGCGCCGAACGCATCTACATCAAGGACGGCGTGATGCGCGACGGCCGCATCGTCGCGCGCAAGATCCGCGCCTATTTCGACAACGGCGCCTATACGCGGCTGTCGAGCTATGCCGCCGTGAAATGCGCCGCGCACCTGCCGGGCCCCTACACCATCCCGAACGTCTATGGCGATGTCTATTGCGTCTTCACCAACCGCACGCCGGCGACCGCGATGCGCGGCTTCGGCGTCACCGCGATGGACTTCGCCATCGAATGCCAGATGGACAAGCTCGCAAACCTCGTCGGCATGGACCCGATGGAGTTCCGGATTCTGAACGCCTATCGCGACGGCGACATGAAGGCGCATCGGCGCGAGGCCAAGAACACGGCACTGATCGAGTGCGTCCAGGTTGCGGCGGAAAAGGCCAAATGGCCGATCCGCGACGAGTTCAGGCGAGCCTCCTCGCGCAAGGACGGCGGCGGCAGCCGCGCCGTGATCCCGCCGACACCGACGGATTCCCGGGCGCGGCCGGCCGCGCCTGCGCAGCAGCGCACGACCTACGACCGCGCGCCGGTGACGGCAACAGGAGAGCCGCCGCGCGAGCCACCGCCCCCGGCGCCGCCACCTCCTCCGCCGCGCCCGGCCGCACCCTCGCACGGCGCGACCCGTTTCTCCTCCGTCTTCGGCACCAGGAGGCGCTAGATGACCCGGCATCGCGGACGCGGCATGGCGTCGATCAATTATCCCATCGGCATGAATCTCGGCGGCGATCCGAGCCAGGCGCTGGTGCATTCCAACCCGAGCGGCAAGTTCACCGTGGCGCTGTCGTCGATCGACCTCGGCCAGGGCATGAAGTCGGTGACGCGGCAGATCTGCGCGGAGACGCTGGGGGTGCCCATCGAGGACGTCTATGTCGACACGGCGGACTCCGACACCGGCCCGCATTGCATGGGCTCGTTCGCTTCGCGCGGCACCCATCGCGTCGGCAACGCCGTGATGGCCGCCGCCCGCGAGGCGCGCGGCGTGATGATGGAGGCCGCCGCCGAGGAGCTCGAGGTCAACGCCGCCGATCTCGAGACCGATGGACGCGGCAACATCCATGTCAAGGGCGCGCCGCACCGCTCGATCTCGACCAAGGATGTCGCCATCGCCGCGCAGTTCAAACAGGGCAAGACCATCTCGGGCCGCGGCATCTTCCTGGTGCCGCTCTCCAACGTCGACCCTGAAACGGGCGAGATGTCGCCCGCGACCTGCTATGCCCATGCCTGCCTCGTCGCCGAGGTCGAGGTGGACGACGAGACCGGCGAGGTCGCGATGGTACGGATGGACTCGGCTTACGAGCTCGGCCGTGCGCTCAATCCGCGCCTGGTCGAGCAGCAACTGGTCGGCGGCGCCTGGATGGGCGTCAGCCATGCACTCTACGAGACGCCTGAGCCATACTATCCCGATCCCGTCCACGGGCCGCGCGACTTCGTCGAATATTTGATGCCCGGTCCCGGCGACATCTGCCCGCACGACATTGCCGTGCTGGAGCGTCCCGCCCCTGACGGTCCGTTCGGGGGAAAAGGCCCTGGCGAAATGTGCGCCAACCCGGTGCTGCCCGCAGTGGCGAATGCGATCTTCAACGCGGTCGGCGTTCGCATCGACGACCTGCCGATCACGCCGGAAAAGGTGCTGCGGGCGATCAAGGCGCAGGGCGGCGCGCGGCCGCAGGCGCGGCGCTAAAGGATCGGCCGTGGCGGTTCGCAGCAACATCGTCGGCATCGACAGCCCGGAGGCGCTGGAGAAGGCGCTGCGCGCGGCCTATTACCTCGCCGACGAGGGCCTTGCGACCGCCGCCTATCTCGGCCTCGCGCTCGGTAAGCCACTGCTACTGGAAGGCGCGCCCGGCGTCGGCAAGACGGAGGCTGCCAAAGCTATCGCCGCGGTGCTCGGCCGCCGCCTGATCCGCCTGCAATGCTACGAGGGCATCGACGCCTCTGCCGCGCTCTATGAGTGGAACTACCCGCGCCAGATGCTTGCGATCCGTCAGGCCGGCGATGAGAGCATCGACATCTATGGCGAGACGTTCCTGATCGAGCGGCCGATGCTGGCGGCGCTGCGCGCACCTGATTCCACCGTGCTCCTGATCGACGAAATCGACCGCGCCGACCAGGAGTTCGAGGCCTTCCTGCTCGAATTCCTATCCGACTTCCAGATCTCGATTCCCGAGCGTGGCACGGTCCGCGCGGCCGAGCGGCCGGTCGTCGTGCTCACCTCGAACCGGACCCGCGATCTGCACGAGGCCTTGCGCCGCCGCTGCGTCTATCACTGGATCGATTATCCGACGGCGGAGCGCGAGGCACGCATCATCATGATGCGCGCCTCCAGCGTCGCCGAAACCACGGCCCGCGCCGTCGTCGCGGCCGTCGAGAGATTGCGGCGCGAACCGCTGAGCAAGGCCCCCGGCATCGCCGAAGCCGTCGACTGGGCCGAGGCCGCGACCCTCCTCAACAAGGGCGGCGCACGCTGGCCCGATGCCTTCAAGCGCTCGATCGGCGTGGCGCTGAAGGACGAAGAGGACCTGCACTTCATCGCGCCCCGGCTCGACGCCATGCTCGCGGAGGCGACCGCATGAGCAACGAGCCACAGCTCCCGCGCGCTGCCCGCACCTTTGTTTCCTTCGTCGCGCTGCTGCGCGCCAACGGCTTTGCCGTTGCACCGGAGCAGACCACTGCGTTCCTCGCCGCGATCGCGCTGCTCGGACCGCGCAAGCTCGACGACATCAGGCAATCTGCGCTCGCCACCCTCGCCCCGCCGCCCGAACGTCGCGCCACTTTCGATCGGCTGTTCGACTTGCATTTCCGCGGCAGCGAGGCGATCGAGCATGCCGAAAATGGCGAGGACGACGAGACCGTACGCCTTCAGGAGGAAGGTCGCGGCGACGAGGAGCCCCTGCTCTCCGACGATTCCAACGAGTCCGGCCTGACTGCATCGCGCACCGAGGCGCTGGTCGAGCGCCGCTTCGCGCAGCTCTCCACGACCGATGCGCTC